>JBMLRQ010000001.1:0-1105 GCA_049240945.1 Rhabdochlamydiaceae bacterium
ACAGCAATATAACGAAGAATGCAAAGAAGTGCAGAGATTATACGAAAACGAGAATAAGCATCTAATCGATACTTTGAATAGAAAGATACTCAGTCGATTCATTTCTAGTTCTTCCTCATCATCCTCTTATTGAATGATGATCTCAAAAGAGAAGAAATGTGTGTTCATAAATATTCAGGTGATTTATGAGGAAAAATATTTTTCTATATTTTATGATTTTTATCATAAACTGGATTTATGTTTAGCAATGTCTTTCCAGTACGTCTCTCCGTAATCATAAGTGAGCTGCTTTCCTTTTTCTATTTTTTGTTTTGTATAAAAAATAATGTGCAGCTCTTTACCTTCTATAATTGAAATCACATCTAAGTTGGGTTGATCACTATGATTGATAAAACGCGTATGGTTACCCATACTTTTTGCATCTATGACAAGTTTTGCTCTTAAATACTCCCCTAGATAATATTCAAATAAATAGGGATTGGCCTGGTTTAAGAAAAAAGGTTTTTTCTTGATAAGACCAACATATTCCCCTACGTAAGTGTGAAGAGGTAAAGCTTTTTCAGTAAAGACACCATAGCCTACTTTATCATTCACCCATTTGATACATAAATCAGGAAAAAAACAACTTTTAAATTCTTTTAGAAAGTAACTTTTGAACCATTTTTGTTTGCTTGTTTGAAACTCTGTGTCTTTTAGTTGAGAAATCTTTTTCTCTACGTAACTAGAAAGAGAAACTGTATGATAATTTAAATGATCCGCATACGTAAAACCAATTGTTTTTTGGACGATCTCTTCTTTAAGACACAAAGGGTTTATAGAGTCTTTTAAAATACACTTCATCTTTTTCTCAAAAAAGGCTAGTCTGATGCTTTAAATACCAAGATACAACTTAATATATTTTTAACTGAGAGGCCTATATTAAAGATATGAGTAATAGTGAAAAAAAAATTATATTAGTTAGACACGGTGAAACCCCCTGGACTATCACTAGGCAACATACTGGATTAACAGACCTTCCGTTAACACAAAAGGGTATGACTGATTGCCTGTTTATCAAAAAAGCCTTACTCCCCTACGCGCCCCAACATATTTTTACAAGCCCTCT
>JBMLRQ010000001.1:1205-6806 GCA_049240945.1 Rhabdochlamydiaceae bacterium
ATATTCTCTCACGGACATTTTTTAAGAGCTTTAGCAGCGAAGTGGCTCGATTTGACTGTGAAACAAGGAGAGCTCTTTTTACTTTTTCCTTCTTCGATATCTGTTTTAGGATATGAGAGAACGAAAAAAGTTATTGTCAAATGGAATGACACCTCTCATTTAGTTTGATTTTATTGGTTTATTAACTCTATATTTGCCATTTTTTGAGCTTTTTGCGATCCTTTTGAATATGTCACAAAATCATTCTTTTGTTACCACGATTCCTACTGAAATATCAGATCAACTTATACAAGATTTAAAAGTTAAAGGTTTCGATATTTCTTATCCCGCTTACACTCTTTTTGCGGCTAAAAAAGAAGGTGTTTCTTGTACGTTATATCAATCGGGCAAGCTGATGGTGCAAGGGAAACTAAAAAAAGATTTCATAGAGTTTTACCTAGAACCAGAAATTTTGAAAACTTTTGCAGGTGAAACATCTGTGAATTATCGTCCTCACATTGGAGTGGATGAATCGGGTAAAGGTGACTTTTTTGGACCTCTTTGCATAGCCGGTGTACAAGCTTCTTCTTCTCAAATTAAGTACCTTATCGATATTGGGATTAAAGATAGTAAGAAAATTAGTGATAAGTCGGTGCTAAAGCTAGCTGATCTGATCAAAAAAGAATGTCCTCACAGCCTCATAAGAATTTCTCCGACAAAATACAATCAAATCTATCATAAGTTCTTAAATCTTAACTATCTTCTCGGCTGGGGTCACGCCACTGTGATTGAAGAGCTTGTAAAAAAAACTGATTGCAAGGAAGTCATTATAGACCAATTTGCCAAAGAACATGTTGTTCTAGAAGCCTTGAAAAAAAAACAAATAAAAGTGGATCTTCTACAAAAAACGAAAGCGGAAGAAGATCCGGTTGTGGCTGCGGCTTCTGTTTTAGCTCGGGCCGCTTTTTTGGAAGGACTTGCTTTTTTGTCTGACAAATACAATATTGTTTTGCCCAAAGGAGCTTCCGAAAAAGTCGTACAAACAGCAAGAGAAATTGTTTCTCTACATAGTAAAGAAGTTCTTTCAGACGTTTCTAAATCACATTTTAAAACATCAAAACAAATATGATCACCCATTTAAGAATAAAAAATTTAGTTTTAGTCGATTATTGTGAACTAGATCTTAAGTCCGGATTAACCATTATTTCAGGAGAAACAGGATCTGGTAAAACCGTCTTTACGCAAGCGATCGCTCTTTGTTTGGGAGCCAAAGCCGATCCTTTGTTAATCAGAAAAGGTGCCGATAAAGCTTTCGTAGAAATGATTATCGATAAAGACGAATGCTTCACAGACTACGGCAAACAAATCGGCTTAGATATCAATCGCGAAGATCCTCTTATCTTGAGAAGAGAGTTGGTCAAAGAAGGTAAAAGCCGTTGCTTTATCAATTCTCAACAAGTGACGACAGCTGTATTGCAAAAATTAGGTCTTTCTTTGGTTGATTTTGTCGGCCAACACGACAATCGATATCTTTTTTCTGTAGAATACCACAGAGATATTCTTGATTTGTATGCCGATCTTTCCCCTCTTTTAATCGCTTTTGAAAAAGATTGGAGTGAACACAAAGCTTTAGTTCAAGAAAGACAAAAATTATGGGAGATCAAAAAGGATAAAGAAACTCAAAAAGACTTTATAGAATACCAACTATCCGAAATAAAAAAAGTACAGCTCACTAGTGAAGAAGAATCTGCTATGTTTGAAAAATACAAAAGATTGGCTTCTTTTCAAGAGATCCAAGAACGTCTTTCATATTTGCAGCAAGCTCTGGAACACATTCTGGATGAAAGCTTTCCCAATTTTAAATACAAAATCGATCAGCTGGCTCGTTTAGATGAAAACCTAGAACCTCTCTCTACAACTTTTCAAGAATGGCAGATGAAAGGAATAGAGATTCAACATTTTCTTTCTAGTTATATCAATGATGTCGATTATGACTCTCAGTATTTTTCTGATTTAGATCTTCAATTGTCCTATATTAACAAAATTAAAAGAAAATACGGCCCTTCTTTGGAAGATGTTCATCGACATGCCAAAGAGCTTGAAGATAAGTTAAAAAATTTTGAGCAAGTTGATGAAGAGTTAGAGCAGATTGAAAAAGATCTTGAAGCTCTATCTTCTTTGATAAAAGAAAAAGCGATTGAGATTTCTGATAAACGCCAGGTAATGGCTATAGAGCTTTCAAAAGCGATTGAGAACCAATTAAAATTACTTCATTTGCCTTTTGCTGAGTGTGAAATTAGATTGTCATCGATTCCTATGAATATTCACGGCACTGATATGGTTGAATTTTATCTGAAAACCAATAAAGGAGATTCTTTTTTAAAAATCAAAGAATGTTCCAGCGGGGGTGAGCTCGCTCGTCTTTTATTGGCGATTAAAATAGTGATGGCTAAGAAAAATAAAACCCAGACTCTTGTTTTTGATGAAATCGATGCCAGCATTGGTGGAGAGACAGCCACAGCTGTCGGCAATAAGCTGCATGAACTTGGACAGTTCTGTCAAGTTTTCTGTATCACTCACTTCCCTCAAGTGGCCCAAAAAGGGGATCATCATATCCGTATATACAAAGAAGAGGACGGAGATCGCATGATTGGTAACATAGAAAACTTGTCCTTAGAAAAGCGAAAAGAAGAGTTAAGAAGAATGCAAGGTTAGAAGTTTTTATTAAATCTTATTGTCTAATCCCTTAATAATCAATATAGCCCATATCATAAAGATCAAAATCATACAAAGGTATATACTAAAAGCCAAAGAAGAAGAAAATAATAAAGGGAAGAAAAATAATAAGATAGAAGCCAAACCCTTTGTAGCTCGGTAGGCAAATACGTCTATAAAAGCTTTTGCGCGGAATTTTTCATCTTCTTTTAAAGGCAAATACAGCATTTCTTTCATGATGTTAAATACAGAAAAATCACAAGACTTAATAGCCACAAAAGAGAATAGTATATTAGAAAAATCCTGATGGATTAAAGCTGGTAATGTACAGCAAGCAAGAGAAAGGGGTATACACAAATGACCGTATTTTAACCCAAAAAATTTGATGAGAAGAACAGGACCTAATATTTGGAGAACAATCGTACAAACAGCGACAATACTCATAGCTTTTGCCAACGTGGCGGCTCTTAAATCTACACCTTCTAGATTGGTTTGCAAAGCGGTATTTACCTGGAAGTCCGCTAAACAACCCGTCATTTGCATGAACACAACTAAACCAAGAATCACTTTAAGTAGTTTAGATTTTTTTATGAGGGAAAAAGAATGGAAAATATTTTTTTCTTTAGGAAGATTTTTTTCTAATCCAAGAGGTTGTTTTCTGATTTTTTCACTTTCTTTGAGCATATTAAGATAGTTAAACATAAAAAAACCATAAATAGGCATCGAAAATAAAAGTAAATAAGAGCTTCCCCATGATACCGCTTTAAACATGGGAATCAAACTTCCTAGAATGCTTCCTATACCTCCCCCTGCAAATAGGATCCCGTACGAACGCTTGGCATTTTTTAATTTTAAGGTGCTATTTATAACGGACCAAAGTTGTTGAAACATCAAAACGATATAAATTTCTTTCCATGCATAAAAAATAAAAGAAAGGTACTTAGATCCAATAGCAAAAAAACAGGACAATAAACTGAAGCTAATAATGAGGAAACAGACAAGGAAACAAACTTTTTTGACTCCTAATCTGGGCAGCAGATAGTTATAAACCTGCATAACTATCCAGCTCAAAGGGACAGTCAAAAGCCATACATAAGGCAAATCTGTTGATTTAAAGAAAGAGAGAAAAAATGCGTTGCTCACAGGTCTTATGATAGCGTATTCGAAAGTGATGCAAAAACTGCCGATTAAAGCCAAAAGAAAAAACTTTCGTTCAGATGTTTCGATCTTCAGAAGTTTATCCAGAAAATAAGCGATCTTGAATTTCAAATTTGTCATTTGTTAATCATTACATTTAAAACTTTAGCTCAAGGCTAACAAGGCTTTTGAAATAGATCAAGGTTATTTACAAGAATGGTTTTTTGTTGAATAAAAAGTAATATAGTCATATCTTTGAAAACTATAAAAAACAAAAAAACAAGCCACCAATTAATTTCACGCTTATTATGATTAGTGTCACAATATTGACGAAAAATAATCAGTCCACTATCGCTTCAACATTGGAGTCTCTTAGAAGCTTCTCTGAGGTTCTTGTCTTTGATACAGGTTCTTCTGATCACACTCTAAAAATAGCTGCGTCTTTCCCTAACGTGACCATTAAGAAAGGAGAATTTCTTGGATTCGGCTTGACTCATAATCAGGCTTCGTCTTTAGCAAAATACGACTGGATTTTATCGATAGATGCCGATGAGAGTCTTTCTCAAGAGCTCGTTTCAGAAATCAAAACTTTAGGACTTGATACCTCATGTGTTTACAATTTAAAGAGATTTAACTTTTTGGAGAACAAACATATAAAGTGTTGTGCAGGCTGGCACCCTGACTCTATCATCCGCTTATACCATAGAAAACAAACTCGCTTCACAGATGACTGGGTGCATGAAAAAGTTTTATCCGATGGTTTAAAGGTTATCACTCTTAAATACCCTATTCACCACACTCCTTACGAAAATATTGATAGCTTTCTTAGGAAGATGCAAATCTATTCTTCTTTATTTGCAGAACAACATTTTTTGCGCAAAAAGTCTTCTTTTTTTATCGCTTTATTCCATTCGTGGAGCTGTTTATTTAAAAATTTGATTCTCAAAAAAGGTCTTTTCGGAGGGCGTTTGGGGTGGTTTATTTCATTATATAACGCTCAGACCACCTTTTATAAATACATAAAATTAGCTGAAAAAAATAAAAAGGGGCTCACATGCAAAAATTTAAGAAAGTGATTTGTTATTTTTCAATCAGTTTTTTCTTTTTTTCTTTGCCCTTACATAGCGAAGAAGTGTCAGATCTTTTCAATACAACATGGACTGGAAATGATTACTTTTTATTTTTTGATTGTGAAATCGATAGGCGCATAAAGTTTAATCAAGAAATGACTGTTGATTCTAATCATAAAGATGAATGTAAAATCACCTTGTACTTTTCTCCTTTTACTGCTTCCCATTTGTATGCAAAAAATAAGCTTGTTGAGCGTATCTGTCTGATACTAGAGTTAGAAAACAAGGAAAGATATATAGACGTGATCCAAAAAATTGGTTTTGTATACAAGGAAAAAGAAAGAGAGTGGATGGATATAAAAGTTTCTAAAAAGCGCCTAGTGAATCCTCCCCTAGATTTTTCGAAATCAGCTTCGTTTGTCAAATTGAATGAAGAAGGTCACTTCCTCATACAAATGAAAAACAAGAGTCCTTTCAACGCTTTCTATGATAAATAATTAAATTTTTTTCAAGATCACTATTTTAGGATTGTCTGATTGATCTGTTAGTACAGAAACTTCACCATCATCAATCGTTAAGCTGAGTTCTTCGAAATGGATGATCGCTATAAAATGATCAATTCCTGGCTTAGTGGATTTTGCGATGTAACCTATGGATTCGTATCCATCTATTTTTATATTATTTAAAGGGATCTGATTAT
>JBMLRQ010000001.1:6906-49784 GCA_049240945.1 Rhabdochlamydiaceae bacterium
TAACCTATGGATTCGTATCCATCTATTTTTATATTATTTAAAGGGATCTGATTATGAAGTAATTCTAAAAAGATTAAAGGGGTAGAGACTTGGTCAGTTAATATTTCGTCAGTAGTTAATATATGGTAAGTGAACTGATCATTCCGATAAAAGGAACCAATAGCCTTTTGAAAATCAAACGTGTTTTGTTCACCAATAATATTTTGATTTTCCCATGTTTTTCGGATATTTTCGATGATTGTTTCTAATTTTTTCAAATCTGTTTTAGAATCCCGAATCGATTTAATCATCTCTAACTTGGTATCAGATGGCTCATAAGCTAAAATGATGTGCAAAAGATTGTTAATAGCACAATTCTTTTTGTTTTGGTTTGGTAAAAGAACAAAGCGATTAAGCTCTTCTTTCTTTAAACGTCTTTTCATCAGTTCTAGAGAGTCTTGATCTACAGGTTTTTGTGTGCAATCAGGATGAATAGCCGAAGAGGTACAAAGAGGTAAAAAATGAGAAAAAGCGCTGTTGAAAAGAGTCCCTGCAAACAAATAAGAAGCTCCTGCCACGTAATAATTATTTACGCTATACATCATTAAAGCCAAAAATTGAAAGGTAAAGGCCACGAAAAGATGAGTAATTCTTTCGAGCTGGAGATCTTCGTCTATCTCCCCTCGGCCCTTATGACTAATGAGCCTTTCTTTATAAAAAGAAGGCTCAGGAGATAAGAAAATTTTATGAGAGAGGTAAACACTTGATAAGAAAGAAATCGATAAGCAGGTGTGTCCTAAAGAATACTTCTTAAAAATGAAAATAAGACCTGAGCCTAGCAAAGGAGATAAGTTGATTGTGACTTGCAACCAGTCTGATTCATGAGAGGAATTGTTTAACGATATGCTCATAACAAATTATCTCTAACAAATAATTAATCGAACTAATGATACTCAATTCGTGATTTTATGCGTAATGATATCTTATAAATGAAAAATATTTTACGGATTTTGAAAATTTAGCTTCTTGCTTTCTTTTGTATTCTTCTCTAAAATTTGGTTTTTAATTTAGCAAATGGTTGTTGACTTATTTTATGAATACACCAAAACTCCCCCTCTTAAGAAAATGGAAAGAACAATTCTGGCCTATAAAAAAGTATGAATTGAAAAAAATATTGCCTCTCTTTTTCATGAAGTTTTTTATATCTATGACCTATGGCGTACTTACAACCATGAAAGATGCTTTTGTGGTCACGGCCAAAGGCGCAGGTGCTGAAGTGATTCCTGTGTTGAAAGGATGGATCGTACTACCTGTAGCTATGGGAGCCGCTTTGATTTATTCTCGTTTAAGTAACGTGTTGACTAGAACAAAACTGTTTAATTACACCATCCTATTTTTTATGGCTTTTATAGCTTTGTACGGTTTTGTCCTCTACCCAAATTTAGACCAACTCTCCCCTCATGAATCCGCAGACAAGCTTATGGCTTACTTGGGAGAACAAAATGGGCATTGGATTTCAATATATAGAAACTGGATTCAATCTCTTTTTTTTGTGATGGCTGAGCTTTGGGGACAAATAGCTATTTTTTTGCTTTTTTGGGGTTTTGTTAACCACATTTCTAATCTTGATGAGGCTAAAAGGTCTTACAACCTGTTTTTAGCTGGTGGTGATTTGGCATTGATCTTCACGGGGCCCCTCGTCATTTTCCTCACCAAATCGCACATAGGCTCAGATTTTAATCTTCCTTTACGCAAAATAGTCTGCTGCATCTTGTTTTTTGGGGTCATGATTATCAGCTGTCATGCGATTGTGAACCATTTCATAAAAAAAGATTCTAGACTATTCCAGCCCCAAAACAATAAGCAAGGGCTTGAGCAAAAAACAAAACTTTCTTTGAAAGACAGTTTGAGATTCATCATTCAATCTAAGCCTTTAAGATATATAGCTGTTATTGTTGTGGCTTATGGGCTGACCATTAATTTAATAGAAGTCACCTGGAAAGCGAATCTTAAGCTTGTTTATCCAGATACGGCTAGTTATCAGAGCTTTATGGCTGGCATGGGGACCATGATCGGTATTTGCTCTTTGCTCGTTTCTTTGTTTTTTAGTGGTGTTTTATTTAGAAAATTAGGTTGGCATTTTTCAGCCCAACTACCTCCTATCGTGATAGGAACAACAAGCTTAATCTTTCTTGTTTTATTTTTGATGAGAAATTCGATTGGTCAATGGGGTGAGTTTTCCCCTTTATCCCTTGTTGTCTTTTTTGGTGCTTTTCAAAATGGTATCAGTAAGCTCATGAAATACACTTTTTTTGATTCAACTAAAGAAATCGCCTTTATTCCTCTTGATCAGGAATCAAAAGTTAAAGGTAAAGCGGCTATAGACATCGTAGGTTCTCGTTTAGGTAAGTCAGGGGCGGCTTGGATACAAATCATTTTAATTCAATTAGCTGGAACAGGTTCTGTTTTATCTATCACTCGATTTTTAATTCCCATTGTGACATTTTCTGTCTTATTCTGGATCATGTCTGTCCGTTCTTTAAACAAACAATTCATTGCTCATTTGGAGAATAAGTAAATAGTTTTAAATCATCACATTTAACGCAACGATAAAGGCTTTTGTTTTTTTCTTTTTCGTTGCGAATATAGATCCACATATTATGGCCGCAGTCACATGTTATTTTTCTCGCATAGGGAGGTATGGGCCATAGACAATCTTTGCACATATAATTACAGAAAAAGATCGTGAAAATAGTTTATGATTTGACGGGCGGATTGAATAGCCATTTCCGATCGACAGTCCAAAGTCGCTGATCCCAAATGAGGAATAACAAAACAATTAGAAAAATGGCACAAAGGATGGTGAGGAGAGATAGGTTCAGGATCTGTCACATCAAGAGCTACCCCTCTGACTAATCCTAGCCCTAAAGCTCTGACTAAATCGACACTATCGATAACGCTTCCTCTAGCCATGTTGATAACAATAGGCTTTTTTTTCATTTTTTTGAATTCTTTAAACGAGAGCATTTTCTTTGTTTCATTTGTCAAAGGAACGTGTAAAGAAATGTAGTCAGATTCAGCAAAAAGTTCATCTAACGAAAGCTGCTGACTATAACCAGAAATGATTGATCTATGGGGATGGTAATGAATAACTTTAAGACCAAAACCATGGGCACGTTTAGCTACAGCTTGACCGATTCTTCCATAACCAATAATCCCAAACGTTTTACCAAATAGCTCCTCGCCTAACAAAAGTTCTGGCTCCCAACAAGTCCATTGTCCATTCTTGACATATTCCAGAGCTTGCGGTATTTTCCTAATCATAGATAAAAGCAAAGCGAAAGTGAGATCAGCTGTGCTGTTCGTCACAGCCTCTGAAAGATGTAAGACTTTGATACCTTTCTGTTGAGCGACTTTGACATCAATGTTATCTGTTCCGGTTGCATAGTTGGCTATAACTTTTACTTTGTCAGCATGTGATAAAATGAAACTGTCTATTTTTTCAGAAATAGTCGATAGAATGGCGTCGTAATTTTTAACAATTTCACACAACTCTAAATAAGAAAGCGGGCTGTCACAAGGGTTCTCGTAGACATCAAAATGATCTGATAATAAGGCAAAAGCTTCTTTTCGAATTTTACGTGTGATGTAGACTCTATATTTCTTCTTAAACATTTATCTTCTCTTTTTCCCTTTTATCTGTTACCTATTTAGAATAGAAAAAAACTATTTTTAACACAATAAGCCTAGAAAATAAGTATGAAGAGTTCTATTAATATCCCTTCAAAAAAAGAATCATGGAAAATGTTTGATCGTATTGCATCAACTTATGATCGGATAAACCATTTACTTTCTTTTGGCTTGGATCGATATTGGAGAAGACAACTTCTTCGTTTAGTTAAAAAAAAAGGTGGTATATCTCTTTTAGATGGCGCTACAGGCACCTGCGATCAGCTGATCGCTTTAATGGAGAGTGATCTTGTTATAGATTCAGCTGTAGGCCTTGATCCTTCTATCAACATGTTGGCTCAAGGAAAAATAAAGATAGAAAAGAAAAGCTATCGAAAAAAAATCGACCTTGTCCAAGGAACTCTTGAGCAAACACCTTTTGATAGTAACAGCTTTGATATCATATCGATTTCTTTTGGTGTAAGGAATGTGATGAATGTTTTAGATTGTCTTGAAGAAATGTATAGAATTTTGAAACCAAGTGGACAGCTCCTTATTTTAGAGTTTTCGCTCCCTGAAAGCAGAGTTTTAAAGTGCCTTTATCTCGTTTATCTTAGATATATTTTACCATTTATTGGTAAATTGTGTTCGAAAGATCCTTCTGCATACGTGTACCTAAATAAAACCATCGAGGGATTTCCTTATGGAAATCATTTTTGTAAAATATTGAAACAAGCTGGATTTCAGAAGACATGTTATCACTCTTTAACAATGGGCACTGTCAATATATATGAAGGCTTTAAACCAACAGACAATTAAAATAAATCAGATCACCTATTGTCATCATACTGTCTATTTTGATTTCCCGTCTTTAGATTTGATTGATTGGATAGAGAGTCAATCTATATACCCCAAGTTTGTTTGGAAAAACAAAAAAGATGGAGATCTCACCTTAGCTTTGGGAGCCTTATTAACCTTTAATTTTTGTCCAGAGATTGAATCTATAAAGGAGCTGAGAATTTGGGGTGTAAAAAATTTTGACCCAAAAGAAGAGTCGTTTTTTTTCCTTCCAGCCATAGAAATCATGGGGTCTAAGATTTTTTATCATACTCTTTCCCCTATTCAAACTCCCTTCCCAGAGGCTTTAAAGAGGATAAAGCCGATTAATTATAAATTGGATTTATCTCATCGCATAGATTCGCCCGATAAAGATGGGTGGTTAAAACTTGTTGAAATGGCTTTACATAAGATATCTCATCAAGAAATAGAAAAGGTGGTTTTATCACGCTGTGTTTCTTTTGATATCACAAACAGGCAAGGAGAAGGATTTTTTCTTTTGAAAAAACTTCCCCAAAAGGATTTAACCATTTACGCTCTTTCTCTAAAACGAGATCATTGCTTTATAGGGGCTACACCGGAAATGCTCTACGAAAGAAGGGGAAATAAGTTGATGTCAGAAATGATAGCGGGCACTCACAAAGATGAAATGGTGTTAAAAAGCCCTCATTTTTTTAAAGAGCATAGTTACGTGCCTTTGTATATTGAGTCTATTTTTTCTAAGATTTGTAAACGTTACGCCATGTCGGAACTAAATATTTTAAAACTAAAACATCTATGCCATCTGTACCAAAAAATTGAGGGTGAATTGATGTCTTCTATAAGCGATCGGGATATTATATCCTTACTTCATCCAACACCAGCTATAGCTGGTTATCCTGTAGACAAAGCTTTAAAAATCATTCATGATCATGAAACTTACGAAAGAAAATGGTACTCAGCTCCTATTGGTTTTATAGGAAATGAGCAAACTGAATTAGCGGTAGCTATTCGCTCCATACTGATTGAAGATGGCAAACTTTATTTATTTTCTGGAGTGGGCCTTGTAGATAGCTCTTGTGCTGAAAAAGAGTGGGAAGAGCTTGAATTAAAAATCACATCTTGGTTGGATGCAATAGAAGGATTTGGGTGAAAAACAATGGATATAGCCTTATTGAATCAGACAAACGCTGATATATTTATAGACGCTTTTATAAAAATGGGTATCGATTGCTTCTGTTTTTCTCCAGGATCTCGCTCTAACCCTCTGTTGTTTGCTTTAAAAAAGCATTCTCATATCAAGAAAGTTGTACATTTTGATGAACGAGGCATCTCTTTTTTCGCACTGGGCTACGGAAAAGTTTGGCAAAAGCCTGCCGTTTTATTTGTGACTTCGGGGACAGCTGTAGGCAATTTATACCCGGCCGTTATGGAAGGATCTCTTAGTCGAACTCCGCTCATTGTTTTAACCGCTGATAGACCTCAAGAGTATTTCAAATCAGGAGCCAACCAAAGCTGCGATCAACAAAAGATTTTTTCTTTATACGCTAATCAACAATACGATGTATCATTTTCAGATCCCCTACTAAACCCAGAATTTTTTACCCATTTATCAAAAAAAACTTTTGAAGCTTGTATGCTTCCATATCCCGGGATTGCACACGTTAATTGCCAATTTAGAGAACCTTTATTGACCGACATTGCACCCACAATTCCATCTTCTAAAGATATTTATATTTCATGGCCTGAATACAGAATTTCTGAAAAAGCTTTAGTCGATATCAAGGGGCTGATAAATAAAAAGAAAAAAGGGCTTATTGTTATAGGCGAATGTCGTCATCCGATAGCCATCCATTTATTAGAAAATTTATCTAAAAAATTGCAATGGCCTATTTATGCTGATTTAACCTCCAAAATAAAGTTTAGACATGCCCATATCATTTCTTCTTACTCACTAAACGAACAAATAGCTGATCAGATTGAAATAGTTTTACATATCGGAGGGAAGCTTGTTGATAAACAAGCCCAGAAAATCTTTAAAAAAGTGAGCACTTATGTCATGGTTAACGAAGATTTGCATCCTCAAGATCCGGAAAATGTAGCCAGTCATAAATATGTTTCTGATCTCACACCCTTTGTAAGGGATATAACAAATCTCATAGATGATCAAACAGATATTTCTTGGTTAAAAAAATGGCAAACTCATTCCATACAAATCTTTCATGTTATTGATTCATACTTTAATGAACATAACGAACTCTCTGAGCCTTACTTGTTTTGGAGTTTAAATCACAAAAATATGGCAGGCTTATTCATTGGTAATAGCACACCTATAAGAACAGCTCATTTATTATTCCATCCAAAAAAATTGAGTCATTTTTTAGGTACAAATAGAGGTCTTTCTGGAATAGATGGTAATATTGCCACTAGCTTAGGAATGAGTTTAGCTCTAAAAAGTCCTATGATTTGTGTTTTAGGTGATTTAACAGCTTTACATGATTTAAATTCGTTAGCCATGTTAAAAAATCACCCATTTCCTATGACCATTATTGTATTGAATAATCAAGGTGGCGGAATTTTTTCTTCATTACCCATTCCTGATAAAGGTGATTTCTTTGAAGAGTATGTGGCTACAACTCATGAGTGGAATTTTTCTAAAATAGCTGAGGCTTTTCAGCTGAATCATGAGACTGATTTAAATTTTTCTTCTTATCAAAAAAACTTGGTAGAGATCTCTATTGATAAAAATAAAACAGCTAAGATCATGACTGAGATAAGTGAAATGATCAAAAAAATATGATAAAACTAACATTTGTTGCGGGATTTTTAGGACAAAAAGATGATTGGCTGGATGTTGTTGATTGTTTATCAAAAAAAATGTCTATCCGTTTTTCACTCATTTCTCTCAAACAACCTTTAGAGGAGATCCTGTTGGCTTTACAAGAAAGCGATGTCTGTATTGGTTACTCTATGGGAGGGAGACTTATTTTGAAGTTACTAAAAGAGAAAAAGATGCTTTCTTCTTTGTGCATATTATTGTCAGCTCATTTGGGATTAACTGATAAGAAGGAAATAGACGAACAAAGAGATAAAGAAAATCAGTGGTTAGCCAAGCTAAATGGGTTACCCTTTGTTGACTTTATTGAAGCTTGGTATTCTCAGGATATTTTTTCTTCCTTAAAAAAGGATTTAGGCCTTAGAAACAAAATAAAGCAAAAAAAAGCAACGGAAAATCCAGATATTTGGCAAAAAGTCTTTGAAAATCACCGTTTATCCGAACAAAGTCTTTTTATACCCTCTTCTTGTCATTTTATTTGCGGAGAAGATGACATAAAATATAAAAAATTATATCTAAAGTATGTGGATAAACAAAGCCTATCTATCGTTAAAAACGGTGGACATATACTACACATGGAGCAGCCAGAAGCATGCTCTGAAATTATTTTAAACTTAATTAAACACCATTCAAAAAGAGGCCTATGTCTACAGTAAATTGGCAAGAAGCAGGGAACTATCAAGATATTAAATATCACAAAACGGATGGGATAGCTAAAATCACAATCAATCGTCCTCATGTGAGAAATGCTTTCAGACCTGAAACCATCGACGAAATGTCTCATGCTCTTAGAGAAGCCAGGTTCGATGAAACAATTGGATGTGTTATTTTGACAGGAGAAGGGCCAGAAGCTTTTTGTTCTGGTGGAGATCAGAAAATCAGAAAAAATGATGGTTATGGGCATGAAAATGGACAAAGCCGTTTGAACGTTTTGGATTTGCAAAAAGAAATCAAAAGTTGCCCCAAGCCAGTCATAGCTATGGTCGCTGGCTATGCTATAGGCGGAGGCCACGTATTGCATGTCGTTTGTGATATGACTATAGCAGCTGATAACGCTATTTTTGGTCAAACAGGACCTAAAGTGGGCTCCTTTGATGGAGGTTTTGGCACGTCATGTTTAGTTGAATTGGTTGGCTTAAAAAAAGCTAAAGAGATCTGGTTTTTATGCAAGCAATACAACGCCCAGGAGGCTTTAGAAATGGGTTTAGTGAATACCGTTGTTCCTTACGAAAAGTTAGAAGCCACAACGATTGAATGGTGTCAAAAAATTTTAGAGCACTCCCCTCTTTCTTTGCGTTGTTTAAAGTCTTCTTTTAATGCAATGACCGACGGTTATGCGGGTATCCAGGAATTGGCTGGTAATGCAACTCTACTTTTTTATATGTCCGAAGAAGCCCAAGAAGGTAAAAAAGCTTTTTTAGAAAAAAGAGTTCCCGATTTCAGCGCTTTCCCAAAAAGAGGTTAAAATCATGATAAAGGCTTGGTTTAGTTCTTGTCGTCCCAAAACTCTCGTAGCTGTTTTTCTTCCTGTTTTGTTGTCCTCTGTTTTAAGCTTAGACTCTCCCCATTTTAGCTATTTTATTTTCGCTTCTACACTTTTAGTAGGGTTAAGTATTCAGATCATCACGAATTTTGCTAATGATGTTTACGATGTCCAAAAAGGAGCTGATGATGAGTATAGGTTAGGGCCTAAAAGAGGCTTACAACTAGGATTATTGTCAGAAACACAGTTAAAACAAGCTATCCAAAAACTCATCATATTTTCTTTTGTGGTCAGTATTTTTTTAATGTTTAGAGAAGTATGGCTCGTGGCTCCCCTGTTCATATTATCCGTATTTTTAGCTATTTTTTACACTAAAGGAGACCATGCTATCGCCTATAAAGGCTTTGGAGAAATATTTGTCTTCATTTTTTTTGGTCCTATTGTCTGCTTAACAACTTATTACTTACAAACTTTTGTCGTATCCCCTTCTGTTTTTTGTTTGGGTGTATTTACAGGTTGTTTTTCAACTTCTTTGATTTTGATTAACAATATCAGAGATGTTGAACAAGATAGAATCGCAGGAAAAAAAACAGTGATTGTGAGATTTGGCGTGCCTAAAGGTAAAAAGCTTTATCCTATTCTGCTTTTTTTGGGCTTGATTTCTTTATTTTGGGTTTATGAATCTATAGCTAGTTTTATTATTTTGATTCTCGGTTGCCTTTATTCTTTTTTTTTAACAAAAAAACTTTATGAATTAAAAAACAAGGAATTAAATTATCTTTTATCTCATACCTCAGCCTTTTTCTTATTTTATAGTTTTTTATGGTTGATAATATTCTTTTTAAAAATATGATTCATGAATATAAAATATTCAAATATTCTTTGTCCTTACAAGACGCAAAAAGAGAAGGGCTTTTACTTCAAATCAATCAAAATTCATGGGGAGAGATAGCCCCTTTACCTGGCTGGAGTGAAGAAAGTCTTGATCAAGCTTTTTTTCAATTAAAGCGTTTATTATCTGATCAAGAAAGCTTCTCCTATGATGATTGTTTACCGAGTGTAGCTTTTGGTATTTATAGCGCCTTAGAACTTTGTCATCACCAAATGGGTAAAGTGCAAATTTCAGGTCTCTTAAGCGGCTCGAGCAAAGAAGTGTTAAAACAAGCGGAGTTATTAAAAAAACAAGGGATTAAATCAGCGAAATTAAAACTTTCTCCCTTCGAGATCAAAGAAGCTCAATCTCTTTTAACTGATTTGAAAGAAGATTTTTTTTTGCGAATTGATATCAATAGAAAGTGGGATTTAAAAAAGTTAAGAAAATGCTTTTCTCTATTTTCTTCTGAAGATTTCGATTATATCGAAGAGCCTACCTACGAAATAGAAAAATTAAAAGAATTTCCTTTTCCTATAGCTTTTGACGAGTCATTACGTTTTTTGGATTTAACTCAATGGAAAGACAGTGCTTGCCTAAAAGCTATCGTCTACAAACCAACAATCTTAGGCACGTCTTCTAAAATTAAACATAAATTAATAGCCATGAATAGACCTATCACCTTAAGTAGTTCTTACGAAACAGGAGTGGGTTTGTTTTCTATTTTGGGTCTGATTCATCTCAAAGAGATGAAAACATCTCCTTTATTGGGTGTTTACCCCTATTTTCATTTAAAAGAAGATCTACTCACAGAACCTTTTTATATTGAAGATGGATATATTTGTCCCCCTTCTAAAATGTCTATTAAAGAGGATAAACTACAATTAATCTACGAAGGTAAAAGATCATGATGAATTGCCCTCTCTATGAATTTTATATACACAGTCCGAAAGAGATTGTGATCAAAGAAAAAGAAAGAGAGTTATCGGCTGAAGACATGGAGCAGTTTGTAGAAGGAATGGCTCTCACTCTTCTTAATTTGAATATGAAAGCCAAGGATCGAATCGCTATTAAAGCTTCTTTACATGTTAAAACAATCGTTTTTATGTTGGCTTGTTTACGATTGGGGGTGGAAGTTTGCCTATTAAACCCTCGCTTCGATAACCACTGCTTAAAAAAATGGGGGGCTCGCTTTGTTGATCTCGAGTCATTAACTTTGGAAAAAGGTGTCTGTTCTTTATATCAATGTGATGAAAATCAGATAGCTTTTCTTTTAGAAACGTCTGGAAGCACGGGAAATTCTAAAATAGCCGCTTTATCTTTAAATAATTTCAAGCAAAATGCTTCTTATGTGAATTTAGCTTTGAACTTTCAATGTCGAGATTCATGGGCGTTAAACTTACCTTTGAACCATGTTGGTGGGTTATCAATTATTTTTAGATGTCTTCTAGGATTCGGTAAAATCTTCTTAGGTCCACAAGAGGAATCATCAACTTTTGTGTCTGTTGTGCCGACTCATGTATACAGACATTTTTATAAGGAAGCGGTTCTCAAAGCTGATCATTTTTTGATCGGTGGAGCCCCTTTGCCTCACTCCCTTTATGAAATGTTAAAAAAACAAAGCCACTCTTTTTTTTACTCCTACGGCATGACAGAAATGGCCTCTTTGGTTTCTTTAGACCGCTCGTTGAGTCACTGCTGCGGGCAAGTTCTTCCGAAAAGAGAATTAAGAATAAATCAGAATCAAGAAATTTTGGTTAAAGGAGATTGTTTATTTTTGGGTTATTGGACTCCCGAAGAAGGCTTAAAAAAATCGACCGATCATGACGGTTGGTTTCACACGGGTGACTTAGGATTATTTGATGACAAAGGAAATCTTTATGTCAAAGGAAGAAAAGACAACTTATTTATTTGTGGAGGAGAAAATATACAGCCAGAAGAAATAGAACAAATTGTTCATCAAATATTTAGAGTTGAAGAGGCTGTTGTTGTTCCTTTAGAAGATGTTGAGTTTGGATTCAAGCCGGCTATTTGTTTATCTGAATACATACCACTGTCTTTAATCCAAGAAAAACTGCTGGAATTTTTACCTAAATACAAAATCCCCGTCTCTTTATATTTGATCGATAGCTTTCATTTGAAAAGGCAGAGGAATGCCTTAAAGAAAACTATTCATGAATCACCCCAAACTTTTCCCCATTTTGTTAAGTAAATCCCTTAGGAAAAGGGGTATATCGATAGGTCTTTTACTGAGTTTATCTACGCAAACATGAGTGATAGATGTTTTTCCTACCGTCACATCTTGATGATTTTTGATCACAGATTCTGATGTAAAAGAAGTAGACCCTATCTCTTTTAGAGAAAGTAAAATATAAATCTTATCTCCACATTCTAGAGGTTTAAAGTATTCGCTTTCAACTTTAACAACAGGAAAAGTAAAGAAACTCTTTTTTATAAAAAAATTAAGATTGTATCCATGAATTTCTAAAAAACTTTCGAAAGCAGCTAAAACAAATTCCTGTTGTTTCGGAAAAAAAAGACAACCCGTCGCATCCGTGTCTTTTATTTGAATGGTGTATAAATATTTATAAAAACTCATTTGATATATTTATGTAAATATAGTTTCATTCTCTACATTTTAATATTTAAAATATTTTTGTCTTTATTTTTTTCATAAGCTTTATAAGTACGGATTGTATTTAAAAATCTTTTGTGTTAGGATAGACGTCTATATTTGGAAATTAAATTTTGGGTTTTTATGGATGAACAATTTCATTTTGATCAACTGATACCCCTAGTTGACAACTCTGTCTCTTCTCATTCCCCAAAAAAATATATACATAAATGGCCATTTAAGCGCTTTTATGATTTTAGTGAACAGCTCGACATCTCCCCTTTGAATCAACTAGATTTCTCTCATCTTCACAAAGATTATCAAGAGGGACTTTGTTTATACGAAGAGTTTCTCTTTTGTCATAATCCCATTTCTCTATCTGAAGCGAGTAAAAAATTAAGACTTGTATTTTCCACTAAACCGGACTACGAGGATGTTGCATTCACCTTAGGTTGTGTTCTTTTAGACATAGCATCCCAATACCATCAATCGGCTATTTTGTGTGAAGCTATTGAAAAACTGGAAGTCGCAAAAATAAACTATAAGAGTTCTAAACTGACAAAAATGCCGACGATTTTATGGAAACAAGCGATTTGTTATCTCAGATTAGCGGATGAATCAAAAGAACCTTCGGACAGACAAAAAGCTGTTAATCTCTTGATGGAATCTTCCAGATTTTTTAAAGATGACAATTTTCCTTACTGGGAAGATTTGGTTAAAGCCTATTTAAAATTGGCTCAACAAACCCAGAAAACTGATTTTTGTTATGAAGCTCTTTCTGTTTTAGGAAAACAACCTCTAAACTCTACGACCTGGAATTATCGTGGAATGGCTTTGGCTCTTCTTTTTGAATTGACAGAAGAAGAAGATTTAGCGCTGCAGGCCGACGAATGTTTTATGAACGGACAAAAAAATAGATTTGATTTTTTAGTTCAAAAGAAATGGGCTTACTTGCTTCTTCAGCTTGGGGCTATAACTAAAAAAGAAAAATACGTTGAAGCGGCGATTGAAAAATTTTCCAAATTATCTCTTCAAAATCCGGAAAACCAACAGCTTTTAAGCAGCACTGGAGAAGCTATGGCCTTAAAAGGATTAATTTTAAACGACTTAAAATTAATCCGAGAGGGGGAAAATCTATGCGCTTCTATGGCAGAAAAACAAACTAAAAACCCCTTAGCCTGGCTTAGTTGGGGTATAAGCTTAAGTCATCTGGGTCTTTACTTTAACGAAATAGATTATCATTTCCAAGCTATCGAAAAATTCCAGCAAGGTCTTTCTTTAAATAGAAAAGAACATGTACTTTGGCATAAAATGGCGGTTGCTTACACAAATCTTGCGATAAAATTAGAGGATCTTGACCTTTTTTCCAAAGGTGTCAAATTTCATGAAAAAGCCATTTTTCTTCATCCTATTTCTCGCTATCAAATAGACTATGCTTTTTGTTTATCTCATTTAGGGTTGTTTTCGAAAGATAAAAAAATCTTAGAAAGGGCGATTGTTTATTTTGAAAGAGGTTTTAACAAGAAAAAAAATATCATCTTATACGAAACTTCGCCGTTATTTCAATATGCTCTAACAATAGATGGTATTGGCGAATTTTACGAGGAGGAGAGCATCTATCGAAAAGCCGTTGATATTCTTTTAGAAATTTTTGAAATGGATCCCGATTTTCCTCATTTAAAGTATCAGATAGCCCTCGTTCATTCCCATTTAGCTGATGTAACGGCTTGTGAAGAAGATTTCTACAAGTCTATCCACTATTACAAATTAGCTCTTAAAAAATCTGAGGAGAATGATCAAATACTTGTGGACTATGGGGTTGTTCTGATCTCTTTATCCCAAGTATTGAATGAAGAGAAGTCGTCATCCTTACTCATGGAAGCAGAGCATAAGCTGTCTTTGGCTGTTAAACTAGGTAATCTACAAGCTCTTTACTATCTAGCTTGCCTATACGCTATCCTCAAAAATGAACATAAGAGCCTGTGGTTTTTAAAAAAATCTCACAGTTACCAATCTTTACCTGAAATCGAAGATTTAATTGAGGACGAATGGCTAGAAAACATAAAAGACGCCCCATCCTTTAATCTTTTTTTAAGAGATATTAAAAACCAATGATTTCTATAAAAAATCCCTATCAAATATTAGAACCTCATCAGGCTTCGTCAAGGGTATCGGCTTTAAGCATAAAAATTCAACGTCAAGTTGTTTTGATTTTTATCTTATTCAAAAATGCGTTGGCAACTTTTTATCAATCAGTCATTTTTTTTCGTGATTGCCAGATTAGCTCCCCCCCTGCTTTTCACCAATTAAAATGTACTTGGAAAAGTAGACTTGTTAACTTTTATTTTTCATGTTTTAGTTGTCTTATAAATCTCCCTTTGATATCCACCAATTTAAGTTTAATCTCATTTTTTACTGAAAAAGATCATTTTGATTGGAAAACGAATGTAGACATTTATCTGGATCAAAAACAATTATTTTCAAGAACCCGATTGTCCATGCATATATTAGGGGATCTCTATTTTAACTCTGCCGATCAGTTCAGAGACGATTTTCTTGATTCTGATCCCGAAACAATCGAAAATTTAAAATTCGGTGTAGGATTTTCTCTTCTTTTTGGTACTTGTAAAGATGAAGCCCCCCCAATAGACTTTTTTACTGACGACGGCTCAGATGTATGCCGAGATACAAGACAGAAATACAGGCACAACTCATTATCACCTACAGATTTTGAAGACTTACGTAACCTCTATCAAGATCCTAACAAGATTGCACTCATATCTAATAATCCCGACCATTCCCTCTTTGAGGTTTTTCAAGATATACAGAGATTGGGTGGATACACAACAAACAGCCCTTTTATAACGAAAGATTTGAATTTTTTTCATCAATATTTGGAATCTGATTATAATAACAACTCTAAAGAAATACTCATTTCGAGTACAAACAAAGTTTGCATGCTATTTTCTAGAACGTTTTTGACTTTTTTGGTTTTAAGACTGGGATCTAGCACAACTCTTTCTCCTCATAATTTTTTCTATTCTTTATGCAGTGTCTCCCAAAAAATCCCTATATCTTCTTACTTAAAAATGGAGAGGTTGTGTGCTCTTATTTTTTTAAGATCTGTTGAATGTTTATTATCAGATTTATTATTTACCAGGATTCCTGAAGATGATAAAATTAAAAAGATCTTGTTCTTGGCTTATTTGGCTTTGGATTTAATCACTTTAATACAGTTGAACTATACCATATCTCATTTGTCAATACCATTACTTAAAAGCCCATACGCTCTTTCTTTTATAAACACTCTTTATGTGGTATCTAAATTGGATCAGGAGTTATCTGTGTTGCCTGGGATAGAATCAAATTCCTATTTCTGTAGATTAAAAATGATAGGTCAAATAGCTACAGCTATCCAATTGATTTCTTTTTTTGTTTTAGATGATTTTGTGAAGAAATAAGTTGAGTCCCTTTCTAAAGTGTACAAATTATCACTCAATCCGTATGATGTAGGGTAATTTCTACACAAATTCGGATTTAGCTTTTATGGATAAACGTTCTTTATTTTTTGTATGTGCTTTAACCTGCTCTTTTTATTTTGTTAATAACTATTTTGCTGATAAAGGAGCCGAAAAAAGAAAACAGCTCGCTTACCAATCTAAAGCCGTTCATCAAGATACGATTGGGGATCATGCTCATCAAAAAACATCTTTTGTAGAAACTCAAGCTCAGGAAGAGGAACAGTTTTACGTATTAGAAAATGAATACCAACAACTTGTTTTTTCTAATCATGGGGCTGCTTTAGTCGAAATCAATCTTCCTTTTTATTCAAAAACCAATCCGTTTAGTTTAGTTAGACCTATTTCTATCGATGAAGAAATCGCTCATAAGCAACCTAACAATAATTTATTTCCTCTCGCCTCGATTGGCCAACAAAAAGAAGGTGGATATTATCCTCTTTTAAGAAGAACATTAAAAAATGGGAAAAATCATATTTTATTTAAACCCGACAATACTCATTACGCCTTAAATATTGTTTCGGAAGAGAAAGAGATGCAAAACCTCGTTTACCAAATGGTTCGAAAAGAGCCTTCTCTAATAGAATTTGAAGCTATTTTACCCCATCGGAAGATCACAAAGACCTTCATGTTGCCTCAAAATATTAAACTTAAACCTTACTGCTTTGATTTAACCATCAAAGTTGAAGGACATGCTAAAGGTTTATCTTTGACATCGGGTGTGCCAGAAGTAGAGCTTGTTTCTGATAAACCGGCTCCTTGTATCAAATACCGATCTTTCAAAGGACAAAAATCTGTTGTTGATCTTCTCGATCTTCCAAAAAATTATCTCTCGATGAGTTCTATAACTCCTGAATGGGTCGCCAATTCAAATGGTTTTTTTGGTATCATTCTCGATCCTTCTAAAGATGATAGCCGGGGATTTTCGGTGAAAAAACTTGAAGGAGCTAAATTCCCTTCTCGATTGACCTTGTGTGGAACAGATTACAATATGCATCCAGCGGATAATTACCCTGGATATCAAGTATTTGTTCACCTCCCCTCTCAACCTCAAACCACGACTTTTCATATTTTTGCAGGCCCCCTTGCTTCCGATGTATTAGAAAAGGTAGATGCAAGCTATCTCAATGAAGGAGACGATAATCCAGATTTTAAAGCTGTACAATCTTTTCATGGCTGGTTTTCTTTCATATCAGGACCTTTTGCTAAGATTCTTATGTTTTTAATGAACATTTTTCATTACGTCACACATTCTTGGGGATTTTCTATCATTCTTTTAACCATAGCCCTTCGCATTATGTTGTATCCTTTAAATGGGTGGTCCATCAAATCGGCTTCCAAAATGCAAGAATTGGCTCCCCAGGTGGCCCTTATCCAAGAAAAACATAAAAAGGACCCGAAAAAAGCTCAAATGGAAATCATGATGCTTTATAAGCAAAAAGGGGTTAATCCTATGACAGGTTGTTTGCCGATGCTTATCCAGATGCCTTTTTTAATAGGTATGTTCGATTTGCTAAAATCAAGTGTGGAATTAAGAGGGACACCTTTTATTCCTGGTTGGATCAATAACTTAGCCGAACCAGATATCATTTTTAGTTGGGGCTATCCTGTTTTATTTTTTGGCAGTAGTTTGCACCTTTTGCCTTTATTGCTGGCAGCTGTGATGTATTTTCAACAAAAGCTTAGTGCTGTAAAAACCAAAAAAGGAGTTGTTCTAACAGAGCAACAAAAACAGCAAAAGACGATGGCTAATTTGATGACTATACTTTTTAGCGTTATGTTTTATCATTTCCCATCGGGGTTAAATATTTATTGGCTTTCTTCTATGCTCATAGGTATTTTGCAGCAATGGTGGATGACTAAAAAAGTAAAAAATCCAGATGTAGAAGTATTGCCTCCGCAAAAGAAGAAAAGTTGATGAAAAAATGGGAAGAATTTTTAAGTGAACAAAAAAATCTTCTGGGATCAGAGGTTTCCCGTAAATGGTTAACCTCTTTGCGGCTTATTTCTTTCGATGACAAATGCTTGCATTTAGAAACTGAAAATTTTTTCCATTTAAATTGGGTTAAGGAACATCTTTCTGATCGTTTAAAAAAAGAGATCAAAAATACTCATGGAAAACCAGTTAAAATTAAGTTAACTGTCAAAGGGGCTTCTCCGAAAATTGCTTCTTCTTCATCACCTCAGCAGATCAACTTCTCTATCCAATCTGATCCTTTGGTATCCAGCTATAGCTTTGACAATTTTTATCCCACTCAAACATCTCTTATCACTCTTAAATTCTTCCAAAACTGGGTCAATGAAGGGCTAAAAGAGCCTGTTTTTTTTTCACGAAATACTTATAATCCCATTCATTTATATGGGCCATCAGGATCTGGAAAAACACATCTATTAAATGCTCTCGCTCTTTGTTTGAAGAAACAACAAATAGAATTTTTATACGTAACAGCTAATAGTTTTACCAATCATTTTGTTTCAGCTATCAGAACTGATAAGGTTAATGAATTCAGATCTGTGTATAGAAGAGTCCAAGTTTTAATTGTTGATGATGTGCACGAGTTGGCCGGACGTTACGCGACCCAAGAAGAATTTTTCCATACTTTTAATCATCTATATGGAGAAAAAAAAAGCATTTTCCTGGCTTCTACATCCCCACCTTCGGGTCTCAAAGATATCGAAGCTCGTTTAGTGAGTCGATTGGAATGGGGGTTGTCTTTTAACTTAGCCCCCCCTTCTAGAACAGAGATTAAAGATGTTTTGATTAAAAAATCGAACGCTCTTAGTCTTGGATTGAACGAAGATAGTTGTCAATTCATCCTTACAAATTTTTTGAATATTAAAAGTGCTTTAAAAGCATTGGATACTTTAATCTTAAGATGCCATATAGACAAAATTCCTTTTTCCGAGCTTTGTGAACAAAAGCTAAGCCATTTCCTTCAAGATCTACTTAAACAAGAAAAAAAAACAATAATCAATCCTTCTACGATCTTAAGTATTATTAGCAAATATTACCAAATAGAAGAAGATCAGATTTTAGGTCGTTCCAAAGAAGCAACACTTGTAAAAGCTAGACAATTGTGTATGTATCTCTTTAAAGAAAAACTAGAAATGAGCTATCCAAAGATAGCTAAATTTTTTAATAAAGACCATTCAACAGTGATCTCTTCTGTAAAAAAAGTGAAAGAAAATGAAGAGGATTACCTGGAAATGATAGAAAGGTTTGAAAGGGAATAGACATTCCCTCTCAATACGGGCTTTATATTTTAATGTAACGATCTCTGTCTGTTAAAGGCTTAGCCTGAGATTGTTGAGGAGGAACGGGAAAATTATCTTTCGCTGGTTCTCTTCCTTCCATAATGTCTTTTACTTTCTTTCTCCATCTCTCTACGTTTTCGACAAAGATTGGAGCGAATCGACGTAGAGTTGAAGAATCAGCTCCAATGCCCATGTCTAAAACAGAATGCATCAAAATGAGTTCTTCCGGGACGGCCACGCCGACTCCCCCACCAACCATCTGTCCACCGAGCATCGAACCAACCAATAAATACTCATAAAGTTTTAATTTTATTTTATCGTCTTTAGGTAATCCATCCAAAACAGGGGAATAAAGATAAAGTCTATCTGTATTGGGCTCATAAGTTAAATGTAATGAGAACTCATTATCTATGCCAAGAATACAAGTATTGTTTTCGTCAAAATTCAAACCTTCCAAATTGAGGTCTTTAGAAAATTCCTTTAGATTGTCTTTTGCGTTTTCAAACGACATTGTCACCCTCCTGTTAAGCGACTTTTTTTATAGTTAATCTCATCATACTACCATATTCGGGACAAGTAAAGATTTTTAATCAAATAAAAAATGTTTTTTGTTTGTGTTGCCAAAAAGATCTGTAAAAGATATCTATATGTTTTCATCTTTGTAAGATTTTTTATCTCTCATGTTTAATTCTCAAGATAATATCTATCAAATACTTAACGGCAATCCTTATCCGCTAGGGGTATCTAAAACAAATAGAGGTTATAACTTTTCTTTATTCTCCGATTCTATAAAAGTTTTAAAATTAACTTTATTTCATCCAGAAACTTACGAGCCACATTTTTGTTTTCAATTTGATCCTGTAAAAAACAAAACAGGAGATATTTGGCATGTTTGTCTTGATGGTTTAGGCCAAATCAACTGGCTTTACAATTATCAGATTGACGATCAAACAAAATATATCCTCGATCCGATGGCTAAAAAATTGAAAACTGGAGATAAATGGGGTCAAGGAATCGGCACTTTTTACGCAGCTTACCTCGATGTTTTGGATATTTTTGATTGGGAAGAAACATCTTCTCCTTTACTGTCCTTTCAAGATTTGATTATTTATGAATTACACGTAAAAGGCTTCACGCAGCAAAACAAAAATGAAGACGGATGTTATCTTGAGATAATCAAAAAAATACCTTATCTAAAATTTTTGGGTGTTAACGCCATTCAATTGATGCCTGTATTTGAATTTGATGAAACAGACTGCGCTTACACCGATCCCGAAACAAATTTTCCTTTGAAAAACTTTTGGGGATACGCTCCCTTAAACTTTTTTAGTCCTATGCGCAGATACGGAGCTCCAGACAAAACGGATCCTATTTGTGATTTCAAAAAAATGGTTAAGGAACTACATAAAAACAACATCGAAGTCATATTGGATGTGGTTTTTAACCACACAGGTGAAAAAGATCAAAAGTTAATTTCCATGAGATCTTTAGCTAAAAACACCTACTACATGATCGATGAAGAGGGCAAAGATCGTAATTACAGTGGGTGCGGAAATACTTTAAATGTCAATCATCCTGTTGTTGCTCACATGATTTTAGAATCTCTAAAGTATTGGGTGACCGAAATGAAAGTAGATGGATTTCGTTTCGATCTTGCTTCTATTTTCTCAAGAGATCTTAATGGTCAGATGATGGATAAACCTCTAATCATCGATTTGATTTCAAAAGAACCTGTGTTTAAAAACATAAAACTAATCGCAGAGCCTTGGGATGCTGGAGGCTTGTACTTATTGGGTCATTTCCCCAAATATGGGGCTTGGAAAGAATGGAATGATCAATTTAGAGATACGGTTCGCCGTTTCATAAAAGGAGATCCTCATTTAATAGGAGCGTTTGCAAATGTAGTAACAGGTTCATCTCTTCTATACAGAAAATACGAATCATCCTCTTGCAGTTTAAATTTTATCACTTGCCACGATGGGTTTTCCTTAAGAGATCTTGTTTCTTACAATGACAAACAAAATGAAAAAAATGGTGAGAAGAATCGAGACGGAACAAATCAAAACCACAGTTGGAATTGTGGACATGAAGGGAGCTGTGAAGATCCCTCTATCCAGCAATTAAGAGAACGCCAAATGAAAAATATGATTGTGGCGCTCATTTTATCTTTAGGTACACCGATGATTTGTATGGGAGATGAATACGGACATACCAAAAACGGAAATAACAACTCTTATTGTCAGGACAACGAAATCAACTACTTTCAATGGGATTTAGTCCATGGAAGCCCTTTATTTGAATTCTATCAACGACTCATTTTAATCAGAAAAAAACATCTTATATTCAATCGCACTTCCTTCTTTGACGAAGAAGAAATCGATTGGTACAATCAATCTATGAAAACTCCTGATTGGCAAGAAAGTGCCCCTTTTATAGCCTACGTCATCAAGGATCAAGAGAGAAAACCTTTACTGTTTATTTGCTTCAACGCCCAGAATAAAGTTGTAGATATAACTCTACCTTGTCTGAATGAAACAGAAATCTGGATAAAATTAGTGAATACAAATGACACATCTATTGAAAAGGACAAGCAAGTGGAAATTCAAGGATTGTACTCCATACAGCCATTTTCTTCGTTAGTTTGTTTGTGTCGGATAAAAGGATCGATTGATGAATTCATTTCAGATGCTCCTCAAACAAACAAATAGCCAAAAAGATTTTGTTTTGTTATTTTTTGTCTAATTTAATTTCTAATCATTGTGAAAGGCTTTTATGATTTTTCGCTCTCTGTCTCTTTTTTCTTTTTGCATGTGTTTTTTGGTTGGATGCTCGATTCGTCGCGAAAGTAAAGAAGAATTATTGATTAACAATATATCTAAACCTGTTGTTTGTGTTGCTCCTGTTGTGAACCGTGTGGATACAACTTTGAATTGGGATTTAGGCGAGGAGTTTACTTATTTATACTGTGATCATTTGTCTTCTAAGGATCGTTTATACGTTTTAAGTCTGGATCAAGCCAAATCCCTTTCTAAATTATCTTTTAAAGATCCTTTTGGAGAAAACTTAAATTGGATTCCAACCATATTTGAAGATCAAGATATGGTTATTTTCTCGGAAATTTTGGATTATAAGCAAGAAGGCCGATATTTAGATGTCTCTATTAGAGTCAGAGCGTTAGATATTAGAAATAGATCTAATCCACAAATCATTCTACAAGAAATTACAGACTATAGATACAACTTTCCAAAAGCTTTTTCTGCTGATAATTTTCATCACTTGGATTGGAAAGAAGAAGGATATTTTGATTCTCCTTTAGCGAAGGCTCATGAAGATGTCACCAAAAAGCTGATGGATCAGGTAGCTGGCTACATTTATGACCAAATAGCGCCTCTTCAAAGTAAAGGTTCCTCCATTGATTAATTCTCTTTTAATTTTTTTTAGCATCAACCTCATTTTGCAGCTTTTAGCTCTTAAAATGGGGTTTTACAGGATTTATAACCAAGATGAGGAGGATTTGCCTCCTACATCTGTTTGTCTTCTTTCTGCATTTTTTCTTTTTTTCTGTTCTCATCTCGTATTCTCTTCCCAGATCCTACAGAATTTTTTTAATCATAGAAAAACCTTTGCGTTACCTTTTCTTTCTTCTCTAACGATTTTACTTGCGACGCTTCCTATGCTGAAGGCTTACGCTATCAGTTCTTTGTTTCAGATCAAACGATGGGGGTTTTATCTTTTTAACGCTTTTATTGTTTTATTGCTCGGCTTGGCTTTGACCGTTTTAGTGACTTTAATTTTTGACTATTTTAGCCCTATTGATTTCCAACAACAAAAAGCTGTTACTTATTTGATCACAAGCTTAGATGATAAAATAAATTTCACTCTGGCTCTTTTCAGCATTTTATTTTTCGCTCCACTCATCGAAGAAATTCTTTTTAGAAGACTTCTATACTCTTTTTTAAAAGCTCGTATGAGCTTTTTGAAATCTCTTTTCCTATCTTCTTTTTTATTTTCTTTTCTTCATCTGTCTTGGGAACAAGGTTTTAATAATATCCCTTTATTTTGTTCTATATTCATATTAGGTTTATACCTGGCCTTTATTTATGAGAAAACTAAATCAGTTTTGACGAGTATCTTAGTACATCTTGCGTTTAATGCGATTAGCGTTTATAGAATTATTGAATCTGTTAAAAATTGATTTTTTAAGAAATATATAAAAAAAATTGAGTATGATGAAGCGATGTCTAAACCCTTTAACCCTATTTCTAGTTTTCCTTTACTCATCTCTTCTATTCTCCAAACAGAATGATCTTTTATCTCCCCTTTTTTTCTCTAAAGAGGCTTCTTTTGGTTCTAATACATCAGAAAAAAATGAAAATTTTTTAATCTCTCCTTTTCTTTTATACAAAAGTTTTGATCTCATGGAAGCTCTCTCTTCTAAAGGATCAGAAGCTCGTATGACTCCTGCAGCGAAAAAAAGATTTTCTGATTTGTTACATATTGACTTATTTAAAAAAACAACGACCCCTCTAATAGCGAACGCTCTTTGGATAGACTTAGACAGTGTCTGTGAAAGAGAATATTTTATAAAACATCAACTGGGCTATTCCGTATTTAAGGTCGATTTTGAACTATATAAACAGTCTTCTAAAAAAATTAGTAAATGGATAGAAAATAAAACATCTCAAGATCTACACGATATTTTATATAAAAAAGAGTGGATCGATAATGATAAAATTTTATCAACACAGACCTTATTGTTCAAAAAAACTTGGCGATTCCCTTTTTCTCCAGTTAACACCGCAAAAGCTATTTTTCATATATCCCAAGAGGTCAACTGTGAAATAGACATGATGAACCAACTGTGTTCGTTTGCTTATTTTGAAAATGAGAAAATACAAGCTGTTATTTTACCGTTTGAGCAGAAAAAAAATGAAGAAAGCTCATTCCATCTTGTCCTCATCCTGCCTGCTGTTGGGTTAGAGATCATCGATTTTTATAAAGATTTAACATCAGAACCTTTTAAAAAATTTTTAAACAACCCAATAAAAAAAATGGTAGATCTTCGCTTGCCTAAAAATACAATTTCTTCTGATGCTTCTTTGAACGATTTGTTAACTAATCCAAGTCTTCAATCTTATTTAAAATCCCGTTTACCCGATGATCTTGAAACAATAGCTCCATCCTCTGTCTTTTATCAATCTCTCCTCCAAATGAACGAACATGGCTGCTGTGTTAGAGCAACAAAAAGGCTTCCGAATGTCTCAACTCTCTTACCGGGAGAAGATGTTATTAACTTCCATCTAAATCGACCATTTTTGTTTTTTATTTTTGACAAAAAAAATAACATGGTTTTTTTAGAAGGTGTGGTAAACAATCCTTTAAAGGGATGAAATAAAAAATTATTTGTAGTTATATATTGAAATATTTTATTGAAAGCACAGGTTATTCAGATATTGGTTGTTTCAGAGAAAATAACGAAGACTACTGGGATGAGTACCCGGCGAAACAATTCTATATCCTAGCGGATGGTATGGGAGGGCATCAAGCTGGTGAGGTGGCCTCTCAGATGAGCACGAAAGAATTAATAAACGGTATCAAAAAAATAAATCTTGAAAAATTATCAGCAGAACAGGCCATCGAAGAATTAAAAAAGTTAGTTATCCAGGTTAATCAAAAAATTTACAATATTGGGAAAAGTCATTTTGAATTAAGAGGCATGGGAACAACCCTATGTTGTCTTTTATTCAAAGAAGAGCAAGCGATTCTAGCCAACATAGGAGATAGCCGTATCTATCTTTATCGCAAACATCTTCAGCAGCTATCTAAAGATCACTCTTATCAACAGGAGTTGATTCTAAAATTTGGAGATAGTTATCCTCACAGCTTTAAACAATTACATAAAAATGTGATAACAAAAGCATTAGGAATCACTCCTTATGTTGAACCTAATACTAAATCATTTTTGGTAGAATCTGACGATATTTATTTACTTTGTAGCGATGGCCTTACCGACTATGTCGAAAATAAGCAGATTGAAAAAGTGTTAGCTGATCATAACTCTCTAGAAGAAGCGAAAATGACTCTCATAGAACTCGCTAAAAATAACGGAAGTCGTGATAATATCACCGTTGTTCTTTTAAGAGTTGTTTCTAATGGATAGAATATATTTAGATAATAATGCAACAACCCCCCTTTCAGATGAGGTACGGCGTGTGCTGATCAACGAATACGCCAAATTGCAAGCCAATCCTTCCTCTTCACATTTTCTTGGCCAACAATCCAAAAAAAAAATTCAGGGTGCAAGAAAACAAATCGCTGATTTTTTCAAGGTTAAAGAAAAAGAAATCCTTTTTCATTCGGGCGCAACTGAAGGGCTTAATGCTTTGATAAACAGCCATATAAAACAAAACCCCCATGGGCATATCTTATCTTCTTACCTAGATCATGCCTGTATCTTTCATACTTTAGAAAAAATTAAAGATAAAGGCTATAAGGTTTCTTTTTTACAAAGCGATATAGAAGGTATCATAGATCCTTGCCACTTAGAGAAGATGATCATTAACTCAAAACCTTCTTTGATTATTCTCAGCGGAGCTAACTCTGAAACAGGTGTTTTATTGGATATAGAAAACATAGGTTCTATTTGCGATCACTACAACATTCCGTTGGTACTAGACGGTGTCGCTTTATTAGGAAAATCCCATTTTAATATATCTCCTGGCATCTCGGCTATGGTGTTTTCAGGACATAAAATCCACGCTCCTAAAGGAACAGGCTTTTCATTTATTAGACAATCTTTCAGACAAGAACCCCTGCTCACTGGAGGGTTTCAAGAATTTTCTTTGCGTGCAGGAACAGAAAATTTGGAAGGGATCGTGGCTTTAGCAGAAAGTGTTAAAAATATCAATCAAACGGACCTAAATAAAATCAGAAATTTAAGAGATCTTTTTGAAAGTTTATTAGAGACACATGTTCCTTCAGCTATCGTTAATGGATCTAAGAAAAGAAACACCAATACTTCAAACATTTCCTTTATGCAACAAGAAGGTGAAACTCTTCTTATTCAATTAGATCAAAATGGTGTTTGTGCCTCTCACGGTTCTGCCTGTTCATCGGGAGGGCTTGAACCTTCTAGAGTTTTGAGGTATATGGGGCTTGAAAAGCATAGAGTAAAATCAGCGATAAGATTTTCTTTTTCCAAATTTAATACAGAAGATGAAATACACAGAACGATAGCTGTACTTAAAAAAATCCTACTTCTTCGTTAGCGTTTTAATAGATATCGTTTTGGGTCCTAGTAAGGATACTTCTTTGACCACCATTTCCAACTCTCCTATTTGAATGCTTTCTCCTTTTACGGGAGAATGGCCTATTTCTTGGATAAATAAATCGTTGAGAGTATGAGCTTTAGTTGTATTTAAGTTTAAACGGAATTGTTTATTTAAATCTGTCACAAGGGCATCACTTGGAAAAGAACGGTCTACAACGACATCTGTTGTAAAACCAAAAGTTTGATCTGATAAAACATCCCAAGTATCTGAACGTCCCATCATCTCATCAATGATCACATCTAAAGTCAAGATACCAACTGCTTGACCTCCTTCATTTAAGACAACAGCTAAACTTTGATTATTTGTTTGGAACTGGTTCAAGATTTGTAAAATACACGCATGCTGGGTGATAAACCAAGGAGATTTAGCTTTTTCTTTAACAAGACAATCTTCCTTACTTCTCAAAAAATCTCTAGGATAAGCGATACCAATGATATTGTCTGGGCTTGAATGGTAGATGGGAAGATAAGGAGTGTAGTGTTTAGCTAGCAAATTTTTCATAGATTGGGCTGTGCAAAAAGAAGGCAGCATTTGCACCCGTGACAAAGGAATCATCAAATCTTTTGGCGTTCGATTTTTAAATGTAAAGATATTCGAAACAATCTTATTAAACTCTTGGGAATCTGAACTAGTGCCTCCCCTTTCTTCTATAATTTTTTGCAACTCTTCCCTAGAGAAGAAAGAGGCTGTTTGGGAAGGGCTTCCGATTATTTTATTGATAAAGCGACAGACATAATCAAAGAGCGTTGTGATAGGACTCAAAATAATAGAAGAAACATAAACAATCGGCACACAATTCATAGCTACATTTTCTGCATAGCGACGACCAGCAAACATCGGAGAAATTTCAGCAAAAATTAACACTAAAATGACTTGAGATAATGGGGCCCAGTCAGCACTTAGGCCAATGGCAAGATAAAAATGTCTTGCTAATTCAGATCCCACTTGTAAACAAGCGTTGATCATAATAAGAGTCGTAGCAAATAGTTTGACGGGATTATTTAGGAGATAAGATAACCAAATAGCAGATCTTTTATTTTTACTAACATAATATTGCAAGCGAACTTTGTTAAAAGAAACACAAGCCATTTCTATCATAGAATAAAACCCATGAATCAATAGACAAACGAAAATCATTAACAAATAAAAAAGCCAAGATTTACTAGTCATTCAGACGGTCCTTTGATTGGTTGAATTGCTTCAGTCTCTTTTAAGCTTTCTGACATACACTCTTTTTATCCTGTTAGGCTCCGATGAGAGAATATGGAATAAAAATCCCTGACTTTCATATTTAAATCCAGCTTTGGGTATTTGCCCTAATTTTTTCGTGAGCCAGCCATTTAAAGTAGAGACTTGCTCTTTATCAAATAAAGAGGAGTTAAAGATTTTTTCAAATTCGGACAAATCCATTTTTCCACTAGCGATGATAACATCTTCTGCGGCTCTTGTGTATAAAACGGGCTCATCTCTTCTATCTGAAATTTCTCCTATGATCACTTCAATTAAATCTTCCAGTGTAACCAAACCTGACAAAGAACCGTATTCATCAATCACTAAAGCAATCGATTGCTTTTTCTGATACATTTTCTTCATCAAAGAATAAGCTCCAGCTGATTCGGGAATAAAAAATGGTTTTTCTGTGATAGAGATCAAGTCTTCAGATTTTTTGATCCTTTCTTGGTGTAAAAAGAAAGAACGACTAGTCACGATACCGATGACCTGGTCTAAGCTTTGTACACAAATAGGAACCCGAGAACATTCTTGATCGACGAATAAATAAATAAGATGGTCTAAATTGTTTTGGGTATTAAAATAAAGGATTTCGTTTCTCGGCCGACAGACATCTTTTACTCGAATTTCTTGTAAATGTAAACAACCGTAGATTAAATGACTCTCTTCTTTTTGTAATAGACCATACTTTTCAGAGGTTTCTAAAACATGTTTTAACTCATCGAAAGAAATTTTTTTCTCTTTTTTCAGAAAAAAGAAGAGGTATCTGGAAATAAAGGTTGTTAAAATGATAAGTATTTTGCGAAAAGGATAAAACAAAGATTGAGCTTTCTTCAGAAAGGGGGCTACAATTAAAGCCACCTTCAAATTGTTTGCCACACCCACAGCCTTGGGAATGATTTCCCCTACAATCAAAGTCAAACAAAGAGGCACAAGGATATTAATCATCCAAGATGAGTAGTCACCAAAAATATTACATATCACATTTTGAACTAAGATATTAGTCAAGATATTCAAGATTAATATAGTGACTAATACATCTTGAGGTTTAGATAAAAGAGAGAAAATCAACTTTTTTTGAGTATCAGACTCTCTTTCAAAAGATTTTATTTTTGTTGAAGAAAGAGAAAAAAGAGCCGTTTCGCCGGCTGAAAAAGATCCACAAATGAATAGAAGAAGAACAAGAGCCAAAATTAGAAAAAAAATAGTCATTCCTCACTTTGCTCAAAAAAAAACTTTTGCTCGCCTTTAGAAACTAAACCCAACTTTTTTTTCAAAATCATTTCTATCCAAAGAGGGTCATCTTGGCTTTGGATTTGCAAGATCAATTCCTCTTGTTCATCTAAAATATTGTGTTTTTCTATTTGCAAACGTTCTAATTTTTTATGAAGGTCATTGTATACCTTCTCTTTTTTGTCCATAGAAAGGCGATAAAATAGAAATATCAAAGCTAAAGTTAAATAAACCCACCAAGAACCAACAAAAAAATGCGTACACAACACCTTGAGTCGTTTTTTTTGTTCTATTCGATAAGGAAAAAGATATTTATCTGAAGCCATACTTAAGATTATGTTAGTTTTGGTCCGGTATTTTCTAGAGAATCTTCTTTTTTTTCCATATAAAAAAGGGTTTTTTTCACGTTTTTGGTAAAGTGATATGAGATTGCTTCATATACTTACCATTACGATCAGCGTAAGAAACTTCACAAACTTCGTCTGAAGCTAAAAATATCACTTGAGCTAGACCCTCGTTAGCGTAAATTTTAGCGGGTAAAGGGGTTGTATTGGATATTTCCAAAGTCACCGTTCCTTCCCATTCGGGCTCAAATGGGGTCACATTGACAATGATTCCACATCTAGCGTAAGTCGATTTTCCTAGGCAAATGGTTAATACGTTTCTCGGTATTTTAAAATACTCTACACTATGAGCTAGTGCGAATGAATTGGGAGGTACAATACAGACATCCCCTTCAAAATCCATGAAAGCATGATCACTAAAATTTTTGGGATCTATGATAGAATTATTAAGATTTGTAAAAATTTTAAAATGAGAAGCAACTCTCAGATCATAGCCATAACTAGATAGACCATAGCTAATAACTTTCTGATGATCAATACTTTTGATTTGTTTTTCTTCAAAGGGTGAAATCATTCCTTGTTCTTGTGCCATCTTTCTAATCCAGCGATCAGACTTTATTGTCATGCCATCTCCTTACTTTATTTTTTTTGTCACTTTGCCATGACATATATGAAATTAATCCATTAAATTTATCTATAGCGTATCAAATCGTTTTCTTGCTAGAGTTTCTAATAAAAATAGAATTTCATGAGTGACTCTTATATTCAATCAAATTTAAAAAAATTAGACGAAAATTTTGAGCTTCCCTTACGTCCCCAGTCTTTATCTGATTTTTTAGGGCAAGAAAGCATCCGAGAACGTCTTTCTATTTATCTTGGAGCTGCAAAAATAAGACAAGAGGCCTTGGGGCATGCTCTGTTTCATGGCCCTCCAGGATTAGGAAAAACAACCCTAGCTAACATACTGGCAAAAAATATGGGTGTTAATTTAGTTGTTACATCTGGTCCTATGATAGAAAAAGCAGGAGATTTAGCTGGCATACTCACAAATTTAAAAGAAAAGGATATTCTTTTTATCGATGAGATTCATCGATTAAACAAAACGGTTGAAGAATACTTATATCCAGCTATGGAAGACTTTGTTCTCGATCTTATGATTGACAGCGGCCCAAGTGCCAGAAGTGTGCAAGTAAAATTAAATAAATTCACTTTAGTGGGAGCCACAACAAGTATCGGTCTTATTTCTGCCCCTATGAGATCTCGATTTCATTTAAACTGTCGATTAGATTATTACGATCATAACACATTGGAATTAATTCTAATAAGATCCTCTAAAATTTTGGGCTTATCTATTGATCAATCAGCTGCTCAAGAAATAGCTAGACGATCTAGGGGCACCCCTCGAATCGCTAATAATCTCTTGAAATGGATCAGGGATTACGCTCAGATGAAAAATCATCAACTAGTTAATGAAAAAATAGCTAGTGAAGCCTTGGAAATGCTTCTGATTGATCACAAAGGTCTTGATGAAATGGATATCAAGATTTTGGAGATCATTATCGAACATTATAACGGAGGACCTGTAGGCCTTAATACGTTAGCCGTGGCTTTGGGAGAAAATCCGATGACTGTATCAGAAGTTTATGAACCTTATCTTATCATGCAAGGTTTTTTAAAAAGAACCCCCCGAGGAAGGGAAGCTACTCAGCTAGCTTACAAACATATAGGAAGACCAACTGGCCAAAAAAATGGAGATAAATAGATGCGCCTGAAAAAAGAAATACTTTTACTCATTTGCTCATTTCTAGCTTACAGTCAAATGCAATCTGTTGAAGCTAACATAAAAAAAGTAAGCCCCCAATTAGATATTGAGCAGAACAACAAAGGTTTGATCAGAGTTCTTCTAGGCAGGAATATTTCGCAGATAACCTTAGAAGCTCAAGGGAAATATCATATATATAATCTTCCAGACAATCATTTTATTTTTACCGGCGAAGATACAGAAAAAGCCCATCTAAAAACGACCAGTAATGGTTTAAAATGGAATATCCTTTTCCCCGCAGCCAAGCATATTAAGATAGTTCCCGAAGATGGAAGGACTTCTATTATCTTTAATGGCAAACAGTATAAAGGATGTTTGGAAATTTACACGAACGAAGATCAAACATTCAATGTGATTAGCGAGTTGGATGTTGAAAGCTATTTACACTCTACACTATCCAAGAAAATGACATCTCAGCATTCTAAACCTGTTTTAGAATGTATCGCGATTTTACAAAGGACTCACATTTATTATCAAATCCACAAAAACCGCTATTCTTCATGGCATATGGAAGCAACCGCGGATAAATATGAAGGATATGGCGTTTGTTTTAGAGATTTGCTCATTGATAAAGCGATTGAAGAAACAAAGTATATGATTCTATCTTATCACGGACTCCCCTTCCCCGCTGTTTGGCATTCGAATAGTGCCGGAGAAACGGCCGAATATGCTTCTATTTTTCGCAAAGAGACTCCATCTCCCCTTGGCGTAAAAAGCAAATACGCCTTGCAAGATAAAGAGCGGTTTAGTTGGTCTTTCTCTATCAATCAAGAACATCTAGCCAAACTTTTGCAAATGCCAGAAATCAAAAGTTTACAACTTTATGTTGATAAAAGCACTCAAAGAGTCTACGGAGTTAAAGCTCTATCAACTAACGAATCCAAACAATTGAGCTTTTTCCAGTTTCAAGATTTTTTAGGTTCTAACAAACTTTTAAGTAACTGCTTCACTGTTAAAAAGAAAGGTCATTCTGTTGTATTTCACGGTTACGGAGAAGGTCATGGTGTCGGTTTGTGTTTGCATTCGGCAGATGTTATGAGTAAAGAAGGATTCAAAGTAGAACAAATCTTAAGTTTTTTTTATCCAAAAACTAAATTAACAAGTATAAAAAAAATGATCATTAGTGATTACAATTGACATATTACTTTCATAACATATAATTGTAGTTTCCGGGGATCTTAGAGAAAAGATTGTTTGAACCAGGTCAGGATAGGAATATAGCAGCCTTAAAAACCTCTTCTTTGCTCTAAGGCATCTCCGGTTTTTTCCTTCTTTTATCAAAAAAATAATTTATCATATTAAAAATATCAAGTTTTTGTTAATATTAATTGTAACAAATTAATTTTGGTTGTTTTTATGTTAAATATAAATTTACTAAGCAACTGTTATGCAGCCAAGGAAAGATGTATCGAAGGTCTGTTTTCTGTTGCTTGTTCGGCCATGAACGGTGCTGAAGCTTGTGCTAAACGCATCAATTCAGCGGCCTCCTATTTATTCACAGAAACAGTACATTCTTCTCAAATCTCTTCGCTAGATAATCGACATATTGATCAACCCGCTTTAGAATTAAGAGATTTAAATTTAAGAACATTTTCATTAGAAAAAGAATCAAAGAGACTAAAATTTTTAAATTTCCCTCGTCCTATTCCTCTGCCAAACCCAGAAATACCCAATGAATACTCTCCTAACAACCAACATGATTTAGGTCTTATCGCCTACGATACGGATCAAAATAAACCTCTTAATCCACCTTCATTAGAGGAAAATCGCTCTCATTGGTTTAATCCTCTAAGTCTGTTTTTTCGTTCTTTTAAAGAAGAACAAGAAATAAGAACCTCCGCTGTAGAATCCTATAAAGACTATCAAAAAACTGTGGAAATAGGTCAACAAGCAGATATTCACAATTTAGATCAACAGATAGAGAGCTTCAGTCGACATATGATTAAGCTTCTATCGGTTCACTACCTTTATGAAAATAAACTGTGGGGTGTCAAAGATGAAAACGACAGTCCTTCTGTTTATTATGAAATAGTTAACGCTCCAGATATCAAGCAAGCTCTTCTTCAAAAAATGAAAGAAAAGAAATGCAACAAAGCTCATTTATTCTTAGTGGAATACATACTGTATGATCTGGTCGAATGTATAAATAACAACTTAGTTTCTCAAATAAAAACGAATGTATTAGCTTTTGTTAACAGCCTTTCCTTAAAAAAAGAAAGCATGTCTCAAGATCGACTAAACTTGTTTCTGCAATTTTTAAATGACTTGGATAGAAACATTGAAGCTATTGTCGATGGGGAAGCTCCAGGTGGGAGTATACAAAATCGATTAGAAAATCTGTTCATGGCCCCCCCGGCTCAAGGGACCTATAACGTGGCAAAAAAATACGGAGATATATTAAAGCTGATTCCTTCCCTATTAGACGGAAATATTTCTCTGCAAATCAATTTAGCTGAGCAAATAGCTCAATCACTTCTAGCCAAATCTAGTATAGACTTTTATCCTGATGACGATAATATCAAAACTAATGTGAGTAACACGTTGATATACGTTATAAATAAAGTTATCCAAGCTGTTATATTAGTTGTCGGTTTTGTACCTTGGGTTTTATTTTTTTGGGGACCCCAAAAAATCATCAATTTACAAATCAAAAAGCGTACTGAAAGTTATGTTTACGAATTGATCGATAAATTCAGTCATGCTTATTCAGATAACTTTGTCCAAGATGCCGAATTATTCGATTATGTGATTGAAAAAACCACTTGCGATTTCCTCGTTGATAGCTGTGAAATTTTAAACAAAATGAAAACAGACAACGCCCCCGAGTTTACCCACTCGGAATCTCGAAATGTGTTATTGAGGGAAGTATCGAATAAAGTCAATCACTTAGCTCCTTATTTGAGGACTTCGTCCGATCAAGAATACAAACAATTAGCCAAGAAAAAATTAACATTAGATGCCTCACAAATAAGTAATCATGATGTTGCGGCCACTTACTTATATAATTCTCTCAATGAGATGCTTTCAAATCTCTTTAGTGATAGAGCTTTAAAGAATCGTTTATCTAGTCTTATTTATATCACCAATAAAAAGTTTCAAAGAAACAGGGAAGCGACGAATCTAAAAGAAATTAAAGAACATAGAAAAAACCTAACTAAACATTTTGAATCTTTGGTAAAAACTAAATTTTCGCAAATCCCCAGCAGTTCAGTCTTTGGAAACTCAAGAATCAATGAAGCGATTAAAGCTCATCTGCTTAATATACAGACAATCTTGTCTAATAAAGTTACATGGAAACACGGTATCGCTGTTTACATCATAGCCAAGCCGTTACTAGAAAAGAAGAAATGTTATCTTCATATTCAATAATTAAAATAAGAGGTTTTTTATGAGTCATATAATTGGATCGAGCTTATCTTATTTTCTAAGAAATGCAAACAGCTATGACCAGCATCAAATGAATAACTGCGTTGTTCAAGATGCTCAAGAACAGGTGTTAGAACCTGTACAAAACCCTCTTCCTCCTTTAGAATCGCTCCTCAACAAGCTTGGAGATAACATAACAGATTTATTCACAATCAAAGTGATCTCTGAAGCTGAAGGTCTTTGGGGGTTAAATCTCCCTATCAAAGAAAACGAAAATGATGATGAAGCCTTAGTCAATCTGAATAGAGATAGAAAAAGAAAGTATAAAGAACTTCTAAACCCAGAAGATAATCGGACAACAGCTCACCGTTTCAGACAACATGTTTACTCTCTCAATTTGGGTTTTTTGAAAACCAATCTCATAGATAAAGTGGTTTATCCTTGTCTCAATTTCTTACTTCGTGAATTGATACATGACTTTAAAGATAAAACGATAGGCTTGTGCAAAGAATTTATAGAGAAAAATGAGAAAGATAATTTTGAAAGTTTTTTTACAGAAAAGCTGAATTTTTCTTTGGAATTTTTTAATGATTTAGAGAAAAGCTTAGGACATATTGTTAATTCTAACGTTATTGGTGGAAGTATTAACAATTCTTTAGAGCTGCTGTTTCGCTCACCTTCATCGGACTCTCATACCAATATAAAAACTAATTTCGATCAAGTTTTTTCCAATATCCCTCATATTCTAACAGAAAAATTAACTCCTCAGCTTCGCTTGGCACAAAAAGTTAGAGATCACGTTTGGAATTACACGTATATCAACAAAATAGAGTCTCACAATCTCAATTTTGAAGAAGAAGCTTATAACGCAATGGCCTCCACCGCTAATTTAATCATAAAAATAGTTGTTAGTGCTCTTGCATCCATTCCCTGGTTGTTCGGTATTTATCTACCTCAATTGGCAACGAATTTTTATATTAGAAAAATCGTTAATCAAAAAATTGGGCGAATTTTGCAAGACACTTTAGAAAACACAATCGATTTTACGGATGAAGAAGGTTACACTTATGATATCGATCGCATCATTCTAAAAAATTTTAATGATTTAACAACCCAAATTGAAAACCCATCTCAAAATCAAGAAGTTAATGATCAGTCTTTTGAATTAAATCCTAATCTTAGATCTCTTTTGTATCAAAATTTTGTAAAAATTTTGAATATAGCCCCTTTGTTAGATCAAGATAAAGAGCGTATACAAGAGGGGCTCGCAGACCCCAATAAAGCGATGGCTAATCTTATTGAAGATAACGTTGGGAAGATAGGAGCTTTACTTTTTCAAAGATTAAATACTGTTCAGCCAACATTGAATAACCAATTTTATCAAAGTGCGTTTGATGTTCTTGTCTCTTCTTTAGAAAAGAGTTTGCCAACTGTATTCACAAAAAATCGTTTAGAAATGCAAGCTAGACAAGTTTTAGCTTCTGTGAATACAATATTTTACACTCAGCAAGAAATCCCTCCTGAAGAAAAAATCATTACACAGCAGGCTAAAAATACCGCTCGGGAAAAATTCATCAAATCTTTGATGGATTTGATTTGTAAAAATGTTAGCGTCACGAGAGTATGGGGAGTAAAAGAATTGACTACTGACAGAGTCTCGAGAATCTTGAAGGCTTACCTAAAAGGGATAGGTTCATTACTGAAAAATCCCATCACCACAAAATTTTGGGTTTGTGTTTACATGGTAGCTAAGCCTTACTACAAACATAACAATCAGTCTATATGAATCTGCCAAGAGAGTTTACTGCTTCTGTTTATGTGCTAGACATATCACGCATCTATTTGATTTATCATAATAAATTGGCAAAATGGCTGCCTCCTGGAGGGCACTTAGAAGCTAATGAAGCACCTCATGAAGCAGCCTTAAGAGAATGTTTAGAAGAAACGGGACTACATATAGAATTCATTCAAAACTCTTCTCTTGATTTTTTTTATCCCAACGCTAAAACCATACCAAATCCTTGGCTCACACTTTTGGAATATATTCCCCCTTTTAAAGAAAAAAAAGCTCATGAACATGTAGATTTTGTATACCTGGCTAAACCTATAGAAAAAAAAATTGAAGGTTCAGAGAGAGGGCGATGGTTCAATGAAAAAGAAATCAATGATCTCTCCTCGAAAGAAATTTTCGAGGATACTAAACAAACAATCAACCAAATATTTAGGACTGTTTCTTTTTAATAATTGGATAAAATTCCGATAAAAACACCTCGGTCAACTTTTCAGCCGAAATGCTTTTTATACAATTTCCTGATACACAGGTTCTTAGCAGAGGACATCGTTTATAAAAATGCTGATCATAAGGACAAGCACCTTGAAAAGCGATATGTTCTTCACCTATTGGCTTGTAGAAATCAGCTGAAGATGGGCCAAAAATACTAAAAGAAGGAGTTTTCGTTGTGCCACAAAGATGCAATAGAGCTGAATCAATCCCTATGACACCTTTAACTTCTTTCATGATATTCTGTAAAAAACTTAAAGAATATCCTCCCAATATGGTCGCTTTAGGACCCAAATAAGTTTGTATAGACTCAGCTATAGGCTTTTCTTCACCAGAACCCCATACGATGATCAAAGAGCCTAAGTCCTTGGCCAAAATATTCTTTAAAAAATTCTTTAGCGTATCAAGAGAGAGCTTCTTATTTTCCCATGCTGAGCCAAAAAACACTATGAAATGATCTTTTAAAAAATAATTTTTCTGCCAAAATTGAAGCTCTTTGTGCTCATGAAGGGATAAACGGAATGAAACACTTCCCATTTTGACATACGAAGGATCCTCATATAAATTCAAAAGAGCGTTAAGGTAAAATTGCTTAGAATACACATGGGAAATATTGATTTTTTTATTTGTCACTAATAGGTTTAATATTTCAGCTACATGTGTCTTATCGAATCCTATTTTGTTTTTTGCTTGAGCAAAAAAAGTAAATAGAGCTGATTTTGTATTCCCTTGCAAATCAATAAGATAATCATAACGTACACGTCTTAAATCGGATAGGCAACGGTATATTTCTTTGAGCGTTTTAAAGCTAAAAAGTGACGTTCTCCATTTTTTTGTTTCAATTCTTTTAACCTCATCGACTAATGGATGATTCTCTACTAAAGAAGCTACGTTAGCCTCTGCAAGCCAATCTATTTTCAAATCAGAATATTTTTGTTTTAGATAAGGCAGAATATCAAAAGTTTGAATAACATCCCCTATAGCAGAGGTTTTGACAATTAAAATTTTCAATTTGATAGACTTTTTCCTAGATTTAAGGCGTTGATAGCTGTCAAGAAATCTTGAGGAATCGGAGCTTTAACTTCAATATTCTTGTGAGTGAAAGGATTGACAAAAGATAACAAGTAAGAGTGTAACAGATACCTCGAACAAGAAAAAGAAGCATCGTATCGAGCTCCGTAAAGATAATCCCCCCAAATAGGCGCATCTAAATGGGACATATGCACCCTTATTTGGTGAGTTCTACCCGTGATAGGCTCACAAAGAAGATATGAAGCTTTATCCGTTTTTTTAATCAATCGCCAAAAAGTGAGGGCGCTTTCTCCCTTAAAAGAAGTCTGTTGTGTTGTGTAAATTGTTTTACCATCTAAAGATTTTTTCTTGTAGATGCTTTTGTCTATTTTACCTGCTTTTTCATTTAAAGATTTTTGGACAATACAAAGGTATCCTTTTCTTATTTTATGCTGACGAAAAAGGGCTATCATCTCCTCTTTAACTTTAACGTTTTTAGCTGTGATAACAACACCCGATGTATCTTTGTCTAAACGATTCACAAGATGAAGATTTTTGATATCTAATGATTTGCGCCACTCATCGTCATCACAGACAAATCCTGCATTTTTATTATAGATAGTCATGAATTCATCTTCGCACAAAACTTGGGGTAAAAAGGAAGGCTGCCTTAAAGGAAGGACTCTCGGGTCAAAATTGACAACATCTCCCTTCTGAACTTCTCTTGTGGATACACACTCTATTTGGTTATTAACTCTACAGCCATGATGGTCTATGACTTTTTTTAATTCTTTGACAGAGTACTGCTTATCAAAAATAGCTTTTAAGAAAAGCAGTAACTTTGTTTTATCAGAGCTGTTCACAATCAGTTTGTGTTCTTTCATGAAATCAAACAGATTGCCTATCTAAAAAATCGACTAAGAGTCTGACTCCCACGCCGGTTGCTTTAGTGGGATGATAATATTTACTATCACGAAAAGCCGTACCAGCTATGTCTAAATGAGCCCAAGGGGTGTTTTTTTGGATAAATGCTTGTAGAAATAAAGCAGCTGTTATGGCTCCAGCCTTCCGTCCTCCTGAATTTTGTAAATCAGCATAAGAAGATTTAAGACACTCCTCGTAATCTTTCACTAAAGGCATCCTCCATAGATGTTCTCCAACATGATCACCCGATTCAACCAGCAGTTTAGCTAACTGATCATCATTAGAGAATAACCCTGTTAAATGATCTCCTAGAGCTAGAACGATGTTCCCCGTTAATGTGGCTAAATCGACGATCAGATCAGGCTGATACTTATTCTGCACATAAGTCAAAGCATCGGCTAAAATTAAGCGTCCTTCTGCATCTGTATTAGAGATTTCGATCGTTTTGCCAGAAAGGCTTTTATAAACATCCCCTGGTTTATAAGCATGAGGTCCTATACTATTATCCGTTGCTGGAATGATGGCCACAACATTAACTTTCAGGTCTAAAGAGGATATAGCTTTCATTGTACCTAATACAGCCGCAGCTCCTGACATGTCAGACTTCATCGTTTCCATACTAGAACCAGCCACTTTAATGTTAAGCCCTCCCGTATCGTAAGTGATTCCTTTGCCCACTAGTGCTGTTAATTTTTTAGACTTAGGGTCTCCCTTATATTCTAAAATAATAAGCTTTGGTTCATCTGAAGACCCTCTATTCACAGCTAACAGCAAGCCCATGTTTTCTTTTTGAATTCTTTTTTTATCAAACACAGTTAACTTGAGCTTCTTGTGTGATTTAGCTATTTTCTTGGCTACATCGGATAAAGCCTGAGGCGTGATGTCATCAGCGTTCCCGTTAACAAGATCTCGAGATAGATTAACAGCTTCACAAACTTTGATAACCTTCTGAAGAGAAGGATCTATTTCTTCTGTCGCCCCAATTAAACAAATGGAGTCTATGTTTTTAACTTCCGAAAGTGTTTCACCTTTTAAAGAGTCAAAACGATAAGTGGTCAAACAAATGGTTTCTAAAATAACATCAAAAAACCCTGGCTCAGGGAAAGAGATATTCACTGACTGAACAGAGAATTTTTGGAGTTTTTTTACACAGCCGCTCAAAATGCGCCGCAAACTGTCTTTTTTGAATCCTTTTTTCTCCCCTAACCCTATCAAGAAAAGCCTTTTTTCTTTTTCTTTTTGAGGATAAATAACAAGCTCTTCCCCTTCTTTTCCTTCGAAATCTCCTAGATGTATACCATTTAGATCTTCTTTATTTAGGAAGGCAAACTGTGACACACCTTCTTTACTCTTTTTATTAAAAGACCAAACGAAAACTAGAGTACATTCTGCAGATGTTCTTTTTTCATAATTAGCTGCGTAGCTTATTTTCATAAAAATGACCTCTTAAAACGGAATTTCATCATCGTCAAACACTTCCATACTCTTTGCTTGCCCTTGAGTTGTCTCAGAAGGTGTTGAATGTGTGAAATCAGAGTGATTGTGAGATTGATGGTCATGATGAGTTTGTTCAGGACGACCAAAGGGGCTAAAGGAAATGTTGTAAGCTGTAGCACTCATAGAAACTTGAGGCTTTCCTTCTCTGTCTGTAAAGATTTCTGGTTTGTTTAAATCGGCAAAGACAATCACAGGACTTCCTTTTTTCAAATGAGCGATCATTTTGTCAAATTGTTCACCCCAAACAGATACCTTCCACCAAATTGTCTCTTCTTTATCCTTACTTTTCCTTGTTCTTGCTCCTATTCGTAAAGTCGTCACTTTCTGTCCAGAAGAAGTGAAACGCACCTCTGGATCTGCTCCTAAATGACCTGCAATAGTTGTTTGGTTCATTTTGCCCTCTTTTTAAATAAATTATAAGATAAATGAAATTCTGAATTATTGTGTCTCATGATTATAATATCAAGAAAAACTTCATAAAGACTTTTTGTTTGATTTAAAGATACATATGTATATCCCTAATAGGATAAAAGGCAGGCTTAAGTATTGTCCCATCATAAGATGAGATTGATCATTCATCAAATAAGAACTTTGTTCTAATTTAAAACTTTCTACGAAAAATCTAAATGAAAAAAATAAGACTAAAAAAGTAGAAAAAATTTTACCATCGTAGTTTTTGAAAAAAGGTTTTTTCCATAAATAAGCAAAAACTAAAGCCATCAATAAACACCCTATAGCTTCATAAATTTGTGTAGGGTGTCTTGGAACAATCGCGTTTCTATCCACAGGATCCCCAAAAATAACAGCCCAAGGCAACGTTGATGGTTTGCCAATAACTTCCTGATTAAAAAAGTTGCCGCACCGAATAAAACATCCTAAAACCAAGCCGGGAATAACCAAAGCATCTAAAAGAGAAAGTAAAGAAATATCCTTTCTGATCAAAGGATTAAATTTATAAAATAAATAAATCCCAGATAAAGCTCCACACAATCCCCCATGACTAGCCAATCCAGGCTCCCAAAATCTTAAAAAAACAAAATAATCATCTTTTAAAATATCCACCCCCTGGTAAAAAATCACATCAGCCCCTTTCGCTCCTATGATGAGACCTAAGCATGTGTATAAACTTATTTTGTCTATGACTAAACTCGCTTTTTCTTTAAGATGAGGTTTAAGTAAGAGATAAGCGATGAGATAAGCCAAAGCCAAGCCTGTTGCAAAAAACACTCCATACCACAATATAGGCCGGTTTAGAAAAGGGAGATTAAAATTAAAAACCTCTCTTTGAGGATTCCAAAACAGATAAGCAAGTATGTTAAAAGTCATCATCTACACCTTAGGAAAAGTTAAAGAAGAATGGATCAACGAAGGCATTTCTGAATATACTAAAAGGATGAAAAAAACACTATCTATCGATTGGATCAGTTGTAAAACCGAACAAGAGATGGTGCAGTTATTGAAGAAAAGCACTCACTATATAGCCCTCGATATAAATGGGAAAAATTTTTCGAGCGAAACATTCTCATCTTGGCTCATGGATGAGTTTGTTAAAAATCACTCCAGATTAGAGTTCGTGATTGGTGGTCCAAATGGCTTATCAAAAGATGTCGTTTCTAAGGCTTCGCATTTGATTAGTTTCTCTAGTTTCACCTTTACAAACACGATGATCAGACTTTTTTTAACAGAACAGATATACAGAGCCTTGGAGATATTTAAAGGCTCTGGCTACCATAAGTGAAAGCATTAAAAAACAAGACGTAAAAAATGTCTAAAGTAAATTAAAAAACCGTTGATGAGAGCAGATCCCACAGAAATGTCAATCAAAGCTAAAATATCTTGGGGTACAGGTATCACTTTCATGAGCATCCCAATCAGAAACATGGATAATAATAAAATTAAGTAGCGAGAGTCATACATTTTCCACATATTAACAGTGTCATCAAAAGAATGAATTCTGCTCATCACCCGATTAACCGTTTTAGATAAAACGAAACGCCCTTTGATGAAACCTATCAATAATCCTATGCAAACAATGAATAAAGCCCCTTGTATGGGTTCAGGGAAAAATGGTTTAAGAGAAGAAATTAAAGGAAGGTTCACTTTAGCCAACAAAGCCCCTTCTAGAACTAGTCTAATCCCTTTTATCAATAAATAAAACCCCAGTATAAACCAAACAAGACCTGAAAAAGCTACAGCTTTTGATTTAGAAATATGCATAATAAACCCCTTAATTGATTGACCAAATACTACATAAAGATTCAAAATAATACAAATTATATATATGTAATAAACCAATATAATCAGAATTTGATCATATGAATTTTGCAAAAAAAAATAGAACTCAAATCATTTTGGGCTTAGGAACTGATATCATAGAAATTGAGAGAATCCAAAAAGCCATAGATAAATTTGAATTAAAATTCTTGAATAGAATTTTTTCAATAAATGAGCAAAATTATTGCTTATCACAAAAACAACCCTTTATTTTCTTTGCGGCCCGTTTCGCTGCAAAAGAAGCCGTTTCTAAAGCTATTGGTTGCGGGATTGGCCAATCTCTTTCTTGGTTAGACATAGAAATTCGTAAAGATGAAAAAGGAAAACCTTTTGTTGTCCTTCATGAAGAACGTATGAAAATGTTCGATTATCCCAATTTTCTTCTTTCTTTGAGTCATTGTCGACTTTACGCAACAGCGACCGTCATAGCCTACAAATAGGGTTAAATCAGATCTTTTTAACTTTATCATTTTGGTAGTGTAACATTGTTTCTGTAAATTCAGATGAGGATATTTCAGTAAAGA
>JBMLRQ010000002.1:0-15363 GCA_049240945.1 Rhabdochlamydiaceae bacterium
AACCCCTCGCTTTTTACGGGGATCAGGGATATGTTGGAGACATTCGAAAAGTTGCCTATCGCACTTCCTTGAGCTAAATTAAACAGCCGGTATTTGACAATTATTCAAATTTTTTATGCAACTTTGCAGGCGTTCTGCGTGTTCTTATAAACAATTAATTTGGGTCTTTAAAGTGTATCTTCTTTTTTTATCCGAATAGAACTGTTTTTGCTTTTTACTCCAATTCTTAATCCTTTTCTTATTTCTAAACAGTGTGTTCAAGAGATAAAGAGTGTGCTATAAACAATCCTGTTTCTTCACGGTTAGTAGACTTTTATATGACTAAAAAGTATCGTTGGCAACATATATCAGATAGAGTTTGGGATATATTAAAGTCCCATTTATCAGGGAGCACTGGATGCTGAGAAGGCAAAGCAGAAAACAACGAAACAGTCATTAATGGGATATTTTGGATCTTGATGATGGGCTCATCCTTGAAGAGATTTGCCAAATGTTAAGACACTATAAGAGTGGGAACAATGATTGAACTTCGTTTGAAAAGCTAAGTATTACAACCCAAAAACCACTAAAAATCTTAAATATCTGATTATTAACGAGATTTAATTCTATTTATTGTTTTTGATTTTATTCAAAAAGTAAAAACATGCACTTCACGACAACAAGGAGATTCGATATTTGATAGAACATTTTTTTTGATTTAGCGAGCTCCAATAATTTTTTAGGAAATCCTTGGGGATAAAATTCGGAACATTATAGAATTTGGACTGACAATAATATTCTATGCAGCTAAAAAATGAGATCGATCAAATTAAGCCATTTGAAAAAAACAAAAAACAGCGTTTCTATTATAGATAACGTCAACCTCACCATTCCTTCTGGGAAATTTTTTGCTCTATTGGGTCCGAGTGGATGTGGTAAAACAACTTTATTAAGGTTGATAGCCGGCTTAGAAACGGCTGATAGTGGCCATATTTACCTAGGCGATGAAGAAATCACAAACCTCCCCATCAACAAAAGATCGATCAATATCGTTTTTCAAAATTATGCTCTTTTCCCTCACCTTAACGTTTTCGAAAATGTGGCTTACAGTTTAAGGCTAAACAAGACACCCAAACTCGTCATTGAGCAAAAAGTGTTTAAAATATTGGAATCTTTTCATCTGGTTAATCATATCTATAAATTACCTTCTCAACTATCTGGAGGCCAACAGCAAAGAGTCGCTTTAGCAAGAGCGATTGTGAGTGAACCCGATGTTCTCTTGCTAGATGAACCTTTAGCCGCTTTGGATTTCAAATTAAGAGAAAAAATGCTGATCGAGTTAATAGAGCTGCAAGATAAGTTAAAAACGACTTTCGTTTATGTCACACATGACCAGTTTGAAGCATTAACTGTCGCCGATCAAATGGCTATCATGAATCATCAAGGTAAAATTGAGCAAATAGGCACTCCCAAACAAATTTACGAATTCCCCACTTCATCTTTTGTGGCTAAATTTGTTGGTTCAACAAATATTTTTAATGGACATCTTCTAAATGTCCACAAAGATCCTGAGATTGTGATCCCAGAATTAGGTCATTTTAAAATCGATCTGTCTCAACAAAAAGAATGGATGAAAGAAGGGGCAGAGGTGGCTATGAGTATCAGACCAGAAAAAATCTTTATCACCAAAAAAGAAGCTAGTGATTTTTCTAATCACATGAAAGGAATCGTCGACTCTATCGTTTACCACGGACGTTCTACTCAATATAATATCTTGCTGAATAACCAGATGAAAATACAAGTTTTTGAGCAAAATGAAGAACATTTTCCTCAAGAAGTGATTGATTATGACAATCAAGTGAACTTATATTGGCAAAAAGAAAACGCAGTTGTATTAATAAAATGAAAAAAAAATATTTTTCCTCTCATTTATCGTTTGCTTTAGGTGTTCCTGCGATTATTTGGCAAATATTGTTTTTTTATATCCCTATCCTTCTGATTTTTTTATCGAGCTTCGTAGAGTGTTCTGCAGAAGGTGCTTTTGAGTCTTTAACCTTAAAAAAACTATCTATTTTTTTAAGTCCCATTTACTTAAAGGTGATCACACGCTCTTGCTTGTTGGCTCTCACCAACAGCTTTCTTTGCTTGATGATCGCTTATCCTCTGGCTTATTTCATATCGCTACGTTGTTACAAATATAAAAACTTTTTACTTTTTTTGCTCATCATTCCTTTTTGGACCAACTTCCTTCTGCATATTTACGCTTGGTCTTTTGTTCTGGAAAAACAGGGTTTTTTAAATAATCTTTTGCAAACTCTTGGTTTGATAGCGGAACCTATTCACTTCTTAAACTCTTTTTTTTCCATCACCTTAATGATGGTCTACTGCTATTTACCGTTTATGATGCTCCCTATTTTCTCCTCTTTAGAAAAACTTGATAGACGATTGATCGAGGCTTCTTTGGATCTTGGAGCGGGCTGGTTTTATACATTTCGTCGTATCTTATTTCCTTTAACTTTAAGCGGCATTCGCAGTGGTTTTTTTCTTGTTTACATCCCCTCTTTCGGAGAATTTGCCATACCTGAACTCATGGGAGGAGACAAATATATGTTCGTGGGTAGCGTGGTCTCTCACTACGTTTTAGGAGAACAAACAGGAGCGTTGGGAGCAGCTTTTACAGTTGTGAGTTGTCTATTTTTATTAATTAGCGTTATCTTTTTATATTTGATCATCAATAAAATCATGAAAAAAATGGGGCAATGTGTCTAAATATCAACGCTACATTATTCTAGGATCCATCTATCTATTTCTGTATGTCCCTATTTTTGTTCTTATTGTCTTTTCTTTTAACACAGAATCTTATCCCTCTCCATGGAAAAGTTTCACTCTAGAATGGTATAAAGAGCTTTTTTACTCAGTCCACCTTTGGAGATCTTTTTTTAACTCCCTATTCGTCGCTGTATGCTCAACATTAATGAGTTTACTGATTGGAGTGTCGTTGATTTTTTATGTTGCTCAAGGAGGAAGAATAGGAAAAAGTCTATCTCTTTTTTATGGTAACTTAGTGGTTCCAGAAACGGTTTTAGCCGTAGGTCTTCTGACTTTATTTAGCTTTTTATCGGTTCCCTTAGGCTTAATGACCCTGATTGCATCTCACACTGTTTTGGGATTGGGATTCGTCGTTCCCATCGCTTATGTGCGTTTTTTAGAACTAGATCCTCGTTTGACTGAAGCCTCTTTAGTCTTAGGGGCCACTCATTTTCAAACATTTTTTAAAATCACTCTTCCTCTTTTAAGACCTTCTTTGATCTCTACCTCTTTACTTGTGATGATGATTTCTTTCGATGATTTCATTCTATCTTATTTTATAGCGGGCAGCTCAGCTCAAACACTTCCTCTGTATATCTTATCTATGCTAAGATCTGGTGTCTCTCCCGTTGTGAACGCTTTGTCAGCTATTCTTCTTGTTTTTAGCACCTTTTTGGCCGCTTTATTTTTTTCTCTCAAGTCACGTAATAGGATTTTATGATGAAGTTATTTGTTAGACTGTGGATTATCTTGGCTTGGATCGCTCTTATCTGTATCGCTCTCTACAGTCCTAGGTTCACCTTTTTTCATTCCAAAAAAGATAAAATAAATGTCTTTGCTTGGGGAGATATCCTTGACACAAACATCATCAAAGACTTCGAAAGATCTTCTGGGATCAAAGTAAATCTAAGTTACTATTCTTCTAATGAAGAGCTTTTAGTTAAGCTAAAGGCCACCAAAGGAGAAGGCTACGATCTCATCATCCCTTCAGATTACGCTGTTTCTCTTCTGAGAGAAGATCATTTGCTTCAACCTTTAGACAAATCTCGCCTTCTTTTTTGGGATCAACTCAACCCTGCCTTACTTGATCATAAATTTGATCCAGATAATCGCTACTCTATTCCATTAGAATGGGAAATTTATGGATTAGGAATAGATACAGAATTTTTCAGCAATAGATCTTTTAAGGAAGATTGGGCCTTGATCTTTGATAAGAATAATGTTGATTACAAAATCGCCATGACAAACGATCCGGCTGAGGCGATCGTATTGGCTGCCACATATCTTTTTAAAAACACCTCTTCTTTAAATAAAGACCGGTTAGCAGCAGTAAAAAGTCTTTTGCTGGAACAAAAACAGTGGGTAGAAGCTTATGTTACGTTTAGAGGAGATTATTTTCTGATCACAAAAAACTGCCCTGTTGCTGTAGCTTCTAGCTCTTATATTTGGAGAACGATTAAACTCTTTCCACATATAGATTTTTTTGTACCTAAAAAAAGTTTTATCACCATCGAAAATATCTGTATACCTAAGTCTTCTGATAAAATAGATCTCATTTATAAGTTCATCAATTTTTTATATGAACCTGGAATTATCGAACATCATTTCAAGCTTTTTGGCTTTTTTCCGCCCACCAAAATCGATCTGGCGAATGAAGCTGATAAAGACAAGCTACAAAAGTGGCTGTCAATCACTAAAGAAGAAATAAAAGAGTTTGACTTTGTAAAGCCTTTAATATCGCAGCAGGAAATGAGAGACTTATGGGTTGAACTGAAAAGATAAGAACCACTAGTGAATAGTGGTTCTTAAGGAAGAGCTTTATAGACCTTTCTTTCTTTTGATGAACTCAACAACAGAACCAACAGTTTTTAGCTCTTCTGATTCCTTTTCTGAAATCTCAAAACCAAATTTTCCTTCTAGAACCATGATTAATTGAGTTAAATCTAACGAATCAGCGTTTAGATCGTTAACAAAAGACTTTTCCATAGAAACAACATCAGGATCTACACCCAACTCATTCACGATGATATCTATAACTTCTTTTTCAATTGACATATTTTTTCCTTTTTTTATGTGAGATTATTAAAAACTACATCACCATACCACCGTCAACAGTCAAAACTTGACCGGTGATATAATCTGACCAATTTGAAGCCAAAAACAAAGCAGCTTTAGCTATATCTTCTGGAGATCCCATTTTATTAAGCGGAATCTTCTTTAAGATAGCTTCTTTTTGTTCCGAGGTTAACACTTCAGTCATAGGCGTTTGGATAAAACCAGGTGCTAAGCAGTTCACGCAAATTCCTCTTGAAGCCACTTCTTGTGCTAGCGCTTTTGTTAAACCAATAATACCAGCTTTAGAGGCCGCATAATTAACCTGACCGGCATTACCAATCAACCCAATGATAGAGGAAACATTGATGATTTTACCTGTTCTAGCTTTGATCATGGCTCTAATAACGGATTGACATGTATTATACACAGATTTGAGATTCACATCAATCACTCTATCCCAATCATTTTCACTCATTTTCATGAATAAACCATCTTTAGTGATTCCAGCACTGTTCACCAAAATATCGACTTTGCCATAAGCGTTAAGTAATCGAGAGAATTCTGTATCAACATCTTGTTTTTGACTCACATCTAAAAGAGCTATCTCAAATTTTTGATCTTCAGAAACTCTAGATTCTATCACCTGTTTTAAAGTCTCTTCTGCTCTTTCAGAACTAGTGCCAAGGATAACAACATGAGCTCCATGTGAAGCAAAAATTTTTGCAATCTCTCGACCTATACCAGATGTAGCTCCCGTAACAAAGGCTACTTTTTCTTTTAACAATAACATAGTTTTTTCCTTATAAATGAGCCAAACATTCCAAATCTTTTACAGTTTCAAGGCTAATGGTTTGATCTGTCACCCCTATTCTTTTATTCATACCACTCAAGGTTTTACCACAACCTATTTCTATGTAGGTGTGAGGTCCTTTATTGACTATAGATCGAATGCCTTTTTCCCACCGAACGCACTCGGTCACTTGTCTGTGCATAAAAGAGCGAATCAAGGAAACTTCCTTTACATAGTCACCTGGTACATTCATAACCAAATCAATCGAACTTTCATGAATCTTGATTTCATCAATATGAGCCCCAAGCTTATTTTGAGCTTGTTGCATGAGAGGACTATGAAAGGCTCCCGAAACATCTAAAGATAAAACTCTTTTAGCTCCATTTTCTTTTAAAATTAAAGACGCACTGGCCAACCCATTTTCTGTACCTGCTATGACCACTTGTCCGGGACAGTTTAAATTCGCTATCCAAACTTCTCTAAGGTTGTGAGATTCTAAAACAGCTTTAATGGATTCTTCTGTCATCCCCAATATCACAAGCATGCTTCCTGGAACATTTAAACAGCAATCATGCATATAATGAGATCTTGCAAAAACAAGAGGAAGAGCCTCTGTAAAAGATATTTTTCCGCTAGCTGTTAAAGCTGTATATTCACCTAGGCTAAGACCTGCACAAACTGCAGGTGTTAAAGCAGGAAACTGTTCATTTAAAACAGTTAAAATACCCACACTTAATACATAAATAGCTAGTTGGCTATTTTTTGTTAACATCAACTCATCTTCTGGCCCCTTGAACATAAGGCTAGATAAATCCAAAGAGAGAATATCTTCTGCTTGCTGTATGGTGCTTCTAAAAGAAGAAAAATGTTCAAAGAAGTCTTTTCCCATCCCCACATATTGGGAGCCTTGTCCTGGAAATAAAAAAGCGTATTTTTTATGCATCATTTGCTCCATAAGTTAAAACTGAAGATCCCCAGGTGAATCCCGCTCCGAAAGCGGTTAAAAGAATATTTTGATTTTCTTTAAAAGAGTGTGTTCTCAAAAGCTCATCTAAAGCGATGCCTATAGAAGAAGCCGATGTGTTACCATATTTTGAAAGAGTCAAATATATTTGCTCCCAAGGAATTGAAAATCTTTTAGCTAAAGCTTCGATAATCCTTACATTGGCCTGATGAGGAACAAACCAATCCACAGCTCCTTCTGCTAATCCACTTTTATCTAAACATTCTTTGGTTGATGCTTCCATTCTTCTGACAGCATGTTTGAATACTTCTTTGCCATCCATCTGGATGCAATGCAGTTTACTTGTGACAGTGTCTAAGCTAGCTGGCATACGACACCCCCCTGCGGGTTGTCTCAAAAGATGAGATAAACTTCCATCTGAGCCTAGGCACACATCTTTTATCTCCCATCCTTTTCCCCCGTTCCCAACGATACAAGCGGAAGCTCCGTCACCAAAGAGAATACAAGTGTTTCGATCCTCGTAATTAATGATAGAAGACAATTTCTCTGTGGAAATGAGCAAAATATTATTATACATTCCCGAATTAATATACGCTTTAGCGATAGAAAGGGCGTAAATATAGCCACTGCAAGCAGCTTGCACATCAAAAGCGGCAGCTTTTTCTAAGCCTAAGGCAGACTGGATCAAGCAAGCGGTACTTGGGAATGTGTAATCAGGTGTTAAAGTAGAGACAATGATCGCATCAATTTGATCTTTCACAAGACCAGAAGATTCAAGAGCTCTTTGAGCCGCGATCAATCCCATACTGGAACTGTATTCATCATCTTTGGCAATTCTTCTTTCTTTTATACCGGTTCTGCTTAAGATCCACTCATCGTTTGTATCCACCATCCGTTCTAAATCAGCATTACTTAAAATCTTTTCAGGCAGATAAGACCCCGTACTAATAATTTTTGCTTTCAATAAAACCTCAACACATTTAAAAAAATATGAAACCTACTTTATCTAAAAAAATGAAAAAACTCAATTCATAAAATGTTATATTGACAATTCCCATTAAATAAATTTTTCCCATCATTTAGATTTTGTTTTCAAGGATTTTTAGCTTGCGGAGTGAGCATAATCGTCAACTGGATTTAAATTTTTATCATTCTAAAATAATCATTAAAAACCTTATTGGTCGGCTAAAAACTGATTTAATGAGAATTTCTTGCCTCTATATATATTACTAGCCGAAATTCCGATCTTACCTTAAAATGAAATTCTCATTTATATTATCTATGACTTTTATGAAGTATCCGATTGAACTCATTAGGCTCATTTCTTTTTTTAAAAAACTACCGGGAGTAGGAAATAAAACAGCGGAGCGGTTTGCTTTTTCTATCCTCGATTGGAAAAACGAGGAAATTGATAATTTTGCCAATCAATTAAGTGGAGCACGAAAAAAGATCTCTTCATGCGTAGTTTGCGGAACGATGAAAGATAGTGAATTAGCGTGTGATTTTTGTGAGCATCCTCATCGAAATCAAACCCAACTTTGTATCATTTCATCGGCAAAAGATGTGTTTTCGATAGAAAGCACCCATATGTACCAAGGTCTTTATCATGTCCTGACGGGCCTTTTATCCCCCATGAAAAACTTACATCCTAAAGAAATTGGGATCGACAAATTAATGACACGGATTGAAAATTCATCGGTAAAAGAAATCATTATAGCTCTTGACTCTACCATAGAAGGAGATACAACAGCTCTTTACTTGAAAGAAATACTGCCTGATGATATTTCTGTGTTTAGATTAGCTTTTGGGCTGCCTATAGGAAGTTCGTTGGATTTTGTAGATGGAAGCACTCTATCGAGAGCTTTTATGGGGCGACAAAAGTTTTAATTTTTGAAATCAGCCGCGAAATTGTTTAGAAGAGAAGATATTTTAGCCCTTTCTTTTTCCTCTAGCTTATCAACAAAAAGAACACCTTCTAAGTGATCGTTTTCATGTAAAATGACTCTAGCGTTGTAACCTTCAACCTCTTCTGAAAAACTTTTCCCGTTCAAATCCAAAGCCTTTATGATAAGTTTTGAAGGGCGCCCTACTTTAGCTTTAATCCCCGGTATGGACAAACAACCTTCCTCTTCAAACTGCTGTTTTTCATCTATTATATTGATCTCGGGGTTGATATAGACAACAGGTTCAGATAAAGAATGACGACCTTTTATAAAAAGGTATTTTCTTAGTACAAATATTCTCAAAGATCGTCCCACCTGAGGCGCAGCTAATCCTATACCTCTTCCATCCAAATCCATGGTCTCTATCATATCAGAAACAAGTTGCTTAATATCTTGATTAATTTCTAATACTGGAACAGCTTTTGTTCTTAGTAAAGGATTTCCATAGTAAATCAAAGATAGGATCATAAAAAAAGACCTGGATTAAAAATTTTTAATTTTTTATTTCTTGGATTGTTTCGTTTACAGATTTTTTTTTGACATGATTAAGATTTTTGCTCCATATCGACAAAACGACACAACTAGCCATAAAAGCAAAAGCTAAATAACTCGTGATTTTTTTCAAAACGTCAGCTGTAGAGGCTCCAAATAAAGACTCCCCTGCGTCTCCCCCGAAAGAAGCTCCTAAACCCATTGTCTTACTTTCTTGAATGAGTACAATTAAACATAAAAAAAGACAAAGTAAAACAAATAAAAAAAGAAATGTATAAAAGAAGTATATCACAATTAACCTAAACTAAAATTAACAATTTTTGCAAAACTTTGAGGGTCTAGAGAAGCCCCCCCAACCAGAACACCATCTACATCCTCTTTCAACATCAGATCACTTAATGATTCGTATTTAACTGAACCACCGTAAATAATAGGTAAACAAGAAGAAAGATCATCACCATATTCTTTTTGGATGAATGCCCTAATAAAAGCATGAATTTCTTGAACGATATCAGCATGAGGAGATTGCCCTGTTCCTATAGCCCAAACAGGTTCATAAGCGATAATAAGTTGCCTAAGTGAAAGTGGATCTATCCCTTTAAGCCCATTAGATATTTGATTTTTTAAGGTTTCCAAGGTCTTGTTAGACTTTTTCTCAATTTCCTGTTCCCCTATACAAAGAATGGCTTTCATATCATTTTGTAAAGCCTTGTTCAATTTCTTATTTATAACCAGATCCGTTTCTAAAAAATGAGTTCTTCGTTCCGAATGCCCTAAAATAACAAAGCTCGCACCTACGTCCTTAAGCATAGGCAGAGAGATTTCTCCTGTATAGGCTCCATCTGTTTCAAAATGCATATTTTGCCCACCGACAAGTATCGAAGAATGCTTTAAATGCTCTGCAATAATAGAGAGGCAAGTAAAAGGAGCGGCTATCAATACATTAACTGGACTTGCAGAGACCAAAGGAAGAAAGTCTAAAATATATTTTTTAGCTTCTTCTTGAGTTTTATGCATTTTCCAATTAGCAACGATTGTGGGAATTCTTTGTTTCATAAAAAGGATGATATCAAATAAATTGAAAAGGGATCAAGAAAATTACAGGGTTGATATGAGTGATGTGTTGTCTGTGACTGAATTAACTGTCGAAATCAAAAAATCTTTGGAATGCAAGTTTTTTAATGTTTCTGTAAGAGGTGAAATCACAAACTTTAAACATCAAAGCTCAGGTCATTTGTATTTTACTTTAAAAGATAATCAATCTCAACTCTCGGCCGTTTTATTTAAAGGGCATACCAAAAATCTTAAAAAGCTTCCGAAGGATGGAGATCAAGTGATCGCCAAAGGAGAATTAAGCGTTTACTCCCCTAGAGGCACCTATCAACTTTTAATAAGAGAGTTAGAATTTTCAGGACAAGGAGAATTATTATTAAAGTTATACCAACTAAAGAAAAAATTAGAAGAAAAAGGCTGGCTTGATCCCTCTTTGAAAAAAGCCCTCCCTAAAATGCCTAGAAAAATCGGAATCGTTACAAGCCCAACTGGAGCTGTGATTCAGGATATCATAAACATCTTATCCCGTCGCTTTTGGGGCTTACATATTATCATCAATCCTGTGAAAGTACAAGGCGATGGGGCTGCCAAAGAAATTTCTTTGGCTCTCCAGCAATTTAATGAGCATAACCTAGTGGATGTTATTATTTTAGCTAGAGGAGGAGGCTCTTTAGAGGATTTAGCTGCTTTTAACGAAGAATGCGTGGCAGAAGCTATTTTTAAGTCTCAAATTCCTATTATATCGGCTATAGGTCACGAAACAGATTTTTCTATTTCAGATTTTGTGGCTGATGTTAGAGCACCGACGCCCTCAGCCGCAGCGGAACTAGTGATTGGTGAAAAAACAATCTATTTAAAAGAATTGCATCAATGGACAAATCGATTTTTCTTAGCGATAAACCATAAAATGAAACACACAAGATTACAGATTGAAGTTTTCAAAAAACACCCCTGTTTCATTTCCTCTTATTTTATTTTAGGAAAACATTACCAAAAAACTGACGATTTAGAGCTTCATTTACAAAAAGCCATCTCTAAGTGCCTAGAGCAAAAAAAAATCCAAATAGAAAACCTCAAAAAACAAGCGATAGTTCTCAACCCTAAAAACTATATCAACATGCTTAAACAAAAGCTTTTACAGCTAAATAAACAAATAACGATTCAGTCTTTTATTTTGGTATCGACAAAAAAAGAAACCGCCCAAATAGATAAAATAAAGAAAATGCTCCCTGTTCTCATGCAAAGTCGATTAGAAGCAAAAAAAACTTCTTTGTTAAGGCTACTCTCTCATTTAAAAAGTATAGATCCCAAAAATCTCCTAAGCAAAGGATACTGTATCCCCTTTTCCGAAAATAAAAATTCAGTTATCCTTTCGAAAAATGAACTCTCTCCAGGCATCGTCTTTAACTTATTGATGCACGACGGAGAGATAAAAGCAAAAACATTAGAGTGATTTATGAGCACCAATTCCCTTTCTTTTGAAGAAGCCTTTAATCGATTAGAAAGTATTCTCGAAAAAATGAATTCAGAAAAAATTTCTTTGGAAGAATCTTTAAAACTTTATGAAGAAGCCGATAAATTAATTTTGTCATGCAATAAGCGTCTTTTGGAAGCTGAGCAAAGGATTGAGTTGTTGAGCAAACAGCGTAACGGCGAGTTAAAAATAGATGAATCTGGACGGCTAATGACCGAAGCTTTTTCAAATACTTCTTCCCTTTGATGTTAAGGTTTTTTTAATGCTTATTTTCATATTCCTGAACGCCAATAAACCAAATTCTTTTGATATAGCTTCGGAAATATGCACCTTCTTTATTTCTCAAAAGATCACCGTTGTCTCCCCTGACTCTTACGCTCAAAGAATAGGGGCTCTTCCTTTAGAGCCAAAGCACTTAAAAGATATTACGTTTGCTATTTCTTTAGGAGGAGATGGCACGATTCTAAGATTGATTAATCATTACCCTGAAATGCAAGGAGCTATTTTAGGTATCAATCTAGGACATCTTGGTTTCATGGCAGCTATACCTGCCGACAAAATTTATGACAGCTTAAAACATCTTATAGATCACGACTACAAAATCGAAGAACGTGTGATGATAAAAGGCACTGACTCTAAAGGCACTCCTTACTTAGCCGCTAACGATATTGTGTTTCATAGAGGACAAAATCCCAGCCTGGTTGAGCTAGAGATCTATATTGATGACAATTATCTAAACACATTCCAAGCAGACGGAATCATTGTATCAACACCTACGGGCTCTACAGCTTATTCCCTCGCAGCGGGAGGTCCGATTTTGACCCCAGATTTAGACGCTTTTGTTTTAACACCTATTAATCCCCATACGATTTCTAATCGTCCTATCGTAGTGAGCTCCCACGAGACAATTAAAGTTAAATATTTAAGTGATTACCTTCCTATAGAAGTCAGATCAGATGGGATGTCTTTACACACCATGTCCACAGGAGATTCTTTTCAGCTGACAAAAGCAGAGAGAAAATATAGGTTGGTTAATCTCACCAATCAGAACTTTTTTTTCACTCTAAGAAGTAAACTTAATTGGACAGGAAAGTTAAGATAGTTAATGTCTTTCATATCCATCTTTTTTTTTGTCAGTTTTTTCAGCTTGCTTATCACCTTAAGGTATTTGAGACGTTTACTTAAGTATGCGATCATTTTATTTGCCTTTTTTTTAATCCTTTGCGTTTTTTCTTCTCACTATCTTAATTTTGTCTCTAACCGATCTTACTTTTTGAAAATTTCTTTAACTGGATCAGCAACTCTAGAAGAACTAGAATGGAAAAATCCTTATTCTCCCATTACAAAACAAAAGATGCTCTGTTCTCAAGTTGTGATAAAAGATCATCAAGAACACCTCTTAGGAGTTTACAACATCCCCGGTGATCAAATAGCTGTAAAAATAAAAATCATGGCATGGCATCCTTTTCTACGATTTATTGGACTAAAAAACATCTATCAAATCATCGGCTTACACAACGGATATCACAATTTTCAGGACCAGCACACAAAACCCTTTATTTTCATAGAGATAAACACACAAAAACCTCCTTATTTGAAGCGTTTTTTTTGGAAACTTTGGGAACCTATGACGAATAAAGAAAGTTTCTTCAATCTGATAAATCCTCCCAAAGAGACATCTCTTTACTTCCCTTTATTTGATGAAAAGAATAAACCTTTAGAAAAAACATTTTTTTTAAAGTCTAAAAATTTTGCTCATGGCTAATTTCACAACTTTCTCTGCTTTTCTGTCAGATCCTTCTTATGTGTTAGCAAACAACGCTCCGTTTTTTCCGGATAAATATCAGAAAATAAAAGATAATATATTGTTGGCTGTTTTCGCATCGTCGGCAGCTCTTTTTTTGGCTATTTACAGAAAGCAAGTACAATTTTCTTTTCAAAATAGCACTTTATTTATCTTCAGAGAAATGACTCAGATGGCCACTTTTCAAGTTGCCTTTGATATCGTCATATTCTGGCCAGATAAAAAGATAAAGGCTCTTCAAGAAAGGCGTGATGTCTCAGAAACCTATTTAGAAAAACTACAACACATAAGTGATCCGACATTAGCGATGAGAATTTGTTTAGTTTTCATTTTAAAATGTATTGAATATGCGTATTTAAAAAACTGTGATCTTTCACCACCTTTTTTCACAAAAAAACAAATTTTAATCGGCCAGCTCATCATTTACGTTCTAGAGAAATTAAATGTAAAAGTCATCTTTTTGTTCAAGTTAGTCATTTCTACTTTAGAAGATATTCAGAAGAAAAGAAGTGATAATATCCGATTTAAGCGTCTCGTTCTGAAAAATCATTCGCTTTTATCCTCACTGATCCCTTCAGATCCTTGTTTTGATGAACAAATCGGGAAACGTTTTGAGCAAAAAGATATCGATAAGATTTTACAAGGCTTAGTGAATAAAGAAGAACATGTCTTGCTAGACATCATCAGTGCCGATAATAAATACCATGATCTTTTTCATGGCCTATTAGAAAACGAGATTCCTTTTAAGAACATTCAAATTGAAATAATGGTTGAATCTATTTTCAATAATTATTCCTATAAAAACCTAGAAAGTTTATTAAATCTTCTAAAAAAATCAGATAACAACTATCTGATTAGTGTCATCCAAAAGACAAGTAAAGAACGGATCGTTTCTATCGTAAAAAATCCTTATAACACCCGTTTTTTTAGTCTTCTTTTGAACTGTGATGGACTCAATCTATTAGAAGATGAAGACTTTTCTATTTCGATGATTCGAAATATTATAATATCAAAATGCGACACCAAACTGTCTTGTTTATTACAAAAAATAAAAGATCCACTCAAAAAACAAAATTATTCAAAATTTTACGATTTTATACAATCTCAACTATTTGAAATAGCAGGTGATGATAGTTATTTTGCCATTTTTGTTGAGATTATATATACCCCTTTTATCAATCTGGCAAAAGTCAATAAAAACAATGACGATCTAGTCGGACATATACTCAAAAGAAAAGCCCAAAAAAATTTTCACTCCCTACTAAATGTCATTAAAGTACAAAAAGATCCCAACATCGCCCTATTTTTGAAAGAAAAAATACAAAAATATGTGCTTAGCCTCTCTGCAAAGGACGATAGATATGAATTATTTAGACTCATCCTGGAGCAACCTTACATAAAATTGCATCAAAAAAATTCTAAAAATCAAGGCATAATCCATTACATCATCAAATATAGATGTCTCAATAACTTTAAATTAATTGTGAACCATATCAATAAGGACCCAGATGGGCTAACCTATCGCATGTTAACTGAAGAAATTTATGATCATTTTTATGAAATGGCTCGCTCAGACACGTACAACGAGATGTTTATTCAGATGCTGAAAATAAAAAATCTGAGGCTAAATAAAAGAGATGAAATTGGTGAAGGCATCGTCTCTTATATGTTCTTGGGAAAATCGATTAAAAACTTTCAAACTCTTTTGGATTTTGTAAACACTCAAAAACATCATCCCGACACTTATCATCTCAAGACGATGGTCCAAGAGAGTCTTGCTCTTTTATTAGGAATAGAAAATCAAAAATTTCACGAAAAAGCTCTTGAATTTTTGCAATGAACTCTCTTTTGCTTTTGACTGATTTTTCCTAAAATTATCTTAATGTGATTTCTATAGGGTTATATCGCATTCTGAGCTATTCCAGACCAAAGACTTCTGCCTAACTTGAAAACAAAAGAAGCAAAGGGTGAATTTGGGAAAAATGAGCAAGAAATCTTGTT
>JBMLRQ010000003.1:0-27686 GCA_049240945.1 Rhabdochlamydiaceae bacterium
AATAGTGATCATATTAAGAGCTTTTGTTAGATTAAAACAGATGGCTTTAAAGAAAGATTCTTTTTAGATGATATGAGCCTTTTTTATGCAAATAATCTTATACTCGGATCTTCGAACTTCTTTCGTGAGAAGATGTATAAATACATCATAATAAAAATCATCGGATAATCTTAATCAGAAATAGAATAAAGCTCTTTTTAGGCATTAAAGAACCTTATTGTGGGTTGTATTTGTGAAAAATCATTTTTAATCTTGTCCTTTTTGTAACAGTTAGATAGTATTTCATATTTAAGATATCAAGTGTTTAAGAGGATAAGACCATGGCAAAAGGCGCAAGAGAAACTATAAAACTAAAAAGTACAGAAAGTGATGAGTGTTACTGGACCGTTAAAAATAAACGAAACACGACTGGTCGTATGGAACTTAAAAAATTCGACAAAAAGCTGAGAAAACACGTCGTCTTTAAAGAGGCTAAATAATATATAAAAACCTCTTTCCGACCGGTTAGAGGTTTTTATTTTTTAGTTGGCTTGCTTATGTTCCAATTTTCTTTCATAAAGCTCTATCTTTGGCCTTCTAAAAAACACCTTTCTAGATCGCTTATTTCCATTTTTTCGATTTTTATCATTACTCTAGTCGTTTGGCTTTTGCTCATTTTCCTATCGATTAGCCGTTCGATTGAAAAAAAATGGATCGAAAATATAACCTCTCTTCACGGCGCTTTAAACATCTATCCTTCAGATGAATACTATCATTCTTATTTTTACCAAATTGATAGCATCAGCTCTGATTCAAGTTATAAAAACAAAAGCATTCAGGAGAAACTCTATACTTCTTTTTCCGATCCTTATGATCAAACAATTGATGAAGAAATCCCTCCCGATTGGCCAGTAAAAGAATTAGACAAAGCCGGCCATCTTTTGGATCCTGTCAAAACTATTTTTCAGATTTTGAATCATCTAAAAACATCCTGCCGTGGCTTCTATTTTAATGAATTTAAAGTGGATTGTGGATTAGTTAAACTCACCATTCATCATACAGATCGAGCACCCACATTATTAACCCAAGCTAGCTATTTCACTAATTTACCAGAAGAAAACTCTTGTTTTTATGATTTGATTCTTAAACCAACTATCACAGATATCAATCATCTAAAATCCATAGAACGCTATTTAGATAAGCAAAGGCTTTATCAGGGCTTAAATATAGAAAAAGCCACACTCCTTAAAGACTGTCTGATTCCAGCAACTAATATCCTTGAAGGTCAAATTTTTAAGGTTTTCTTTGTTGAGTTAGATGGAGTTGTCAAATCCATTTTTATTCCAAAAGATCCTAGTCACACTTGCGATAGATTTAGATTTGAAGGGATGCTTAAAAAAGATCATGGAAAATTGATTTTAACCCACAAAGACAAATCTCAAATTTTATCAACCAACACTTTGATCTATTCATCCTCCGAAAAAAATCTTCCTTGTAAGGGAAACATCGGGATGCTTCGCTTACAAAATCAAACGATTTATTTTCCGATTGAAACGCAAAACTACGAAATTAAAGATTTCAATATAAAAACTTATTTTGTCAATGAACCAGTCCCCTCTCCTTACTGGAGCTATTATGATAAAAGCCTTGAGAAAATCGTTTTACCTAAATGGAATAAAAACACAGATGGCGTTTTACTGCCAAAGTCTTTTCAAGATAATAAAGCTAAAATAGGAGACCGAGCTGAGATTTGTTATTCTGTAGCCACTATAAATGGTCTAAAAGAATGTAAAACGTCTGTTTTTGTAGCTGGTTTTTATGATCCCGGAGTGATCTCTGTGGGCTATAAAGGGATTATACTTCCAAACGAATTGATGAATTCAATATATGGAGCGTCTCCTTTTTCACTCATAGATAAAAAAGAATCTAACGGGATCAGAATCACCTTAAGTGACTTAAAAAATCTGAATGCATTAGAGAAAAAACTAACAAATGAATTAAGAAATAAACAAATTTCAAAATACTGGACCATCAAAACCTATAAAGATTTTGAATTTGCTAAAGAAATCATCAATCAATTTGCTGGGGATAAGATCCTTTTTACTCTCATCAGTATCATCATTCTGATTGTCGCTTGTTCTAACATATTGTCCATGCTTGTTATCATGGTTAATGATAAAAAAAAAGAAATAGGAACTTTACAAGCATTAGGCTGTTCTCGAAAAAATATTGCCATAATTTTTAGTTGCTGTGGATTTGTGATAGGTTTTATCGGCAGCCTTACTGGAACCATCTTAGCTTATGTCACTCTTTATCATTTACCTATTATCCTAAAATATCTCTCTTTTTTAAATGGCTATGATCTATTGCAAACAGGCCTCATTCATGCCCGTGTTACACTTAGTTTAGAAGCCTTGTTCTTTGTTTCTCTGACAACTCCCCTTATCTCAGTTTTAGCCGCTTTGGTTCCGGCTTTCAAAGCCGCTCGATTAGATATCACGGACAGTTTGAGGTCTGAATGAATAGCTCACCCATTTTATCAGCCAAAAAAATCTCCAAAACATATTTTGAATCTCAAAATCTCCCCATTTTAACAAACATTGATTTAGAGATTTATGCAGGAGATAGCCTAGCTATCGTAGGTAAATCTGGTGAAGGCAAAAGCACTTTATTACATATTCTAGGTGGTCTAACAACTTTTGATCAGGGACAACTTGATGTTTGCGGCCATAGATTCCCCTCCCCTCACTCTCACAAAATCAGGAATCAACACATAGGCTTTATTTTTCAATCTTATCATCTGTTTGCTGAATTATCAGTTTTAGATAATGTCTTATTGCCAGCAAAGATCGCTTATAAAAACACAAAAAAAGACTCTTTAGTTTATCAATACGCAAAAGAGCTTTTAGAAGAAGTCAATCTAGGATCCAAAATATTTGATTTAGCAAAATATTTATCGGGAGGGGAAAAACAAAGAGTAGCCATAGCGAGAGCTCTTTGCAATCAACCTGATCTTATCTTAGCCGATGAACCTTCTGGCAATCTAGACTCCTTTAATTCTTTACAAATACATGAACTCTTGATCAAAATGACTACAAAATTTAAGAAAACACTTATTGTAGTCACACATGACGACACATTATCTCAACTGTGTCAAAAAACACTCATATTAAAACAAGGAAAATTATGCACATCGTGATCATAGGAACAGGATATGTCGGACTCGTTACAGGGGCTTGCTTTAGTGATTTAGGTCACAACGTTTCGTGCTTGGATATCGATAAGCAAAAAATTGCAACACTTCAAAAAGGGATCTCCCCTATTTTTGAGCCTGGTTTAGAGGAACTGATTCAGAAAGGGATCTATTCTAATCGCTTAAGATTTATTCATGAACATGATGACTCATCTCTATCCGCCGATCTTTTTTTCATGTGCCTTCCAACTCCTTCTGGAAAAGATGGGGACTGTGATCTCTCTTATTTAACAAAAGCCTGTCAAGATTTAGCCCCCAGATTACATACTGGATATCGAATCATTGTTAATAAATCTACTGTGCCAGTAGGAACAGCTGAAATGGTGAAAGCCATTCTTTCTGAGGGAATAAAAAAAGATGTCTCTTTCGATGTTGTATCTAACCCAGAATTTCTGAAAGAGGGTAAGGCGATAGAAGACTTTATGCACCCAGACCGTATCATCATAGGCACGGAAAATCAAAAACCAAAAGACATCATGCAAGAATTATATAAATCTTTTTCCGATACCCCGACTATATTTATGGATGCGGCGTCAGCTGAGATGACTAAGTACGCGGCAAATGCTATGCTAGCTTGCCGAATTTCTTTTATGAATGAATTGGCTCATTTAGCAGAAAAATTTGGAGCCAATATCAAGAAAATTAAATTGGGCATCGGTTTAGACAAAAGAATAGGCTCTCAGTTTTTAGAAGCTGGGCTAGGATACGGGGGATCTTGTTTTCCCAAGGATATCAAAGCCATTAATTACATGGCCCAAAAAGAAGGACTTTTTTCTCCTATTTTACAAGCGATTGATACAACTAATAGAAATCAGGTGCCCTTATTTGTGGATAAAATCATCAAGACAATCGGATCGGCTGAAAAATTAAAAGGACTTAAAATAGCTATTTTAGGTCTCGCCTTTAAAGCTTTTACAGATGATATAAGGGAATCTAAATCTTTGGAGCTCATCAATGAACTTTCAAAGTTAGGCTGTGAACTGAGTCTTTTTGATCCAGTGGCCATGGAAAACACCAAACAGCTATTCGATAATCATCCAAGTATCACTTTTTCCGAAAATGAATATGCTTGTGTAGAAAATAGCGATGCTCTTGTCCTAGTCACTGAATGGCCTCAATTTAAAGTATTGGATTTTAATAAAATTATGCAAAAGATGAAAAAAGCCTATCTTTTTGACGGCAGAAATTTTCTTGATAAGAACAAATTAAAAGAAATGGGCTTTTATTATTATGGAATAGGAAATTAAATGTTTTAAAAAATTTAATTTTATATTATTTTAAAAATAAAAGAGGCCGCATGAATAACAATGTTGATTTCAATTATTCATATAAAACAACAAATCCACTCTATTTTCACCAAAATAGAGACTCAAAACTAGACCTCAAAATTTCTTCTATCGCTTTTTCTTGCCTCATTCCTCATGATTTTTTGGATAATAAAACAATCCCGAAAAGCCTTAGTCCCCATTCATTGAAAGTAAAAGAGAATCAAGAGAACCTGTTTTTTTCTGTTGCAAAAAAAAATAATGAGCCAGTCAAAAAAAAAGAAGTGAATAGTCACGGAAAGACTATTCTTTCAAACAAATCTGTTGGTTTAAAAAGGGATTCATCAAAATATATGAACTATTCTCTTTCAAAATCGAGAAATTCTCTTGCGACACGTTCGATAGATCCTTCGCAAGAAGAAACTATAGGGTCTTCTGTTGATATTTACTAAAAATAGAGAATAAACCCAATACAAGTTACGGGATTTATTGAGGTTTTTCTTATTGAAGGCTATTATAGTTTCTTGAATAAAAAAAATGCTCTTGAAGGCTTGTATTGAAAAAAAATATTTTTATTCCTCTTTATTTTTGTTTTTCAATTCTTATCATTTGTTTTAAATCGGCTCTTTTTCCCTCTTTAAAAATTCAGCCTTTTTCCCCTTTCTTGGCCTTAACTTACATCAACTTTTCTCTACTCAGTTCTTTATGGATAAGTGGCTTATGTGGATTGATCACTGATTTATTGAATACGGAAACCTTTTTTGGTCTTTACACCTTCATAAATATGCTTGGCTGTCTTGTCTTGCATCAAAAGAAAAAGTTTTTTTTCTCAGATAGTCTCATGAGCATTCCTATATTTTGTGTTTTAATTTCAATAGTGAATTGCTTTTTACAAATACTTTGGGGTATTCTCTTTGCTGAAGGGATTTCTTTATCTATTCATTTAATTGTGCATGATATTTTTTCGTTGTCTATTGTTGATGGGTGTTATGCCTTCATATGTTTTACGATCCCCACTTTCAGTTATACTTATTTATCTAGAGTTTTGGGAATACTGAAACGGAAAGGATATTTTTTAAAAAGGTACAAATCAAATGACTATTAATTTTTCCTCCTTGACATCTTTTTCTCAAAAAATAGCTAAACAAGCTGGTCATATATTGAAAAAAGGGTTGCAAGAACCACTACTGATTGACAGGAAAAGTACAGTGACGGATATCGTCACTAATTGTGATAAAGAATCGGAAAATTTTATTGTTAAATCCATCCTAGATTATTATCCATCTTCTGGTATCTTGTCGGAAGAAGAAGGATGGATAGGAGATAGTCACTCCTCTCTTAAATGGATCATTGATCCTTTGGATGGCACTTTAAACTTTTCTCATGGCTATCCTATTTTTTGTGTGAGCATAGCGGCTTGTATTGATGAAGATTTATTTTGTGGAGTGATCTATAATCCTGTATCTAATGAGTTTTTTGTCGCTGAAAAAGGAGCAGGTGCTTTCTTAAACAACAGGCCTATTTCTATCTCAGCTGTGAGAGATCTACCATCTTCTTTATTAGCTGTAGGATTGCCTTATTTTGGAGTCCTTCGTAATAAAGATTATTTAGAGCGCTTTACACATATCTTATTTGAAGGCTACCCTATTCGACGTTCTGGATCGGCTGCCCTAGATCTTGCTTATTTAGCTTGCGGTCGTTTGGATGGTTATTGGAGTGACAACCTTAATCCCTGGGATTACGCAGCAGCTTCAATCATTCTTACAGAGGCTGGCGGGAAAATATCTAATTTTCAAGGTCACAAACCTGATTTATTCACGCCTTCTTCTATTTTAGCAACCAATCCATTCATCACTAAAGATCTTGCCAAGGCGCTCAAATTATGAAAATGATGGATGGGCGACAACTCGCCAATAAAATTGAAGAAGATTTAAAACAGCAGGTACAACGATTTAGCTCAAAACCTGGATTAGCTTTTATTTTAGTCGGCACTAACGAAGCTTCACGTTCTTATATCAAAATGAAAAAAAAAGCTTGTGAAAGGATCGGTGTCGCTTCTATCGATAAAGAATTTCCCGAAACTATATCTGAAATTCAACTTTTAGAAGAAATTGATTGGTTAAACAGAGATCCGGCTGTTGATGGTATTTTAGTACAATTACCCCTTCCCCCTCAAATCAATACATTAAAAATCGTAGAAGCGATTAAACCAGAAAAAGATGTGGATGGCTTTCATCCTGTCAATGTGGGTAAAATGCTGTTAGGGGACGAATCTGGTTTTTTACCCTGCACCCCCCATGGTATTTTAGAACTTTTAAAAGCTTATCATGTTGATCTATCGGGAAAGCACGCGGTCATTTTAGGAAGAAGCAATATTGTAGGAAAGCCTTTAGCCGCTATGTTGATGCAAAAAAAAGACGGCTGCAATGCGACGGTCTCCATTTTGAATAGCAGAACGGCCAGCCTGAAAGAAATTTGCTTATCGGCAGATGTTCTGATCGCCGCCATAGGCATCCCTTTTTTCGTCAAAAAAGAAATGGTTAAGCCTGGATCAGTGATCATCGATGTGGGCATCAACAGGATCATCAACAAAGAAGGGAAGCCTTGTATTGTAGGTGACGTAGACTTCGAGACGGTCGCCCCTCTTTGCTCTTATATTACCCCCGTTCCTGGAGGTGTAGGACCAATGACTATTGTCATGCTGCTTAAAAATACAATTTCAAGTTATTTAAAAAAAAATCATTTAAATCGTTAAAATAAATTCTATTTTCATTTATTCAAATGCAAAGCTTTGATAAAGTGAAGATATGAAAAAAAAACACAAAAACCATTCCCCCATCTCCCCAAAAAATCAAACGGAACTAGGCTTAAAAAAATCTATTTTAGAATTCGTCAGAGGGAAAAACTATCGACCAATGGGTCCAGTAGCTCTTATCACTAAATTAAGCATCCACGAAAAATTAAAAAAATTGAGCTTAGATATCATTGATGATTTACTGAAAAAAAAGATTTTAAAATATTCAAAAAAACAGATTATTTTAAACATAGATGAGCCAGACACTATTGTAGGCATCATAAAAATGCATCCTAAAGGCTTCGGATTTGTGACACCTTTAAAAGCCAATAAAGAGACTCAGGATATCTTCATCCCCAAAAATCTAACAGAACAGTCAATTGATGGAGACACAGTTAAGATTGCCATCAACCCCGATTTTAATCGAGAAAAAGGGCCTGAAGGAAAAGTTGTCAAAATTTTAAAAAGAGCTCATGCTAACTTGGCAGCAATCGTTACAGATTGTCAAGATCCAGACTTTTACCATCTCTTTTCTAACTTGTTAGGGAAACAAAAACCTATCATCATATCTAAAGGATCCAGTCCCCAATTAACAACAGGCTCTCGGATCCTCACAAAAGTCATTCAATGGGGTGATGAAAACTCTCCTTGTGAAGCCTCATTTTTATCAGAAATAGGACATATTGATAACCCTTTAGACGATATCAAAGGGGCTCTTTTCGATTTCCCTCTTTTTTCTGATTTTTCTGAAGAAGCTATAAAAGAAGCTAAAAATTTCGGAGAAAAAGTTGATTTAAGTCATGCAACAGCCAGAAAAGACTTTTCTTCTCTTCCTACAATCACCATAGATCCAGAGACAGCTAAAGATTTTGATGATGCTTTGTCTATAGATAAAAACAGTCAAGGATATCACTTAATTGTACATATTGCTGATGTGGCTTATTATGTCAAAAAGGATTCTCAACTAGATCAAGAGGCTTATGTAAGGGGCAACTCGACTTATTTTCCTGGCTATTGCCTTCCTATGTTACCCCATGAACTTTCAGATGAACTGTGTAGTTTAAAACCAAACGTCATAAGGTTCACTGTTTCAGTGTCTATGCAGTTTGATACAAATGGAGATCTTCTTAGCTATCAAATTGATAGAAGTTTCATAAAAAGCCAAGCTCGTTTAAGTTATGAAGAAGCTAAGCAAATTTTAGATGGAACACTAGAAAGTCCCCATAAAGTAAGGCTAGAACAAATGGTTGAACTGGCTCTTAAATTAAAACAAAAAAGGATCGATCGAGGGGGCATCGACTTGTCGTTGTCTGAAACTATCATCACATTGGATTCTTTAGGCGATCCTACGGGATTTAAAACAGTGGAGTACGACATCACTCATCAGCTCGTAGAAGAGTTTATGTTAAAAGCTAATGAGATCATCGCCACTCATCTAACTCACAAAAAAATTGATGTTCTTTTTAGAGTTCATGAAGCACCGATGAAAGAAACTCTTGAAGAGTTTTATCTGTTTGCTCGTGGCTTGGGATTTTCTATTGGTAAAGAACCTTCCATGCAAGATTTGCAACAGTTAATTTATCAATCCCAGACAACTCCTTTTCAGTCCTATATTGTCACTCATTTTATCCGTAGCCTAAAAATAGCCTATTATTCTTCCCAAAATGTTGGGCATTTCGGCCTTTCCTTAGATCACTACTGCCATTTTACAAGCCCGATCAGACGCTATAGTGATTTAGTGATTCAACGCCTTTTATTTGAACAACCTTTAAAGAAATCAGAAATAGATAAGATAGGCACTCATTGCTCAGAAAGAGAAAGGATCAGTTTTAAAGCGGAAAACTCTGTAAAAAACCTAAAAAAGCTCAGACTGCTTTTCAAACATTTTAAAGAAGATCCTCATATCTGTTATGAAGCGAACGTGACAAAAATCAAACCTTTTGGCGTGCACTTAGAGATAGCTCCATTTATGCTTGAGAGTTTCGTTCACATATCAGAATTAGAAGAAGATTTTTTTATTTACGAACCTAAAACCTCTGTGCTCAGAGGAAAAAACAAAGGGATTCTATATAAAATTGGCTCAACTATTTCTTTAAAAATTCGTCATATCGACCTTATTTTTCAAGAAGTAAAATGGGATTTAATTTCTAACAAAAAAAGCAAATAATATGATGAAAAAATATTTTGTCACAGGCCTCGTGATTCTCCTGCCGCTTGTTCTAACCATAGCGGTGCTAAACTTTGTTTTGAATTTATTAACAGCTCCTTTTATGGGTCTGATCTCAAATTTTTTATCCCATCTGGAGTCATTAGATCACCATATTTTTTATTTGAGTTCGAAAAAACTAATCAAATTAATCAGTCAGTTTTTAATTCTTTCTCTCATTTTTTTTCTGACCGTTGGACTAGGGGCCCTCACAAGATGGATTTTTGTTAATTCCCTTATGGAACATGCTCACAAAATTGTGCTCAAGATCCCTATCGTCAACAGCATTTATAAGACAACAAAGGATATCGTAAACACGCTATTTGCTTCGGATAAAAATTCTTTTAAACAAGTGGTTATGGTCCCCTTTCCAGACAAAAACGTTTATGTTTTAGGTTTTATAGCTAGAGAAGCACCATCTATGTGCTGCGATAAAATAAAGCAGGAAATGGTCACCGTTTTCATTCCGACTACACCTAACCCTACAACGGGCTTTCTTTTGATGTACCGTAAAGAAGATCTGCATTATTTGGATATGAAATCAGATGAAGCTCTCAAATATATTGTATCTTGTGGGGTGATAGTGCCAGCAGGAAAAACCCATTAACTCAACAAAGAATATGGATAAAAACACAAAAAAATATTTTTTCACTGGCCTGATTATACTCATCCCTATCGTTATTACATTCCTTATTTTGGAATATGTCTTCAATCTTTTTACAGCGCCCGTATTCGGTATTCTAGAAAATGCCTGCAATATTTATACTAAAAATAATCCCACCTGTTTACTTAGGCATTCTTCGTTTGTTACCATCGCAGGACGTTTATCAGCCTTGTTTTTGACTTTAGCTATCATCTTTGTACTGGGCTTTTCAGCTCGAAAATACTTTTTTAGAAAAACGTTTCATTTCGTATCAAAGATTTTAGATAAAATACCTTTCGTTAAATCTGTGTATCATTTATCAAAAGACGTGACAGAAGCGATGCTGGATGAGAACAAAACCGCTTTCAAAGAAACCGTTCTCATTCCTTTTCCTAGCACAAATATTCAAGCCATGGGTTTTGTCACAGGTGAATTACCTCCTTTTATTAAGTCTGCTCTTCCTCATCTGGAAAACACCGTTTTCATTCCTACCGCTCCCCATCCTATCTCGGGATTTCTAGTTTTTACGTCGCATCAATACACTCATACCCTAAACCTAGAGACACAAGAAGCTTTTAAATTTCTGATCTCTTGCGGTACGACCCTTCCCAAAGAAAATGCCGAAAAAGCTTTAGAACAACCCTTGAACAACCAATGATACAAGTTATTTTTTTCACAGTTTCTGATAATCAAAATAAAATGCAGAAACTATATGAGGTAGCTCAAAAACATTTTTTAGCTAAAGAAAACCTGGTTTTTCTTATGCAAGATGAAAAAAGTTTAACATTCTTAGATGATTTTCTATGGAAATTTCCTCAAGATAGTTTCTTACCCCATATCTGCCACTCCACGAAAGATGAAACGGCGTTGTCTATCATTTTATCAAAAGAGTATCAGCCTCTATCTATGCACTGCGTCTTTAATTTAACCACTAAACCCGTATCGGCTACAAAGTATATAAAAAAGGTTTATGAATTTGAAGAAATCAACGTACCCGATAAAAAAGCTCAAGCTCAAGAAAAATATCAATTCTATAGAAACCAAGGATATATTCTGGGTTTGGAAAACTAAAGCAACGAAATTTCTTTGTTTTATCATTAATCGCGTAAAGACTATTTACAAGTAAGATATAAATCCAATATAATGGGCCAATCATTAGAGAAGGAGCTTATAAACATGGTCAGAATTAGTAAACAACAAGAAAGAAGAAGCAAAAGTCCTAGAAAACGTCGAGCACCTGCTCTAAAAACAGGAAGCAAAAAAGATATCCTCCCATTAGGTTATAAACAACATTTGAATGCTATACCTACTGGTCATTTAATAGGATCTTTTATTCCAAAAATCAAATCTATTTAAAGGATACAATCTATGACAAGACACGCAAGCTACGGCAAATCTAACAAGAGTGGAAAAAAGAGAAACGTTTTAAAAAGATTTGAAAGAATTGATGTTTTGAGATCTTTGGGCAAATGGAAGGATGGTGAAAATAAGCAAGTCACTAATTTACCTAAAACTCCAGCTGGATTCTAATTAACAAAAGCTCGTTCTTCCTCCAGATCGAGCTTTTCATTTTTGTAGGTCCTTATTGAAAGTTTCGGTTTTTAATTCACAGAAAGATCTTCAAATACCCGCTTTATCTGTAAAAAAAATTCTTAAAGTCTTATCTCTACACTTCTCCATCCCATCTGAAGAAGTTTCCGTTTACTTTGTTTCAGAAAGAAAGATTTCTCGTCTTCACGAAAAATTTTTTCAAGACCCCTCACCTACAGACTGCATCTCTTTTCCCTTGGACATTAATTCCCACTTAGGCGAAATTTTTGTTTGTCCTAAAACGGCGATATCTTTTGCTCTTGAGAATGCCTTGGATCCTTTAGAGGAAACTTATCTATATATTATACACGGTTTTCTACATCTTTTGGGATATGACGACCTTCAACCTTCTGACAAGAAAAAAATGAGATACCAAGAAAAGGTGTGCTTAAAAATTTTAAAAAAACATAATCTCTTATGAATTTCTAATGCTAAATTTATTTTTCCCTCTTTGTTTATTTTTTCTTCTTATCTCATCTTTATTAGAAGCTGCTCAACAAACCTTTATTAGATTAGGCCGACTTGAAATTGAGCATTTCTTTTCTTTTTCTAAAAAACGACCTTTTTATTTTAAAATAATAGAGCTCATAGCACAAAAAAAAGAATGGTCTCATTTTCTTTTTGGCTTAAGAATTTGTCGTAGCATCAGTTTGATAAGCTATGGATTATTAGGGTTTATCTATTGGCAAGGATTGGTGACAAGCGTTCATCTACCTTTTCTTAGTGGTCTCCCTTTTTTATTCTGTCAGCTATTGATCGCCCTGCTTCTTATATTAAGTCTTTTGTCTTTAGACCTCATATTTCACACAATCGCTGTTTTATTTCCCAAAACGTTCGTTATTTTTTTATTTCCTTTAACATGCCCTTTTCTTATTTTATTTTACCCATTTACTTTTGCGTTTGTAAAAATCTTCAATCATATCGAAAACAAAAAACAAACGATCTCTTCAGCTTTGAGCATTAGGGATAAAATGATCGATTTTTTTAAAGACGCCAAGCTAGAGCAGTATTTAGACAATGCCGATCAATCACTTATCATATCAGTGGCCTCTTTTAAGGATAAAATTGTAAGAGAAATCATGGTGCCCAGAATAAATGTATTTAGTCTTCCCCACCACACTAAGATCAAAGAGGCTCTCTCTAGCTTCGTAGAAGAAGGATACAGCCGTATCCCTGTTTATAAGGAATCATTGGATGAAGTGATGGGCGTATTACTTTATAAAGACGTTTTAAATTTATTTGTAAAAAAAGAAGATGACACATGGAAAGAAATCAACGAAGATTCAACAATTGAAAAATTAATCAAACCCATCTTACACACACCTGAAAGTAAAAAAATTTCTTCTTTGCTGCAAGAGTTCAAAAATCAACAAATGCACTTAGCTATTGTTGTGGATGAATATGGAGGAACCGAAGGCATTGTAACTATAGAAGATATTTTAGAAGAGCTGGTAGGAGAAATTGCGGATGAATATGATCACGAAGGGCAACCTTTATGTTCTTATTCACCAACAGGGGAATGGATTATAGATCCCAGGATTGCGATTTTTGATCTCGAAAAAGAAACAGGAATTAAAATCCCTCAGGGGCATGATTATGATACCGTTGCAGGCTACATCTTTCATAGATTGGGTAACATACCTTCCAAAGGGGTGACTATTCACCACGATGAATTTGATCTCGAGATTCTAAGCTCCGATGAGAGAAGAATAGAAACAATTAAAATCACCGTTTTAAAATAAGACAACTCATTTCTAAAGTCCTTATCAACTTGATCAAATGTAGCTTTTGCCTTGATAAAGAAAATGTACTAGGGCAAAATGAAAAATTTTCAAGCTTAATTAAAAGGACTTAAATGAGACGCTCTATTTGTTATTGTGAACCAAATAATGTTTTGGCTGGACAAGTTTCAACGTGGAAATTTATTTACATTCCTTCTACCCTTTTGCCCAAAGGCAGCTTAATAAGATTTGATTTCTTATCGCAGAATCGACAATCAGATTGGGAGATCCCTTCAGCGAATCTTAATGAAGCACGTAATGTCATTTTTGCTCACATAGAAGATCTTCTAGTTCCTTGTTCAGAGGTCAAAAGTAAAAACCAGAAAGTTCCTGTTTTTGACTTCATTTTACCCTCTGAATTAAAACCTGGGGCTTCATTTATCATAACAGTTGGCGCTCCTCCAGAAAGGATTAATGACAGCAAAAATGGCAACCAAGCGCAAACATTTACCCAAAGACGGCGCTCTTTTCAACTTTCTATTGATCCAAAAGGCAAACAAGACTTTAAAGAACATGAAATCTTCAACATAGATATCAAAGGGAACACTCTTCACAATATTCGTATCCTAACCCCTTCTATCGTCAGTAAAAATAAAAGATTTGATGTGGTCGTTAGATTTGAAGATATCCACGGAAACTTGACAAGTAACGCCCCCCAAGGCACCTTGATTGAACTGAGCTATGAACATTTAAGAGAGAATCTCAACTGGAAGCTTTTTGTTCCTGAAACAGGTTTTTTAACTCTTCCTAACCTCTATTTTAACGAACCTGGGCTTTATAAAATACAGCTCCACAACACACAAAATAAAACAAAGTTTTACTCACAACCTATCAAATGCTTCGCTCAAGTGAACCATAGCTTGTTTTGGGGATTATTAAGGGGAGAATCAAATAAGATAGATGCAAGCACTAATATAGAAACAACCTTACGTGTATTTAGGGATGAGGAAGCTTTACAGTTTTTTAGTTCATCCAATCTGGAAAATATAGATGTCACTTCCGCAGAGAATTGGAAACAAGTTTCTAATTTTATTGCAGAATTCAATGAAGATTATCGATTTTCAACTTTTCTAGGATTTGATTGGGAAGGAGAAAAAGAATTGGAAGGATTACGGCAAATGATTCATTCTAAAGATCACAAGCCTCTTCCTAGAAAAAAAGAAGCTAAAACCAATTCGCTAAAAAAAGTGTATCGTTCTTTTCCTCAAAAAGAGCTGATTTCGATCCCTTATGCCACAATGGCCCATAATCATTATTATAATTTTGCTGATTTTTCAGAAGAAACAGAAAGAGTCGTAGAAATTTATAATCCCCTAGGATCCTCTGAATGTCTAAAAGAAGAAGGCAATCCAAAGCCTATCAGAAATCTGAGCAAACAAGGAATCACAGAGAATAAGGAAGGCTCCATACAACTAGCTTTAAAAAGAAATAAGCGATTTGGATTTGTCGCTGGAGGAATAGATAAAAAAGGGGCATTAGCTTATTTGTCTGAACAAGATCAACATTTTTATACATCGGGTTTAACAGCGATATTAGCGACAGAACAAACAAGGGAATGTTTGTTTCAGTCGTTATACGATCGACACTGTTATGCCACTACAGGAGAAAAAATTATCTTGGGGTTTAATATAGCAGGAGCTGTGATGGGAAGTGAACTTTCCACGAAAACAAAACCGGGATTGTTCATCAATAGACATATCACATCTTATGTCTCCTCTCCTTCTGAAATCCATGAAGTTCATATCGTCAGAAACGGCGTTGTTATAAAAGTATACGAACCTAAAGAGCATTCTTTTGAGTTCACTTTTGATGATACAGATCCGTTATCTGGGTTCCTTTTACCAACAGAAAATGAAAAAGATCCCTTTGTTTATTATTATTTGAGAGTGATCTTAAAAAATAGTCATATGGCATGGAGTTCACCTATCTGGATAGATTGCCCAGATGCTAAAGAGGCTCCTTTAGAGGTTTCTGTTCCTAAAAAAGTAAAAAAACAAGAAAAACCGCTTAAGCTAAAAAATTAAACATTATGAATAAAGTCTCTTGGCTTTTACTAGTTTGGTTGCCGTGTTCTTCTCTTAACTGTTTTTTTGAAGAACACAATCCTCATCTGGAAATTTATCAAAATTTACAGAAAGGAGATTTAGAGAAAAGCATAGATATGTACTTAGAAAATAGAAAACTGAATAAAAAACACGATCCTCTATTGATCCAAAGAATCGCTGAAACTATTCTCAAAAATAGTTTGAAGGATAAAAATAACAACATCAAATTAAATGGTGTTTTAGGGATTCAAGCAGGACTCGTTTACAGAGACTTTATCCACAATTTATCAGCGATCTTCCCTCAATCTGACATAGCCACCCAAATGGCTATTTTACAAATGTCGAGCCAAACACAAGACGAGTCTTTTAATCCTGTCTTAATAAAAGCTCTATCAGTCCCCATTCTTTCCATAAACTTAGAAGCTCTTTTCCAGTTGTGTCTTAAAAAAAATGTTAAGTCTATCGGTTATTTAAATTCCCTGATGCATAAGCTTCCCAGAAATGCTTATTATCTTTTTCCTGTTTTTTTCTTAACTTTGGGAGATAAAGAAGCAACCATGCAACTCAAAAAATTAGCCAATGAACCTTATTTGCCAACTAGAATAGAAACCATTATCCAATCAGCTCAATTCGGTAAAACTGAAATCTTACCAACTATTCGGGCACACCTATCACACACCAATCCAGCAGAGCAAGAAGCGTGCGCCTTCAGTTTAGGAGTCCTAAAAGATTGTGATTCTATAAAAAAATTAAAAAAACTCGTTTCATCCAAAGATGAATCGATTAAGTTATCTGCTTTAGAAGCTCTTAATCGGTTAGGAGATTATGAGCATCTTTCTTTGATTAGAAATATGGCTGAGGGAAAAAACTTGTTTGCCTTTCATTTACTATCAGAGGATTCAGAAGATCTAAAAATACTCGAAAATTTTTTGCTAGATACAGACTGGCAAGTGCAGATAAATGCTTGTTTGGCTTTAATCGATAAATGCCCAGAAAAATGTGAGTCCACAATTGAAAAAATTCTTTTGCGTGATTCACGTGATGCGGCTTTTATTCCTGTTTATTCGCCAGGAAAAACTTTATCTTACTGGAAAGCCATTTATTCAAGTGCACAACAACAAAAATTTTATGATTATTCTCTGAGCTCAGCCTCCTTAACATTCAAAGAAAAAATTTTACACACACTGGCCGATAGTTCTGAAAAAAGTTTTTTACGTATTTGTGAAAATATCTTCAAAAGCAACCAAACCGAATTAGTCCCCACTTGTATTCGTTTATTAGAAGCGAAACGTTCAGCCGGCTCTATTGAACTTATAGGAGCTATGTCTCAAAAAGCGGGAGCTCCTTTAACAAGACACTTTTGCCATCTAGCCGCTTTCCGCCTAAGGCTACCTAATGACCATGAAAAGTATTTAACGGAATGGGTGGAAGAAAATAAATACTTTCCTCTTGGACAAGTTAAACAAAAAGCTAGTATGAATCCCCCTTTAAGTCATACGAGATTTAACTTAACATCTGATGAGAAAACCCTTTTATTTTTAGAAATTTTAGAAGCTTTGGTGTCGTTTCGAAAAATCGAAACATTGGATTGGCTTTTAAAAATTCTCAAAGAAGGACATCTACAGAATCGTCCTCTGATCGCTGGACTTTTGATTAAAAGCTTAGAATAAACACCTCTTTTATGCTATCTATCTCCCTTATCTTATTAGTTAGAGATTAATTGAAAATTCCCATTACAAATATCTAAATACACACAAATTAGTTTATGATACATATTACAGATAAATCTCAATCCTTCTGGATCGATAAAAAACGTTACGAAAAAGAGCAAAAAAATCTTTCTTTTTTTAAAAATGTGATCGCCACATTATCTAAATCCAAGCTCTTTATTGGAGAAGATCTTGAAAAGCTAAAAAAAGAAACTCATCAAAAATATCTCTTTTATAGTATTCGTTTTGGCCAAGAATTTCCTTTAATTCTCACCTATTCAAAAATACAAAATATTTATCAATGGTGTATTCTAGCTGAACAAGAAAATCATCAATACATAGATAGCGATAGCTCATCATCTTCTTCGGATAGTCAGCCCATAAAAAAAGAAATCACCACTATTGAACTAGAATACTTCAATCACGAATATATTCAACTAAGTCCTGAGCAACATAAAGCTCTTGACTCTCGATTCCCATTAATCATTCGTGGAACCCCTGGCTCTGGTAAATCTTGTTTGGCTCTTTTACTGTTAAGAAATAAGATTTTTTCCCAAAATGATGAAACAACTACTCTTCCTTTTCTTTACATCACCCAGTCAGCTAAACTTGTTAACCACATAAAAAAAATCTGGCTGAATTCCATACATGATAAGACTAATACAGCTGACATTCACTTTAAAAGTTATAAGGACCTCATCAAAAAAGAAAATGTAATCGTGATGGGTGAAAAGGCTTTTAATGTTTTTTCAGATTGGTTTGATCAATACCTAAGTAAAGTAAAAGATTTGAAGCAAGACATCCAACAAAAGCTTACAGTGAAGCTACCAGAGAAAGATCCAAGAGAATTCTATCCTCTTGTTTATCAATAGCTAAGAATGATGTCTTCCTATGATGAAAATACCTATCTCACTTTTAGTCAAAGAGAGCGCTTATTTCGACAAGATGGCTCATCTGAGGAAAAAAAAATAGAAGGAGAAGTAAATTTTGTCCAAGACATCTATCATAAGCTATACATTTGCTTAGAAACCTATCGACATTACCTATCTGGTCAACAAATCATGGACCCTTCTCTTTGTGAAGCTGAAATCAACGATCGATATGCTCTTGTAGTTGTCGACGAAGCTCAAGATTTTTCTCCTTTACAGCTCAATCAATTAGCTGATTTAGCAGCCCAAAAACAGATTGTCTATTGCCTTGATAGCCATCAAAGCTTAAATGATCATTTTTCTAAGCTATCTTGTCTAAAAAGGATCACGGCTTCTGAACCCATCGATTTACCATATACTTTTCGATGCTCAAAAAAAGTAGCTGATTTAGCCAATACCATTTTAGCTCTTAAACACCAAAGCACGGGTGGAATCATAGAAAAAAAAGGAATATCAACAATCACTTTAAAAAAGGATGTGGACGAAGGTTATGTTCACTTTATTCAGGAGCTAACAGAAGATCAAAAAAAGCAATTACCTTACATGGCACAAGCGGCTATCATCTGCCACGCAAACGATAAAAAAAAGCTGGAAGAAGACTTTCCTGGAGTCACGATTTTAACACCTTCTGAAAGTAAAGGATTGGAATATGAATTTGTCATTCTTTACGATCTATTTAATCATCTTATAGATAAGACTTTAAATACACTAGCGAAACATTTCAATCCTTATCTAGCTATAAAAAATCGAGCTAAAGCAGGAGAAGCTCATCATGAGTATGCACCTGTCTTTAATCAACTTTATACCGCCGTTACAAGAGCTCGTAAAGGAGTGTACTTATTATATAATCCACAAGATCATAAGTTTAAGGATTTTGTAAAAGTCTTGCTATCTTCTCAAGACAAAGAAAAAATCATTTCTTCTCATTTTGAAGACCCCAGAAAAAGCACCCCTGAAGAGATAAAATCTCGTATAGATGAGCAAATTCTAGCTGGCAACATGGAAACAGCCTGGCATCTTTATAAATATCATCAAAAAGGAGATAGACACACTTTTGAAGAGTATTATGAAAAAATGCGATCATCGATAAATATTGACAAAGTTTTTTCCGATGAACAGGTATCTGAAAAAGATCTCACCTCTCCCGAACCCCTTATCGATCTGGGGCCCCAAAAGATCTTTAGAACATCTTTATCTCCAAAACAAATTTCTTTTTTAGAAGAACTTTACAAGAAACTTAGTCTAAAAAATTTAGAAAATCTCTTTAAATATAAGTCTTCCAAAGACCAATATGAAGGAGAAACTGTTGCTTGTATGCTTTTTCATCACCGGTTAAATAACAAAGAGTGTCTTTTTGTCCATCTCATGGAAAAAGGTCATGTCGATCTTATAAAAAAAGTCGCTTTAAAAAATCCTGAGCTCTTTTCTAAACTTATATCAATGGGCTGTGCAATTGCTGAAGAAAATGATGATCTAGTTTTAAAATTAGCTATAGGCGGTCTTTATAAGAGGCGTTTAATAAGTGATTTGCATAAACCATCTTTTGTGAAAGTCAAACACTTAGGCAATCAAATTAAAGCCAATATAAGTCAATTAGCTAATCAGCTATGGGAGAGAAAAGATCTTTCTCAACAATCCCGCACCGTTGATTTATTAGATTCATTAGAAATTTTGGATGAACACACGATCATAGCTCAATATGAGACAAAATCAAAAGAATTAGGAATAAGTCTGTTGCATCTTATCTTATTAAACTCATTCCAAAGAGATTTAGTTCCCGCTCATAAAAAGCTTTTAGAAGATCGAGTTTTTATAAAAGAAGCGATCATAAAAAACATCGGTGCTAAGATCACACAAGAAGGCCCTTTAAAGGGTTTTAATTTACTATTTTGTTTACTCGTGAGTGATGAAGGGCTTCTCTACTTCATCAAACATTTTGAGTCCTTAAAAAATACGATCGATGATAAAAACCTCTTAGCCAGGTTTATCCTTGGTGATAACCTTTACAACCAGGCATCTCCTTTTTATATGTTGTGTTCCACCAAAATAGGTCGATCTTTTCTCAATAAAGAAGCCGATTACTTTATAGAGCAGGTAGAAAAAAATCCCAACATCATCTATGAAAGAGCTCTTGGAGAAGGCTCTCATAAAGGCTCTTCTTCTTTTTATTGGCTTTGTAGAAGCTCTGATGGGTTGCAATTCATTCAGAAAATCTTACCGATTTGCAAAAAGGTGATAAAATCTGGAATATCTATATTATCAGACCCGATTTCAGGTGAAGGAGATATTAAAGGCACTTATCCTTTATATATGATGTTTGGATCGGAGATAGGTTTAAATTTTATCATACAAAATTGGGATTTTTTTGGATCCGAAATAAAAGACAATCCCGACATCATATTGAAACGTATATCAGATGACGGAAGGTATAAAGGAACATCTCCTCTTTGCAGTTTGTTTGACAATCCTATAGGGATAACACTGCTGAAAAAAGGATGGCCAATTTTTGAAAAAATCCTAGAAGAAAATGAACATCTTCTTTACGAGCCGATCGCCATGCAAGGTCCGAACAAAAGCTTCCTTCTTTTTTCACATCTCATCACTTTTAGAGAAGGTTTAGAGCTTTTAACCGCAAAATGGACATTCTTTAAAAAAATCATTCACAAGAAACAAGATCTCCTATTCCATCCCCTCAAAATAGAAGGACCTTGGAAAGAGTTATCTCTGCTTGATTTACTTTGCTCTTGCGAAGCAGGTAAAGACATCGTTCTAAAAGATTGGTTGTTTTTTCAGGAATTTATAGAGAAAAACCCAGCATTTTGTTCTAAAATGGAAAATAGTTGTTACAAAAAAACTCATTTTTACAACTGGTTGAAAAAAACAGAAACAGGAAAACAGCTGTTCTATGAAAACTTAGTTTTTTTCAAATCCTTTTTTCCGAAAAAGATGGTAGAAGACTTAGAAAAAAATTCAGGTGAATTGTAAATTTAATTTCAAATGATCCTTACACACCATAAAGGTAGGGCCAGAAAGTTACCAAAGAAAAATTTGACTCACACGAAAAAAATGCTCAGCGGGAGCCGCTGATATTTAGTTCAATCCTCTAACGATCTCACAGTATTGTAAGCCGCGCTTCCCCTTATACAGTCGGTCACTTTGACTTATATGAAAATACGTTCTGTATTCCTTCATATACTCTAAAGCCATTAAAAGCCTATTTTTAATAGTTATCTAAGAGGTCTATTTATTTAAAGTAAACGATACGACAGGAACAACCCCTCTTTGCTTATCGTACTGAATAGATAATCTAAAAAGCCAATGATTTTGGATGATTTTTCTTATATCTATTTTAGCGATTGTGTATCGAGGCTCTTCTTGACGTCCCCAGCCCGTTTTAATCTGAAAAAGAGAACTTAGAGCTGGGGTCAAATGAACATGTATTTTGGATAAACAAGTAAAGCGACGATCTGAAAGCGGGCTGTCTAGCAAGTCAATTGGAGAGTGCACGAACTCTAAAGAATAATCTCCATTTTTAACTTTTCTAAGCTCATATTGACTGCGATAACGTAATTCAACGTTAAAAGCAAAATGTTGATTGAAAGTGTACTTAAAATGGTTATTTACGAAACTTATCCGTTGTCGATCAGGGCGCCAACCGAAAGAGCTTTGAAACCAAGAGTAAGGCGTATTTAAAGCGAGAGTCGATACAATTCTATAGCAAACAAAATCGTTATAAAACGGATTCTTTATCAAAAAGTCGCTATAAAGATCATGAGAGATAGAGAGCTTCGCTCTAGAGAGGCTGATTTTTTGTTTGAGGCCCATTTTCATGGTTGAGGTTTTCACAAGGGCATCTTCTAAACCAAAAATATAAACATTTCTGGGCGACTCAAGAGTATTAGAAGCCCCCTCATAGGATAAGTAGGGATATAAGTGGTGTGTGTTAGCTCCATAACGCTTTCTTAAATGAGAAGTTATATGCACCCCGTAACCAATAAGACCTTGTGTGATAGCTTTATCAATGGGAGATTTTTGATAAAAAATTGCTGTACTCTTTACATAGGGCGTTACGGAAGCGATATTAAAGTGTAAAGGACGGTAATTAAAGCTAGTTCCTTCAAACCGAAATGAACGAATAGCCGGAAGATGCTCTCTCAACTCTTTATGATAAACATAGTCAAGCAATGAAGAATTGATTTTATTTTCCGAAATAATGCCCAAGACAGATGTCTGAATAGGATTAAAATCAATCAGCAAAGCAGGCAGTTTTTGCTCTTTACTTTCAAACTTATTCAAACGAGGAGAAAGCTCCAAATAAATATCACTGTAATCTCTGCGATGATGGATAGTGAACATTGTCTTTTTTTGTGTGTTAACTTCAAAGTCATCGCTTTTAAAAAAAAGGATCATATCTGGATCACTTAGCTTGTCGTAAGACAGATGAATTTTCGTTTTACCGTCCTTAGATATATTGCTAAATAAGCCTTGGAGACGATACCTTTTAAAGCCACTTTCTTGAGCATAAATTTTATCTCGAGCCCCATAAGAACGAGATAGAAAAAAAGTGCTACCATCATCCGATAAATATTTACTTTCGAAAGCTGCACCAAGACCTCTTCTTAAACGATAGTCTAGACGAGTGACTAAACTTAAATTCTTGTCTGTGTAGAGAGTATAACTCATACTCGTTCTCGGTCCCAGCCCTTTATCCCATTTAATCTTATACTTGATGGGTGTGTGTGTGATGAATTTTAAACTACTTTTAAAGTATGGCAACCAGAAGATGGGAAAGTGGCCATAAAGGAATTTAATATTTGAAGCCCATAAAAAGTGAGAAGAAGAGATCGTCATAAAATCAGCTCTCAGAGCTATTTGGGAAGTTTTTTTAGCTGAAGAAGTGATAAATCCCTTTCGAACGTGCCAAGAAAAATCTTCTTTTAATTCAATGAGCTGACCACCTAAAAACCATATATTAGCTTTGGTTCTTCCGTTGTAAATAACTCCTTTTTTTGATTTCAGATCATACTCTAATTTGTCACCTACAAAAATCTGATCCCCGTATTGAACCATCAAATTTGTCTCAGCCTCAATCTTTCTTTCTTGTTCAGTGAGAATATAAGTGATTGTTTGAGCTTGTATCCTCAAAGAAAGGCCAGTGATGACACCACCTTCGGAAGTCTTTAAAACACCTTGGGTGAAATGAGGATTTTTGAGATTAATATGATAATCAAGAGGGGGAACTTCAAAAGAAGAGGAAGAAAAGGGATGGTTCAGATCGCTCCCACATAAAGTTAAATGCAAACAAGACAAAGAGATTGAAATATAGAAAAGTAGATGTTTCATAGCAAAGATTGTATGCTATTGAATAAAAATTAGCTTCTAGTTTTTAGAAAAACTATAATATCTTAAGACAAGTCGTAAAAAGAAAATTTGGACAAAGCATCGAGAATCCGATTGAGTCTAGTTGAAATTTCTAAATTATTCGATCAGACATTATTATTGGTTGAAAGAACGTGTATGAATGACTTTTTAAAGAAGAAAATAAATATAGAACAAACAAATTTTTTAAGAACCCTTCTTGTTAGAAGGGTTTTTCTTAAATAGAACTAATCTGCAACAGGCTTATCAATAAGCTTTCGCATTTTCTTTCCTGGAGTGAATTTGACCCCAACTCGAGCGGGAATAATTATAGGAACAGCGGCTTTCTTGGGATTACGCCCTATTTTTTGCTTGCGTAACACGATTTCGAAAACGCCAAAATCGCGAAACTCCAACCGATCTCCTTTACCAAGATAATCGGTCATTTTGTCTAGAAAAGACTGTACTACATTTCTTACATCATTTGGGTGTACTCCACGATCCTTAGAAATCACTTGGATCAGCTTCTTCTTTGTGATCGTTGCCATGCTTTTAAAACTCCTTAAAACTGTTTAAAAGATCGATTTCTTTGCATACTTATTATTTAAAGAAATCAAAAGTTTCCTATTGACTTTCGCTTTTAATTTTTTATTATATATATATTTAAAATCAAGTTTTTTTGATTAGTAAAACTTTTTTTTCATATGATATAGGAACCCAATTAGTTATGAAAAAATAAACTGATTTTTCAAATTGCTTTTAAAATCAATAAAATTTTCTTTTTCTTGCCAGCCGCAAATAATAAATAGGTGTTTCCCATCGCATCTGACTCTCTAATGGAGTAATAAGGATCCAATATTTTTAGATTGTTTAGATAGGCTCCCCCGTTTTTAATGAGACGAGAAGCTTCTCCTTTACTAGTAGCTAAGCCTATTTTTACAGCTACATCCGTTATTTTGGCACCTATGATCTCTTCTTTTAACAACTCCACATGAGGTATAATGTGAGCAATCTCTTTTAAAGTTTCAACAGATAGTTCAACATCTAGCTGAGGCATTAAACCTTCGGTCGCTTTTAAAGCTCTATCCAAACCCTCTTGCTTATGAACAAATCTTGTGACTTCTTCAGCTAATCTTTTTTGAGCGCTGTTGGGTTCATAATCATCTAAAAGCATTCTATTTTCAAAATCAGAAATTTCTTCATCTGTCATTAATGTCAGCATCTTCATCAGCTTGATAACATCAGCGTCTGGGATTCTCAATAAATATTGATAAAAATTGAAAACGGAATATTTATCAGCATCAAGCCAAACAGCGCCTCCTTCCGATTTACCAAACTTTTTTCCATCACTTCTTGTGAGTAAAGGAAAGGTGGCTCCGTAGACAGAAGTTCCTTCTTTTTTTCTTATGAACTCGATACCAGCTGTGATATTTCCCCACTGATCGCTACCACCTATCTGTAAATTCACCCCATGGTTTTTCCATAAGTAGTAAAAGTCATAACTTTGTAGGATTTGATAACTAAACTCCGTGAAGCTGATCCCTTCATCTGAATTTAATCTTTGTTTAACCGTTTCTTTTGCTAGCATAGGACCGAGACGAAAGGACTTTCCAATATCCCTAAGGAAATCCACTACGCTCATGGACGACCACCACTCATTATTGTTCACAATATGATATAAGCGACCATATTCTTGAGGTAGAATCTTTTGAATTTGCTCTCCAATTTTTTTGACGTTTTCTTCAATCTCTGCATGAGTTAGCAAAGGTCGTTCTAAACTTTTACCAGAAGGGTCCCCTATTCGTCCTGTAGCCCCTCCTATAATGATAAAAGCCTCGTGTCCTAAACGACAAAGCCAATTCACCGCCATAATGCCAACAAGGTGACCTAGATGCAAGCTATCTGCTGTAGGATCGAATCCGATGTAAAATCTAAGAGAGGATTGAGAACAAAGATCTTTGTGACTCGTAGCGTCAAAAAAACCTCTTTTTAATAAAGAATCAAACATTTTAATTATATCCTTTAAAGTTGCGATCACCCTTCTTTATGAGAAGAAGGAACATAAATTTCTTTTTTAATCTTATCTGTTATTTGTGAAATTTTTTTACTGATCTTAGCGGTATTTTGATTTTCCGCAAATAATGTGATAGGCTTGGCTTTTAAATGAACCCGTTGAGTAGCATTTTTAGCTATTGAAAGATGTATCTTAGAAGCCGTTTCTTCCAAACTCTCTTTAGTTATTTGCCTGTCTATATGATCCCAATGTTTCAACAATTTATTTTTTATTTTTGTTGCCTTTACACTTTCTTCAATGATCGGCCTTTTGGCATCTTTTTTTCTTCTCACAAAGTCCTCACATTCTACTTTCCAACACTTTATCATTATTTTTATTCAAAATACATATTTTTTTTGCTTGATTGAATATTTTTTTTATTTGAAGATATGAATTATGTTAATAGATAAAACAAAAGAACAAATTGGACAAAAAGCTGCAGAACTTGTGCAAGAAGGCATGCTTGTGGGTCTGGGAACAGGCTCTACAACTTTTTACTTTATTAAAGCTTTAGCAGATAGATATCATAAAGAGAACATTAACATCAAAACAGTCGCGAGTTCATCATCCTCTGAATTGATTGCTAAGAATTTTGGTCTTCCGTTGATAGAAACTCACGCCCCCCCCTTTTTAGATATTGTTGTGGATGGCGCAGATGAGATCGATCTTCAAAAACAGCTGATCAAAGGAGCTGGCGGGGCTCTTTTTAGAGAAAAAATTTTGGCATCAATCACTTCAAAACTCGTCATTATAGCCGATGAATCAAAGCTTGTGTCTCGTTTAGGAGAATTGAAACCTTTACCTGTTGAAGTGCTCCCTTTCGCTTCTTTTTCTGTGGAAAAAAAATGTCTTTCTTTAGGTCTTAAAGGACAATGGAGGAAAGTAGATAGCGGCAGCTATTTAAAAACAGATAATGGGAACTGCATATTAGATCTTTTCATACAAAAAAGCCTTTTTGACCTTAAAAAATTAGAAGAAAATCTAATCTCTACACCTGGAATTGTTTCAACGGGGCTATTCTTAGATTTCAATCCTATTCTTATTATTGGTAAAAAAGATGGAACATACGAGTATCGTTAACGCCTCTTCCGGTTCAGTAGATTATATTCCGGTTAGTCTCGTGAAGATCTTAAACACTACACACTACACAGGATTAGTTGTGGGCGATTGTAGGAAGCAATTCATCATTTACGCAGAAAACAAAGTAGGAATAACAATAAAATCTATCTTAAAGAAAGAAAATAGAGCAAGACCATCGACTCACGAATTGTACGCTGGGATTTTACATAATTTTGGTATCAAACCGCTACATGTATTGATTAACGATGTAGAACAAAACATCTATTTTTCTCGTATTATTCTCAGTCATCAGAAAAATGAAAAAACATATTTTTTAGAGATAGATGCTAAACCAAGCGATGCCATTTGTATAGCTCTTATGCACGAGATCCCTTTATTTTGCGAAAAGCAAGTGTATGAAAAAACCCCTCCTTTTTATCGCAAGCCTTAAAGAGAGATGAAAGCGGATCAATAGTCTATATTGAACTTTTTTGCCGATAAATCAAGAATACATTTCACGGCTTCTCTTGCGTCATCTCCCACTGCTTCTATATCAATCTTAGCTCCCCTATTAGCCGCTAACATCAAAATACCTAATAAAGATTTACCGTCGACGGTATAGTTTTGATATCTTAATTTAATATCAGATCGAAAATTAGACGTGCATTTAACAAGTTCTGTTGAAGGTCTTGTGTGAAGACCTTTTTCATTTAGAATAATGAAAGAAGCGGTGACTCTAGAATCTTTAGACATATTGTTTACCTAAATCTTGACTCAATTGACAGATCTCTTTTTTAGAGATACTATGAAAAGGATTTTGTCGCAATACAATTGTTTTCAGTATGACAAGAGGGTACTAAGCTAACAAACTAAAGATGCAATCCAAGAAGTGAGAATTTTATGAATTCTACAACGATTAAAAACACATTTCGATAATATTCCTTACTTTTTTCCCCTTTTAAAGTCTTGGCAAAGCAACAGTTTTTCTGTAAATTCGATCTTTTTCTTCTTTTCAGCTCGTA
>JBMLRQ010000004.1:0-29547 GCA_049240945.1 Rhabdochlamydiaceae bacterium
TCATTCGGTGGCTTAAATATATCCTCAAAAATTTAATTTCGAAAGAAGTCTATTGATAAATCAGTTTCAATTTGCTTTCATATCAAAACGAGCCAACTAAAAGATGGCTCGTTTTGCTAATGAGAAGATTGGCTTATTTATGATAATCACTTTGCTAGAGAGACGTTCCTTTGATTAATGGCTTTTCTGTGCTCAATATGTAAAAGAATCTCTAACTCGTTGAGCTTCTTTAAAAGCTTTAGTCAATTCCTTCGATTCTGCTTCTGCAGCTTTTAGTTGGACATTTAGGCTTTCTTTTTCTTCAGGGGACTGTTTGTCGTATTTGATATTCGATTTTCTTTGGATGTTTATATCCTTTTACCTGATTTATAGTGCATTTTTCTATCATCTCATCAAGGTCTTTTGATACCACAACTTGTTTTGTTCAAGCAGTAACTTTAATGCCGCTGTTGTCAAAGCTCGTTTTGATTGCTCACATTTTCTTCGTGCATCTATTAATCGGGGGTGGAGTCCTCCTTCTTCTGCAGGGTTTTCTTGTGGTCTTCCTTCTTCTTCATGGTTTAGTTGATTTAGTTGATTTATGATTGTCTGTAGCTCTTCATTTGCATCTCTCTCCTTTATGGCACATTCTTTTACTTCTATGGCGCATTCTTTTACTACCTCTTGAAGAGTTAACATTTTTTTCGTATTTTTAAGCTCTTTAGATAATTTATGTTGGCTGTAAAGGTTTGCCCCCAAGAATAAACCAAAACCTGATACAGCGGCTTTTTGTTTTGATGCAATAGAAGTATTTTCATAAGCTGCAACCATCTTTTGTATAAAAGGCTTATGGTACCCATTTTTAACTGTATAAGAAGCGCCTGCTAAAATTCCAAGAGCTAAAACAGCTAAAGCGGTTTTTTTATTACACACAGCTTCTCTAGGATTGTTGTAAGCAAAACTAGTCATTTCTTTGATTTGTGTATAAGAATTTCTACACATATTAATTAATGACATAATAAACCTGGTTATTTTTTTATTAATATTAATTATAATTAATATTTTTTAATTATTCAACGTTAATGTTTTTAATTGTTTTTTTAATTAAGTTGTTTGTTTAAAAAAGATTTGTTAATTTGGCTTAAAAATAATTGATTGATTTAGAAAAAGTTTATGAAGTTATTTCAACCGATGAATATAAAGAAGAGGCTGAGTATTTATAACGTGTATGAAATGGGAAATTGTGATTTTTTCTTGAATAGAAGCATATTGAGGCTATTTAAGTGGATGACAAGATAACTCTTATCTTAATTTTTACAGATGAATAAGTTTAAATCTGTCTTTCATACCAAAACGAGCCAACTAAAAGATGGCTCGTTTTGCTAATCAGAAGATTGGCTTATTTATAATCATGGATTTGGTAGAGAGACGTTCCTTTGATTAATAGTTGCTCTGTGTTCCATATAGAAAAAATTTACAGCTTGACGGGCTTCTTCCAAAGCTTTTTGTGATTTGGTGAATCCGTCTTGTTCAGCTTTTAGTTGGGCGTTTAGGCCTTCTAGTTCTCCAGGTTTTGCCTTTGCTATTTTAGTTTTGATTTCCTTTATATTTTTATGCGCGTTTACGTGATCCTTAAGGCGTTTTTCTACTGTCTCATGAAGATCTAGCATTTTTCTCAGATCCTTACATTCTTTATTTTGGCTATAAAGTTTTACGCCTAATAATACACCAACCCCTAATACAGTGGCTTTTTGTTTTGATGCAATAGAAGTGTTTTCATAAGCTGTAACTATCTTTTGCATAAAAGGCTTATGGTATCCATTTTTAACTGTGTAAGAAGCCCCGGCTAAAATTCCAAGAGCTAAAACAGCTAAAGCGGTTTTTTTATTACAGACAGCTTCTCTAGGATTGTTGTAAGCAAAACTAGTCATTTCTTTGATTTGTGTATAAGAATTTTTGCACATATTAATTAACTTCATAATTAACTCCATTTTTTTGTTTTATATAAATATATTATCAGCTTTTTGTTTGTTGATCAATAATTTTTTATTAAAAATTAAATAATTAAATTATTTAGCCAATAAAGATTTGTTCGTTTTTAAAAATAATTGAGTGATTTAGAAAAGGTTTATTAGCTTATTCTAATGTCTGAATGCAACAACAATCGATTCATTTTTGGATCTCTGAATCATATGATCTAGAATAAATGAATGTAGTCCTGATAAATGCAAGATTTATTTCATCAGAGTTAAATGACAGAATTTAAACAGGAAAATAAAAAAGCCATTATGGGTTGCCTTAACTTCTGTTTTTTTTAGTCATTTTTGAATTTTTAAGGAATATGATGGAGTCTTGCCTTTAACATTTAATCATGCATATCAAGCCTCAACTAAAAATATGTGGAATATTTCTAAAGATGCTTTTCTTAATATATTCCAACAAGCTGAATGAAAAAGCTCGTTTTATGAGGCTCTGTTCAAGGCGCTCAATCGTCAATTAGAATTAAAAGGGATGATCGTTAATGAGGAAAAATCGACTTTTGAAGAATAAAAAAGTGAAAAATGGGATCTTGATGACAGCTAAAAAGAACAGAAAACTTAGCTGAACTGAAAAAGAGGTGCACCCGAATCTTATTGAAATTAAGAGTGCCAGAGGAAAAATTTTTTGGAACTTTAAAACGATCTGATGGTTACAACCGGTTTAGATACCTAGCGATTAGGAAAAACAATTTGCAAATGACGTTAATAGGCATTGCTTAACATTTACGAAGAATGGCAAAGCCATGGGCATAAGCAGTAAAAATAGAGACAAATGGGTCTCACGGCGCCAAAAGAGGGGAAATGCGACCCATATTTTAAGTCAAACTGAATATTTTTGATCATAAAGAAGTTCAATATTCTCCTAAAGGTACGGATTTTCATAAAGTATCGATTGAAGAAAAAAAGTTTGCTCAAGAGGAGCTTAATAACAAAGCTGGAAAGGTTTTAGGTTGGGAATCTCCGAACAATGAATTTAAAAAGCTGACTACTTCTCTAAAACTTGAAGCTAGGAGAATTGAGTCTTGGGGAAAAATATATTTCTTTAATTTAAATGATGGCAAAATTTTTTTTATCGAGTTTAAAAACCGTTTCATATAATTTTTCTCCTATGGTTTTAATTTGGATTTAAAAAGGTAATATGAAAATTGTTTTGCGTTGTTTCTTCTTTTTATTCTTATTATCTCTTCCAGGGATGGCAATCGCTCTTGTTAAGGCAGGAGTTGGGAAAGCTGAAATCACTCCAATAATTGGTACCCCTTCTGCTGGTTACGTCGAACGTAAAGGTGAAGGAATGGACGGTGTCCATGATCCTCTTCTTGCTATCGCCTTATTTATCGATAATAGAGATAAAAAAATCGTCTTTTGTAGCGTAGACCATTTGGGATTTACGTATGAAATGGTTCAAGAGATCACAAAGCAAATTCATGGTTATCCTGGACTTAAAGACTGTGACATTTTTATTGGATCTTCTCATACTCATTCTGGAGGGGGAGCCTATTTAAATATTCCAGTTATAGGACCCAGCTTAGCAGGGAATTACAATCCAGATATCACAAAAGCTTATATCGACAAAACATGCAGTGCAATACTTGAAGCGTATCAAAATCAAACCCCCGCCCAAATAGGAATTGGATATGGTGAAGCGGCTCCTTTAGGCCTGTACCGAGGACTATGGCCAAAAGACATCACGCCTTTGAATTTTGTAACTGTTATGAAAGTCGTTCATCCGGACGGCCGCCCTTTAGCTGTTCTCTTCAATTATCCTCTACATCCTACTGTTTTGAAAAGTCAAAATCGCTTTTTCTCAGCTGATTTTGTTGGATATGCAAGAAATCATCTTCAAGCTTCTATTGGCCAAGATGTGCAACCTATTTATTTTAATGGAGCGCAAGGAGATATTATCCCTGTTATTTTTAACGAACACAATCGATTTGATGCATGTGATCGATTAGCCAAATCTTTGGCAAATACGGTGACAAGCATATGGGAAACAATAAGGACAAGCGATAAGTTTCAAATCTCTACTCAAAAAGAATCTTATTCTTTTAAACCTCAACCTAATCCTTTTGGTGTGACTTTACCATTAGAGCTCTATAAAAGTGAAATGAACGTGATTGTTCTCAACAAGTCACATGCTTTTATTACAATTCCAGGTGAGCTTAGTTGTCTTTATGACAAAAGCCTTAAGGAAATAGGGTCTAAACTTGGTTTTACATTTGTTTCTATTTTGGGCTTGACAAACGATGCCCATGGCTACATCATTTTACCAGACTCTTGGCAACATAAGACTTTCGAGTCTGCGCTGTCTTTTGGAGGGGAAAACTATGGAAGTATGATACAAAAAAGAGCAGAGAGCCTTCTGAATGCTCAAGCAGCAGGAAGAGAAAAATAGAATGTCCCATGTTATAGAGCTTAAAGTCATTCAATTCGTTCAACAGTTTAAAAATCCTATTTTCGACGCCTTCTTTAGTTTTCTAGATCTGTTTGATAGACACGAATTTTTTTTTGTGGTCATTCCTGCTTTCTGGCTTGGAAAAGGTTGGAAAACAGGACTCAGACTTTTTTACATTCTATTTCTCAGCAGCTTCACTAATCATTTACTTAAGGCAATCTTTCTATCTCCACGTCCCTTTCATCTTGATCCAACCCTAGGGATCATAAAAGTAGCGGGTTATGGATTCCCCAGTGGAGCGGCTCAAACAGTTATCCTTTTGTCAGGACTTTTAATGACTCATTGGAAAAGCAAATGGAAATGTTTTATAGCTTTTATGTATATTTTTTTGGTTTCTTTTTCGCGTATTTATTTAGGCGTTCATTTCCCAACAGATATCATAGCTGGATGGATGGTGGGATTCGGCCTTTTGGCTTTCTATGCCTATGTTCGCCCCCCTATAGAGAAATATCTTAAAAAGTTGCCCCCCCTTTCCCTTCTTTTAGTGAGTCAGCTAGTTCCTCTGTTGCTGATTTTCTTGCAAAAATCTTATTCTGTCTTTTCTATTGGTGGATGTGCGATAGGCATGGGAATGGGTTTATTCATAAACAATTCATACGGTTGCTATTTATCTCCTTCAAAAACCAACAAAGAATCTACTTTAAGAGTCTTAATAGGAGTATGGGGAACATTTATTTGTTACTTTTTGATTTCAAAAGTGCTCTCTCCTGATTGTTATATCGCTATATGTCTAAAATTCATTGTGTTAGGGCTTTGGGTGGCGACAGGTAGTCTTTTGATTTGCCGTCAATTTCTTCGTTCCTCAGATCATCAGATAAAGGTGAAGGAAGATGGGTAAAAAATGCATAATTTTCGTGACTTTTTTACTAGTTAGCTTCACGGGAGGATTTTATTTCTTTTACTCCATCTTTGACCAAAACATCGAACACTGTGCATTCTGTAACCCTAATGTCCTAGAGACACAAAAATTTTATGAAGATGACCTTATCTTAGCTTTGTACACACACAAGCCTGTTCTACCAGGCCATTGTTTAGTGGTTCCCAAGCGTCACGTTGAGCGATTTGAATCACTCACAAATGAAGAAATATCTCAAATAGGCAAGGTCATAAAAAAAGTCAATCAAGCCGTAGGGAAAGCATTTGATAGCTCTTCTTACCTTATTCTACAGAAAAATGGCATTGAAGTAGGACAATGGGTTCCTCATGTACATTTTCATTATGTTCCTAGAAAAAAGGGGGGAATCTCTACATTTAGATTCATCTTGAAAATGTGTATGGCGAATACCAAAGGACCTATCGCTAAAAGTGAAATGAAAAAAAACGTAGATAAATTAAAACAGACAATAAAATAAATACAACTTTCTTTATACGTTTTTAATGTAACACATCATTTTAAATTCATTTTTCGGGGCTGTCATTTAAAAGCTTAATAATCGGGTCTTTGGAGATCTAAAAAGGTGAGGATCAAAGTTGGCATATCCTCTCTCACTCATACGCAAGAGAGTTCTCACCCTTGCTACTTTATCAATTTTTAAAAGGTAAATATTTTCTGAATGAGTCAGTCTTGATAAGAGGTTTTTTGTCTTTAAATCAGAACTAGCCAGCTACAAATGTGGCTAGTTCTGATGATGAAAGGACTTTGTCATTTTCTTTAAGTTCCTTTCTTAGAGGAGAGTTCATTTATGGCTGATTTATGATCAATTCTGGTGAGTCGAATCTGAACGCTGATTCTATTCCTTTATATAGCTTATAAGCTCCCAATCCTAATAGAGATAAACCCAATCCTTTTAGAGCTGTTTCTTTTTGTACTGACGGGGTGCCCTGATAAAACTTGACAGCTGCTTTTAGAGTCGTTCCTTGAAGACTGTTTTTCAGCGCATAAGAAGATCCACCTAATACAGCCACAGCCAAAATAGATAAGGCTGTCTTTTTATTAAAAATAGCATCTTTAGGATTGTTATAAGCAAAAACAAGATTATCTTTTATTTGGTCATAAGAATTTTTACATATATTATATAATGTCATAATTGCCCTCAAATTTTAATGTTACAATTATAATATTATAATTTATTATTATTTAATTAAACTTTTATTTTTTAAATAAATAAAAAATATTAATTATTATTAAAAACAATTCATCGGATTTTAGGAATTAAGGTTAATTTGAATACGATTGGGTCATAGCTTTTTCAATAGAGGTAGATGAAGCATAACAGATGAAATCTCACCTCTTTTTAGGTGTTAGATTCATCTGTTATGAGCTGACTGAGATTCCTTGTTTGAAAAAAACTTCGTCGTTTGGTGAGCTATACTTCTTCATCCAAATTAAAAGATAAACTGACTTTAGGTTTCAGCTTAGGTTGCTTTTTCTTCTGATCTAAAATATTTTTAGAGGGTTTTATCATTTGAAACTTGAAGATCCTGTGAGCGATTTCTTCTTTGATCTTAAAGCTGAGGGAATCAAAAAGAGCGAAGGCTTCATGTTTAAATTCGACCAAAGGATCTTTTTGAGCCACTGATCTAAGAGAAACTTCCGTTCTTAAGTGATCGATATGAAGTAAATGCTCTTGCCATAAAGAATCTACTGATCGGATGAGGATGTTTCTGATGACATTCTCTATAATACTTTCAGCTGAATTCAAGGCCGGTAAAGAAGCTTCTACTTGAGCCTCTTCAATCAATTGGATATCAAATAATATCTTAGTCTCAAGAGCCTCTACGACTCTATGAGCCGCTTTTGTTTCAATTTCTTCTACAGTTGCATAATCATTATCGAATTCTTTTTCATCAAAATTAACAGGGAAATTGGTTTTCAGCCAATCACAATAGCTTTTCACTTTTAAAGATCGATTGGTTTCTGGCTGACCTATGTATTCGGAAGCGGCCTGTAAACAAAGACTCTCGATGATCTCTTTGGCTAAATCAAACGTCTTTTCTGTATGAAGAATTTCATGACGAAAAGCGTAAATTTCTGATCTTTGTTTATTCATCACATCATCGTATTCAAGCGTGTGTTTACGTATGGAATAATTTCTTTGCTCCACTCTTTTTTGAGCTGTTTCGATCGATTTATTTAGCATTTTCGCTGAAATGGGCTCCCCTTCAGGAGGGCGGAATTTTTTCAGAAATAAGGTGATTCTCGGTGAGGCGAAAAGACGCATCAAAGAATCTTCAAAAGAGATAAAAAACTTAGAAGATCCAGGATCGCCCAATCGAGAACATCTTCCCCTTAGCTGTCGATCAATCCGTCGTGATTGATGGCGGGTGGTGCCGATCACATGAAGCCCTCCTAGAGAGGCGACTCCATTGGCTAATTTGATGTCTGTCCCTCTTCCTGCCATATTAGTGGCGACGGTGATAGCTCCTTTTTCACCCGCTTTTGCGATGATTTCAGCTTCTTTTTCGTGATTTTTTGCATTTAAAACACAGGCTTGCAACTTATTTTGTTTTAAAATACGAGCCAATTTTTCAGACACATCTACCGATTCAGTTCCAATCAAGATAGGGCGTTCTTGGGCGTGTATTTTTTGCACTTCTTTAACGATCGCGTTGTATTTTTCTCGCTCGGTCATATAGATTTCATCGTTTTCATCTTTCCTGATACAAGGGCGATGTGTAGGAATACTTAAAACTTCAAGTTGATAAATTTCTTTGAATTCGTTCGCTTCTGTCATAGCTGTTCCTGTCATTCCAGCTAACTTGTCATAAAGGCGAAAATAATTTTGTAATGTGATGGTTGCATATGTCTGTGTTTCTGCTTGTATTGTTAGACCTTCTTTGGCTTCTATAGCTTGGTGCAGACCATCAGAGAATCGACGTCCAGGCTGTGGTCTCCCTGTATTTTCGTCAATGATGACGATTTTATCTTCTTGCACGATGTAATCCACATCTTTTTCCATCAAAAGATGGGCTCTAAACAATTGTCTGAGATTATGGGCTCTTTCTTTACGTAAGCCATCTTCTTCTCTTAAAGCGACTTTACGTGTTATTTTTTCTTGCTCACTTAAATCGAGAAGACTATCTATTTGGGCGTATTCATAGCCGAGGTCTAGCATGATGAAATCTTGAGCATGTGATTGATCCCAAGACTGGATCCCTTTGTCTGTTAATTCGAATTCATTCGCTTTTTCATCGATGATGATGTAAAGCTTAGCAAGAGCTTCTATCCGCTCTTCTTTATTAGGCTCTGCATGGTAATAAATATCCCATTTTTCTAAATCTGCTCTGAGGTCGGGGATTTCTTTTATTTTGTGTAAGACATTATTTTGCGGTGTTCCCTTTGAGACAAGCCACAAATTTCTTAGGGCTTCGTCATATATTTTTTGCTTTTGTTTATTTAATTTAGGAAAAGTGTCTGTTTCTTCTAACACCCCTAGTTGTTGAAGGTGATTTCTGGCTTCCCCAGCGAGTTTATAACAAAAATCTCTTTGTAAACGCACAATCCGAGCCACTTCTTCTTTAAGTTCATCATACATTTGTCGAGAATGAGGACTTGGACCTGATATGATCAAGGGTGTTCTTGCTTCATCAATCAAAATAGAATCAATTTCATCCACAATAGCAAAAAAGTGCTCTCTTTGGCATTGTTCATCTTTACTTTGAGCCATCGAGTTGTCTCTAAGGTAATCAAATCCAAATTCCGAAGAAGTTCCGTAAACGATATCTTTGTGGTAGATCTCCTTTCTTAAATGGGGAGGCGTTTGGTTTGTCAACACCCCAACAGATAAACCCAGCCAGCGAAAAATTTCTCCAATCCAAGCTGCATCCCTCTCCGCCAAATAATCATTCACTGTCACAAGATGAACACCTTTACTAGAGATCGCGTTCAAATAAAGAGGCATAGAAGCTGTGAGTGTTTTCCCTTCACCTGTTTGCATTTCTGCAATAGCTCCAAAATGCATGGCTATACCCCCTAAAATCTGAACATCATAGGGAACCATATCCCACTTTTGAGTGTATCCAGATACATGAACCTCTCTCCCACAAAGGCGTCGACATGTATTTTTTACGACAGCATAGGCCTCTGGTAAAATCTGATCCAAACTTTCATTCTTGGCAAATCTATCTTTAAATTCTTGTGTTTTGGCTTTCAGCTCTTCATCGCTATAATCGTTGAACTGGTTATCCCAAGCGTTCACCTGATTAACGATTTTACGATATTTCCTGATTAACCGTTCTTGAGATGATCCGAAAATCTTTTTTAAACTATGAAACATGCCAAAACCTTTTTTATCTTTCTTGAGTTGATTGTAGCGAACGAACAGTTTTTAGAAAATTAAAACTGGGGTATGCTATAAAAAAGTCTTTTTTATGGTTATATTGTTATCAAATGAAAAAAAAATACATGCTACTCCTGGAACTGCTCATCGCGCTTTCCTTATTTGCTTTATGTGTTCCTGTTTTTGTGGCCAATCCTTTTATGCTCCAACATAATCTTCAAAAAAAGCTTGTGAACATGGAACTTGAAAGGTTATCAGAGCTTGTTTTTGTTGATATCAAATCTCTTTTATATCAGAAAAAGATAGCTTGGAACGTTCTTGAACTTGAACAAAAAGACGCTTCTTTTGTGAATTATGATCAAATATTTTGTATTGATTTAATGGGCAAGAAGAATAGCTACTCTGTAGACTACAAAATTTTTTCATTGGCTAAAATAGAAGCTATGGACGGCTCTCAAATCGGTTCTAAACTGTCTATTTTGATCACTTTTCGCTCTCAAAAAAATAAAAAAGTCGCTTATAAAGTTTATCATCATTTGTTTGTCAATAAGTATAACTGAAGGATTAAATGGCACGAAAATCATCGCATCTGACTTTATTAGAAGTTATGATTTCTTTTTTTCTTTTGGGGGCTTTACTTTTTGTTCTTATTTTTACCTTCAGAGATTACAGCCTTTCCTCTGTCAATATTGAAAAAGATAAGCAGATTTTTTTAAGAAAAAGTCTATTTAACTTGATTTTGAAAAGACATCTTCTTTGTTTGGAAGATGATCCAACTCTATTTTTTGTGGACTCGTACAAAGATAGTCTACAACCTGCTTTATTTTTTTCTTTAAAAGAAGATCTAGATATAGAAGAGGCCTTTTCAAAAGGCAATCGTATAGTACTATTCATTGATTTTGAAAAAAAAATGATTTTACGATCTATAGGGGATGATAAAAAGATAAGAGATAGGGTTGTTTATGAAAATGTAGATAAAGTGGATTATATCTTCTTTCATCCCCTTTCTCAAACTTGGCAATCTCAGTGGAAGCAAGAAAGTGTATGGCCTGATTTATTTAAAATTTCTATAAAAGATATTTCTTGCAAAGAAAAGACAATTTTTGCTTTTGAATATCCCCGTAGTAGACCTGTTATATATGAAAAAATTTGATTTAATATGAATATCATTCCTTTAGTTATTGCTTTTATTATTGTTTTCAATTTTTTGAGTTCACAGCTCATTTGGCAAAAAATCGATCTTTATCAAATCGAAAGTCATTATTTGAGCTATATGAAAACGAGTCGTCAACTTAAAAACAAAATGGAAGACAAGTTGTATCAAAAATTTGAAAAAGTGCAACTAAAGACTAAAGCTGAAGGAAAAGGGAATTCTCCTCCTAACAAAAATTCTCCCCATGATGTGACAAAAAAAAATAAAGTAAGAAAGGATCGTTGGCAAACGCATCCAAGTGTAAAAACCCGATTAAATTTGATTCCTTTGTTGCATCAACATAAGAATTCGTTGAATTTTTTTAAAAATTACTGGATTCATTTAATGAATGACCTTTATGGTCATGAGCTTTTTTTCAAGGAAGCTTCTTCTGCCTTTCATGAAGATGTGATGAAAGAAATCGAGCGTCTTTTCAAAGAGCAAATGGGAGATTTTAAGCTCTCAGATATCCGTTTATCTAATAAGGAGTGGCAACTTATTTGGTTTAAAATTCTTAAAGGGACTAATCATTATGATTTGAAGCAAAAGAAAGGTTATCCTCCCCTTGAAGATTTTATCGTTTTCCGATCGGATGATCCTCATCTTATTTATTTTGGTTACGCTTCTGTTCCTGTTCTCAATACTCTCTTTGGATCCGACATGCTTAAGCAGATTTTGAATATGGAAGAAAACAAAGGAAACCTGCCTTTATCAAAACAAGAATTCCAAGACTTGTGTCATAAACAACCCCCAATTTGGCAAAAAAAATATCAAGATTTATCGAATTTAATATCTTTTTCTAGACCGAATTATGTTGATGACGCTATTTATCAAAAGTCTGAAGATGGACATCACTTATGGGTAAAAAATAGATGAGCTTTCTCTTTTGAGCCTATTTTTGATCGTTGAGATTTTATGTTATTTTAAGCTATAATGATTCCGATAGTTTTTATTTAGGTAAATATGAAGTTAAAAAATTTTGTTTGGACGCCGGGACATACGATTATGTCTTATCAGATTTTATTGGTTATTCTTTTTCCTTTTTATGTTATTTATGGGCCTCCTTTATCTTGGAAAATGATTTTGTATGCCGTGTTTTTGTATTGCGCTTCTATGATGAGTATTACAGCTGGCTACCATCGTCTTTACTCTCATAAAAGCTATAAGACAAATAAATGGATTGAGTTTCCTTTAATATTCTTTGGTAGCATGGCTGGTCAAGGCAGTGCTTTGAGATGGGCTTTCGATCACCGCAATCATCATGCGTTTTCCGATACGGAAAAAGATCTTTACAGTATTAAGAAAGGATTCTGGCATGCGCATTTTTTATGGCTATGTCTCCCTTCTCCTCCTATTGAGCCTAAATTCGTTCAAGATCTCATGAAAAATCGTTTAGTTATGTCTCAACATAAATATATAAACCTTTGGATGATTGGAACCAACTTGCTGATGACCATTTTAGGGGCTTGGCTTTTTAATGATTATGTGGGTGCTCTTTTTATCGCTTTTGGTCTTAGACTGGCTTTAGGTCACCATTGTACATTTTTTATTAATTCTCTTGCTCATACGAAAGGATCGCGTCCTTTTGGAAAAACAGAAAGTGCTGTTGATAATTATTTCATTTCTTTTGTGACCTTTGGTGAAGGATTCCATAATTTTCATCATACTTTTCCAAATGATTATAGAAACGGCATCCGTTGGTTTGATTTTGATCCCACAAAATGGCTTGTTTGGTTACTGAAAAAAGTAGGACTGGCCAAGGATCTTAAGCAGGTCAGCAAAGAGCATATTCTTGATATGATGAATCGCGCCAATGAATTAGATCATAAGCACTAGAACTCCGACTTTTTATTTTTAGGCAAAGTGATTTGGAAACTTGTTCCTTTGCCTATTTCAGATACAGCTTTGATTTTCCCTTTGTGCTTATCAATAATGGTTTTAACAATCGATAAGCCAAGACCAGCCCCCCCTAAACGTCTTGAATGCCCTTTGTCTACAGTGTAAAATCGCTCAAAAATATAAGGCACATCTTCGTGAGGTATCCCTATACCTTTGTCTTCAATAGACAGCAAAACGCAAGAGTGTTTTTCTTCTATCGAAATAGTTAAACTGGCGGGATAAGGGGAATATTTAATCCCGTTCTCCATAAGATTCATAACGGCTAATTCAATCAAGTCTAGGTCCACTTCGATAAATACAGTTTTTTGCTCACAAAGAATAGATATTTGGGTTTGAGGATGTATAGATAAAATCATGTGCTTGCAGTTTTCTAACATAGGTAATAAATCCCTACTCTCAAATTGTAGAGAAGATAAGTTGTCTAAATCGGCTAAAGTGAGTAAATTTTTGACCAATGATTCCATTCGTTGACAATTGCGTAAAATTTTTTCTACGATGTCCATGATCATTTCTTTAGGCAAATCAGGCATGTCTTGGAGTGTTTCAGCAAATCCTCTGATGATAGTGATGGGAGTTCTTAGTTCGTGAGAAGCGTTAGCTATGAAACTTTTTCCCATCTCCAGCAAGACATGCTGGCTGGATGTGTCTTGCAAAAGAAGAATGCCTCCATGATTTTTCAGGCTTGGAGCGGCGATTAAATCCAGGAAGACTTTTTTATTCAGACAGATCGCTTCATTGACGATCATCTTTTGATGATAAGATTTATGCAAAAGAGCGTGTAGTTTTTCTAAAATAAATGAAGAAGAGCTCAGAAGGGGTTTTTTCAATAGGCTTTCTTTAGGTAACCCAAGCATCTTAGAGGCCATTGTATTTAAGTATGTGATGTTGAAATGATCATCGACAGCAATCACCCCTTCAATAAGAGATTCTAAGATCGATTCTTTTTCATTTCTCTCATCTTTGATATCATTGATTTGTTTTTTTATGCGGGCTGATAGAGAGTTCAAGGTATGAGCTAATTGAGCTGTTTCATCCTTATCTTCGACATTTTCCCACTCAATATAAGGCAGTGTTTCTATTGAACCTTCCTCATAAGGTTTGACCGCATTGATGATTCTTTGTAAAGGAATACTCATCCTAAAAAAAATGAGCCATGTGACGATCATGAAAAATAAAAGCATAGCCGCCGAAATGAGAATAAAGCCAATTTTTACATTCTGAGTCAGCCCATCAACATGAGCTGAAGGGAAAGAAGCTCTTAATAAAAACTTTTGATCTTGAACATGAAAAAGGGTGGCCACATAAATAAATTTTTGGGCAAATGTTTGAGAATATCTTTGACCATAGCCCCCTCCCTTATCAAAAGCTTCTTCTATATCTGGTGAAGGGGGTTGTAATCTAGGCATGAATCTTTCTCCTAGATGACGGGCTAAATGGGAATCGTAAATGAGCTCTTGTTTATCATTGATGAGACTTATCCGGAAATATGTTGATTGAGCCGCTATATCTAAATCGTCTATGAGTTCTTCTAAAGAAGTTTTTTTAGGTAATTTTTCAAAAATACCCTGGATGCTATTTTCTAAAGATTTCCTGATGATTTGATGAATTGTTTTTTCTATCAAAGGATATAGAATAGAAATGAACAAAAGAAGTAATGTGAACTGAGATAAAAACACTTTTTTTCGAAAGCTGAATTTCCGAGATTGGATCATAATACCTCTCCTGAAAAACTATCATAGCCATTTTCTGTTATGACGATTGTATCTTCATAACGCACTCCTCCGAGGCCTTCCTTATATAATCCCGGCTCAATGGTGAAAACAAGACCAGGTTCTAAAACCATTTCTTTATAGTCTCCTTCAAAATGTAGGCGAGGTTGTTCATGAATCTGTAGCCCCACCCCATGACCTAAATTGTGTGTAAAATAAGAATCTAAATCATGCTTTTTTAGAACGCTTCTTGCAGCCATATCCACTTCTTTTAAAACTCTTCCTGGTTTACAAAAAGACAAAGCGGCTTTTTGAGCTTCTTTGATGATTTCATACCATGACATAAGAGGGTGCTCATCAGTTTGAAAAAAATGACATCTTGTCATGTCCGAGTGATAATGAGCTGATTTAACTCCTATATCAATTAAAATGAGATCCCCTTTCTGAAGTCGTGTTTCATGAGCTCTATGATGAGGTTTAGCGCTATTCGCGCCGAAGGCAATAATCGGATCAAAAGCCAATCCATCCGCCCCTTGGGCGATCACAAATGAACTAAAAAGGGAAGAGAGTTCTTTTTCTGAGATCCCTTCTTTTAAATGATTTAAAATATGTTGATACCCTTTCTTTAATAAATCAGCACTTTTTTTAAGATTTGTTATTTCTCCTAAGTCTTTGATGAGACGAAGAGGCGCCAAGGGATGATTGATAGGGATTAAAGTGAGATGAGGAAAACGTTCTTTCCAATCTATATATTGTTGGTAAGAGGTCGTTGAAGAGTCGAATTTTAAAAAACTCACACCTGAAATAGCTATTTTTATGGCTTCCTTTGTTAATAATTGGACGGAGATAGGAGACTTTTCTTGAGCGGCTTGGATATAACGATGATCGACTATAAGAGTGGCTTTTTGGTTGTCACAAACAAAGAAACCATGAGAGAGTTCTAGGCCCGTTAAATAAAATAGATCGATAGGGTTGTAGATGATGAGTCCTTCATCATGATTGAGTTGCGCTTTTAATTTATCAATTCTTTTGAGAAAATAATTTTCGGATTTCATGTTCTCCTAAATGAATAAATAATCCTTCCGTGTAAGATGGGCTTTGATGTTCAGGAAAATTTTTCCATTTTTCATACAAAGCTTTTCCTTCTTCTATGGAATAATGATTTTTTTGACGATATATGTAATTGATTTTTTCTTCCCACGTTCTTATTTTATTAAATTTTTCGTGTTCGATATCTTCTAAAATTTTATGTAGGAAGTCTTTGGTTTGTTTTTCTTCCAAAAAAGAGGGTAAAGATTCCACAAGGATGGTCTGATCGCCAGTCTGATGAAATTCTAGTCCTAATTCATGGATCTGAGAGCTCTTATCCTGCAATTGCTGACATTCAAAAAGAGAAAAATGTAAAGTCAAAGGGAAAATAAGTCTTTGAGAGGGCACTTGAAACTCGGCTGATGTAGAGTCTAAGTGAATGATTTTTTTTCTTAATTGATTCAGATCCAATATCTTTATCATATCGTTCTCTCTTAGAAAGAGGAAAGATTTATACACGCTAAGAATTTCGTAAGTAGGATCGAGTAAAGAAAAAGGCAACTCTTCTAAAACCATTGTATCTGTGGCTTTTGGTAAAAAAGAGCTCATTTCTTTGGAATAGGAAGGATAACTATCATAAAAAGAGGGTTTTTCCGGAAAAGAGATAGCGGGGAACTCTTGAAAGCCGAAAGAAGGTCGTTTGATTATTTTTTCGATCTTTGTTCTTACGAGCTCTCTGATTTTTTGTTCTTCAGCTAATCTAACTTCTAGTTTTTGAGGGTGCACGTTCACATCAAGGAGTTCACTTGGCACTGATAAATGCAAGATATAGCAAGGGTATCTTTTTTCTGGTAAGTAAGTGCCATAGCCTTCTTTAACAGCGTAAGATATGATGGGAGATGAAACGGACCTTTGGTTGATGAATAAATATTGACCGGTTTTATTAGGTCTTGAGGTTGAAGCTGATCCGATAAAACCTAATAAGCTATAAGCTCCACTCGTTTCTTCAATTTTAATCATTTCCTTCACCCAATCTTTTTCTAGAAGAAGAAGGGCTTTTTTTTCTAAAGCTTCCAAAAAAGGAAGATCGGGAATTTGAGGCGATCCGAACACCTCTTTCCCTTGGTTCAACAAAGTGAAGCGAATATGAGGATTCGCTAGCGCCAATTGAGTGACCATTTTGTTGATCTCTGTTTGTGATTGACTGGCATTTTTTTGAAATTTTTTTCTTGCAGGCACATTGTAAAATAAAGAGGAAACTTCAACTGTGGTGCCTTTTTTATGAGGAGAAGGACAAATATTTAGAATTTTTCCTCCCTCTATCGATAGAGAGTGTCCAGAATGATTATCTAGAGAAGAAGAAATAGTGGTTTTGGAAACAGAGACAATAGAAGCTAAAGCTTCTCCTCTGAACCCCATTGTTTTTAACGAAAAAAGATCGTTGGTAGAGAGGATTTTAGATGTCGCATACCTTTCAACGCAAAGCCACAGATCGTCTTTGGACATGCCCTTACCGTCGTCTTGGACCAAAATTTTTTGAAACCCGCCCCCATCTATTTCAATTAAAACATGCTGACATCCGGCGTCCATAGCATTTTCAACAAGTTCTTTGACAATTGATGCTGGGTTTTCTATAACCTCTCCAGCCGCAATTTGATTGATCGTTTGTTCGTTTAGAATACGGATAATGGATGACATTTGCCCTCTGTTAGAAAAGAAGATTATACAAAAAAAATTCGTTTTTTCTAAGCTTTAGTTCTTTTATAGATGAATGAATGGCTATTTTTAACTTTTAAAAGGTCTCTTATGGAACTAAAATCCCTTGAATCCGCGGCTACCGAAGTGGTTGATATCTTAAGACAAGGAGGGTACGCGGCTTATTTTGCAGGTGGGTGGGTGAGAGATTTTTTGTTAGGGATCGCTTCAGATGATATAGACGTCGCTACAAGTGCTCAGGTCAGCGATATAAAAAGGCTTTTCCCTAAAAATATTCCCGTTGGTGTTCATTTCGGGATCATTGTTGTCATTCATAAAGGTTTTCATTTTGAAGTGGCCACTTTTCGAAAAGATCTGACTTACAGCGATGGTAGGCGTCCTGATGGCTTTATATCAACCGATGCAGAGGAAGACGCTCAAAGACGAGATTTCACGATTAACGGCCTGTTTTATGATCCTTTTAATCAGCAAGTGATTGATTATGTAGGAGGCCAAAGAGATATTGTTCACAAAGTTATCAGAGCGATTGGGCATCCCTATGATCGTTTTAAGGAAGATCGATTAAGAATGATAAGAGCTGTTAGATACGCTGTCAGATTAAACTTTGACATAGAGTTTGAAACCAAAGAAGCGATAAAAAAATCGGCTCATGAGCTCATGAATTCTGTATCGGTTGAGCGTGTTTGGCAAGAGTTTCATAAAATGCATAAATTTTCTTGTTTGGCCAAAGGATTGCTTCTCATGGATGATTTATCTCTTTTAAAGCAGATTTTTTTTGACAAAGAGTTAACAGCAAAACAGGCTTTAAATGGTTGGGAAGGTCATGATTTACCCCCTGTCATTTTGATTTTAAGTTTATACCCTGATAGCGATGAGATCTCTATCGCTTCACTTTTAGACCGCTTGAAAGTTTCTAATGAAGAAAGAAGATTGGCTGATTTTTGGATCAAAGCACGTGATCTTTTACAGCATTCTGTCGAACAACAAAAAGAGATAGAGCCCTACGAATGGCTATTTTTATACGCCCATCGATACGGAGATGAATGCGTTTCTATCTATTTAAATAAACATTCTTCCAGCACGAAACATCTTCTCTTATCATTCCATAAAAAACAAAAAAAGGAACTAGAAGAGGCGCTCGATCGTTTTATGAAGAAGGAAACTGTTTTACAAGCGAAAGATTTGATGACAGAAGGGGTGCTCCCAGGTTTAAAAATGGGCTCCATTTTGAAGTTAGCCGATCGCTTATCCGTTAATTTGGGTATTCACGATAAAGAAGAGCTGATAAAATGGTTAAAAAACAATAACCTTATTTGATCAGCCACAATGGGGGTTTCAAATGGAAGATTATAACCTTCCTTTAAGATTAAGAAGAATGCGCTCAACCTCTTCTATGAGAGACCTCATAAGAGAAACCTATATACATCCTTCCCAGTTGATTTTACCTCTATTTCTTAAAGGAGAAAAAGGAGATTCTCGTCCCATTCCTTCTTTGATCGGACATGAACAACTGACTTTAGAAACTTTATTGGCTGAAGTTAAGCTTATAGACGATCTTGGGTTAAAAAATATTATTCTTTTCGGTGTTCCTTCTTACAAGGATTCTTGCGGGTCTGAGAGTTTTTCGGATGAGGGCATTATTCAGAAAGGCCTTAGACTCATCAAACAACATTTTCCTCATTTGCTTGTGATGGCTGATGTGTGTTTGTGCGAATACACAGATCATGGTCATTGCGGTGTTTTGAATACATCGTCAACTGAACCGACTATTCTTAATGATTTAACTCTTTTTTACTTAGCTAAGCAAGCCATCAGTTATGCTGAGGCCGGAGCGGATGTATTAGCTCCGAGCGGAATGATGGATGGGGCTGTTTCTTTTTTACGATCAAAATTAGATGCCGCTGGTTTTAGTCATTTACCTATTTTGAGTTACGCTGTTAAATACCAATCAGCCCTATACGGCCCTTTTAGAGAAGCGGCAGAAGGATCTCCACGGTTAGGTGATCGAAAAAACCATCAACTCGATCCCGCAAATGCCCAAGAAGCGATTAGAGAAATCATGTTAGATGTCGAAGAAGGAGCGGATATGCTGATGGTTAAACCAGCTCACACGTATTTGGATATCATTTGTCGTGTGAAACAAGCCTTCCCTTATGTTCCTTTGGGAGCTTATCACACAAGTGGTGAATTTGCGATGATTAAAGCGGCTGCGAAAAATGGGTGGATTGATGAACAAGAGACTGTTAAGGAAGTCATCCTATCGATTAAAAGAGCTGGAGCTGATTTTATTATCACTTATTTTGCTAAAGATATTGCCTTTAGGTTGAAAAATGGGTCGTTTTAAAGAATTTATACCTAAATCTTGGGAGATCATCACCCATTTTTCTCCAAGTAATCTGAAAAAAGATCTTTTTGCTGGTCTCACCGTAGGACTTTTGACCGTTCCGGTTGCGATGGGATTTGCGATCGCTTCTGGTTTATCTCCTGATAAAGGTATTTTCACAGCTATTATTGCTGGTTTCCTCATCTCTTTATTAGGGGGAAGCCGTGTCCAAATAGGAGGACCAACAGGGGCTTTTGTGGTGGTTATCTATGGTATTGTAAAAAAAACAGGTTATGAGGGGCTTTGCGCCTCTGCTTTTATAGCTGCTATTCTCTTAATCATATTTGGGTTATGTCGATTTGGCTCATTGATTAAGTACATCCCACATCCTCTTGTGTTAGGCTTCACAAGCGCTTTGGGATTTTTGCTCATGTTCAACCAAATCAAAGATGTTTTAGGTTTATCTCTTTCAGAATGGCCTGCAGACTTCGTCGATAAATCACTTTTATACATCAAAAACGTGCATTCTTTTGATCCTTCATCCGTGATTTTATCTATATTCGTTTTAGTGATGGTGATTATTTTAAGAAAATGCTTTCCCAGTTACCCTTGGGGGATCATAGCTATTTGTGCGGGAACGATCTTTCACATGTTGATAGGATCGACTTCTCCCACCATTTTTAGTCGCTTTGGGTTTCTTCCTAAAGCTTTGCCCTCTTTCTCTTTTCCTTCTTTTCGGGGAGACTTTCTTCACTTAAAAACTATTTTTTTAAATGGATTATCGATCGCTTTTTTGGCAGCTATTGAGTCCTTACTTTGTGCTGTTGTCGCCGATCATGCGATCAAAGATAAGCATAAACCCAATATAGAATTGATCGCTCAAGGTCTTGCGAACGGAGCTAGCGTTTGCCTAGGGGGTATGCCAGCTACAGGAGCTATCGCTAGGACAGCTTTAAATATTCGCTCCGGAGCTTGTAGCCCTTTAGCGGGAATCATCCACGCTGTTGTGGTCTTTTTAGTTTTGTATTTTTTCTCTCATCTGATCAGTCATATTCCTCTGGCCTGTTTAGCTGTTATTTTGTTGTTTGTTGGCTTTTCTATGATTAATTGTAAAGAGGTTCGCCTTTTATTCAGCTACGCCTCCAAGGAAGATAAGACTGTCTTTTTTTTAACCTTTTTACTCACGGTGTTCATTGATCTGAATATAGCTATTTGTGTGGGTGTTTCTATCGCCAGTTTACTCACGCTGAGATCAGTCGCGAGAGAGGTCAAGGTGTCTTTCGAACAAAAAGAAAATCGTTATCGGATTTGTGAATGGGAGGGGCCTTTATTTTTTGCTTCTTGCGATCGTTTATTGATGGAGCATGGACATGATCATCAATTTGAAATACTCATTCTTAAACTGGACAAAGTGGACTTTATTGATGCAACAGGACAAGAAGCTCTGAAGGCTTTGGCCGATCAATGCAAAAGAAAAAATCAAAAGCTGTATCTTTTTGATATACATAGAAAACATGCTCATCTTTGGTCTTATTGGGATCCTTATAAGCATGTTTATATAGGAGATGACTTGGCACAACTATCTTGTTATTTTTAAAAATAAAAATGTGATATCATCAAACAGTTCTATTTGCTGAGAGAATTCTTTGATCTCTTTAAGAATGATGTCGGGCAAGTTTTCTGGAGGTTGCTTGTGATGACTTAATAGGATATTCAAGAATCTATTTTCGCCAAACATCTCTCCTTCTTTGTTGGGTGTTTCTAAAACACCGTCTGTGTAAAGAACAAGGAGATCATCCTCTTCTAAGATAGTGGACTTTATGTCTGGCTTGAAAGAGGTATTGATGCCTAGGGGTATTCCTTCTGTTGTTAAATCTAAAATCTGTCCTTTTCTTATGATTAAACTTTTAGGATGCCCACAGTTTGTGTATTTCATGATTTTCGTCTCTAAGTCATAATAGCCAATCCAGGCCGTGACAAATGAGGAGGTCGGTTTTGTGTCTTGGCAGAATAAATGATTTGTCAAAGCAACGGTTTCCTCTATAGCTGCATCCCGATGAAGAAGAGTTCTTAACATGGCTCTTACACTGAGAGAATAAAGAGAAGGGCCCACTCCTTTATCAGAAGCATCTCCGATTGTAATGAGTAGTGTATTTTCTTTGGTAAAAACATCATAGAAATCACCCCCCACTTGCTTAGCGGGGTAAGAGTGAGCCCCTAATTTTATGCCTTTGACTGACGGGATAAAAGAAGGGAATAAGCTTTTTTGGATCTCTCTACCTATTTTCAATTCGTGATCCAAGATCTGCTTGGCTATTTTTTCTTTGATCAAGGCGTTCATCGCTTCGTTAAACCCATAACCTAGGTGGTTGATTTCAAAACCCAAGCTATGGGGCAGGTAACGAGCGTATAGATCGCCTTGTTCAATCTCTTTCATCACTTTTTCTAAGTGAAGGAGAGGTTTTGACATCAAAAGGCTTAATCCTACGGCTAGAGAGCCTCCAACGGAAATCAGAAGGAGAAGAAAAATCATGAAATGCTTAAGAACATGTTGTAAAGGATGGGTGGGCATTTCTATTTCCGCGATGGTGATGTATAAAGCGTAAAAAAAAGTGGGGACAAAGAGAAAAAAAGCACAAATAAAAAAAACTCTAAGGACTATTGATTGACGCAACTTGCTTGAGAAAAAAAAGTATGACATGATGATTGGTAACATTAATGACTAATTATTTCGGATGATAGCAAAACATATCACGAGTTTACAACACCCTATTGTCAAACATGCTGTTTTATTGAGAACGGATCCCTCTTACAGAAAAGAAAAAGAAGGGGTCTTGATCTCTGGAGATAAAATGATAAAAGAGCTCTATGAATATATCCCCTTTAAAAGATTGTTCATTAACGGCCAGGCGCCTGATAGTTTTTCTGCTAAAGAAGGTGTTTTTCATGTCACACAAGAAATGATGAAGAAGATAACCGGCTTAAAGAGTCCTGAAATTTATGCAGCCGAATTGGATTTCTATTTTGAACCGACTTTAAAAAATCACGATAAATGGTTGATCATCGATCAGGTGAACGATCCCGGTAACTTAGGAACTATTTTGAGAACCGCTCTTGCTCTAAAATGGTCCGCTGTATTTCTGATTGACGGTAGTGTTGACCCTTTTAACGAAAAATCTTTAAGAGCGGCCAAAGGCTCTACTTTTCATCTCCCTCTTTATAAAGGATCTTGGGAAGAGATTGTGTCTCACTTGCAAAAAACAAATACCCCTATATTGATCGCCGACAAAGAAGGGAAAGATCTCAAAGGGTTTGTTAAAAAGTCCTCCCTAGCTCTTGTTTTAGGACATGAAGGGCATGGTGTGAACAAAGAAGTGACCAGTTCCTTCGAAAAAATTTCGATAGCCATGTCTGAAAAAACGGAATCTTTAAACGTAGCGATCGCAGGCGCTATCATGATGTATGAGTTGAGATGAGCTATTCAGAAGAAGATTATTACGGTGAGAAGAAAAAAGATTTTAAAAATGAGAGAAAAATAGCTCGCGCTAATGATCGCTCTCAGTATAAAAAAACCGATCAAGATAAGATCAAAAAACATCAAATTGTGTCCACAGAGGGAGAAAGAGGACGGGTGATTAGCATCACTCTTTATGGTATAGAAGTTTATTCTAAAGGAGAGGTTTTTCTTTGTTCTTTGAAAGGAACTTTGAAACAGCAAAGCACAAGACTAAAAAATCTTGTGGCCGTGGGCGATTTTGTGAGATTTGTGTCTCATCTAAAAAAAGAGGGAGTGATCCTCTCTGTAGAGCCAAGAGGCTCTATTTTATCGCGAGCTGATAACTTATCTAGGACAAAAGAACAGCTGATCGCTGTGAATGTTGATCAAGTGATGATCACCACCTCTGTGATTTTACCCTCTTTGAAATCTTCTCTTATCGACCGCTATCTTATTGCCGCTTCCAAAGGTAAAATGACACCGGTTCTTGTGATCAATAAAATGGATTATTTGGATGATCAAAATATAGATCCGCAAGAGAGAGAAAAAGAAAAAGCTTTACTTCAGCAGCTGACCATTATTTACGAAAAAATTGGTATAAAAGTTATCTCTGTTAGTGTAAATACTAGTGAGGGCATGGAGGCATTGAAAGAAACTCTAAAAGACAAGGTTTCTGTTTTTTCTGGGCAATCAGGGGTCGGAAAATCCTCTATCGTCAACTTTATTTTGGGTACCGATTTTAAAGTGGCTGGGATTGTTGGTCGCACCAAAAAAGGGAAGCACACGACGACAACATCGAGATTGATTCCTCTTGAAGGGGGAGGCTTTTGTATTGATACACCTGGGATTAGAAGTTTTGGTTTATGGAATATTGCCCCTGCTGAGATAAAAGATTTTTTCTATGAATTTGAACCTTATGCTTGCTTTTGTAAATATGGGAACTGTTGTCATTTAAAAGAAGAAGGGTGTGCCGTTAAAGACGCTTTAGACAAAAATCAGTTGTCAATTGTGAGGTATGAATCCTATGTTTCTCTCATGGAAAATGTGAATAAAAAACACTATAACAGGTAATTATGAGCTATTTAAAAGAGATAAAAGCTTATGAAATTTTAGATTCTCGGGGCTTTCCAACTGTCAAGGTCAAGGTGGTCACGACAGACGGGGTATGTGGGTTCGCTTCTGTTCCTTCTGGCGCTTCTACAGGCAGTCATGAAGCTGTTGAGTTGAGAGATCAAGATCCAAAACGATTGGGAGGAAAGGGGGTAAGAAAAGCCATTCATAATATCGAAAACGTGATTCTCCCCTTGCTAAAAGATCACTCTATTTTTTCACAGGAGAAGATCGATGAGTTGATGATAAAAGCGGATGGAACAAAAAACAAAAGCTTTTTAGGAGCCAACGCTATTTTGGCGGTGTCTTTAGGTGTGGCTCAAGCGGCGGCTAATAGTCTCAAAATCCCTTTTTACCGCTATTTGGGAGGGAAGAGGGCCTCTGTTTTACCTTGTCCCATGATGAATATCATAAACGGGGGAGCTCATGCGGACAATGACCTTGACTTTCAAGAATTCATGATAAGACCTGTTGGGGCTTCCTCTTTTTCGGAAGGCCTTTTTTGGGGAGTTGAGGTGTTTCATCAATTAAAGAAAATCTTGAAAAACAAAAACTTAAGTGTTTCAGTAGGTGACGAAGGTGGTTTTGCTCCTTATTTACGATCGAATGAAGAAGCTTTAGACTGTATTTTAGAAGCCGTTGAAAAGGCTGGGTTTAAAGCAGGAAAAGAGATCTCTTTAGCTTTAGACTTAGCGGCTTCAGAGTTTTATTATTCAGGACGTTACGAAGAAAAAAAGAAAAAACAAAAAAAAGAACCTTATCGATCTCTATCGACACAAGAGCAAGTTGATTACTTGGCCACTTTATGTCGCCAATACCCGATTGATTCTATCGAAGATGGATTGGACGAGGGTGATTGGGAAGGCTGGGCTTTATTAACCGCTAAATTAGGCAACGATGTACAGATTGTGGGGGATGATATTTTTGTCACGAATCCCGATTTTCTCAAAAAGGCGATCGCACAAAAAGTTGGAAACGCTATTTTGATTAAACCTAACCAAATCGGGACCCTCACAGAGACTTTAAACACTATTTTGTTAGCCCAAATAAACGGATATAAAACAATCATATCCCATCGCTCAGGGGAAACAGAAGATACGTCTATCGCGGATATAGCGGTAGCCATGAACGCCGGACAGATTAAAACCGGCTCTTTATGTCGGACAGATAGAGTGTCTAAATATAACCGCTTGATCGAGATTGAAAGAGAGATCAAGAACACCTAGATGAAAGCCCCCTCGATGAGATAGGGGGCCTTTAGATATTAAGAATGAGATAAAGCGGACGCTTTTTCGATGGTGTTTTCCCAAGAGATGTCCTCTCTTCCGAGATCTTTGACAATTTTATTATGTAAGTTTTTCAAGCTCTCATAACCTAATTTATCAGTGATTTGAAGAACCCCTTTTTTATCGTCTTCTCGGATCTCTTTTTTCCATGTGGCCACCAATTGAGCCGACTCATGCAAGCCTTTTCTATAATAAAAATCAATCTCATCCGCATAAGCTAAGAATGTATCTTCGATTCTTAAAGGAACTAATTGCCCTTTTTCTATGACATCTTTTTCCGTTGTCTGGACAAAAGACTTATCTCTTTCTTTAATAGAGTCCCATCTGACTGAATCGGGCGCTGATACATGCATGACACGGATTTTATAGCCGTTATTTTTTAGGAATTTAAAAAATTCATACGTTTTAGGACTTGAACAGGTTGTTCCGAAATAAAAAGCGTATTTTTGGCGGATTAAATTGGCCAGAAGGAGATGATTAGCGGCATTTGATGCGGGTCTCCATTTGTTATACGCTTCTTGTCTTACTGACAAAGAATGATTGTCACTACTTAAATCTTTCAGGTAGGTTCTTGTTTGTTTTTTCAGGCATACATCATCTGGGCATATGTACGCATAAGAGGATCCTAGCTTAGCCTGTAAAGATAGATCTTCTCTCATTTTAAATGTTTTTCCAGAACCAGGAGAGCCGGCTGAAATGACAGCTAAAGGAGCTTTAATGGGGTTTTTGGATAAGATCTCTTCATAAATGGCATTGATATCTTCACAAACTTTTATCTTTTCCTCGTTTGTATATTCTTTCGTGTGGTCAAACGCTTTTCCGGACAAGAACTTTTCTAGCTCTGTCTTAGGGAAACTGTAGTTATAATCTTTATTATAGATCAAATCTAAGTTGCAAATATTTTGTCCTTCTTTAGCTGATAATAAGGACATCCCGCAAACGAAAATCGCTAAAAAAGAAGCGATGAATTTATTAAGATGATTTTTCATGCGTCACCTCCTTTGTGAACACCTAAAATGATATAATCTTTTTTGTTTTTGTCCGAAGGATTATTTTTTTAGTGAGGTGTGAAGACAAAAGGGCGTGAATTTTTTATCTTTCAACAGTCTCGTTATTCGTGAAAGAGTCACACTCCTGTTGACGGCTGATAATTTTGATTGGTCATATGTAATAAGAACAATCGGGATCTCTTTTATTAATCAATGGCTAAGACAGAAGGGGCAACCTAAGTTTTGGGTCATGACTGTGGATGCAAATTCTATCTCTAGTCATATTTTGGATGACAGGATGCCATCGGCTATTAAAGTAAGAGCTAAAAACTGACAGTTGTTAAGGTCTCATAGTATAGATCTACCATGCATATATAAATTTAAAGTCGCTTCCAAAAAATCTTTTCCTTGATAGTAGTTGATGATTTTTTCCCTTACATCCCAGTAATTGTCTTTTAAAAATTTGGACTCTTCTGAATCTGGATACCCAACAAACACAGGGGGCAGCATATTCTCTATCATATGCTGTTTAAAACCAAACATTGTATATACCATCTTATTATAGAGGGGGATAAGGATTTCATCGCTCCAAATGGCTGTATTTTCAAGATGATCCAAATGAAATCTTTCTTGAAAATAAGCGGCATTACCTCTTCCAAATCCTAAAACAATACCTATCAAAAAATGATTGCTTTTGAGGCCTGAACTAAAAAACGGACGTTTTTCTAATAAGGACACCGCATCGACAAAATCATCTTTTAAAACACTTTTGAAATCTTCTTCTTGTGATTCTAAACACTCCATTAATTTCTTTTTATTGGCAATAATTAACAGTGTTTGATCCTTATTGAAAGTGCTATCCTCCTCCCAAAACATTATGTTTTGATTATCAAATAAATCACAATATTTCTTCCAAGTTTTCCATCCTTTTCTTAATGTCGGGTTAGGAGGCAAAAAAGAGGCAGAAAAGCCGCTAAAAGAAGCGGGCTTACTATCTGCTAACGTAAAAGCAAAAGAATCTGATACGATCAACCCTCTAAAAAATTTTTCCAAAGCATTTTTGTCTCTACGTTTCATGTGAATCGGTTCCATTTCCATAACGTTTACCTGAACGTTAGAAAATTGGTGTAACTGCCAAATCCCATAAAGACAAAAAGAGATCAATAGAAAATATTTTTTGCGCGTGATAAATTTCATGATTTTAATAGACCTCATCTTACGGATAAAAAACACCGTTCTTTATTCCTTATATTAAAGTAGTTAAGTATCTACAATCCTGGTGACAAATCTTTTGTATTCACATACATGCCCTTTTCAGCGAAACGAAGTCTATGGACCTGGTAGCAGTCATCTTGCCTTACCACATCTCATACATACAAAATGCCATGGGAGATTAATCTTGTGACAGCTATAACATTCCCAAATTCCTGCTGGCAAGTCTTTTGCATCCACATATACGCCCTTTTCATCGGAATGGAGTGTATTGACCTGGTACCAGTCATTATGAACCTTTGCATAGATTTTATTTTGGTACAAAGTAAGTCCTTCTTGCGGAATATACATCTTACTTTCTGCATATATATTTTGAGCAGAAGTAACCAAGAAGAGCGATAACCCTAAAACCTTGAATACAATTGATTTTATGGTTCCTCTAAAATAGAAAGCATATGCCATTTTGAAAAAAAAGCGCCCTCTTTTGGAGAAACTGTCAAAATAGCTTATTCCACTTGAAGATCTTGTTTGATTATGTTCTTTACATAATGCTTTTTCTTCTGGCTTATTATGGATAGAAGCGTAATCACGATAGTTTTCCTCTCCTTTTTCAGTAAGCAGTTTTTTACCCGCCTCTGTTAAAGACCTTTTACTATGGTTCACTTGGTCAATTGTATCAATATTGACGTGAGTTTTATTTTTTTGGAATAGTTTGTTTGCCATTATATCCTCCCTTAGGCCAGCAATAATCTTTGGTAATAATAATTCATTTTACTTTATCACCCGCTAAACTGCGAATATTTCGTATGAGTATTTACTACAAAAATGAGCTATAACCTGCATGCTATTCTTTAGTTAGAATGACTATAAAGTGCATATTTGGTCATAGTTCTTCAATTTCACCATCTATTTTAATTTTAGCTTCTTTGGTAGTAGATAAGCAGTTTTTTCTAATTATCTACAAAAGACATCGGATGGAATCATGGAAAATGATTTCTTGTCAATCTCTTTTTGTAAAAAGGAGAGTAACGATCTTACTTAAAAAAACAGCTTAAGTTCATCAAACGCATTTCTGGAACCTATGCAGCAGAAATAGAAGCCAGAAGTGCAGGCTGGAGGGCAGATGCTGTTTTTAAAAAATCCTTACTTTGTTATCTCATCTTTATTCTTGAAGAAATTCCAAAGGATGATGGGGCTTTTGATGATGACACTATCTTTATTGGTCGATTTTTTAGCACAAAGAGATCTGAGATAGTATTTATTAGAGTAAAATCAGACTTAGCTCAAGCATCAATGATGTTTTACATAAACAATTGAGAAGAATCTCTCGCTTCAAAGAAAAAATATTGAGCTTCTTCTCGGAATACAAAAGAGAACTCTACAACATTAATCAAAAAATCTAGAAAATAACATGATCAATATAAGAGGGTTATTCGATTTTGAGTAGATTATCTTGTTTGTGCCTATTTAGGGAAGGTAAGGAATTGCAAGGGATCTTCGGCTTGAACTAAATTTAAGCCAAAAGACCTTATCAGAAAAGTCTGGGGTTAGTTATGGTTCTTTAAAAAAGTTTGAGCGCACGGGGCAAATATCTTTAGAATCGCTACTTAAACTATCTTTGATACTAGGATGTATGGATGATTTTAAGAGTCTATTTGTGATCAAGAGAACTGAAAAGGTTTTATCGCTTGATGAGCTCATCGATGATGTAAAAAGAAAACGAGGTAGAAAATGAGCTTCTCTAATCAAAATCTTGTTCATGTTTATTAACATGGCCTAGTCTCTTCTCAGCTCATGGGAAGATTGTTTCTGAAAAACAGGCGAATCTTTTTTGAATATGATAAAGACCGCTGCACAACTTTCCATTAACGAGCTCCATATGTTAGAATAATATTTT
>JBMLRQ010000005.1:0-3221 GCA_049240945.1 Rhabdochlamydiaceae bacterium
GTAAAGCTCCTTCAGTTATTCGTACTCCATGATAGATCTCATATTTCTCCCTTAAGCCTCTTAAAATAGCGATAGAGTCTTCGAGAGTGGGTTCTTTGACCATGACGGGCTGAAAGCGTCTTTCTAAAGCGGCATCTTTTTCAATATATTTTTGGTATTCATTGAGTGTGGTCGCTCCAATACAATGCAAATATCCCCTTGCCAAAGCTGGTTTGAGTAAATTAGCTGCGTCCATCGATCCTTCTGCATTACCGGCTCCCACCAATGTATGAACTTCGTCAATAAATAGGATAATTCGTCCTTCAGATTTTTCGACTTCCTGTAAAATGCTTTTTAGTCTTTCTTCGAATTCTCCACGGAATTTCGCTCCTGCCACTAAACTTCCCATGTCCAAAGTGAGCAGTTGTTTATTTTTCAACGTATCTGGAACATCCCCCTGTACGATCCTTTGAGCTAGTCCTTCAGCGATCGCTGTCTTACCCACCCCTGGTTCACCAATTAAAATCGGGTTATTTTTAGTTCGACGACTTAAAACTTGGATGGTTCTTCTGATTTCTTCATCACGACCAATCACAGGGTCCAGTTTTCCTTTTTGGGCTATAGACGTCAGATTTTTACAATATTTTTCTAAAGCTTGAATAGATGCTTCTGAAGACGGACTATCCATACGCGTATCTCCTCTAATTTTTTTGATGATGCTTTCTATTTCAGAAAAACTTTTGTTGTTGTTTTTCAAAAATAAGGACAAAGGATGAAAAGGTTTTTTTACTAACACCAGTAAAATATGATCAGATGCGACACAAGTGTCATTCCATTTTTTGGCTAATTCGGCAGCTTCATAAATTTTTTGTTGTAAAGAGGGTGAAATAGAAGGTGAAGACGTCCCTTGGGTGAATGTGGGCAAATGAGCCAATACTTCTTTTAAGTCATCAGTGAATTGTTTGACATCAAGACCTATGGAATTGAGAAGAAGAGAAAAGTACCCACTTGAATCTTCAAGTAAAGAAAGACACAAATGAGCTTCTGTTAACTCTGTATGCTTAGCATTTTGCGCCTTATGTAAAGCCGATTCGAATGCGCTTTGAACAACATCTGTAAAAGAAGGAGTCATAGGCAAACCCTCATTTTTCAGTCATTTTAACCGATAAAAGTAAAAATATTCAACAAATTGATAAAAAACAAAGAGCCTCTCGCGAAAGATGCTCTTTAATTTTTCTAAGATAAAGTCTTTACAGTAAGTTTCTTAGCTCTAACAAGAGATTCTGTTTGGCTATTTTTAAGATAGAAGGGATAAAGAGCTTCTTGAGAGTCTTGGACTTCTATAGAAGCTGGGGAGATCCAGCTCGCAGATAAGTGTCTGTCTTCAGGATGGATTTCAAAAATCCGTCCATCGCTAAGGACAATTTCCTTACCTCCATTTAGATTTTCTAAAACAACAAGTTGTTTAGAAAAATCTTCTTTAGTTTTTTTGGGAATAAAGTGTTTATTGAGCCAGTTTTCAAGCTTAACAAATTCTTGATAGCTAAGTTGATCCAATCCGAGCTCTTTTTTTTCCTCTTTTGACATATATTCATCGATAATGATGGTAGAAAAACAAGAAGCTGAACAACCCATAAACAAGCAAAAAAGCAACACGTGTCTAAACATAAAAATCCTTTATTATTTCTTTTTGTTTAAGAAAACGAAGTTTTTTTTTCAATAAAAACTCTCGCTAACAAAGTGAAAGGCTGAAGAAAGATTCATTCAGATCATCTTTTAACATCTTTTTTAAGAGCTAGTTGTGTTGCCAGATGTAAAAATTTAAATAAGTGGCTAACAAGATCCAAATCAAGTAAGGAAGCATTAAGAAAGCTAATATCTTTATTCTGGGATAGATGAAAAAAATGATCAGCGATGTTAAAAGATCCATCATGACGAGGACTAAAAGAGAGATTCCCGTTAAGTGATATTGAAAAAATAAGGGAGTCCAACTCCAATTTAAACCGAGTTGAATGATGTATAAGATTTTGGCTGTCATTATATCGTGTTCTTTTGAATCCATCCAAAGTTTCCATCCACAGATAGCGAGAATCACGTATAATATAGACCAGACAAGAGGAAATATAGAATTAGGAGGTGTTAAGGGTGATTTATTCAAGGTTTCGTACCAGGTACTGATTTGGGACTTCGTTAAAGACCCAATGATGAAGCCTATACTAAACACGATGATCATCCAAATCAGCAAGGAAATGGTATTTCGATATTGTTGATTTATAAATATAGCCATAAAGTTCTTGAAAAATATTTTATTTAGTTTTTAGGTTGGCGGGATCAGGTGCAAATGTTCTTAATCGTCTTTTGAGATCCATTAACACTCTAGGATAGTGATTGTTGTCTTTAGCTATTTTTTCTGTCTTATCAAAGTATTCCCACGCCTTTATGTAGTTATACCTTTCTATGTTCAAGATGCATAAGTAATAGTTCACATTAATATTCTGGGAATCTATACGTTCGTAGCGCTCCAGAATTTTTTTAGCTTCCAAAGAGCGACCTAATTGCAAATAGGTCGTCGCTAAATAAAAAAGACCTTCTCGGTATTTAGGATGTTTTTCGAGAATTTTTTGTAAATGTTCTTGTTTTTTTTCTATAGAGACTCTGTTTTCATCGACCATTTCGTAAACGGCCTGAATACCTTCTTCGTCTATTTTGCGATTTAGATAATCTTCTATGATGCTTTCCTGAGAGATGATGAAAGAAAGAGGTCGCGTTTTTAATCGCTTGAATAATTCAACTCCTTTTTTGGTTTGGTTCGTAAAAAGGTAGTGAAAGGCTAGGAATTTTTGTATCAGGGGATCTTCTTTTATGAATAAAAGGGCCTTTTCATATAGTTGGATACACGACTCAAAGTCTTTATGACGCCAGGCAACAGAGGCTTGGTTGAAGAACGAAAGACCTATCACATTTTTCAAACTTCTTATCTGAAGATCCTTAGTGTTAATGCCTGTATAGGATTCTGACGGCGTATCAACTCCTCTAGCTGTTGTTTCAATATTAATGATTTTTTCTCCTCTGTATCTTAAATAAATATGACCAGGAGGTGTGACAATTTCTAATGGCAAGTTAAGCCTTTGAGCTAGACTTAAGTAGAGAATGGATGTGCCCAAACAGACACCTTGTCTATTGTCGATAACAAAAGGGAGAAAAGTGTAGGTGTCTATATTCTTTGCATGCAAAGAATGAGG
>JBMLRQ010000005.1:3321-7582 GCA_049240945.1 Rhabdochlamydiaceae bacterium
TTTATCTTTATAGTCTGAATAGCCAGCAGATAGGTGAATCAAAACACAAAAATAAACAAGAAAGAATTTTAAGGGATTCATGGATCAAATAAAGTTTTAAGTGTCTCTTTTATGTGAGTGTTTTTTATCAGCTCTTCCAAAAAGGGGGTTAACCGATACGTCCAATTGTCACAAGATATCACTCCCGGAATATTGATTCTATCTTGATGAGCACTTTTTTGGTGAATATCAGGAAATAAAGCTAGATATTCTTGTATCAAATTGATTTGAAATAAGCTTCTTGATTGGTGAGTTTTTTGCAAAATTTTTAGTCTTGTATCGACATCTAATTCTTTCTTCATGTTGACACCTAAAAATTCTGCAAATTCCTTAACTTCTTCTCCCCCATTTATCCACCAAAGGCCTAAGGGTTCTGAGTCGTGTGTTGATAGACACGTTACACTCAATAAAGGGTACAAATGGAAGGGAATGAATTGTTTGTCCTTATCCCAAAATCTTTCCCATCTGACAACTTTTGTGCCACATATACCAAAGTTGGCTAAACATGTTTTAGTTTCTTGAGGGATAGAGCCTAAGTCTTCAGCTATAGGCAGCATACTTGAGGCCTCAATGATGATTTTTAAAAGTTCTTCTCCTCTTTTTTCCCATAGATCACTTTCTTTGGGAAGAAAAAAACCTTGCGAACTAGAAGCGTTTAAAGGAATAGCCCATAAACGAAAAAGACCCACTACGTGATCAATTCTAAAAATATCATAAAAAAGTGAAGCCCAAGCGATACGCTCTTTCCACCAATTGAATCCTTCATTTTTCATGTTATCGTAGTTTGGAACAGGAAATCCCCAATATTGCCCTTCGCTATTGTATTGGTCAGGAGGGGCTCCTACAGATAAATCTAAGATAAATAAATCCTTTTTAGCCCAAACATCGACACTATCTTTACTGATTAAAATAGGAATATCTCCTTTTATAAAGACTTTATGTTTTAGAGCTTTTTCCTTCACTTGTTTGAGCTGTTTATAGCAGAGATATTGTAAAAGGGAGAAAAAACCGATTGAGTCACTATTTAATTGGCAAAACTGTTTCTTCAAATCTACAGAAGGATTTTGCCATTCTAAGGGCCAGTTCCACCAAGCATCTCCTTTGTACATTTGTTTTAAAGTTTTAAAGATAGCGTAGTCTTCCACCCATGTTTGAGAATCTTTGAAATCGATAAAATCTTTATCTTGGAGCCATTCATCTCTTGTTTCTTTATAGTAAGCTAACAGCCAATCCATTTTTTTCTCAAAAACCTTTCTATATTCAATGGAGGTGGTTTTGTTTAAAGCTGTAAAAGACTTTAGCGAGTTTTGTAAATCTCTAAACGATGATAAAAAAGGCAGTTCTTTTAAAGATAAATAAATGGGGTGAAAGGCTTTGGAAGATAAAGGATTATAGGGGCTAGGATCTAAATCGGAATCGTTTAAAGGGAGTAACTGTATGATATCTACTTTGATCTCTTGAGCCCATCCGATTAAGGGAATAAGATCTAGGAATTCTCCAATTCCGCAGCTGTTATGAGTTTTTAAAGCAGATAAAGGAAGGCAAAATCCTTTGTGAGGGTGAAAACCAATTCTACTCCAATGTTTTTTTGTAGGAATATCCATAATCTAGGGTTTCACGTATGAAAGGGGAGGGGAGTTTTTTTTATTGTCTTCTAGATCAGGGAGGAATCCTTCAAGAAGATAATTTTTCCATTTTTTTCCTTTTTGTGTCAGGGTCATGAAAAAATGATTAAAATCTTCTACTTTAAAATCTGATGCATCATATTCCGCATTTAAGCAAAAAAGATCTAATTGATGGGAGTAACTTAAAACTCCTGAATCAGGCTCTTTGTGGTTGGTTTTCAAGGCTTCTTTAAATAAGCGATCTCTAAAAGTTCCCGGAGAAATAGAGCCTATAAAGAAGCACATCAAAAGTTTCTTTTCTTCTGCTTTATATTCAATCTGAGCATAAAAATCTTTACTTATCAAAAGTTTACAAGCTCCATTTTGGTCTTGATATAAACTTTTATTGAGCAGCGTTCCCCATTCTTTGAGTAGATCATCGAAGGTGTTCATGATAAAAGATCCTTTTTATATCCTGGCTTTTGGTTTTTTTCTTCGATTTCTTGGAGATTTTCTATCGTTTGATAGATTTTCTCTAGGGCGACTCCCAGTTGAAAAGAAATGACCTGACGATGGGAATCTGAACGAAATAAACGGACAGCTGTTTGGTAGGTGATAGCGTTTCTAAAAAGAGAAAGTAAAACAATTTGTGCGTAAGGATTATCTTTTAGACCAAATTGATGACACATATCAATCAGCCTATCAGGATTAGGCTGGGGCTCTTTGATGATTTGGATCAGTTGCTGTGTTAAAGAATTAAAATTCATATTGGAAGGGATAGGCGTTTCTTGTTTTTTAAAATCTCTAATCAGATTCATCATATGACTCTTAAAAAAGCTGTATATGCCCAAAATAGCTTGTAAATCTCTTGTTTCATTCAGTAATCGGTAGAGTTCTCCAGGCATTAAAGAAGGGCCTTTAGATTTGAGGTCAGCTCCTAAGGAATGCAATAAAAAATGGATGACTTTTTCCATTTTTTGATAGGTGAATTTTTCTTGTAATTCATAAAAAAAATTAGCAGGTTCTCTTGGATTGGTGAGCACATCTCGATAAAACTCTCTGAGAGCTTTTGGTGAGCCTATGCCTAAAGATGAAAATTCTTTAATGGGCTCGAGGATGTTTTTGCCCGATTTAATTTCAAAGTCGTATTTATGATTGATTTCTGTCTTTGTCTCTTGGATCGTCTTTTTTAGTTCTTTTGAACAAGTCTGCTCCAAAAAATCTAGCGCATCATCAACTAAAGAAATATCTCCAAATGTTTCTAGACTTTTACGTAAAATATCTTCAGGTGTATCTGAATCTTTTAGTTTATTTTTTAGAATAAGAAGAAGAGCTTTTTGTAACTCGGGATTTCTTTGCTCAAATTTTTCAGCGGTCTCTTCTATATTTTCTATCACTTCCAGCTTCTCTACTTCTTCCTCCATCTCTTCCGTTTTTTTGCTTTTTCTATTCTCTAACGTTTGGTTTTTGCCATAAGATAATGGATTGAAGCTGGTGTCTCTTGTGCCTAGCATGGCAAAATCACTTTCCTCTTGTTCCATGATAGCTTCTTGAACATCTTCGTCGGAACGAATAGATATCTGGGATGAAGGAACAGAATGGGGTCCTGAAATAGAATTTTGTGACATAAACCGTTACAATTTAATTCTTCCTAAAGGTTGTATTTTGATTTCTGGGACAATTTCCTGATAAGACAAAACCGCTACATCAGGGAACTCTCCTTCGATCAATTTTCTGACAAAACGTCGGACGTCAATTGTTGTCATAAGAACCGGTGTTTGCCCTCCCAAGGGGGTCAAAGAAATGGTCTTTCTCATGCAACTTAAAATCATTTGGACTGAATCTGGATCCAAAGCCAGATAAGAGCCTGCCGATGTTTGCTTTATAGCTCCTCTTACCATATCTTCTATTTCTGGGTCTAGAAGATAAACAGCTAAAATCGATTGTCCTTGAGAATATTTGTAGCTGATGTATCTTTTTAAGGAAGAACGAACATACTCTGTCAAGAGCACAGTATCTTTCTCCGATTGAGCCCATTCACTAAGAGCCTCTAAAATGGTCCTCAAGTCTTTGATGGAGACTTGTTCTTGGACAAGTCTCTTGAAAATTTCTGTTAATTTTTGCAAAGGAACTAAGCGGGTGACTTCTTTCACAAGATCTGGATAAGATTTTTCAATGAATTCTAAAATACCACGAACTTCTTGGATACCCATAAAATCACCTGCGTGCTGTCTGTAGAAATAAGAGAGATGTAAGATCATGACATCTACAGGTTTCCAATATTTAATATTGCCCTTTTTTAAAATTTCTTCATGTTTATTGTCTACCCACACAGAAGGTTGTCCACCAATATTTTTAGTTGCTGTAAATGAGAGGTTTAGCTTTCTTAAGGTTTCTGGGTTCTCACTCGTTAGTAAAGAATTATCTAAAATCTTTCCTCGAACCAAAGGGACTTCGTTTAAAAGAATGGCATATTCATCCGCTTCTAAATGAGGAGCGTCTGTTCGTACGTGCACTCCAGGAAATCGGACCCCTAGATCTTGGTAAAGAGCGTGTCTCATTTTGGGAACCATTTCTTCTACAAAAGATTGGCCATTTTTATCTTTTTTCATCGCTAT
>JBMLRQ010000005.1:7682-9588 GCA_049240945.1 Rhabdochlamydiaceae bacterium
GGCATCGCATCGAGAGTGAAACGAGCAGCTACTTCAGCTACGCGCTCAGATCCTTTTGTAACCACAATAAACTGCACGATGGTGATGATCAGGAAGATGACGGCTCCAACGACAAAGTTCCCTCCAACGACAAAATTTCCAAATGCGTAAATAATTTGTCCCGCAGAGGCGTGAAGAAGAATTTCTCTTGTCGCTGAAATTTCAATCCCTAAGCGAAATAATGTTGTGATCAACAGAAGGGAAGGAAACATTGACAAATTAACAGCTTTTTGGATGTACAAAGAAACCATCAAAAGACCAATCGAAATAGTCATATTAATGGCGATCAAGTTATCTAATATCACGTGAGGGATGGGCAATATGATCATCATGATGATCACAATGATAAAAAATGCCAACACGACATCGGTAGATTGGTTCAATATATTTAAGGCTCTAGATCCCCCTAAATAGCGCATTAAGCTTTCGATTAGTTTTTTCATTTAAATAACTCCTGATTGTAATCAGTATCTGATTCCATATTTGAAATCCACTTTAATATTTCGGCTATAGCTTGATAACTTTCTTCGGGAACATAATCACTGATTCTTCCTTTTTCAAAAAGTAGACGAGCCAAAGGTACGTTTCTCATGATAGGAATATTATATTCTTGAGCGGCTTTGACGATCATGGCAGCGATAGGACCTTGTCCCATCGTCATGATTTTTGGTGCGAGCTCAGTTTTCTCATCGTATTCTAAGGCAACAGCAATATGTGTAGGATTGGTGATGATCGCTTTAGCTCTTTTAATGGAAGCTGGGCCTCCCTGATAGGCGATTTCTTGGGCTGTTTGTCTTCTTTTACTTTTGATCTGAGGATCCCCTTCAGTGTCTTTATATTCTTGTTTGATTTCAAATTTTTCCATTTTCATTTCATTGGCGAATTGTCTTTTTTGGAAAATTAAATCAGCGACAGCAATAAAAAGAAAAAAGATGCCCACTCTCAAAATGACTTTAATCAAAAAATTACTAAATACTAAAGTTGTGCCTATAACAGGCATGTTCACAGTCGCTATGATGTCATTTAAGCTATGCCAAACAACTGAATAGATAAGGAAACAAGCTCCTGATATTTTTAATATAGACTTGAGTAATTCAAAGAGTGTTTTAAATTTGAAAAGGTTTTTGATATTCGTAACGGGGTTTAGCCTTTTAATATCTGGTTTCATGGCTTCTGTGGCAAATAAAGGACCCACGATGATCATATTCGTCATGACTCCTATAAGAGCTGTAAACATTAAAATAGGTAGGCTGCAACTGCAAATAATAAATATACTCTGAAAAACAAAGGTCGTGATTTTATGCTCTAATCCAAAGGCGTTAGGAACATGGCGAAAGAGAAACAACATGTAGTTACTGAGTTGTTCGTAAAGATAACGAGACAAGAAAATAGTAGAAGTCAGAGATATAATGAACGTAAAGGCTGCAGGAAAATCTTGAGACTTAGCGACTTGTCCTTTTTTTCTTGCGTCTCTTAACTTTTTAGGGGTCGCCTTTTCTGTTTTTTCAGCCATTTAGGTAAAGCTCTCTTATTCTACACTCATCGCCATTTTAGATTGCTCTATGCAGAGCGTCAAGTAAAAAGCGTTGTATATATGTGGATTTTTTTTAGTTATAATTTTTTATATCTATAAAATGTATATTTATTTTTTGAATTCTTTTTTCTTTCATTTATGTTGGTTTCTCGTTTAAATTCTTTCTTTCATTTGCTTTTTTTTTGTCATAAGTATGAGTATGCTCCCAACTCCACTTGATTCAAGATCTCTTTTATCTTATAAGAATAGCTCTGAGATTTTAAATAAAAGTTATAAATCTCGACTCGATCAGAAGATCTATGGTTTAATTGAACAACAAAAACATTCCCTTTT
>JBMLRQ010000006.1:0-2956 GCA_049240945.1 Rhabdochlamydiaceae bacterium
TTTCAAAACATATCAATCTCTTTCATCAAATAACCCCTCCTTTTTCAAGAAGTTATGTTCAATTTTTTATTGCCTTATTCAAAAAAAGTTAATAAAATCTTCTTTTTTTACTTTAGAATGCAAGTGTGAATTATGTCCTCACATATTAGCCTACACCCCTTTGAACCAACTTTTCATATTTGTGTAGATTCTGTTGCTGATGAATCTGCTGATAAAGTAACAGCAGAGGAACATTATCAACTAGCCGAATTAGCCCTAAAAAACCAAAAAACTAAAGAATGGTTCGATCATATTGAATTAGCCGCTGACAAAGGGCATCCACAAGCTTGTCAGAAATTCGTCCAATATTGTTATGATACAGGGATGCTTGTCTTAGCCACAGTCTATTTAAACAGAGCAAGCCATTCCTCTTTGTTTGAGTTAATCACTAAGGAATTGAAAAAAATTGATGATTGGGAAAATCTTCCTTTGCTTACATTTATTTATACAGATACTTATCAGCCCTTAAGTAAAGTATTCTGTTATCCAGACAAGGTACAAAATATCATTTGCACTGTCTCCCCGGACAAGGCTATCTTTGAAATTTTTAAAGATGTTGAACAAGTGCTGTATGAAATCCAACAAGAAGATCAAAATTTCGAAATCTTCCTCAAAAATAAACTTCATACATTAGAAAAACTAAAAATCTTTGAATTAAGAAGCCTTATTGCTTTATCAATTTCTGCGCATAACGAATTGATTGATGCTTTGAAACAATGTCCTTTGCTTGAATCATTAAAACTAAACACAAGCCCATCTAATTCTCTTATGAGTTTGCCTAAATTAGATTTAAGCTTTTTCCCCTATCTTAAAACTCTACATTTGAATCAACCAACTCTTATTTCAAATTTCGATAAAAGCTCACTGATTGATCTTAGTGTCGTCATCAATCCGTCCTGTCAAACAACTTATTTAGAATTGATTGAAGGAAGAAATCTAAAAAACTTAACATCTTTGTCCTTAGTATTAAAAGGTGATCTAAAAGGAATTTTAGACACTTCAAATTTAGAAAATATCAAAACATTAAAAATTGTATCGATTTTTAAAAATACATCGATAAAAAGTCTACAACTTCTTCCTTATTTGGAATCTCTAGATGTAGAATATGTAACTTTTGTAAATGATTCTGGCCAACCTATCTCATTTGATATCTCTTCTTGCCCAAACATTCTCTCTCTCAAAATGAAAGGATCCTCTACTGAACATGATAAAATAAAAAATTTAGAGGCTCTTTCTCTTTTAAATGTTCTCAATTTATACAACGTTGAATTAGATCACGGATCAGAAGATGTCGTTGATGTAAATGTGTTAATGCCATCATCTTTGCTGAGCTTGCATATTGTTTCTGTTCGTTCTAAGCGTGTTTTGGATCTATCTAATTGTCGCAGCTTGAAAAGTATCTATTTAAGCTATTCCAGCTCCTTAAATACAGACTCAAAATCTTTTATCAAGGGAATTATCTCTTGCGAAAATCTAAATCACTTAACCATAGTTAACTCTCCTCAATTGCTTTCTAATGATGAATTTAGAAATGGATTTAAAAATCTTCCGGTAAAACTACTATCACTTGATTTGAGCCTGAACAATCTCGATGACATTTCCTTCATTCATTTGTCAAAACTAGTGAATCTTAAATCTTTAGAATTACGCTATAATAGAATCAGAAATCTTCCTGATGATTTAGCCCTATTGCCTCATTCCTGCCAAGTTAATATTCAACATAATTACCTTGGCGCGAAAGCGTTAGACCAATTCAGGCTTATTCTTTCGACGGTTCATTTAGATAATCAAAGACTTAATAGCGTTAACCCGTACAGGCTTCTACTTGGACCACAATTGATTACGAAGGTCAATAATTTTCCAGATTTATACAGTGCTGACTATATACTTGATATTCTAGGTTCTTGGATTAAACATAGAGACAGCATCAGCACGAAAGGCTTTAATCCGACTGATTACATAAAAATTCAATTAGAGAGCATACTTATCTTTTGGGGCAAAGAAATATCAAAAAATAAGCTCAAAGGATTTAATGAGGAAAATTACATTAAACTGACAGAGCATATTAAAAACAAGGTCTCTTCAAAAAAGATAGAGACGGCTCTGGCTTTATTTCTAACCTACTTGACCCATATCAAAAACCATCTGATCGATTCAAATCAAAATAATGTTGTTAGAACAGTCTATGATCTCATAATTCTTATATCCGAAAATGAAGACGCCTTGAAGATCATTCATGAGAGTCTCTTAGATTATCAGTTTGGTGGAGTTCTTACAGCTTTTGATGAATTACAGATTTTAGTGGCTCTTAATGATGATACAAAGACGGCTGAGGAAAAAGCCAAAATTCAGATAGGCTTACATCGCTATAAACTTCTTCAGAAGAAAGTAAGCGAACTATGTTTTGAAAAAACAAACAACTATATCGACGCAAACGAATTAATCCTCTTCTCTAAATCGCATTTAAAAGAAAGATTAGAATTACCTATTTGCACAAACAATATCAAACATTTTCGACTAGGTGAAATGCTGGAACCTGATCTTAACCGTATAGGAGACGACATCTTAAAAGACACTTCTTTTTTTTGATACTGGTTCATCTTTTTCTTAAATGACATCCAATTATAAAACTGTTTATTCAGGGGTTTTTATTGTCTTCTTTTCCAGGTACTCAACATCTCCCTCTCATCATTTGTAAAAGCCGTTCCCATCACTTCTTTTCTCTTCTTGTCCATAATAATTTGTGTCTTTAAAATATTTATTTTGTCTCATTCTTACATACTTGATTAAGGTGTGTTCATCTATTCGATACTCTTTTAAATATTCCAAAGCCATTAATAGCCTTTCTTCCATCGATAGAGCCTTTGATCACAATATCCTGAATTCTCTTAGGTTCAACATATTAAAATCGATATGG
>JBMLRQ010000006.1:3056-8227 GCA_049240945.1 Rhabdochlamydiaceae bacterium
AAAAAAACAAATCACATCCTAGAGGACGCTCACCTACTTTTGTTAGACGTTCAAGACAAATCAAATCAACTCCATGGAGTCTTCAAACTTCTATCATTCATTGGAGGTAAAGAACATCCCATCTTAGAAGTCATCAATAAAGTCAAGAGTAGCACTCTTGTGATCAAATCGATTTTCGAGCTTATAAAAAATATCAAGAAATAAAACATAATCAAGGAGATTTAATATGAAAAAAGGAGTTAAAGGAGGAGTTGTTTTAGCTACCTTATTAGGAGCTTACTACTTTTTGAATCACACAAAAAAAGGAAGTTCATTAAAAGAACACTACCCAGATTATAAAAGCAAAGTTTCATCTTTTTTAAAGAATCAAAACGATCATCTTCATGAAATTAAAGGGATGTTTTTAAAAAAAGAAGAAACATCTATCGGAGGTAAATTCAAAAATTTTTGTAACTTTGTAAAAGAAAAGATGAAGAAATAGCGGCAGTCGGACTTGAACCAACGACCCACGGATTATGATTCCGTTGCTCTAACCGGCTGAGCTATGCCGCCTAAAATAAAGGCTAAAACTAGATAGTTTTAGCCTTTTGAATTAGCGGGGGAAGGATTCGAACCTCCGGCCTTTGGGTTATGAGCCCAACGAGCTAACCACTGCTCCACCCCGCGATCGATATAACAAAACTATATGCTATTCTTGATTTAGACACAACTTTTTTATTTGAGAACAAACAATTTGTGAGCTTTTTAACTGAGCGGCCATGAAATGGGATGCCCCTATTTTCATGGATTTAGCCATATTTTCATCTTTAAAGCAGAGCTTTATATTCTTTTTTAATTCCTTCTCATCCATCTGTTTAACAGCTTTGTAGTGAAGAGATTGTCTAACCATTTCTTTTTGCGCAAATGTATGAGGACCTATAAAAACTGGGGTCCCAACACTTAAGGGTTCTATTAAATTATGACCACCAATCCCCTCGATAAAACTTCCTCCTAAAATGACTAAATCTGCGATTTGGTAACAGTACTGCAAAACACCCATAGCGTCTATCAGAATCAACCGCTGCTTATCCCTTATGGTTTGGGAATAAAGAGCCGATTTAACATCATATTTTTGCATGATAGAAAAAACTTTATGAAATCTTTGGGGGTGTCTTGGGACAACAAGCACTCGGCAAATAAGATCTGAAGGCAGCGCATCTAACAATTTCTCCTCTTCTCCTTCATGGGTAGAAGCTAACACGATCACTTTTTCATTCGGGCTGATGCACAACCGTTCAAGAAAAGTCTCTTTTCGATCAACATTCATTATATCTAAATGACTCTCATTTTTTAGATTGCCTGAAATGGTTATCTTTTTAAGAGGGATCCCTAACTTTGAAAATTTCCCAGCATAGAGCTCATCTTGAATGAAAAAATGATCAAAAAAAGAAAATAAACTTGTGGAAAAAGCCTTGAAAAATTGAAATCTAGCAAATGATTTATCTGATATTTTTCCGTTTACAAGAAAAATATACGTTCCTTGTTTTTTGAGTTGCTGTAACAGACCATACCAAAAATCTGTCTCTACAAGGAGAAAAATATCTGGGGATAAATTCTTAACCAATTTTTTGTTGATAAAATAAAAGTCAAAAGGAAGTAAAAAAAGATGGCTAAAATCAGGGAAGCTTCGACGAGATTCAGACAGACCTGTTTCTGTGATATGGGACATAACAAATTCTGCTTCAGGAAAAGCGACTTTTAACTTGTCGACAAGAGAAGCAACAGCCTTTGTTTCCCCTACAGAGACAGCGTGTATCCAGATCAGAAAAGGCTTTTTCTTTTTGAAAAAACGAAGATCTTTTCCCAAACGATAAAGAGGGCTGATCTGATATTTACCCTTGAGAAAATGCCCCATCCAAAATGGGGCCCAGAAAATAAAAGCCAAGATAAGAAATAACTGATAAAAAAAACCAATCATTTTATAGGACAAGATTAATTAGTTTATTAGGGACATAAACCACTTTTTTGATATCACCGATAATATGCTTAGAGATCATGGGTTGAGATCGAATGAATTCCAGCAATTCTTCCTGTGTTTTATCTTTGGGCATCAACCAACGCCCTCTTAACTTGCCGTTAACTTGTACAACGTACATGACTGTATCTTCTTCTAGAAACTGAGGATCAACGCTTGGAAAAGGAGTAAAAGATAAAGATTGACTTTCACCCAATAGCTCCCAAGCTTCTTCTGCAATATGAGGAGCGAAAGGAGCAAGAGTTTGTACAGCCATTTTCAAAATCTTTTTTGGGTAAATATTCAAAGCTGTGATCCCATTTATAAACTCCATCATTTTAGAAATAGCCGTATTAAACTGCATAGATTCAATATCTTTTTCTACTCCATGTACTAATCGATGACCTAATCGATTCGCTTCTATACACTCTTCATCAGACACCTTAGAAGAAGTGATCAAATCATAAAAACGATTAAGAAATCTTCTACAGCCTGTAACAGCCTCTGTATTCCAAAGTTTTTCTTTTTCAAAAGGGCCCATAAACATTTCATAGAGCCTTAAAGTATCAGCCCCATATTCTTCTATGATCTCATCAGGAGTCACCCCGTTTAATTTAGACTTGGACATTTTTTCAATTTGAGTTGTCATTTTACGCAACGTACTTTTTTCGAAAAATTCTCCTTCTTTTTCTATAACCTGATCTTCAGGAAGATAACCTGTTTCTAAAGAATGGTAAGAGCGCGAGGTAACAAGACCTTGATTTCTTAAACACTGAAAAGGTTCGTTTGTTGATACAAGGCCACAATCAAAAAGAACTTTATGCCAGAATCTTGCGTACAACAAGTGTAACACAGCGTGTTCGACACCTCCTACGTACAAATCAACAGGCATCCAATATTTTTCTTCTTCCTCTCCCCAAGCCTTTGATTCGTTAAGAGGATCGCAAAAGCGCAAATAATACCAACAAGAGCCCGCCCACTGCGGCATTGTATTACTCTCCCTCCTAACAACTTTTTTTGTCAGAGGATCAAAAACATTCATCCATTCCTTCACCTTAGCCAAAGGACTCTCCCCTTCTCCTGTCGGTTTAAAATCAGCTAACATAGGAGGAAGAAGAGGCAATTCCTCAACAGATAGGCACCTTTTAGACCCATCTTCAAAATGCAAAACAGGAAAAGGTTCGCCCCAATATCTCTGTCTTGAAAACAGCCAATCTCTAAGCTTGTAACTTGTGTGCTTAGATCCATAACAAGAATTTTCTAACCACAGAATGACAGCCTTTTTTGCGCTTTCAACATCAAGACCATTAATCGTTAAATGCATCGATGAGCTATTGACTAAAAGACCGTCACCTGTCCAGCATTCATCATTTTGCTCATCTGAAGCTTGAACCACTTTTTTAATAGGTAGTTGATATGTTTTAGCAAAGATAAAATCTCTTTCATCATGTGCAGGAACTCCCATGACAGCACCGGTCCCGTAACCCATGAGAACATAGTCAGATACCCAAATAGGGATGGGCTCTCCATTGACAGGATTAACAGCAAAAGCTCCCGTCCATACCCCTGTTTTATTTTCATTTAAATCAGTCCTTTCTAAATCACTTTTTGAAGCGATTTCTTTTTTATATTGATCAACAGATTGTTTGTGAGTCTTTGCAACAATAGCGTTTAGTATCGGATGCTCAGGAGATATGACTAAATAGCTGATTCCAAAAATAGTATGAGCACAAGTGGTGAAGACGCTGATTTTAGAGGATGAGTCGATAATAGAAAAATCAACTAAAGCTCCTTCGCTTTTTCCTATCCAATTAGTTTGAAGTCTTTTCAAATGATCAGGCCAATCGATTGTATCAAGATCAGCCAGTAAACGTTCAGCGTAAGCTGTGATTTTTAACATCCATTGTCTTAGGGGGCGTCTCTCAACTAGATATCCACCGTCTTTAGCTTTTCCATTCTCCACTTCTTCGTTCGCCAAAACAGTTCCCAATTTTGGACAATAATTCACCAGAACTTCAGCTTCATAAGCCAACCCTTTTTCGTAAAGTTTAGTGAATATCCACTGTGTCCATTTGTAATAGTTGGGATCGCTTGTCGCTATTTCTCTTGACCAATCATAGCTAAAACCTAAAGATTTAAGTTGTTTTCGATAAGTATCGATATTTTTTTGAGTTGTGATAGATGGATGAGTACCTGTACGTATAGCGTATTGCTCAGCAGGCAATCCAAAACTATCCCAGCCCATAGGATGTAAAACATTAAATCCCTTTTGCCTTTTGTATCTAGCTAAAATATCCGTCGCTGTGTAGCCGGTGACATGGCCCACGTGTAAACCAGATCCAGAAGGATAAGGGAACATATCTAAAATGTAATACTTAGGTTTAGATGCATCAACAGAGACTCTAAATATTTCATTATCTTCCCAAAATTTCTGCCATTTTTTTTCAATATTAGCATGGTCGTACTTCATGAGGAGCTCCCTTATTAACTCATTTGGACCACTTTAACAGATTCCATAAATCCAATAAAATTCATTTTTCGACCGAGAAGTAATCCGCAAACAAAAAACCAATAACTCTGATTGCAAATAACCTATACACAAATAAATTAAAAAAATAAAAACAATTTCATGTTTTTTAAAATTAAGTTGATTAAAATTTTGTTATTAATAAATAATAATGCCTCATATTAATTATATTTTTTGGATTACAATGACCCCTGTAACATCAAATAAAAACTATCTTATTCATCCTAATTTCATCAAGACTCATTCAGAAGATGAGGATTTATATGCCTCTATCGCGAAGCAAATGAATGATGATGAACTCTCTAGAGGTGCTCATTTAGAAAGACTCCAACCAGGTCAAGGGGGGAAGTACCCTCTTTACAGCTTGAGACTCAACCAAAAGATCCGTCTCATTTTGACAGTGGCCAAAGTCAACGGGATCTCTTGTCCTATTTTTTTATACAAGTTGATGAATCATAAGTATGAAAACAGCATCTGGATGGATCAAAGCTATTTCACTCAAGCTGTCGATAATCTCATCGCTCATGAACCTGCATTGCTACCCGATCCCGATAATCTCATCGCTCATAAACCTGCATTGCTACCAGATCTTAATCCTTCCAGCTCTTCTAGCGATCAGGGTTTTATCGAATCCGTTGAGCTCAACCACTA
>JBMLRQ010000007.1:0-18121 GCA_049240945.1 Rhabdochlamydiaceae bacterium
TCCTCATTCGGTGGCTTAAATATATCCTCAAAAATTTAATTTCGAAAGAAGTCTACTTTCTTCAATTTTTTTTCATCTTGAGTCTGAGGGCCTTTTCTAAAGAGGTATTTAATTTTACATTCAGTATTCGGCATGTCCAGGGTATCTTGGAAAGGGGATAACATCTCTAATATTTTCCATTCCCGTGGTAAACAACACCAATCTTTCAAAGCCGACACCGAAGCCAGCGTGAGGCACACTTCCGTAATGTCTAAGTTGTAAATACCATTCATAATCTTCTGGATTGAGTCCTTGCTTGATCATTTTAGCGCGTAGTTTGGTGTGATCATCTTCTCTTTGGCTTCCACCGACTAGTTCCCCAATTTTAGGCACCAAGAGATCCATAGCAGCGACTGTTTTACCATCTGGGTTTTCTTTCATGTAAAAAGCTTTGATATCGGAAGGGTAGTCCGTTAAAATGACAGGTTTTTGACAATATTGTTCGGCAAGGTATCTTTCATGCTCCGATTGAAGATCAACACCCCATTTAACAGGGAATTCAAAGGCGCAAGGAGCTTTCTGTAAAATGTTAATGGCGTCAGTGTAAGACATGTGAGCGAATGAATGAGACACCACATTTTCTAATCTTTTGACCAATCCTTTCTCAATATATTCATCGAAAAAATGTAGATCCTCTGCACAATTTTTGAGAACGTAACTGACCACATGTTTGATATAGCTTTCCACACACTCCATGTTATCCTTAAGGTTGGCGAAAGCCATTTCTGGCTCGATCATCCAAAATTCCGCTAGATGTCTCGATGTATGAGAATTTTCTGCTCGAAACGTAGGACCAAATGTATAGACATCCGATAAAGCGCAAGCATAAGCTTCAGCATTGAGCTGACCAGAAACTGTCAAAGAAGCTTTTTTGTGGAAAAAATCTTTGGAGAAATCCACCTGATTATCTTGAGTTTTGGGTAGATTATTCAGATCTAGGGTGGTCACTAAAAACTGTTCTCCTGCTCCTTCTGCATCTGATGTTGTGATGATAGGGGTTTGAATGTATAAAAAACCACGCTCTTGGAAAAAAGTGTGTGTAGCAAACGAGAGGGCGTTTCTGATTCTATTAACAGCTCCTTGAGTGTTAGTTCTCGCTCTGAGATGACCTATCGTTCTAAGAAACTCAAAAGAGTGTCTTTTTTTCTGTAGGGGGTAGTCATCTACAGGACATGCGCCTATAAGCTCAATCAATGTGGCTTTCAATTCCCATTTTTGTTTTTGCCCCACACTTGGGGTCAGAATACCTTGAGCGCAAATACTGGCGCCTGTCGAAAGAAGAGGGATAATATCTAGGTAATTTGGGCTCGTTTGGTCGAAAATGATTTGCAAATTTGATAAGGTGGAACCGTCATTTAGTTCGATAAACGTAAAAGCTTTCTGTTGTCTGACAGTTCTGATCCAACCTTTTAAGGTGATGTGCTGATCCATCAAAAGATCACTCAATTGACTAATTTTGACTTTGCTCATGGAATTCTCTCAATAATCTGATTTCTTTTTCCCATAAATCGGGCCCTCCTGGAGTCTCCAGATATTTGGGAATATGGGTTAACCTATTTTCTTGCATCATAGCTTTAAAACACTCTAGTCCCAAAAGACCTTCTCCTAAAGGAGCATGTCTATCTTTTTTAGATCCTATGCCATGGAGGGAGTCATTAACATGTAAAGCACGTAGGTGAAAGAGACCGATTTCTTTATCGAATTTGTTTAACGTATCGTCCCAATCTTTTGCTGATCTTATGTCGTAACCAGCCGCAAATACGTGACAAGTGTCCATACAGACACCGATGGGGATCAAAGATTTTAAACAACTTATGATGTATCCTAATTGGGTGAATTGATGGCCTACAGTTGACCCTTGTCCTGCTGTGGTTTCTAAAAGCAATTGAGTATCACCTTTTAAAATAACAGGGGCTAGACTCTTTAAAGATTCAACAATTGTATCAAGGCATTCTTCTGCTGATCCTTCTAAAGCCGCGCCTGGATGGAAGTTGAGATAGTCTACTTTTAATTGGTGGCATCTCTCGATCTCTTCGTGAAAAGCCAAACGACTTTTTTGTAGGCCCTCTTCTTTAGGGGATCCTAGATTGATGAGATAGCTGCTGTGACTCATCGTGCATTGGATGCGGGTTTCTAGTTTTTTTTCTTCCCAAAGAGCGATTTGTTTATCAGAAAATACGTGACCTTGCCACCGTTTCTGGTTGCTTGTGAAGAACTGGATAGTGGTAGCTCCTATAGTTTGCCCTTCTAGCAAAGCATTAGACACCCCTCCAGAAGCAGACGTATGGGCTCCTATCAAAATATTTGCAGAATAATCATGAGTTTTCATAAAAAAGAATCATAAAAGAAAGTAGGGTTCTGTACAATAAACTTTTAACACATACTCAACATCAGGTTTAAAATGACAAATGACGATAAAAAAAGTGTGTCTAAATGGGCTAACATATTTTTCATAGGAACTTTTTTAAGCCGCTTAACAGGGCTCTTTAGAGATGTGAGTATGGCCTATTGCTTTGGTACACATCCTTTATTGGCTTCTTTTATGGTGGCTTTTAGGTTTTCTCATTTATTTCGTCGTTTATTTGGTGAGAGCGCTTTAGGAGCCAGTTTTGTTCCTCATTTTGAGAAGATCAGGAAAGAAGATCCTAAGGGAGGCGCTAGATTTTTTAGAGATCTTTTTTTTTCCTTAGCTGTTGTTTTAATCGCTATCGTTTTGTTGTTAGAACTTCTCTTATTCATCATCAGAAATAATGGGTGGGGATCTCATGACACCTTAGAGATACTAAAGCTTTCTATGTCGATGTTGCCTGGTATAGTTTTTATTTGTTTATTTGCGCTGAACTCTTCTTTGATGCAATGCGAAAAAAAATTTTTTTTGTCCGCTATTTCTCCTGGTGTTTTTAATATCATTTGGATCAGCGCTGTTTTTCTTTTTCATAAATATGACACAGCAAAAGCTGTTTCTTATTTGGCCAATATTGTTAGCTTTGCTTATTTAGGGCAGTGTTTGGCGACTTGCCCTTCAGCTTATAAATACTTAAAGTCTCATCTTCCCTTCAAAGAAAGGCTTGTCCCTCAATTATTTTCTCATGAGTTAAGGGTGATCATCAAAGCTTTTGCTTTTTCTGTGATAGGTATAGGTGCTGTTCAAATCAATGGAGCTCTTGATACTTTATTCGCTAGGGTCGCTTCACTACAAGGGCCTGCTTATCTTTGGTACGCCATTAGAATCGAACAGCTGCCTTTAGCTCTTTTTGGTATTGCTTTGTCGACAGCTTTATTCCCTAGTTTAACAAGAATTTTGCAATCCGATAAAGTAGAGGAGTATAAAGAATTATTGGTATTTGCCTTAAAAAGAGCGTTTTTTCTGATGTGCCCTTGTATGCTTTTCCTTTTAGCGGGCGGATTTTCTCTCGTTAATTTAATGTATGGAAGAGGGGCTTTTGGAGATGAACAGATCTGTCAAACGGCGATTTGTTTATGGGGGTATTCTGTATCTTTGGTTCCTACAGCCTTTATCCTTTTGATGGCTCAAGCTTTTTATGCTAGAAAAGATTATCGTTCTCCCACCTGGGCTTCTGTGCTGTCGGTCATTTTCAACTGCATGGTTAGTTTCTTGTTTGTTTACATATTTAAATGGGGGCCTTTTAGTATCGCTTTGGCCACTGGTTTTGCCGCCGTCTTTAATTTTTGGGTTTTAATGTATATGCTAACCACTAAAATCGGCTCGTTAATCAGTCCTCAGGATCTCAAAGTTTTCTTTAAGATCTTTATGTCTTCTCTCATCACAGCTGTTTTGGTTATTTGGTTAGAGAAGTTGATATTCGAGAATGCCAGTCTTGACCTGCTTTTGGGGAAAGGGTTAGTTCCTGCGCCTAAAGAGGGTTGGATCAAAACGATTCACTTTGTGTTTCAACTTGGCTCTTTCTTAGGGATTTTTGTCACAACAAATCGGCTTTTAAAATTAAAGAACATTTTGAAAGTGGATAAAAAAAGATCCTAATCTTGGATGAAGATTAGGATCTTTTAAGAGAACGTATTAAGAATTGTGTGCTAAAAATTCGCAGATCAAAGGGATGTTCAAAGGCAATGGGAACGGGATTTGGTCAATAGCTGGCAAGGAGAGTAATTGACCAGAAAAACCTGCTTCGTTAAGAGAAACGTATTCAGGAAGAGATCTCTGTCCGCTTTTCAAGGCAGCTTGAATAGGTTCCATTTTTTGAGACTTTTCTCGAACAGATATGGTCATACCAGGCTTAACATGGAAAGATCTTCGGTCTACCTTTTTGCCGTTCACTAAAATATGGCCGTGTGATACTAATTGCTGAGCCCCAAATATGGTAGCGGCAAATTTCAGACGATAAACAATCACATCTAAGCGTGTTTCTAGTTTTTGTATGAACTCTTGGGGAGTGTTTGAAGCCGCTTTTGCTGCTTCTTGATAATAACGCACGAGTTGTTTTTGGCTAATCATGCCGTAGCAAGCTTTTAGTTTTTGCTGTTCTTCTAACTGAACGCCAAAATCTGATTTTTTCTTTCTTTTAGCACCGTGAACCCCTGGAGGATTAGCTTTGTGCAATAAGGGATTTCGCGCACGTCCAAAAACGTTAACACCAAAACGGCGAGCGATTCGGTTTTTAGGGCCTGTATAACGAGCCATTTTTTCTCCTAGTCAATAGTAATCGTTTAAAAATAGAAATGGTATTAAATTACTAATTTTTCAACAACAAAAACTAATATTAATCTCAGCCGGACTGTAGTTTTTGATTCATGGGCCAAACACCTAAAGGATTGACTTAAACAAAATTTTGAAGATAATGATAGGAAAGTTTTAAGTTTTTATTTTGTTTTTTTTATGGATAATCAGTATTTAGTTTTAGCCTATTATCATTTTGTAGCCATTCCCAATCCTGAACAAGAAGTGAGGGCACATAAAGAATTTCTAAAAGGAAAGAATATTAAATGCCGTATATATCTTTGCAAAGACGGCATCAATGGACAGACTAGTGGATCTTTTCAAGATGCTCAATTATATATGGAATGGTTAAAGCAAAACCCTCTTTTTAAAGATGTTAAGTTTAAGGTTCACTTCTACCATGAGAATGTTTTTCCTAGAGCCACAGTGAAGTTGAGACCTCAGCTAGCTGCTTTAGATGTGTCATTTAATATCGAGCAAACAGGTGAGCATGTCTCTCCTAAAAAATGGAAAGAGATGCTGGCTTCAAAAGACGAAGACACCATCTTGATTGATGTCAGAAACAACTACGAATGGGAAATAGGACATTTTGAAGGAGCCGAATTGCCCAATCTAGAAAAATTTAGGGATTTTCCGGCTTATGCTAACAATTTGAAACAGACTAAAGATGTGGAAAAAACGAAAGTCCTTATGTATTGCACAGGTGGCATAAGATGTGAAATTTATTCCGCCTTTTTAAAGGAAAAAGGCTTTGAGCACGTTTATCAGTTAGATGGGGGTGTTATCCAGTACGGATTAGATGAAGGAAACGCCCATTGGAAAGGAAAGTTGTTTGTTTTTGACGATAGAATGAGTGTTCCCATAGCAAATGATGGAGAATCAGAAATTATTAGCTCTTGTTCTCATTGCTCAAATCCATCCGATATTTATTACAATTGCGCTCATATGGATTGTAATCATTTATTTTTAAGTTGCCCAGATTGTGCTGACAAAATGAAAGGTTGTTGTTCTCAAGCTTGTTTGGACGTTCCTCCTGATAGATTGCGCTTGTATGTTAAGACCGATCGTCCTAAACCTTTTCGCCGACTCAGTCAAACCATGACTGAATGTGGATGTGGTGGTTAGATATTAAATAAATGGCTCTATATTTTAATTTTCTTGTTGAACCGACTCCTAAAGGAGATTTGTTGATCTTACAGCCTTTTTGCTTAGATCAGCATAAAAGAAAATTTTCTTATCCTGTTCTTTATGCTTTAGCGAATTCAGATCAAAAATCTTTGATAGATCTATTAGTCAAAGAAGAGTTGGCTTTTGCAAACTTATTAGCTTATCACAAAGACACGATCTCTTTAGACAGAATCAGAATTCGTCCTCAACAGGTTGGTTTTTTCTTGAAGAAGTTATGTGCGGCAAAAATGCTTTTTTTTAAAGAGAAACCTCTTTTGTTCAATCCTTTTTTGACTTTGGATCTTATATGGTTAGCTGACTATCAGCTGTCAGGACTTTCTCTTTCCTTAAATTTTGCAGACAAAAATCAAGATAAGAAAGTCTCCTTTATTTTTTCTGGAGAGCCCATTTGGGTGATTGTTGAAAATACCGTTTACTTTTTGAGCTCTCATGTCGATTGGAGATGGCTCAAGCTTTTTTCGGCCGATAAGTTAGATGTTATTTTATCTAAATCGCAAGAAGAGCGTTTTGTGGAAGAATTCAAACATCCAGCCGCAGATGGGCCTCTGATTATCTGGGGTGAGCCTTTAACTCATCACGCTTATCAAAGTCCTCAGCCTATATTACGATTGACAGACTCACGAGGAGCTTTTGCGAATCTAGAGATGATGTACGCTAATAATGTCCATTTTTGTTTTGAAGAGACTCTCAATCTGTCACAGAGATCCTTGGAAGATGAAAAAGAATGGGAGAAAGAGCTCATAAAAGTTGGTTTTATTAAAAAAAACATAGAAAAAAGCCGCTACTATTGCCCTTTGGATGCTGTTTTAAAAGCTGTCAATCTCTTATTAGAATCAGGTTGGATGATTTACGATAACAAGGGTAGACAAGTTGTTAATAAGGCAAACTGGAATTTTACGATTGAAGAGGGAAAAGATGGCTACTTCATGAAGGGTGATTTGTCTTTTTCAGGAGAACAAAAAACCATTTCCTCTTTAATGACCGCCGTGAGCAACCAAGAACATTTTCTTCCTTTAGGTGAAAAGTACACCGGTTTAATTCCACATTCTCTGACACAAGCTCTACAAGATTTAACATCTTGCTCATTTATAGGGGATGCCGTTTTTCTAAAAAAACACGAAAGAGGATTAGTGGATCCTTTAATCGAGGATGGATGGGTTTTGAAAAGATCTCCCAGCTTGGAGCTAGATTTGCATCAAAAAGAAGTTCAAATTCCCTCTTGTTTTTTAGGGAGATTATACCCTTATCAGCAAGAAGGTGTTAATTGGCTTTATTTTCTCTTTAGTGGCCAGCTAGGGGGGATTTTAGCAGACGAAATGGGACTTGGTAAAACAGTTCAAGTGATCGCTTTTTTATCTTTGTATCAGCAAGATTCACCTTGTATTTTGATTGTTCCCTCTTCTCTTGTTTTTAACTGGCAAAAAGAATTAGCCAAATTTTTACCGTCTCTTTCTTTATACCTCCATACTGGACCTCAAAGGTCGAAAGATAAAGATTTTTTGAAAAAACAGAATTGTATTTTAACCACTTATACTCATGTCAGGTTAGATATAGAATTGTTCTCTCAGATATCTTTTGGAGCTATTATTTTAGACGAAGCTCAGTATATCAAGAATGCACAGAGTCAAACAGCAACAGCTATTCACCGTCTAAAAAGTCATTTTCGATTAGCGATTACAGGGACGCCGATGGAAAATAAATCGGACGATCTATGGTCTTTATTTAAATTTCTGATACCTGATCTCTTCCCTCAATTATCTGAATTCAAAGGGCAATCACCTTCTCTGATTAAAAAGAAAATCAGTCCTTTTTTACTTAAGAGAAAAAAAGAAGAGGTGGCCTCCGATTTGCCTCAAAAAATTGAACAAGTTGTTCTTGTTCAAATGAATGAAGAGCAAAAACAACTTTATGAAGCCGTTATAGCTAAAGCCAAACTAAACAAGAACAATTCTTCCATGCAAATCTTGGAGTTGTTGCTAAGATTGAGACAAATTTGTTGCCATCCTTTACTGTTAGGGGAAGAAGGCCTTAAAAGTGCTAAATTAGAGGCTGTGTTGTGTGATTTAGAAGAGGTTTTGGCTCAAAAGAGAAAGGTTTTAGTTTTTAGCCAGTTCACTCAATTTTTAACTATTCTGAAAAAAGAAATCATAAGCAGAAACTGGTCCTATTGCTATCTTGATGGAGAAACAAAAAATAGACAAAATGTTGTTGAACAGTTTCAGGAACATGAAGGAGAAATGGTTTTTTTGATGAGTTTAAAAGCGGGAGGGGTGGGTCTCAATTTAACAGCGGCTGATTATGTATTTTTACTAGATCCCTGGTGGAATGAGGCGATTGAAAATCAAGCGATTGACCGAGCCCACAGAATAGGACGCAAACATACAGTGATTGCTAAAAGATACGTGACTTATGATTCTATAGAAGAAAAAATCATGGAAATGAAGAAATATAAAAAAGATTTAATCGACCAATTTTGTGATTTTGAACTCAACAGCGATTCTATATCCTTAAAAGAATTGTACGATTTCCTTATCTAATCATTTTTGAGATCTTCATTGATCATTTCCGTAGCGGCAAATTTGAGCGTTTTAATCCCTTCAATAAAACCTATTTTGCGCATGAGTTCGTCCAAGTATTTCAGTTCACTCATCAACTGGTCATTTAAAGATTCTAATTCAGAAATTTTTTTTAATAAATCTTGTTGATTCATGCAAAGTCCTTCATTCTTTTTAGCGATTGTTCATCTCTTCTCTTTATGAGTACATCTATCTGTTTGAGGTTTTAGATGTCAAGGTTATCTTTCACAGAAAGAAGATGTAAAACTGATAAATGAAAGCAAGCAATGAAACTTGGATCCTTTGAGAGTCATTTCATCTCGTCTTATGAGTCTTTATCGAGGAGATGAAAAAGAAAGAAAACGACTTAATCTTTTTTACATTGAAAAAAGATTAAGTCGTTTAGATGTTTTAATGAGAAAAATGGTCTGATTGAGAATTGACTTCATTGAGTTTTTGATCAATTCTATTTAATTCCTTGAATCTTTTAGCAGATACAGGCTCCCCTTCATAAAACCAAGAAGTGGATACATCTCCATTTGCATAAAAGGTAGAAGCACCGTGTTTTTTGTCGTTAAGCCACGAAATCTCTTGAGAAGGGTGTTCTCCATCTAGATAATGTGTTTCTAACCCGTTTTTTTTGCCATGAAGATAAAAAATTTCTTGGGAGCGAATGCCGTCTTTAAAGTAAGTGGTTTTACCGTTTAGGGATCCATTCATATATTCCTGTACACAAAGGGGCTCTCCCTTTTCATTAAAGGAACGTTTTTCTCCATGAATCAACCCGTTTTGATAGAGGGTGATGTCTGAGGGGAAACCGTTAGGGTGAAAGGTTTCTTTCATCGTTATCATCCCTTCTGAAAAATACTCTTTAGCCAAAAGAAGTCCATCTCGATTTTTTTCCAAGCGGACACCTTGTCCATTTTCTACAGAAGACTCTTTCTCATTTTTTGGAGAGAAATAGTGCCCTTCGATTAATTTGCCATTTTCATGGATTTCCTCACTTTGGGGTACTCCAGAACCGTACCAAAGGAAAACTTTTTGCTTATTTGCTGATAAGTGAGAAATCTCTTTGATGGCTGTTCCTCTAGAATCAAACGTTGTATCTTTTATCAGTTCCCCATTGTCAAATAGTTGGATTTTTTCTGGGACTTGGCTATGAGGATGTGATTTTTTCGTGATCCCATGAAGAACTCCGTTATCGTATTCACTTGAAACAGTCACTCCGTTTTTGTAACTTGTGACAATATGACCGTTTAGATGTTCTGAAAACCATTCTTTTTGGGAAACGTTCTCTCCATATTTATGAAAATATTTTTGAGAAACAATATTATCTTGATCTCTTTGTTTCTTACTGCAGCTAGTTGTAACAAGAAGTAAAGAGCTCATAAAAGCTAGATAAATAATAGATGGCAACTTCATATATGAACCTCGAAATCTGGGGATGTTAGAATTGTTTGTTGGATAAACTCCATAATATTATGATGAGATTCTTCAACTTCGTTATAAGAAATTGTTTGATCCTTACGACGATAAATGAATCTGATGGTGACATTTTTGGATTTTCTATCTTCAGGATAGTAAATATCTAAAAGGTAGCTTTTTTCTAGGTAAAGAAAATGAGCATTTTTGATGCCATTCAAGACTTTTTCTAGAGAAGCATTTATTGGCAAATTGAATGTCCAGTCTCTTTCAGAACAAGGGAAAAGGGGTAAAGCAGATACTTTATGATCGCTTTTATGCAGAAGTGACAGAGAACTTAGATTGAGCTCAGCAAAGAAGATCTCTTTTTCAATATGAGAAGTTTGTAAAAGCTCGGGATGAAGTTGTCCCATTGATCCAATCATCACATCTCCTAAAAAAATATGAGCTTGCCTTTTGGGATGAAAGACTTTTAAAGATGAGGCTTTAAAGCTGTAAGCATTGGTGTGGAATTGGGATAAAAAGTTTTCTATGTGTCCTTTTAGATCGTAAAAATCTAAAAGTTGAGGTTTGCTATCGAAGTGGTATGGATGACGAGAACCGTACATCATTAAAGCTAATGATAAAGCTTCTTTAAAATCTTCATTTTCTTTCGTGTGAATTTTGCCTATTTCATAGCCTTTTAAATGGATGTTTTGTCTATCTATATTATAACGGGCCAAGTCTAAGAAAGCTGGTAATAAAGAAGGGCGTAAAACTGATTGATCGATCGAGCTTGGGGCCAACACTTTAATTAAACAGGAGTTGTCTAACCCGGTGTCTAAAGCTATCTGAGATTGGGCCGGGCTGATCAGATCACAAGTTAAAAATTCAAAAAGTCCTTGTTGTCTTAAAAAAGACCTAACTTTTTGTTCAAAAGTATATATGGAAGGTTCAATTTGTTGTCCAGATGCGTGTCGAGAAAAATGTTTAGTGATATTTTTTAATCCATAAATCTTAGCTACTTCCTCGACAATATCGATGGGATAGGTAATGTCATTACGATAAGAAGGAACTTTAATCATCAATTCTTCTTCTTGCACGTCAACAATCATTTCTAAACGCTCTAAAAATTGAACCACCTCACTCAGGCTCAAATGTGTGCCTAAGATTTTGTTGATGTAAGACAAAGAAACCTTGATCTTTTTCAAAGTGTAAGGCTCTTTTCTGTATTCAAATAGACCTCGGTGAATCTCTGCTCCACATAGTTCTTGTATAAGTTGGCAAGCTCTGTTGAGAGCGTAGATAGTGGCTTCGGGATCCACCAACTTTTCAAATTTTTGAGAGGCTTCTGTTCTCAGCTGTAAGCTTTTAGAGGTCTTTCTAATGCTTTCTTGGGAAAAAATAGCGGCTTCAATCACAATAGAAGAAGTGTTTTCATCGATAGATGATGACAACCCTCCTATTACGCCTCCTATCGCTAAAACCTTTTCTTCGTCGTTGATTAAAATAGCCTCATCTGGAATGAGATAATTTTTATGGTCTAACGCAAAAAAATCTGAATTTTTAGGTGTGTTGCCAACGGAAATTGTCTTGTTTTTGATTTTATCTAAGTCAAAGGCATGAAGAGGTTGTCCTGTTTCTAAAAGAACATAATTGGTGATATCTACAAGATTATTGACACTTCGCAGACCACTTTGAGTTAATCTTTTCTTCAGCCACTCAGGAGAAGGCGCTATTTTGATATCAGATAAAACCCGACAATTGTACTGTTCTAAGCCTTTTTTTTCTGAAATATTAACAGAGAGACAATCCTCAAAGGCTTTTTCAGAATTTTCTTTAAAATTCACAATTGGTTGCTTGTAGAGGATATTTAACTGAGCGGATAAGTCTCTTGCTATACCAATTAAACTCATGCAATGTCCCATATTCGGGGTAAAGCATAAATCTAACACCACATCTTGATAAAAGGTTTTTAAATCTGAACCAATATCTATATCATTTGAAAACTCTACAATGCCGTCGCTTGTGTCCGATAAGCCTAATTCATCTAGGCCACAGAGCATGCCAAAAGATTCTACATCTCTTATCTTGCTTTTTTTGATCCTGAAAGAGGTTCCATTTTTATCTGGTAAAGAGGCGTCTATCTTAGCCAAAGCCGTTCTAATCCCTACTCTACAATTGGAAGCTCCGCACACAATTTGCCTCGTTTCTAACCCATCAAATACCTTGGCAATTTTTAAACGGTCAGCTTTGGGATGAGGCTCAACAGCTAAGACTTCAGCGACAACCACATGATCAAAAGCTGGGGAGATCTTTATTGCATCGATCACTTCAACGCCTGAAGCCATCAGTGTATCTGATAAGGCATCTATTGAAAGGTCAAATTGGATGTAATCTCGTAACCAAGATAGCAAGATTTTCATAAAACTAGAATTTTTTGTCTTAAACGTTTATACATGTATAGCACAAATCTATTATCTCTTAAAAGATAAAAAAAATAATATTTCAAACAAATCAGGTTATGGATAAAAGCTCTTCCCATTTAGACTTGTGGATGAAAAAAACCAAATCATTGACCCAATGGCTGATTTTGAGTGGAGCTTTAAATATAGGTTTATTAGCCAGTTCTCTTTATTTTGTGATTAAAGAACAACAAAACACCATAGAATTTGATCACAAACCTTTAGACATCCGACAAAATCTTCCCCAAAATTCTTTGGAAAGCACCATTAATCGTTACATGAAATTGTCTTTTAAGGAGTTGATAAATTTATTGTTGGATAATGGTTTTGTTGAGCAAGGGTTTTCTCAAAGAGATCTAGCGTTGAGTTGCTTGGTGAATTTCCATTACTTCAATCTAAATCATGCTTTATCAGGATCAAAGATCCAGGAAAGAAAAATAAGAATCAAGAATGGAGATAGCGAAGAGGAATTAGAAATAAAGATTTTTCCCGGTTTACTGGACTATCAATTTCAAGCTGTTCATGAATATGCTTTGAGTGAAAAGTGGCCTTTAACCACGGAAGGTTTGTTTCAGGAAATAAAACAGGCCGATGATGTGAATCTCGATTTGTGGCAAACTTTTTATCTCACTCAGGAATTTCATTCTGTATATACATTATTTCATCGATCAGGAATTTTGTTGCCCAAACCTGAGATTTTAAAATTTTTGAAAGAAGGTGACTTTAATCTTTTGAATGATTTTGTCTGTGCACAAAAACTAGAACAAGATTTATCTATTGATCGGTTGAAAAGATTGTTAACTGATTATTTGTCTTGTCGTTCTAAACGGGCTGCTTATTGGCTTTTGGAATTAGATTTAGATTTTGTTTCAAGAAGACTGGATGATTCTCAGCTTTTAACTATTTTAGATCTCGTTCCTCCTCAAAATAGAAGATTGTCTTTGCTGATTCAACATTTAGTTGTAAGCCCAAGATCTGACGCGATTTGGAAAAAAAGTTGTGATATTTTGTATAGGGCTCATCATCAAATCCCTCCTGAGAAAATGGATAAAGATGAAGCTATCTCTCGATTTTTGCCTCATCTTCTGACTGTTAAAACAATAGAAAAAGTTTTGCCTTTAATACCTCATTCTAATCGCATAAAAGGTTCGGAAATAAAAAAGAAAGAAGAACAAGAGCTAAAAAAAACAACTCTTTCTCCTAAAATACACATTGTCAGTCAAGGAGATAGTCTTTGGAAAATTTCTCGCCAATATAGAGTCAAACTAGATGCTTTGGTCAAAGCCAACGATTTGAAAAGGGATGTGTTACGCCTTGGGCAAAAAATCATGATCCCTTCATCAGAAAGTTAAGGTAAATCTATTCCACCTTTAGAAAAGGCGCTGCATTTCAAAATTCTTTTTACAATCATAAGTAGCGATTTTTTTAAGGGGTATTTATCCAAAGCTTCTTTAGCATATGAAGAGCAAGAAGGGTAAAAACGACAACAATCACCTAAAAAAGGAGACAAGCAATTTTGATAAATAGCTAAAAGATATTTCAGGATATGTTTCATACAATGTGTAAGATGTCGGAAACTAAAACTAAGACGACCTCAATGACAATCAAAATAATGATGGTCCACTCAAGCCTAGATGAGTGTTGATGATTCAGTTCGGCTTGTAAAATTTCAAATAACTCATTAATCACTTTGAGCTTTCTGTTGAGGATTTCTACTCGTTTATGGATGTCTAAATATTGAGCCATTCTTCTATAAAAAGGCTCTAACTCTGGATGATCCCAAAAAAATTCTGGTGTATCCAACATTTCAGAATGGGTGTTAATATAAGTTCTTTTGGCAAAGATCTCCCCAATTTTTTTAGAGATTTCTTTTCTCGAAAGCTTGATCTTTCCTTTGGTTTCTAGTTCCTTCGGTAAATTTTTGGTTAACTTTACCGTCGTCTCAATTGTTTCTTCAAATGTAGTCATTTTAATCGACTGCGCAATCCCATAAGAAAGGGCTAGCTTAGTGAGCGCAGAAAAATTGTGTAATACAATTTTATCGTGCTTCACATGGGTTTCCTCTCCATAAGTGAAAGTGAATTCATCGATTTCAATAGATGAAGTTGTTTCCTTGATGAATTTTTGTAAAAAAGAAAGAAATGTTTTTTCTTCATCGGGAGAATAGCCCCAAAAAACGATCGCCCCGTAAGGAAAGCAAAAGACGTCCTTAAGTTCTTCTTCGAAGTGAATAACATCCCGATACATATGCAGGTTGGCTTTATCTTTGAAATCATGAAGTATATTAATCATGTCAAAAGAGCCAGCACAACAATAACCTGTACAACGCATGATTTAAAACCTTTAAAGATTGATCACTTTATTTTACGTATCACTTAATCAAGGCGAATATTTCGTTTGTTGATGGTCATAAATTGAATAACTTGTAACCATAAATCATGAAAACACGTTATAATCAAGTCAAAGTGCACCGAACAGGACTCGAACCTGTAACCACCCGGTTCGAAGCCGGGTACTCTATCCATTGAGCTATCGATGCGTGATCATCCACCTTTAACATGTTAACAAAAAAAGATGATTGAAGAAAAGAATCTTTTACATACAGAAGGTATCGTTCTTAATTCTTTTGATTACAAAGAAAAGGAAAGGATTGTTTCTCTATTCACTGAAAAATATGGGTTACTGAATCTGATCATTAAAAGGCTTTCTGCTCAAAAGAGTGAAGGACTTATGCTCTCAGACCTGTTTTCTTGTGGGGATTTTTGGATCATTAAAACTAAATCTGGTCTCTATCAGCTTTATCAAGCCTCTATCATAAATGACCATGGATTTCTCAGGAAAAAATTTATTTATCTCAAAACGGCTGGGGGGATGGGGCAAGCTATTTTGGCTTCTCAATGGCCAGAAAAACCGACTCCTGAACTCTATTTTTTATTTAAAAGATATTTGCTTCAGATTGATAGATTAGAAAATGAAAAGGCTTTACTAGCCAGTTTTTATTTAAAGTTACTTTTTCATGAAGGGACATTTAATTGGGATCAAGCTGATTCATTCAGAACAGAGGAAATACGACAGCTAAAATATTTGGAAGGGATGAAAAAATTTTCTGATCTGAAAGACATATCTATTGAAGAGTCAATGATTGAAAGACTTAAACAAATCATCATCAACATGAATAACGTATAAAATCTTGCGAAAGGGGGGACTCGAACCCCCACGAGAAGCCCCACTACCACCTCAAGGTAGCGCGTCTACCAATTCCGCCACTCCCGCCTATTCATTAGAGGATAATATATGAGGTGAAAATAAACAAAGCAAGAAAAAAGTGTCGATACAGAGCTCATTTTGGTTAATAGGCCTCTTTCGAAACCTCTAACCCAATTCTAAATTAAAGACCGCTGCACAACTTTCCTTTAACGAGCTCAATATGTTAGAATGATATTTTCTTCAAGGGGGTAACGATGAACTTTTTTTCTCTTGGTGTTGAAGGCAGAATTAAGCAAGATCACTATCTTGGGACTGTCGAAAGATAAAAAGATGAGAAGATCTGAAACAAAATGGCCTTGACAAAGATTTATACTAATTGAATTTTTAAATAATACAAAAACGATGTAAACTATTCTCTTAAATGGAGAAAAAGTATGGAAACAACGATACTTGTTCCTGAAGAGTGACTAGACAAGCACGACTTCACAAAATTTATCAATTCTCAAAACATCCTAGAGAAAAGAATAGATTTCTTGCTCTGAGCCATTTCAAAGAGGGTAAAGTCCCTCGAGGGATCGCTGTACTCCTTAGAATGACACGGAATACGGTCTATACATGGGTTCGCCATTTTAAAACTCATGGGATTGATGGGCTTAAAGAAAAAACAGAGAGAGGAAAAAAAGATTCATCCCAGATAGTGAAACTGTAGCTTTTCGGTCGGCAGTCATGGAATTGCAAGCAAGGCGATCAGGTGGTGTAATTATAGGAAAAGACGTGTTGCAGTTAATGAAAGATAGGTATGGGATAGACTGTTCATTAAAAAGCGCATACAACCATTTAAAACGAGCAAAACTGGTGTGGATTAGCGCAAGATCAAGGTATCCCAATTCTAACCCAGAAGAGCAAGAAGAATTTAAAAAAAATCGTGAAAAAGTAGAAAATACTCTGCCAAAAACGGGGCCAATCAACGGTGTTGAAATTTGGTTTCAAGATGAAGCTAGATTTGGACAACAAGGTAGCTTAACCAGGCTTTGGGCGATAAAAGGAACGCGTCCTCGGGCCGTGAGACAACAACAGTTCAAATACACTTATCTTTTTGGTGCTGTGTCCCCAGAAAGAGGTGATGCAGTTGGTTTGTTATGGTCCTATGCCAATAAGGATAGGATGGGCATTCACTTGGGTTACATTTTCTCTCAAATTCCTTCGGGTCGGCATGCAGTGGTTGTGCTTGATAACTCAGGGTGGCATACGACAAAAAAATGGCCAAACTTTCAAAACTTAACACTCCTAGCTTTGCCTGCAGCCTCTCCTGAGTTGAACCCATGCGAGCAGGTGTGGAAATATTTGCGGCGCACACGCCTTTCAAATCGAACTTTCAAGGACGAAGAAGAATTGCTAGATGCTTGCTCAGATGCATGGAATGAGTTGACTGATGAACCTGCACAAGTTAGCTCTCTCACCTCAAGATCATGGGCAAGATTGTAATTTTATTTATTTTAATTAGCATTACTGAGATTTTAGCTATATTTTGTTGTAGAATAAATCATCATCTTTTAAAATTTTTACTTTTATTTTAACAAGTAAAATCTGAAGAGGGCGTTATGAGCTCTGTTAGTCACACAAATCCTTATCTTATCCATCCTGTTTTAGAAGAACACTCTTCAGGGAATAAAGACCTTTACCGGGACATGGCTCTCAGGTTAAAAAATTCTAGACTTATTGAAGGCGATCACTTAAAGATATCTAGCCAAGATCGTCCACATAAATATCCTCTTTATATGATTAAAATGGACCAAAACACTCGGATAATTTTTACGATAGCCAAAATCAAAGATGTCTCCAGTCCTATTTTTTTATACAACTTGACGTGCAAAAAAGAGGATTCTCAAATTTGGATACATGAAGATGATCTCAATAAAGCTGTGGATGATCTCCTTTCTCAGCAACCTTCCTCTCTTCCTGCTTTTAAGTCCTCAAGTGCTGATCTTCATAAGACTGGGGTAAAAGCTATGGAGTTAAAAGACGAAGATCTATGTGAGAATGATTTAGAAAGCATACGAAGAGATCTCGAGAAAGGCATATGTAACCCTGAATCTGTTTTTCATTTGCTATGTCGATCAGAGAAAGGTATAGAGCTTCTGAAAGAGCGCTGGGATTCCACCTTTGCCAACATTCTGCAGAAAAAACCCACATTACTCTCTTTCGTAAATGCAAAGGGACAAAGCAAAGGAACAACGCCCTTTTACCTCTTGTGTGGGTCAGATAAAGGCCAAAAGCTTTTGAAAGCTCACTGGGGTTTTTTTACTGCTCTGATTGAAAAAGAGCCACAACTTCTCTCTCTTCCTTGTGCTGGAGAAGGACCGTGGAAAGGAATAACGCCCTTTTACCTCCTGTGTGGGTCAGATAAAGGTAAAAAGCTTTTGAAAGCTCACTGGGGCTTTTTTGCTGCTCTGATTGAAAAAGAGCCACAACTTCTCTCTCTTCCTTGCACGGGGGAAGGACCGTGGAAAGGAACAACGCCCTTTTACTGGCTGTGTGCGTCAGATACAGGTCGAGAGCTTTTGACAGCT
>JBMLRQ010000008.1:0-10213 GCA_049240945.1 Rhabdochlamydiaceae bacterium
TATCGCTGCTTAAGATGTCAATAACATACATAATTCCTTTTTTTTTCCGCAATCTCTATTTATATTTTTTCTGTTTTTTCATAGAGAAAAAATATTTTTATCTTTTGGATTATACTTTGCTTATGTTATCAAAAAAATTTGATCATTCAATTTATGGCAAGCAATTCAACCAGCGAAAAATCTTTTTACAAGCTCCTGGTCTTCTATTTCATTTACTTTTTAAACACAATCGATACTGTGATTATTTACAGTACCGTTGACCTGTTAACGAAATCAGACGCGATTAATTCGTATCCCAATTTCATCAAACAACATGTCCCATTTTTTACTGGTGTTATGTTAAGCTTTTTTCCATTAGCTCAATTATGTGTAGCTCCTTTAATTGGAAGTTTGTCAGATAAATACGGACGAAAGTTTTTCTTTGTTACCTGCTTATTACTATCAGCTTTTTCTGCAATACTTTCTTCTTACACGCTTTTTAAACAGTACTTAATATTTTTTGCTTTCAGTCGCTTCACAGCCGGATCAGCCTCGGCCCTTTTATCTTTATGCCAAGCTTCTGTAGCCGATCTTGTCAACAATGAAGACAGAAGAAGGCGGCTTATGAGTTTTTTTAGCATTCCTAAGGCTTTAGGGTGGCTTTTCACTCCACTAGCTTTAGGTTTTTTTATTCATAATCACCAATCAATTAACATAGAACTAGCTATCCCTTTTCTCCTTTTGGGTTTTCTTCTTCTAGCGACAGCTTTATACATATCCATATTTTTCAAAAACTCCAACACCTTAAATCCCAATACAATCGATCAATATTCTATCACTAGTTTCTTTTTTAAAAGTAATCACTCATCGATCCTTTATAAACTTGTGGTTATTTTCGGTTTTTGGATTTTTGGATGGATGCTTTTTAGAACTTATCTTCCAGCTTATTTCTACAACCATCAAGAACTATCAGCAAAAACAACAGGCCTATTGTTTAGCTTTTATAACCTAAGCAGTTTAATAGGAGGAATCATCGGTTCTTCTTCTTTTTTTAACACAGAACGAGTCAATAAAGGGGTTATACTATCTATGCTGATCTGCATAATCGGGATGTTTTTTTATTCTTTTTTTGATAACAACTTATCTATTTGGTTGTCAGGCGGATTAGTTTGCGTATTTCATATTATTGTGATGTCATACTTAATAAATCTTTGTTCTGTATATGCTCCTGAAAATCAAAAAGGGAAGATCTTGGGCATAACAAATGCTTTACAAGCATTTGCTGCTATGGTTTCAGTCATTTTTTCTAGACAAGCATCAATATTGAATTCTCAAATACCATTGTTTGCATCAGCCTGTTGCTTTCTTTTCTCTTGGATTATATACAGGTTATGGATTCAATCGGAACTTGCTTTACGAGATAAACAAAAATAAATATCCTAAAATAAATTCATGCATCAATAAAAGGAATTTATGTCTACTTTGTATTCTGATATAGAGCCTTACAATAAAGGTTTTTTAAGAGTGGATGAGTATGATTTATATTGGGAGGAATCTGGAAATCCCAAAGGCATGCCGATTTTATTCTTACATGGAGGACCTGGTGTAGGATGTGAAGAAAAAAACCGGCGTTTTTTTGACCCTTCTTTTTATCGAATTATTCTCATGGATCAAAGAGGAGCTGGATTAAGTAAACCCTATTATTCTATAAATCAAAATACAACTTGGGACCTGGTAGAAGATTTAGAAAAACTCAGAAGGCATCTAAATATAAAAAAATGGATTGTTTTTGGAGGTTCTTGGGGAAGCACCCTGGCTCTTGTTTATACCCAAACCTATCCTTTAAGTGTTGAAGGACTCATATTAAGAGGCATATTTTTAGGCACACAAAAAGAAATCAACTGGTTTTATCAAGAAGGCGCAAGCCATTTTTTTCCAGAAGCGTGGAATAAATTTAAGAATTTTATACCAGAATTAGAACAAGATAATCTTTTAAGAGCCTATAAAAAAAGATTAAACCATGTTGATTTCCAAGTTAGACAAACAACCGCTAATATGTGGGGTGCATGGGAAAGAATCGCTCTGAAAATAGATTTTGGAGAATCACCTTATCAAAATTTGACATATGATCCTAAAACTTTGGGAATCGCTCAGATTGAAACGCACTATTTTATTAACAATTGTTTTTTTCAAGAAGAGAATTTCATTTTGAAAAACATGCATAAAATTCAGCATATACCCGGTATAATCATTCATGGTAGATATGATATGATTTGTCTTCCCTCGACGGCTTGGTGTTTGCACAAAGCGTGGGCCAATTCAAGTATCCAAATCATTCCGTTCGCCGGTCATTCAAGCTCAGAATCTGGCATAACTTCCGCTCTTATTAAAGCCGCTAATAGATTCAAGGATCTTAGATTGACATTTTAATGCCCAAAAGGCATGTAAAAAATAAATCAATCTTACAATTGGATAGAGAATTGAAACGGCACCATTTTTATCTCACTCTTTTTTTGCTTTATTTCGTGTTTTTTTTAGACATAATGGGATTTGCGATCGTCTATACTACAGTTGATGTCATTTCAGAGTCTCATTTTGGCAAATCTACACCTGATTTTTTAATTCGCCATCCAATGATTATGGGAGGGCTTACATTAGCAGCCTATCCTCTGGCCCAGCTTATTGGAGCTCCTTTTATTGGTCGTTTATCAGACACATACGGCAGAAAGACAACCTTAATCGGCTCTTTAATTTTCACAGCTTTGTCCTTTTTAACATCAGGCTTATCCCTAATTCTTCAAAACATCTGGCTATTTATTTTTAGCCGGTTTATTTCAGGATTTAGTTCAGGCAATATCACAATAGCACAAGCTAGTATCAGCGATATGAGTTCAGAAGCTCAACGAGGAAAATTTATGAGTCTTTTTAATATAGCTTGGGGACTTGCTTGGCTACTCACCCCCTTTTTCACTAACTTTCTCATTCACAACTTCACTTCGTTGGGAACCCCCTTTTTCTTTTTAGCTATTTTATTCGCTCTATCCTCGATACTGATCTTCATTTATTCTTATCAAGAAGATGCTCTTAAGGACCAAAATAAACAGAGCTCTTCAGATTCTGTAAAGGATCAAATCGATAAAGAGTCATCTCTTAAAAAGCTGTTTTTTCTATTGTTTATATGGTATTTTGCCTGGATTAATCTTAGAAGCTTTATCCCGTTCTATCTAGATGAACAATTTGCTTTAAACTCTTTCGAAGTGGGTAACACATTATCACTCTTTGCTGTTTCTATGTTATTTGGAGGTGTAATAGGCGGAACCTCTCTATTAAAAGAAAAAAAAATTATACGCCTGACCTTAAACAGCCTACTCATTTCGAGCTTAGCCTCTTTATCTTTTAGTTTCTTAAATAGCTTAGCGGAATTTTGCTTAGCAGGAATTATTCTATTTTTTTGCCAATCTTTAGTTTTTTCCTCTTTTTTAACTTTATCTTCATTATTAGCGCCCAAACAATCTAAAGGAAAATTAATGGGTTTTTTCAATAGTGTACAAGCTTTTGCTGCTTTTATAGCTGCACTGATCAGCACAAGCTTGGGAGTGATCAATTTAAAATATCCGTTTATTCTTTCATTTATTTTTTTAGTCTTTACATATTTATTGTATAAAAAAATCGCTTTCTTTCCCGAACAACAGACTTCATAAAAATGAAAAACACCCTTGACCAATAGACATGGGACCTGGTTAAAAAGCTTCTGCCTGACTTGAAAACAAAAGAATCAAAGCTTGAATTTGGGAAAAATGAGCAAGAAATCGTGTTTCTCAAGGCTCTGTTTTATAAAAACATATACCCGATCAATTCAGGCCATTTTTCCACCTTTATGCCGTGCGCTTCCAACTGCCGATTAATCTCATAACCATGGATTTTTTTCAGTTCTTTTTCGATCTTCGTCCCATCAATCAGTTTATCTCATTTTATAAGATAATGGTTTTGCTTAATTCCGCCTTCAACACAAAGAAAATATTATTCTAACATATTGAAGTCGTTAAGGGAAAATTGTCTGCTGGTCTTATTAAGCTTTCAAAGAATTAAATAACAATACTGAGTCTTATTCGACTTATAAGTTTTAATCATCAAAAATTGCAGACTTAATATTTATTTTAAGATACCTGTTCCTCAACTTAATACTAATGCCAAACTAATATGACAATCTTAGTCAAACGCAAGAAATTGGTTCTTAATTAAGTATTTCCCTTGTATGCGTTAAAAATAATTAGAAGAAATAAAACAGAAAACTAAAAATAATAGTTGGAAATAGAGCGGATAAAAACAATTTCCAAGGTGAAACTCCCTTGGGAAAATATTTATGTAAAATAGCCTGACCCGCCGGATTGGGTGCATTAGCGATCACAGTAAGACCTCCACCAGCAACAACACTTCCTACAACAGCAGTCTTAATCCCTTCATTTAAATCAGGGATCAAGCTAACAAGATACACGATGGCCGCGTTATCATTAAAAGGAGTCAAAATCATACTGATGAGAACAATCATTCCTTTGGAAAGATCTCTGAGTAGAGGTTCAATCCACCAAGATTGCAACCCACCATGAATGATTAAACCAGCAAGAAAAACTCCTACAAAGATAGACCTTTTTATGTAAAGAGGATCTTGGTGATGAATAGTGGCTTGGTAAAAAGCTAAAAAAATCAAAAAAGCGAGAATAAAAAAAACAGGATAATGGGAGCTCAACACGATCCAAGTCAGGAAAAAAAAATGCACAAGAGTGATCCAATAAGGAATGGGTTTGTAAACATCTTCCTCTTCTTGTTTGTTTTCGTCCAATTTTTCAAATTCTTTACGGAAATACAAATAATAAATGGTATTACAAACAATAATACCCAAAACGACCTTCCAACCAAAATGAGTGAACATATAAAAACTATCCCAATTCCACTTTCGCGCAATGATCAATACAGGAGGAGATGCAAAATTGGTTAATAGTCCACCGACAGAAATATTCACAAATAATAAGCCTAATGTGGCATAGGCCAAAGACTTAGTGGGTCGATAAAGGTAAAACTGTTTAACGAGGATAAGAGCAGATATAGTCATAGCGGCGACTTCTGTGATAAGAGAACCTAAAAGTGGACCTATTGTCAGAATAGCAAACCACCAAGAAACAACTTTACCCCCACAAAGCTGAGAAATCAACCACAACCATCCCTCGACTATTTTAACAATCGGCTTAGTTGAAGCTACAACCATAATCACAAAAACAAAAAGAGGCTCAATATAAACGCGCGTATTGATATAATCAATAGCCGTATCCCAGCTGTGAAAATAACTTATAGCGAGAATAAGAGGAAAGCTCCATATCAGAAATACCGTTTCAACCTCTCCTAAAAACTTTAAAATCTCTCCTAAAAAACTAACCTTTTTGACATTTTTTTTCTGTTTTTTAGAAAAATTTAAACTTAATTGATGGCCCCAAGCGGATATGTGATGAGCGATAAAAGTGTGAAAGATGGCTAAGATAAATATTAATAAAGTGGCTAATCTAAAAGGGGTACAAGCCATTTTCTCTTTAGCTATCAAACCTTCTAAAATCATGTTTATCAAATCAACACCTCTGACTCTTTTTTTGTTATTTAATCCATTTATAAAATACTGTCGATAATTTTTTATCGCGAAAAAAATAATGGTGATACAATCAAACCAAAGCTTTACCATACATAAATATCAAAAATTTTTAATTTCATGATTCTTAAAATATTTTTAATCCTTCTAGGTTATCCTTGGATTTTGTTTTCTTTCTGCATAATTGATTATATAAAAAATGGAACGATTGATAGTTACTCAGTATTTGAATACGAAGAAACAGTGACAGTTTTAGTCAAAAGAGCTCCCCAAAAAGAAGTCTTAGTCGTGGAAGAACTATCAATACCTATTCATCTCACTAAGAAAGAGCCTAAAAAGAGCTTATCGTGGACTGAACTCATGCGGAACAAGAAAGATTTTTTTGTTTGGAATCTTTACTTTATCGATGTAAGCAAAAAAAAGATGATCAAGAGCTACTCATTTTTAAAAAATGATTTTTTCGATCATGAAGAGCCTTCCTTAGTTTCGATCATCCTTTTCCAGCCACTTTTTAAAGTTAATGAGGAAGATAGAAAAAAAATAGGAATAAAAAGCAAGGAAGGCCCCGATCTCAGAAAGTTATGGACACCACAAATTAGGCTGAATCTAACCGCTCATCCCATTCTAAACTACGATGTCTATAAAACGTATTGGACAAAAGATGACACGGTATTACCAGAAGCGGAGTTAGAGATCTACTTATTGCAGAATGAGTATCACTTTCCATTTCCTTGCTGGATCGAAATCAAGACAGCCCATTACAAACAAAAAATCAAATGTACAGAAATTGGGTATGACCTGCCTATAAGCAGATCTATACCCTTTTTGAATCATTAAAGTGACGTAACATTACATTTTTCTATATAAATAAGAGCTTGCTGACCGTTTAGATCCCAAGCTTCACCTGCTTGGTTTTCTTGATTTAAAATCTCAACACAAAGAGATTCACTCTTGATATAATCTTCGAATTGAGAAATAGCTTCTTGTACTTTAGCAGAACTAGTTATATAGACTTTTATTCTATCCGTGATTTCTAATTTTTTTTCTTTTCTGATGGTGTTGAGCTTGTTCACGAGCTCCCTAGCTAAGCCCTCATATATAAGGTCATCATTTATGGTTAGATCCAAAACCAAAGTAAAGGATCCTTGATTTATCGCCACCACTCCATCTTTGACTTTCCTTATGATCTCCACATCTTCATAAGATAAACAAAATGTATCTTTATTTAATTGTAAAACAAGTTCACCTTTCTGAAGAAGTTGTGATAATTCTAATTGAGACAACTGTTGAATAAGCTGTTGTATTTGAGCCATCATCGGTCCAAATTTTTTTCCTAAAACACGAAAGTTTGGCTTAGCTTGCAGCGTAACAAACATTTCTTCTTTTTTTCCTAAGATCACTTCTTTGACATTTAATTCATCGCTGATCAAATGTATTTGGTTGCTGAGTAGTTTAAGCACAGCTTCATCGGGATGAACAATGAACGCTTTTAATAAGGGCTGTCTAACTTTGATTTTATTCTCCTTGCGTAAACTATGTCCTAAACTCACAATTTCTTGGACAACTTGCATCTCTTTTTCCAGTTTTTCAAGACGAAACCGCTCTTCATAAACAGGATAATCACAAAGGTGAATAGATTCAGGATCTTCATGTTTTCTTATTTTCAAATAAATATGCTCAGAAATGAAAGGAATGATGGGAGCTGAAACCAAACAGAAAGTGTAAAGAGCATAATACAGACTTTCAAAAGCTTCTCTTCTATCATCGGAAGCTACATCAGACCAAAATCTTTTGCGAGATCTTCTAATATACCAGTTAGTTAGCTGATCCGTAAAATCAATAAGAGCGCTAACAGCCTCATTAAATGCATATTTATCAAGAGATTTTGTCACATCTAAAATCAGTTTATGCGTTAAAGACACTAGCCACTGATCTAGAGAAGTCCTTAGGGAAAAAGAAACCGTCTGAGAAGGTTCCCATTGGTAAAGTTTAGCATAAGTAGCTAAGAAATGATAAACATTCGACAAAGGGATGAAGAGTTGTCTTAATCCCATTTCAACACCTTTTTCAGAAAATTTGAGATCCTCTCCATAAACAACAGGACTATTTAACAAATAAAGGCGAACCGCGTCAGCTCCATATTTATTGATGACAACTTCTGGTTCCGGATAATTTTTCAATCTCTTAGACATTTTTTGACCATCTTCAGCTAAAATAATCCCATTAACAACAACATTCTTAAAAGCTGGTGAGTCAAACAAAGCAACCGACAAAACAGTTAAAGTATAAAACCAACCTCTTGTTTGGTCTAACCCTTCGGCAATATAATCAGCAGGAAAATTTTTCAAAGTTAGATCTTCATTTCCAAAAGGAAAGTGGTTTTGGGCGTATGGCATGGAACCAGATTCAAACCAACAATCAAAGACTTCTGATACACGTTTAAATTTTTGCCCATTGATTTCAAAAGTTAAATCATCTATGAAATGTCGATGTAAATCAGAAATTTTGGTTTTAGTCTTTTCTTCGAGTTCTTTTATACTTGATACAACAATTAAGTCACCTCTATCGCCTCTCCAGATAGGTATTGGTGTTCCCCAGTATCTATTACGAGAAATCGCCCAGTCTCTTGCATTTTCCAACCATTTACCGAACCGACCTTCTTTGATGTGTTCAGGAACCCAGGAAATTTTTTGATTCGCCGTTAATAATTGATCTTTAAAACTTTCGACTTTGACAAACCATGTATTGACCATTTTGTATATCAACGGTGTATCAGAACGCCAGCAAAAAGGATATCGGTGTCTGATCTGAGTGTGCAAGAAAATCTTGGATTCTTGCTTAAGTTTTTTGATAATTTCTTTATCGGCGTCTTTAACAAAAAGCCCAACGTAATCGGGTATCTGAGAAGTGAACTTCCCATTTTGATCAATAGGACAAACAGGATCAATACCTTCTTTTAAACAAGCGGCATAGTCGGCCTCACCAAAAGCTGGAGCCAAATGTACAATACCAGTCCCATCCTCTTCTCCAACAAAATCATCGACTAAAACGTAAAAACCTTTTTTTGAAGATTTAAAGAAGTAATCAAAAAGAGGTTGGTAAGTTTTTCCTTTTAAAGCGGTTCCTTTAAAAGTTTCTAAGATTTTATAAGTTGATTCTTCCTTAAAATAGGTAGATAATCTGTTCTTACCCAAAATATAAATATCGTTGGATTCAAAGACTTGAATCTTGACATAATCAACAGAAGGAGAAACAGCCAAAGCTAAATTAGACGGTAGAGTCCAAGGCGTAGTCGTCCAAACAAGAAAATAAGTGTTCTTTTCTTCGGTTAAAGAAAATTTCACGGTTAAAGAAGGATCATCGACGTCTTTGTAATTTAAATTGGCTTCAAAGTTAGAAAGAGGCGTTCCTAATTTGGCGGAAAATGGCATCACTTTAAAGCCTTCATAAATTAAACTTTTCTTATAAAGCTCGCCGAAAACCCACCAAACTGATTCCATAAAAGAAGAATCCATTGTTTTATAGGTATTCATAAAATCGACCCAACGACCCATCCGTTCAACGGTCGATTTCCATGCATCTGTGTACCTTAAAACAATCGATCGACACTCCTCATTAAATTCAGCGATTCCAAAGCGCTCAATCGCGTCAGCTCCTGAAAGCTGCTTATTTTTTTCGATTTCATTTTCAACAGGCAAGCCATGGCAATCCCAACCAAAACGTCTTGATACATAGAATCCTTTCATTGTCTTGTATCGAGGAATTACATCCTTTAGTGTACCAGCCAAAAGATGACCATAATGTGGCAATCCTGTCGCGAAGGGGGGCCCGTCATAAAAAGAAAATATTGGTTGGTTCTCCGTTTTTTTTAAAGATTTTTGAAAAACATCATTTTTTTTCCAAAAAGCCAATATCTCTTCTTCTTTTTTTGAAAAACTATATTCATGATCTTGCTCAAACATACAACTATCCTCATTATTTAGAATGATCTTATCTTATAGAAAGTGTTTAAGTCTATTTTTTGTCAGCCTTTATGCTATATAGATAAAATCTCTTTCTTCCTTGATGTTTTGCATTAAATGTCATAAAATGAGGATATGGGGGTGTAAAGGTTTCGACTTGGAAACAAAGTATTAGTGGCATGCGGAGGATATCGGTTGGCCTCCTTAATCATCCGATAAAAAAATAAACGGCAAAACCGTAAATGTAGACTTTTCTCGTAACGAGGAAGGTCTCTTAGCTGCTTAATACCTAATAGTTGCAAGTAGCCGATAAGTTAAAAGCCTGACCAGGAGCGTTTAACTTATCGTCATCAACCCTGGTGTGGAGTTCTAGTTTCGCTTTTTTATAGAATGTCCAAGATCTAAAAGAGCACATTAATTTATTGTAGGGCGTCTTTTTCAAAATTAATGTTTATTAAAAGACGATAAGCATGTAGTCATTAATAGGGAGTTTGCTAAGGACGAGAGTTCGATTCTCTCCACCTCCAAAATCTAAATTAAATCAAAAACACTAAGTAAATCAAGGGCTTAAAGGGAAACCAATAAGTCCTTTTTCTTTTCATCTAGGCCGCTTTTGCCTAGTCTAGTGCGTAAAATT
>JBMLRQ010000009.1:0-32023 GCA_049240945.1 Rhabdochlamydiaceae bacterium
CCATATGTCGTTTTCGCCATAAGTTAATAGAAAAAAAACTAAACGACAAGCTATTGCAGGAAATCAATCGGCAGCTAGAAGGGCACGGAATAAGGGTGAAAAAATCAGAAGGATCGTTCACATCTCCGTTGAGCCCGCCAACAAGTGTGAGGTGAAAAAATTGCCTGAATTGATCAGGTATATTCGAGGAAAAAGGCTTCTAACAGACAAGGGATTTACATCTTCTGAAAATCGAAAAATATTAGCAGAAGCAGGCCTTAAAAGTGGTCTTTCTTACAAAGCGTCGAAGGGATCACCCTTAAGTTATAGTGAATGCTTGTTCAATAAAATCGTAGCGAAAAGACGTTTTCGTATAGAACAAGGGTTGACCAAGGTGCAAAATCTGTCACTAATTTTTGGGGCCCGTCGGGTTTATCATCACTATCAGCTTGTCGATCGCTTTTATTCAAAGAGAGTGGCTGGAGTTTTATATATTGAGTGCTTTGTTCACCATCAATCTTTGTCTCAGTTTTGAATGGGGATAAAAATCAGGTTTTTTCTTCTAAACATTATTCTATTGTATTTTTTTTGGTGTTTAAAATATTTTATATACTGCTTTTACATTAATAATACAGTTATTAAAAATGAGTTTTTTTTCTTGTTGGATCCCTAGGTATCAATCCAATGAACAGAGTGTTTTACCTAGGCATATTTCATATCGACATAAAGGCTTAGACTTTCTTCTGAACACTTATGTGGCTAAAAGTTTATTAAAACCTTGGCTCAGTTCAAAAAATATCTATGATTTGCTCATAGCTTATCATCATAACGATCTTTTTCTCACCATCAAGCGTCTGGCTGATATTTATGAATGGCGTGTCATAAATGCCACAATTCGTAAAAATAAATATCTTGATGGCATTTATGATTTGAATGTTTCTGGTCAGTTGGAGATTTCTTTAACGGAAATGGAATTGAGGGCTCTTAAGATTGATAAAATGGAAGAGCTATCAATACAGGGTTTCATCAATTTTTCTTCTTTTAATTTTTCTTCTCGTTCATTAAAAAAATTAGAATTGGATTGCCAAGAGATTCAAGATGATTACATCGATGTATTCGATCATTTACCTCAAGCTTCTGATCTCTTTTCTTTATCCGTAAAAGGGTTGTCGGACGAAGAAACTGTGCAACTGATTGAAAAAGTGAGTCTTTTGTCCAGACTAACGGAATTCAAGCTCACAAGTTTAATCGGTGAAAAACAAATAGCTACTTTATTACAGAGTTGTCCTTGTTTAAAAAGTATATCTCTTAAAACAAAAACGAGTTTGACGCAAATCACAGAATTAATTCCTCATCAAACAGCTCAAAAATATGAAACAATTAGTTTAGAAGTAGAAAAAACCACTTTTTTAGAAGCTGTTAAATTATTAAAGAAGGTTAGTTTGCTCAAAACATTGGAGTTGATCAGTGATTTTGAATGCTCCTCTTCTTCTCATGATGGTTATTTCCATAACTTGGATAAACTCATCTTAGAAAGATCTAATAAAGCACAAGATGTTAGTCAGATTCTAGATTTAGTGACTTTTTGTCCCAATCTTTCTCATATTGGTTTAAAATCTTTTAGTGCTGGAAACATGTTTTTCGATCCTTTTCAGGGGCGGACTTATCCTCGATTAAAGACCATTGACATGTATAGAACAAATTTAAAGAATGGGGAAAATTTATGGATGTTAGCTCCCTCTCTTTCTTCTTTACATTTGTATGTCTATACTCATGGCGGAATGATTAGTAGATCGGAGCCTGATTCTTTCAATCGATTAACACATTTTAGCTCAACTATTTTGGGTCTTAAGATACACTCTTTATTTGATCGCGATGTGATTAAAATATTGGAATCAGCTCGATTTCTTTCTTCTCTCCAAATACATAATGAAAGATTTGAGAATGAGTCTGATTTTTTTCTTGGTCTTAAAGAAAAATCTCTTCCTTGTTTGAAAGAGGTTAGCTTATCTGGCAGTCAAATATCCCCGAGAAGTATACAATTTTTACTCAAAGCTGCTGTTAACATTCGCTTATTAGATTTGACTGGTTGTAAAAGATATGATCAAATTCATCCTACTAAAAATTCTCTGATGCTTCTAGGTTGTACTGAAATTAAAGGGGCTTTTGATTCTCTTCAAACTAATGAGCTCTTAAATTTAGAACAGGTTTATTTGAATAGATTTAGTGGTATAGATAAACAGGATTTGGAAAAATTAATGAAAGGAGCCCCTCATTTACAAGGGATTTTTTTACGCATTAATAAAGATTTTATGAATATTCTACCTCAGTTAGAGTCCGGTCAATTTATCAGCTTAAAATCCTTTTGTGAGCCACCACTCAATAAGCACACTTCTAATAATTTAGAAAATAAACAAGCTAAAAACAGGTTAAGGTTAATCATTGAAAAAAACATTAAAAAAAACATTTGGGGGAGAATGAAGGATTGGTTCTCTTCGATTTCTCATTGAATCTCATAACATTTGTAATTTTTCGTAATGTTTAATCATATCTCTTAGTTTCGCGGCCTCTTCAAAATTTAATTCTTTAGCTGCTTTTTTCATCTCTAGATGTAAAAGATCGATTTTCTTTTTGAGCTCTTTAGGAGATAAGATCTCAATTTTTGGAGCATTTTCTTCAATGGCTTCAGAATTGTCACCAAAGGTTTGCATGATTTCTTGTATTGGCGATTTGGAGACGGTTTTTGGTGTTATATTGTGTAATTGATTGTATTTTTCTTGAACCTCTCTCCTTTCTTTTGTGATCTGAAGAGTTCTTTCAATCGCCTTGGTGATGATGTCAGCATACATGATAACCCGCCCATTTTCGTTTCTGGCGGCTCGTCCACATGTTTGGATCAAAGCTGTTTCACTTCGCAAAAATCCAGCCTTGTCTGCATCTAATATGGTGACCAAAGAGACTTCAGGGATATCTAACCCTTCTCTCAGTAGATTGATACCCACTAACACATCGAATTCTCCTTTTCTCAAACCATTAATGATTTGCATTCTTTCCAATGTATCGATGTCAGAATGTAGGTATTTTGTTTTGATGCCGATTTCTGTTAAGTATTTTGTTAAGTCTTCAGCTAGTTTCTTTGTTAGCGTTGTTATTAAGACCTTTCTGCCTTTTTCTGTTTCAATACGAATTTCTTCTAGGCAATCATCAACCTGGTTCATAGCTGTTCTTATCTCAATTTGTGGATCGAGTAGACCTGTGGGTCTAATGATTTGTTTAACCACCTCACCTTCGGCTTCTTTTATTTCCCAATCACTTGGAGTAGCAGATACATAAATGACTTGGCGCATTTTTTTGTAAGTTTCTTCAAATTTAAGTGGCCTATTGTCGTAAGCGGACGGCAGGCGAAATCCAAATTCAATGAGTGATTCTTTACGAGCACGATCTCCATTATACATGGCATGTAGTTGAGGAAGAGTTTGATGAGATTCATCGACAAAAAATAAAAAATCTTCTGGGAAATAATCCATGAGACAAGGAGAAGGATCACCAGCATTCCGTTTACTGAAATGACGTGAATAATTTTCTATCCCCTTACAAAACCCGATTTCTTTGATCATTTCTAAATCATAGAGGGTTCGCTCTTTGATTCTTTGTTTTTCAATTAACCGTTGATTTTTTTCAAAGAAATCTAGTCTGTGGGCTAATTCACTTTGGATCGATAAGATGGCTTCTTCCCTTACACTTTCAGGAGTAACGTGGTGAGATCCTGGAAAAATCGTTACACTCTCCAAGCGTCTTCTTACTTTTCCTGTCAAAGGATCGATTTCACTGATTCTCTCAATTTCATCTCCAAAAAATTCTATTCTATAAGCTAGATTCTCTTCATAAGCGGGCGCAATTTCTAGAACATCTCCTCTTGCTCTAAAAGAAGCCCTCGCCAGTTCTAAATCATTTCGTTTATAATGCATCTCAACGAGGTGTAAGAGAGTCTCTTCTCTTTTTTTAGTCTGCGATAACTCTAAACGCAATTGCATTTGGCTGTAATACTCTGGAAGTCCCAATCCATATATGCAAGAGATGGATGATACGATAATGACGTCCTCTCTTTCTATGAGAGACCTAGTCGCGCTTAAACGCATCCTGTCTATTTGATCATTGATAGCTAGATCTTTTTCTATATAAGTATCTGTTCTTGCTATGTAAGCTTCTGGTTGATAGTAATCGTAATAGGAAACAAAGTATTCCACGGCATTTTCGGGAAAAAAATTCTTAAATTCTTGGTATAGCTGGGCAGCTAGAGTTTTATTGTGAGCCAAAATAAGGGTCGGTTTTTGCACTTTAGCGATCACATTAGCCATCGTAAACGTTTTACCGGATCCCGTAACACCAAGAAGGACTTGGGCTTTTTTATTTTTATTGATTCCTTTGACTAAATTTTCTATAGCGATTGGCTGATCACCACAAGGTGCAAAATCTGTCACTAATTTGAACATATGAATCCATTTTTGAGCGATTTGATTATATATTTGTAGAAATAAAAAATTGACTCTTTTATCAAAAAATAAAGTTCACTAGGTTAAGCATTGAAAAAATTTTTCTTGAAGCTATTTTTGGGACCCGTCGGGTTTATCATCACTATCAGCATGTCGATCGCTTTTATTCAAAGAGAGTGGCTGGAGTTTTATATATTGAGCGCTTTGTTCACCATTAATCTTTGCATTTGTTTTTATCATGTTTATTCAAGCTATCAACTGATTGAGTCTTTACAAAAAAAAATGCAGTTTTTTGCCTTAGTCAAAAGAAATGATGAATGGAAGTCAATGAGCTTATCGGATCTCAAACAAAATGATATTTTACATCTTAAGATTGGAGATGTGGTCCATTATGAGATGAAAATTTTATCTGTGAATGATTTGAAAACAAAATACGAAGGTTCTAATAGAGAAAAATATAGCCAAGATAGGCTAAATATAGGGGAAACAATTGTTCAAGGTGATTGTATAGCAGAGATTCTATCTTTAGATAATTCTTTACAAAATAAAGAAATAAAAGAGATTTTAGAAAAAGAGAATTTTTTAGGATTTTTTGACAAAAAGCTTATTAAATTTGGACGATATATCACATGTTTATCGATTTTAATTTTACTCGTTTTTAATATTTTTTTGTTTGGAAAACAGAAAGTTTATTTAGATCACTTACATTTGTTTTTAGCCCTTTTAATCACGATCATTCCAGTGGCTTTATCATCTGTGATTTCTCTCACTTTTTCTATTGGTGTTAAAAAACTAGCCGATCAAGGTGTCATCTTAAGAAATATTGATGCCATACAGTCTCTTGCTTGTATGGATATACTATGTTCAGATAAAACAGGAACCTTAACAAAAAATCAAATGGTTTTGAAGGATTTATGGAACTACAAAGGTTTCAATAAAGAAGATTTACATAAATATGCTTTATTAGGTTCTGATTTAGAACATGCAGACCCTATTGATTTAGCGATCAAAAAATCATGTGATTTAACATTGTTAAATAAAGACTATAAAGTCGTTTCTTTTAAACCCCATTCACCTTCTGTGAAGCGTTCTGAGAGTGTGGTTGTTTTAAACGAAAAAAAGCAGTTTTTAGTGTCAAAAGGCAGTTTACCAGCTATTTTACCTCTTTGTGGACTCACAGAGTCAGAGCAAAAAAAATGTTATGAAAAGGCTGATGAATTTGCTCATCAAGGATGGAGATCTATCGCTATAGCCAAGAAAACAGACAAAGAAAATTTTGAACTTGTTGGCTTGATGGGTTTGGAAGATCCTTTAAGAGAAGATTCCAATTTTATAATAAGAGGGCTTCAGTCTTTGGGGATACAGATTAAAATGTTAACGGGTGATCAGAATGGAATTGCTAAAAAAGTAGGTGTTGATTTAGGAATTGGTCATGAAATTGTTGAAACAAAAACAATCACCGGATCCTCAGATAAATTCTTTATAGGACAAAAGATCGAGGCTTTAAATGGATTATCACAGGTTTTACCAAAAGATAAGCTTTTAGCTGTTGAGTCATTACAAGAAAGGCAACATATTGTGATGGTTACAGGAGATGGGGTTAATGATATAGAAGCTTTGAAAAGAGCAGATATTGGTATTTGTGTTGTTAATGGTGTTGATGGAGCTAAATTAGCTAGTGATTTTGTGCTTTTAAAAGAAGGTCTCTCTCCTCTACTCAATTTGGTTCAACATAGTCGTTCTATATTCGAAAAAATCAAAAACTATGCTCTTTACAGATTATCCGATAGCCTTAGATTTCTCACTTTTTTCATAGCTAGTTTTCTCATTTTTAATTTCTTTCCCTTAAGCCCTGTTGCTTTATTAATGATCGTCATTGTGAATGAGTTGGCTATATTTTCTATGATATTTGATAATGTGGATGTTCCCTTAAAGCCTGCTAAATGGGATACTCTTCGATTAGTCTCATTTGCCTCTTTTCTGGCTTTTTTCGACACTTTATTGACACTATTATTGGTTTACATCTATCAAAACTTATTGAATGTGTCGATAGATACTCTTTTATCCATTATTTACTTGAGAATGTCGATCTCTGGTCATTCATTTATTTTATCTATAAGAGATCAAAACAAACATTTTTTTCAGTCTAAATATCTGTTGATCACCATATTAATGACACAGTTTCTCTCTACTCTCATCGTTGTTTATGGTTTTTATTTTTCAGCTATTAGTTGGTGGACGGCCCTTTGTGTTTGGGCGTACTCTATTGCAGGATTTTTAATCGTCTATTCTCTACAAAAATTAAAAAGAAAATTTTTTATAAGTATCAGATCAAATTTCTAAGTGCTATTTCTTTTGCTAAACAAGTTTTTTTGATACAATCTCACAAAATTAAGCTGTATGAATTTTATTATAAATAATGAAAAAATCCTATAAAACCTTTTTCCCTTTGATCTTTTTTTTATTTATTATTCTTAATCTTGATAACCACAAAACAAATACATACCGAAAAAATAGTATAAAAGCCGTTTCAACAACTTGGTCTCGAATAAATACCTTAAAAAGTTCTTTATCTCCGCCAAATATACCTAAAACGGATCATCATTTGGTTGATGAAGAATTTTTTCAATTAAAGCAGGAAAATCTCGCTTTAAAACAACAAATTAAAGACATGAAGGAATGGCTTCTATTTGACCAACGAATAGAGGATCAGTTAGATAGACTTAGGCAAATTAAAACGTCTCAAATCAATGATTTTTTGTGGCGAGATTTTTTCCAAAGAAGAAGTAGTGAACTTAGCCACAAAATAGAGTTACAACTCAAGTCGTTACCTGCCAAAGTGATATTTAAAGAACCTATCTCTTGGAATAGGAGTGTGTGGATCAATGTAGGTCAAAAAGATAATCAGCAACTGGGCATGGATATTGTCAGTCACAATAGCCCTGTTTTAGTGGGAACATTTGTGTTAGGTTTGATAGAGGAGGTTTACGAAACACAATCAAAGGTGAGATTAATCACCGATCCACTTCTAGCTATATCTGTGAGAGCTTCTAGGGGTTTTGAACAGAATGAAATGTTGATATCTAAAATAGAAGATTTCAAAGAGATCATGCTCATGAGGGATGATTTGTTCGAGCAAAAGACACAAAAAGAGATTTGTTTAGCTTATTTAAAACAACTCCAAGATCTTTTGAAAAGAAAGCTGGATAATAAATTTTTGGCTAAGGGGCAAATGAGAGGAAGTAAAGGCCTTTTTAACCGGGCTAGAGAGCAAACATTGATAGGTGTTGGTTTTAACGATGATTTTGAAGAAGAAGAAGCTCCTGGCTTATCTTTATCTAAGAGAGATTCAAATAAGCTCAGTTTAAAAAATAAAACAATACAAATAGGTGATTTACTCACGACGACAGGTTTAGATGGGTTATTTCCTCAAGGCTTGGACGTAGGTATTGTATCAAATGTTTTTCCTTTAAAAGAAGGCTTTTGTACCTATGAAATAGAGGCTAAACTAGCGATAGGGCATTTAGATGATATCAGTCATTGCTTAGTCCTGCCTCCTATAGGATATGATGCTCTTTTAGATGCAAAATACAAGAAAAGATCGACCAGGAAGTAAAAAAATAAAATTTTTACTTCCTCCCAAATCAAAAGACACCTAAATATTTGCCTAATGTGCCTATGACAAAGTGGACAATCGTCACACCCACTAGATTATAACTTCTGATGTAAATAAAGCCGAATAAAAGACTAGCCAGAAAGACAAGCAGAGCCGCTGTGAAACTTATATGAAGGTGAAAGACGGCGAATATAAAAGATGTGATCATCACAGATTTCAAACCTTTTTTATCAGAATAGAATTTTTGAAAAGCTGTTTGTGCGACTCCTCTTGAAATAAATTCTTGAATAAATGAGTGAGGAAGATAAAGTAAGCTGACCAAATCAAGGGGTCTAGGGGTCTTTAACAGCCCGTGCTTTTGTATCACTTCTTTTAACAATTCATCCACTCCTGAAACAAAGAGGATAACGAGTAAAGCACTAATAACGAACCCTTGGATTAAAGATTTTTTGAAATTTTTAAAAGACAGGCCTGCATCAGAGAAGCTGAACTTATACACTCGAATGATCACAATAAATGGTAAAACTAAAGATATTAAATAAGCCCAACTGTAATAACCATTTCTAACATCCACAATTTTTTGTTTAGCGATCTCATCAAAAATAGCGCCTATACCAAATAAGACCATCAGCCAAATGAAAAAATGTCCAAACTTATTTTGATTTTCTAAGTTTTCCTTTTCACTTTTTAAGCTAGCTACTAAATTGTTACCGGTATCTCTGAGCCTAGATATAGTGGTCTTTGAAATATTGGTGACGATTTGATTATGGATTTTCTTGGCTAAAGCATTTTCGAGGTTAAAGCTTTCTCTTTTTAATTTAAGAACTTCCATGTCACTTAAAGCTTTGACAGATGCTGAACGAGCCATATCATCAATAAAGCCCATTTCTCCAATGATCTGCCCTTCAGATAAACTTTGTATATTAAAAAAAGATTTTTTATCGTCGGCTAACTTTAAGATTTGCGCACTTCCTTTGCATATAACATATAAAGAATCGGATGGATCCCCTTCTTTAAAAATAAAATCACCCTTTTTAAAAGAGGCTTTTTCCACAAATTGAATGATATCCATCAAATCTTGATCTTCTAAACCATTAAAAAGATTTATGTTTTTGAGAAAAATAAATTCTTCCTGATCCACTTTTATCTCCTGTTATTTATATACATTTTCCTTCATTTGCATCTAATTTGATCATATCGTCGTCCGACTCATCTTTAGCTTGTTCTTTTTGGTCGGTGTTTGATTGCTGACTGATATGAGTTATTTCTTTTTCTTGTTCTTCATAAGATAATCCCCCTGGAATTTCCGTTGCATTGATGGGGGTTAGTTCAGATGGACGTTCGTTCAAGGTTTCTGGAGGATTATCAGCGCTGGATACTTGCCCATAAGAAAAGTTAAAGCTATCACCTATTGTGATAGACCCATGAGTTGTTGAGACGTCTATACTCCCTTTTTCACAACCACAGACCAAAGAGCCATTAACAAGCTCTATCTGATAAATGGTTCCTCTTAGACCTATAGTCGCAACGGGTGTCTTGATTTTGATAGAAGAGGGATCTTTTTTAGACATCGCTCCACTTAACGCACGAAATCCCCCTTCTGCCAAAGAACCGACATTTTCATTATTCTTATCTTTTTCATTAAAAGAATACGAATCAACTGTGTATTCTGAAGCCGGTATTAAGTTAATGATGCCTCCATCTGTAAACTTGATTTGTATTTTAGAGGTGTCATTCAAGACGATTTTATCCTGAACATATATGGGCATACCTCTCGTTAAATGTCTTGTCTGTTGGCTATTGGAAGCTATGGGGTCTCCTTGAGCGGTTACGACAATGCCTGCTTCTTTTGGGTCTGATGACCAAGCTTTTAAGGGGATTAATGCTACAGCAAAAAAGACAAACCAATTTAATACATTTTTTACTTTTGAATGATTGAACATATTTTTCCTTATCTACTTTTCATTAAAAACATAAGCTCCATCCCAATCAGATCCAGGAGGTGTTTCTTTTAAACGGGTAATCCTATTTAGATAAACATCGTAAATTTCACTGTTTTTGGCATACGATTGCTTCAGCTCTTTGAAACCCGATTCTGCAGCCTCCCAATTTTGTTGGAAATAAGCTTCAAGATACATATGGTGGAATTCGATCTCTTTCACTTCATTTGGATCTACTTCTTCTTTCAGACCTAAGGGACAATATATTTCGGTCGCTTCTTTTTTTCCTTTTACTTTAATTTTATCTAGTTTTCTATAGACAAATCGCTCTTTTGTTTTTTCCCACGTATTTTTACCAACCAAAATATCGACGTGATAAAATTTTGTTTGGCCTTCTAATCTAGAAGCTAAATTAACGGAATCCCCAATAACGGTATAAGCTTTTCTGAATTGAGATCCCATATCACCAACGTTCATAATGCCCGTATTAACTCCGACACCATTTTTTACTAAAGGCAGTCCTGAACCTTCTAATTTTTTATTAAAATCTTTTAAGCTGCGTTGCATTTCTAACCCAGCTTTGACTGCATTATAAGCGTGATCAGGATCTTCTAAAGGAGCACCCCAAAAAGCCATCACTAAGTCCCCTACATACTTATCAATGGTTCCTTTTTGTTTAAAAATCACTTCTGTCAAAGGTGTAAAATAAGCGTTAAGGAATTTTTTTAGTTCTCCGGCGTTCATTTTTTCAGAAAAAGAAGTAAAGCCTCTGATATCTGAAAAAAGAACAGACATTTCCTTACTCTCTCCTTCTAAAGTAAAGTCATTGTTTTGTTCTAACATTTTTTCTAAATAAGGAGCGGGCACGTATTGTCCGAATATGGATTTAATCGCTTTCCCTTTTTTAGATTCGATGAAATAGCCGTAGATAACGTTTATCACGAACAAAATAAAGATCGTAAGGATTGGCAAAACAGTGGATAAAACGAGATGGTGGTTTCGCCATAAATAATGATTAGATAAAACTAAAATCACAGGAACAGAAAACGATAAGATAAACAAAGTCATGAGCCTGATGAAAGGAAAAATAAGGCTGAATAAAAGCCCTAATGATAGAGTCAATAGTAAAGAAACTCCATGACTCCAAGATGGCTTAAAAGGAAAATATTGATCCATTATACTGGCTGCTACACTGGCGTGTACTTCGATCCCGGGAAAAATGGGAGCTATAGAAGCTGGACGGTTATCTCCTAAGGCAGAAGCTGTTGAACCAATAAAAATCAGCTTATCCTTGATCAGATTAGCGTCATTTTTATTCATTAAAATATCTATAGCTGGTACATAAGAAAAGGTAAAAGGTCCTCCCCTATAAGGGATGAGCATCCTTCCAGAAGGATCTGTTGGGATGAAGAGTTTATCTAAATGTATTCCTTCTAAAACAAGACGCCCACCATAAATAGCTTTTTCAAGAGACACCTGTTTAGCTAAAGTATACAACCGAACAGCCTCAAAACCCAAAGAAGGGTATAAAGCATCTTGATGTCTGACAATGAGAGGGGTCCATCTCAATACACCATCTTTATCGGGTGTGGCGTTAATGAATCCAGCACTTTTAGCCCCTTTTTGAAGAACATCTATATTCCCCAGATAATTTGGATAATTATAGATAGCTAAATCTTTTTCTGTTTCCTCTAAAAGCATTAAAGGTTTACAAAGAACAGCAGAGCTTTCTCCATAATCTTTGAAAACTGTTCCCAATACCGATTCTCCAAGAGTCAGAGTTTGACCAAATATTTTGTCGTAATCAAAGGCGGCCTTTAAAGATTCCAAAGAAGAAATCAGATAGGGATTTTGAGGATTAAATTTCTCAATTTCTTCTACCATATTAGGTTCTTTATCAGGGAAAGTGACGTCAAACGCCACAACAACAGCTCCTTGTTTATAAATTTTTTCAACAAGAGCCGCAAAGGTTTTTCTTGGCCAAGGCCATCGACCTGCTTCTTTTATACTCAAGTCATCAATATCGACTATAGTGATCGGTGTGTCTTTAGGTAGGGGTTTAAAAGATTTTCTGACAATGAAATCATATGTGTAGTTTTCCAAAGAGCTCACCCAATGGAGGATCGTTTTCGGGGTGAAAAATAAAAGGGTTGAAACCAAAAAAACTAGACCAAGTCCAAGGAATAAAGGCAACGATTTTTCTTTAAAATTGAATTTTGTCATTGAATATGATCTCAATATTTTAAGCGTCTTGATTGATCTTATCGATAACAAATCAGTTTCTTATAGTACACCTTTTTATTTTGCAAAATAGTGATCGTATGCTATGTCTCAAAAAAAAACATGTAATTAGGTCAGCTATGAACAGCGATGATTTTGTCCAGTTTTGTTCTAAACTCAAATTATTTGAAGATTTTTCTGAACAAGATATTGCTGATATTTATCCCTACGCGGAAATCAAAAAAATCCCCAAAAAAGAACTAATTGTCGAAGAAAAATCGGCGTCAGAACAGCTTTTTATCATTGTAGAAGGGGAAGCCTCTATCTTTAAATGGAGCTTGGAAAATGGATGTAAAATTCAACTTAAACAGCTTTCAAAAGGTGAAATGATAGGAGAAATGGGCTTTATTGATAATGCTCCTAGATCAGCTCATGTTGAAGCTTTATCAGATTGTACTTTGATCATTTTTGACAAAAGAAAACTTCCAACAAATGAAGGAAAAGAAAAGAAAATTTATCACCAAATGATCGCTAATATCGCTAAAATCACTGTTCCAAGACTAAGGCAAATGAATGAAGATTTCATCTTAAGTAAAGAATCTGAGATGAAAAAAATTCAAATGCAAAATAAATTTGGGCAGTTTTTTATATGGGTTATTGTGTTTTTAGGATTAAGTTCTATATTGGAATCTTTTGCTAAAGAAGGGTTATTAGACAGCAAAAGTCGTTTGTTTCATTGGCTTTATATCCTAGTTGTCTTTATCCCTTTCCTGATTGTGATGAGAGTCTTTAACTTTTCTTTGAAAGAAGCTGGAGTTGGATTTTCAAATTGGAAAAAATCGGTCATGGATGGTTTATTAGCTAGTTTAGGATTGATTTTTATCTTTTATTTTCTAGAAGAAAGTATTAGTAAATTTTTATCGAATTATATCAAACTGAATCCACTTACTTTAAGAGAAGGTATACAATTGCCATATTTGCTTAGCTCTTATATTCAAGAATTTGTATGTCGAGGGATTGGTCAAAGCGTTTTACAAAGATTTTATAATAATGACAAAGGTGTTCTCCCCATATTGATTTCTTCTGTTGTTTTTGCTGTTTTACATTTACATATCAGTCTTATAGCTGGGTTAATAGTATTTATTGCCAGTCTTTTATTCGGTCTTTTATACATCCAAAGTTATAATTTGATTGGTGTCTCTATATTTCACTTTAGCTTGGGAACGATGGCTGGGATATTGGGTGTGTTCTAGAAAGACTACTGATTATAGTCGCACGAAATTGTGCTATTGACTTCGGCTTCATCCCAATTGAAATCATTGATGTAAGTGAACGCTTCATCAAAATTCTTACAATGATTGAGAGATTCTCTTAGTTTTTTAGCTCCTATAATTTTTTTTAGATACCAACAACATACCCTACGCATATCTAAGAGAGCTTTTCTTGGAACTTGATATGATTGGATCAGATTGAGATGGTGGATCATAGATCTTTTATAATCAGAGGCCGTTTTTTTTATGATATTTTCACCTTTTAAAAACCTGTAAATATCATCAACAATCCATGGTTGTCCGAAGGTTCCTCTTGCCAACAAAATAGCGTCACACTTTGTTGTTTCAAAAGCTTGTAAAGCTTTTACGTGATCAAAAATGTCCCCATTCGCGATCACCTTTATTTGTTTTACATTTTCTTTTATTTCTTTGATCGGATCCCAATTCGCTGGTCCTACATAACCTTGAGACCTTGTTCGTCCATGAATACAAATGGCTTTTGCCCCTGCTTTTTCTGCTATTTGAGCGATCTCATAGGCGTTTATACTGTTATGATCCCACCCTAATCTGATTTTCACAGTGACAGGGATCTTAACGCTTCGCACCATTTCATGCAAAATTTCACCTATAAGCTCTGGATTTTTTAACAAACCAGACCCACTGCCATCTTTCGTCACTTTGTCAACAGGACAGCCGCAATTAAGATCAATGACGTCAAAACCCAAGCTTTCAATTATCTTGGCACAAGGCCCTGCCAATTCTTTTTTGCTCCCACATAATTGAGCCCCTATAGGATGTAAATCTTTATCGTAATCTAGCAACCGAAAGGTATGAGGATCGTGTCTTACAAGTGCATCCATTTTGACCATTTCACAGTAAACTAATCCAGGACGATAAACTTTCATCATATGTCTAAAAGATATATCAGAACAGCCAGCTAAAGGAGCACAAAAAATATTAGAAGGCAGCTCTAGGTCACCAAGAAAAAATGGAGTCTTTAAGAACGTTTCACTCATTTTAGAGCCAAGTCAATATTTTTAGGATGATAGATTCCAGAAATTTCAAAAAAAAATACGCTATCATTGGAGAAAAATCTATAACTCCTCCCAAAGGAGGTATAAATCTTCTAAAAAGATTAAGATAAGGATCGGTATAATAACTGATAAAATTTATGATTTTGTAGCGATTGGCTTGAGGAAACCAAGAAGAGACAATTCTGATCATCAAAAAAATATTATACAAATTAAATAAATGATTAATGATTGAGGCCATGATACGGTAGGTATGGAAGGAAAGCATGAGAGAAACCTCATAAAAATTTGGTTATTATTATGTCTTCCTCTATTATAAAAATCTAGATGGAAGTTTAGAATTTTTCTAACTCGTACAAATACCTGAAACTTATTAAACATAAATAGCGTTATCTTATGAAGATCCTGTCGTTATTCAAGGACCGCTCGCTTGTTAAAGTCACTTTAGTGCAGATAGAGAAAGAAAACCTAGAACTCCTATCTGTTGACACTTTTAGTCTAAATGAAGAAGAAGATGTCAAACAGTTTTACAATCTTTTAGAGGACTGTCAAAATCGTGATATAGAGATCGTATCAGGTTTAGCTCCTTCCAAAGTGTTTTTGCGTGTTTTTGAACTATCCATCCCAAGCCGCTACAAATTAAAGCAAGCTATACCTTTTCAAGTTGAAAGCCTTTTACCTTACTCTTTAGATGAATCTGTTTCCATCTGTAAAACTAAAAAAATAAAGAAAAATCTTTTTCAAGTTAGTTTAGTTTCCACAAAGAAAGAGTATTTACATGACTACCTATCTGATTTCCACCCTAAAATACAATTTAACCTACTATCTCATGTAGCTCAAGGTGTCAATCGGTATATATGTTTTGTTTTAGAAACAAAGTCTCCATTTTGTTTTTTATATGCTGATGAATTTAATACGATTATAGGCGTTTCCGATGATCGCCATCTCGTCTTTTTTCAAAGTTTTTCTTGGAATAGGGATGAAATTCAAAAACAATTCGAACTTAAGCAAAAAGAAGTTTTAAGATTGTTGAGTTTTTTACATAGTCGATTCCCGAATTTGCCAGATAAATTTGTTTTAGTTTTAGATAAAGAGGATCCTTTGAGTCTTTCTTATAAAGATTTAATAGGACAAGATCGGTTTAAGTTTGAATTCATTAACGAAAAGTATCATCCTTTACATGCTTCCCTTTTAGGTTTAGCTTTGGAAAGATTTAAAGAAGATACAGATTCTATACATTTTATTGAGATTGATCGAAAAATTTTCTTGAGATCTAAGATAAAAAAAATGAAAAGGCTTTTCAAAGTGTCTTTAGCTATCATGTCTTTTATTTTTATCTTTACTCGATCTATAACCTTTTTATCGGATGAAAAGGTGAATGAAAAATTATCTTATTTTGTACCCGATGTAGAAGCAAAGAGTTATGAAGATAAAATAAACGAGCTCAATTTAATTTTAGATAAAGAAACTCAAAATATTTTTGTCAATCGATCGAATTATCAAGTCAACGAGCTTATCGCCCTATTGGCCTCTTTCGAGGAAAAAATGGGTGATCAAAAAATCATTTTCAATAAGGTCTCTTACTCTTTAACTCTTCCCAGAGGGAAAACAGTAAAGATTAACCAAGAAGCCAACGCTGCTGTTGAGTTGGTATTTGATACAAAAAAAACTGCAGCGGCAGAGCTTTTTAAAAAAATGCTTTTAGATTCTTATGACATAATTGATATCAATTCTTTAAAATGGACTGAAAAAGATGGTTATAAGGTTTCTTTTTTCTTAAATAAAAGATATGGTCATTTTCATGAGTAGATTCAACTTGATATCCAAACAATTTTTCTATTCATCGTGGTTCTATAAAATTTTAATCTGTTTAATTTTCTTCCCCAATTTTGTGCTTCTTTTTTACTCTTATGATCAGATAAAAAAAAGCTTTTATCTTAAGCAGAAGGTTTATCAAATGGACCGAAAAATGGTTTTTTTTGAAAAACAAAGAACAGAGAATCAAACTTTATTAAATCATTTAACAAAAGTTCCTTCTAATTATATAAATGGGCTTTTGAACCTAGATTTGTTAGAAAGAGAAGTCAATGATTTGTCTTTGTTATTTAAAAAAAGCTCTTCTTTGCTTTTGAAAAAAAGAGAAATGTTTTTACTTCAGGACAATCATTTTCTATTTGATATACAAAATATATCTACAAATCCTGATTTTTTAGATAAGAAATACATTCAGAAAAAACAAGTAGAAGTGAATGATTTTGATCTATTTAAGATTTTAACTTTTTTGGAAGATCGAGACAATATCTCATCTGTTTGGAAAATTCAAAGACCTTTTATACTTGTAACCAAATTCGAGCTCAATCGTAAACAGCTGGGATCCCATGATTCTAATTGCTTCTTAAATCTAGAATTTTTAACCAGAGAACTAATCACTAATGATGAAAAATAAATCTCTATTACTTATCTGCTCATTCTTAATTTTATTATCTAGTTGCCAAAGATTTAAGAATGCGAATAAGCAAAACGATCTGATCAGTATACAGTTTTTGGATAGAAATGGTTTTACTGAAACAATTAGTTCTCAAGAAAAATTATCTCGTTATGAAACATTGAACTTTAGTGATCCTCAACCTTATCAAAAAGTTTTGAGGGTTTACAGGAAAAACAATAAAGGTCAGCACAATTCTATTCTATCGTCTTATCACGATAACGGTTGTATAAAGCAATGGCTTGAGATCAATGAAGGTCGAGCTAAAGGTCTTTATAAGGAATGGCATCCTAATGGTCAGTGTAAAATGATCGCTAATATTATAGAAGGTATAGCGGATTTAAATGATTCGGCTCAGGCTTCTTGGGTATTTAATGGCGAAAATCTGGTATGGAATCAAGATGGTGGTTTAGTGGCGAAAATCCGGTATAAGAATGGAGTTTTAGATGGGGATTCTTTTCAATACTATCACAATGGATCTGTTTATAAAAAAACATCTTACGCTGATAATCTTTTATTTGGAGTTTCTCAATGTTTTGATGAACAAGGCAACGTTATAGAAGAAAGATACTTTGAAAAAGGCTTAGAAAAAGGGCGCTCTTTCGGTTATTGGCACAAAAATCTTTTGTTCTTTGAAGAATACTATAATGATAACGGTAAATTGATGAACGCCAATTATTATGATACAAAAGGAAATCTGTTTTCTAGTATTAAGGATGGATTTGGCTATAAAAGTTTGAATCAAAATCATTTTATTGATTCTTCTGTAGAATATAAAAATGGCGAACCTAAAGGATTAGTCAAACTCTTTAATGAAGAAGGTCATCTTATTCAGAGTTACCATATTGAAGATAACAAGAAAAAAGGAGAAGAAATCATATTTTATGAAGCTTCTTTGGGTGGCTACCCCAAGATAAGTTTGCAATGGGAAGATGATTACATAGAAGGTGTTGTGAAAACATGGTACCCTGACCAGATATTACATACACAAAGAGAGTTTCGCAAAAATAAAAAAGAAGGGTTATCTTTTGCTTGGTATCCAGATGGACATTTGATGCTGATGGAGGAATACATTTCTGATAGGTTGGAAAAGGGAAGATATTATAAAAAATCTCAAAAAGACCCATTTTCTGTTGTAGAAAACGGAAAGGGACAGGCTACTTTATTTGATGAAAAAGGTAATGTCTTGGAAATTATTAAGTACGAAAAGGGAGAGCCCTACAAAGAAGAATAAAAGCTTCTACTAAAAAAAATTGTAGAAGCTTGTACAGACTATTTTTTCAAAGCTTTTGTTAAACGAGATTTGGTTCTATCTGCTTTATTAGCTTTAAATACGCCGGTTTTAACGCCTTTGTCCATCAAACTATAAACAGCATTTAACGCTTCATCTACTTTTGTTTGATCTTTTTCTGAAGCTTCATTCAGAGATCTTATCGCTGTTGTTACCTTAGATTTGAAAGACTTATTTCTTAAGCGACTTTTCTCGTTCTGTATATCTCTTTTAAGAGCTGTAGCTCTTTTTACTTTGGATTGCTTTTTTTGTTCGGCCATTTTTCCTCTGAACAGTTATTAATCACTAAGTCTAGCAAAGTTGAAAATTTCTTGAAAAGCCTTTTATTGGCCACTTTGCGAAATAACCGTCTCGATTATTTGCAAAATTTTCTAAAGAAGCGAGCCCACATAAATAAAAATGCATTTCTTATATACATGTATATGAGTCGAGCAAAAGAAAATCTCGATAAATTTTCCTCTTGAATTTTTTGCAAATAATCTAATTTTTTTCCTCTGATGAACCGATCTAATAAGTCTCCTTCAAAAAAAATAGGAGTGTTTTCTTGGCTTTTTATAAGAAAATCAAGGGGTTTTGCATTTAAAAAAATGTCTTTCAGGTAATGATTTGTTAATTTAACAGAAAAAGGTAGGGAATAAAAAATCCGGCAGCCTTTTTTAAAAACTTCGAATTGATCAAATACAAAAAAGCTTTTCTCTTTTGATCCTATGAAATAGTAGCTTAATTGAGTATTTCTTATCTGCTTTTGCAGAGAATGGAAAAATATTTGACGGTATGATCTGAGGCCTATCAAAAATACAACAGATAAGTCTTTGTTTTTGGAAAGAATCTCTAAATTTCTTAGATGTTTTTGATTCAATTGATCGGTGTAAAGGTAAAAGACTAGCTTTTGTTCTGGTAAAAATAGATCCACTACGACTTTTTCTTCTTCGAAAAAATGATCTATATGGCAATTATGCCCAATAAAAGTTTGGGCTAAATCAATTTGCATGTAAAGATGGGGTAATTTTTTTTGGCTTTGATGGCAAGAGGTTTTTTTGTTGAGATGACAAAAATAAAAGAAGTTTTTCTTGATTTTTTTCGCTTTTACTATCTGCTGGCACTCGGCACAAAGATAATTTTTGTGTGTTAGTGCTGTTTGTGCTAGGATGTAGTCACGATCATCTAATGCAAAAAATTGCATACTCTATAATTTTGGTCCAAGTCTTAAAAATTTAGGATATCATGGCAAACGCAAATTTTACAGAATTATTCAATCAACAACACCAACAAAAAATTGAAGAAATCATTTCTCTTGCCAAAGAGCAAGGCTACATCACTTACGAGGAAATCAACGAAATTCTTCCTATGAGCTTTGATTCTCCTGAAATCATTGATCAAGTGTTGATTTTTTTGAGTGGAATGGATATCCAGATTTTAAATCAGATTGAGGTCGAAAAGCAAAAAGAGCGTAAGAAAGAAGCCAAAGAGTTAGAAGGTCTTGCAAAAAAAACAGAGGGAACCTCAGACGACCCTGTCAGGATGTATTTAAAAGAGATGGGTTCGGTTCCTTTGTTGACAAGGGAAGAAGAAGTTGAGATCTCTAAAAGAATAGAAAAAGCTCAAATTCAAGTCGAAAAAATTATCATGCGCTTCAGATACTCATGTCGAGAAATTCTCTCTGTTGTGCACTATTTGATCTCGGGAAAAGATCGGTTTGATAAGGTTATTTCAGAAAAAGAAGTCAGTGATAAAAATCACTACATGGACATTATGCCTAAATTGTGCTCACTCTTGAAAGAGGAAGATGCTTACATAGAAAAATTGCTGACTCAGATTAAACAACCTGATATGAAAAAAAGTGATAAAGTTAAATTATCTGAGCAAATAGAGAAATGCCGTATCAGAACCCAAGCTTATCTGAGAAGAGTTCATGTTAGACACAATATCATTGAAGATCTCGGAGAAGTGATCTTAAATGCTTATGATAGATTTTTAGCTTTAGAGAAAGAAATACAAGAGCTAGTACCGAGGGCTGAAAAAAATAAATTTGCGGCCGCAAAACTTTTAGCTTTTAAGAGAAAGCTAGAAAAAAGAGAGCTAGCTGCTGGTCGTACTCTTGATGAATTCAAAAAAGATGTCAGAATGCTTCAGCGCTGGCTTGATAAAAGTCAAGAAGCCAAAAGAGAAATGGTGGAATCTAATTTGCGTTTGGTTATATCAATTGCAAAAAAATATACCAACCGCGGCCTGTCTTTCCTTGATTTAATCCAAGAAGGAAACATGGGGTTAATGAAGGCCGTTGAAAAATTCGAATATAGAAGAGGATACAAATTTTCTACTTATGCCACTTGGTGGATTCGGCAAGCCGTGACAAGAGCCATCGCTGACCAAGCAAGGACAATCCGTATACCTGTTCATATGATTGAAACGATTAATAAAGTCCTAAGAGGGGCTAAAAAGTTGATGATGGAGACAGGTAAAGAGCCATCTCCTGAGGAATTAGCTAATGAATTAGGGTTAACCCCTGAAAGAATCAGAGAGATTTACAAAATCGCCCAGCATCCTATTTCTTTACAGGCTGAAGTGGGTGAAGGTGGTGAGAGTCAATTCGGAGATTTTTTAGAAGATACTGGCATAGAATCTCCTGCGGAAGCCACTGGTTATGCCATTTTAAAAGATAAAATGGGAGAAGTTTTATCCACTTTAACGGAAAGAGAAAGAACTGTTTTGATTGAACGATTCGGCTTAATTGATGGCAAACCGAAAACTTTGGAAGAAGTTGGAGTCAGGTTTAAAGTCACAAGAGAAAGGGTGAGACAAATAGAAGCGAAAGCTTTAAGGAAAATGAGACACCCCACTAGATCTAAGCAGCTCCAAGCGTTTTTAGATCTGCTCGAAGGAGAATAGGTAAGTGGCAGATGATGAAAAAAGAAGAAGAATTTATTGACTCCCTTTTTTCATCCAAAGGGCTTTTAGCTAATTACCACAAAAATTTTGAAGAAAGATCCGGGCAGCTTGAAATGTCTCGAGCCGTCATGTCCACCTATCTAGACCATAAAATCACTCTGATTGAAGCGGGTACAGGTATCGGCAAGACTCTTGCTTATCTAGCTCCTGCTATTTATTGGGCTCTGACTCATCAAGAAAAAAGCATTATTTCAACGAACACCATCGCTTTGCAAGAACAGCTCATTCAAAAAGATATCCCTTTTCTATTAAATATTTTGGATGCCGAAGTCAAGGTGGTTCTGGTCAAAGGCTTCGGAAATTATCTTTGCTTAAAAAAACTCAATGAAATCGAAGGCCTATCCTCAGGCTTAGACTCTAAAAAAGAAGATGACATAAATCGTTTGAAATTATGGGCGGAGGAGACTAAAGAAGGATCTCATTCCGAGTTACCGTTTCACATTCCGCGCTCAACTTGGTCTCAGGTCTCTGCCGAAGCTAGTAAATGTCTTTATTCTCAGTGCCCTCACTATCGTTCGTGTTTTTTGTTCAAAGCAAGGAGAGATATCAATGAGGCTCAAATTTTGGTTGTTAACCATCACTTGCTGTTTGCGGATATGGTTAATAGGAGTAGAAGAGACTTCAAAGAGGAACAAGCGATTCTACCTAAACATCAGCATGTGATTTTTGATGAAGCTCATCATGTTGAACAAATCGCCTTGGAGAGTCTTTCTAAAAGATGTAGTCAAATACAAATCATCAATTTACTAAGATTATTCCATCTTGATCCTTTTCATCCCGATTATGACAAGCTGCCCTCGTCAATTATTTTTCGCTTGGAGACCGAGATTCCTAGACAGCAGATAGAGCTGATTGACTTAACAATAAAAACTTTTCAATCTTTTTATACTTCACCTTTTGCTAAAAGTAATAGATTGCTGATCAATCAGAATGTATTAAATTCCTCGTTTTGGTCAGTTGACTTTAAACCTTCTTTTGAGCTGTTGATAGATGCTTTAGAAGGATTTAGTGAAAAACTTTTTGGGTTAAAAAACGATTTGGAACCACTCTTTGATAAAGAAGATCTTATTTTTACTCATTTGACCTCTATTTTGAATGAATTAGGAGAAAATATTTCTATTTTAGAGAATTTTTTCTTGGAAGATCCTTCTCTCATATCAAGAGTGAGATGGATTGAAGCTAACTTAAATGACCCTCACCAGATTGTTTTTGTGGATACTGATTTAAATGTAGCGGCTTATTTAAACAAATACTTGTTCGATCGATTGCATAGTGTCACTCTTTGTAGCGCCACCCTAACAACTTCTTATCATTTTGATTACCTCAAAAAGCAATTAGGCCTATCCCACAATCCCCGTTTAATGGAAAAGATTTTTGAATCTCCTTTTGATTACCAAAAAAACTCTTTATTTTTGGTGCCGAGAGACGCACCTATTCCTTCTCATCCAGATTTTGCTAATTATGTTAACCATACCGTATCACAACTCATCAAAATTTCAAAGGGGGGCGTCTTTATTTTATTCACTTCTTACGAGATGTTAGAGGATTGTTATGACAAAATCGCTCCTTTCCTAGAAAAAGAAGGTTATTATCTTTTAAAGCAAGGTCAAGCTCCTCGCTCAAAATTACTAAACCTATTTAAAGAACACAAAAAAAATGTTTTGTTTGGTACGGATTCTTTTTGGGAAGGAGTGGATGTAGTCGGTGATCAGCTCAGATCTGTTATTATTGTTAAACTTCCTTTCAAATCCCCAGATGATCCTATGCTTCAGGCTCAAGGAGATTATTTGAATCGTCAGAATCGAAGTGCTTTTATGGACTATTCCCTTCCCTTAGCGATTGTTAAGTTTAAACAAGGATTTGGGCGTTTGATGAGATCTCAAAAAGATAGAGGTTGTGTGATTTGTTTAGACAACAGGTTGATCTATAAAAAATATGGAGAATTGTTCATAAAAAGTTTGCCCAGAGCTCTTACTTGTTTTGACACAACAGAAAAGATTTACGAAAATATGAAGTTGTTTTACGGATCTGAATAAATGGAGTGTAGCGGTCTCGAACCGCTGGCCTCAACAATGCCATCGTTGCGCTCTACCAACTGAGCTAACACCCCAAATTTCCTTGTATTCTATAGATTTTCCCGAATTTGAAACAATCATTAATTTAGGACAACTATATATTTATTTCAAAAACATTTGCTGTCTTGAGATTAAGAGAGACTCTGAGATATAATCGCTCAAAAATAGGTTTTTGATGTCTTTTTACCCTTTTTTATCTATTAGCATTTTTTTTTCCGCCTACACTGAGTCTGATTTTTTTGGAAAATGGATATTCATTGGTCTATACGCCTTATCTATTCTTTGTTGGACGATAGGATTATATAAATTTTGGGTGATGAGAAAGACTCAGAAAATTTCTAGACAATTTCAAGATCGAGTTCTAAGAAATAAACAATCTATTTTAAATTTGGGAGTCGAAGATTTGCCTAAATTAGAAAACAAAGAAATTCCACACCCTTTCTTAGCTGTTTTTTTATCAATGAAAGAAAAAACATTGGAAATTTTGAATAAAAACAATTTTTTCGCCAGTAAAGGAGATGAAAATAGCTCTAGAGCCTACTTATCTAAAACAGATTTTGAGTTTTTAGAAACACAGGTATTGGTGACGATATCGGAAGAATATAAAAAACTCGATAGTTATTTATTCGTTTTGTCCACGATTGTAACTCTTGCTCCTTTTTTAGGTTTACTAGGAACTGTTTGGGGCATTTTGGTCACTTTTATGGAATTACAAAAAGGGCAAAATGCAGGTTCAAACTCGATTATTTTAGGAGGTCTATCAACAGCTTTAGCCACTACTGTTCTTGGGTTATTGATAGCTATACCGGCTCTTATAGCTTTTAATTATTTAAAAAACGCTTCAAGGCTTCTTTTGTCACAGCTAGAAGACTTTTTTTACCAGCTAGTCTCCGCTATTGAAATTCAATATAGGAGAATTGATGAATGAAAAAACGCTCTTCCTACTCATCCTCTCAAGATAATGTTGAAGAAGCGGCCATCAATCTGACTCCTCTTATTGATGTTGTTTTTGTGGTTCTTATCATGTTTATCATCATAGCTCCGATGTTTGAAATCGATAAAATTCAATTAGCGTCCGCTTCATCTGTTCAGGAAAAAACGGTCAAACAGCCAGAAGATAATCACTCTATTTCCATATATGTTTACTCTGATAATACCATTTGGCTCAATAAGAATAAGATAGAATTATCTGAGTTGAGAAAAGCTTTGATAGAGGCTAAACGCAGGTCTCCACAAAAAAATCCACAAATCTTTCACGATAAAAAAGCAGAATTTGGGACCTATCAAGAGATTAAAAACGTGATAGAAGAATGTGGTTTTACAGAAATTGATATCATTCTTTTACCTTCAGGATCTGTTCACAAAAAAAGGACTTAAGCGTGTTAGATGATTTAAAGCCTTTTTATAAAAAAAGACCCATCCAAACTTTCTTCACTGTTTTAATCATATTTTTGCACGGGTTTTTTCTGAGTTTGCCCGGTTTTTTTGTCAATCAACAGAGAAAACAACCGATTCATGTTGTGAAGCGACATAAAGTTAAACTAAAAAATAAATCTATAGTTTCTCAGCAGATAGGATCTGATCGAGCTTTTAGCTTAGACTCCTCAAACACCCAAACTGATAAAACGACAAAAAAACCTGCGCCTAAATCCACTCAAACGACCAAAAATAGCTTGAATCCTCAAAATGTAGTAAAAAATGATTTAAAATCCACCGCTGATAAAACGGCCTCAACTTCAAAAAAAACTCTTCCAAAAACAAAAAAATCCCTAACAGCAGCTAATTGGAGAAAAATTGAAGAAAGCATTGCAAAAATAGAGAGACAAAATGATAAACTATATCAGCCTTCTCGGATCGATATTCCTGAATTGAATTTTAGTGCATCTAGTTTTTCTCAATATGGGGATATAAAAGAAGGATATACCGGCGATCAGGATACAGGGTATGAAGAACAACTGATAGGCTATTTAAAGCAAACGTTAGTTTTACCAGAATCTGGTTCGGTCAAAGTTAAGATTAATGTAGATTTTTCTGGTAGAATAGTAGAAGTGTTGATTATAGAAACACACAGTGATGCTAATAAGAAATACTTAGAAACACATTTAAAAAATTTAATTTTGCCTGGCTTTAATAAACAGGTTCAAAAAAAGTATGGGACCACTTTCATTTTCAACTTTAATTCTCATGTTTAAAGAACTACATTTTTTTATTAGAAACGTTTTTATCTTGTGTCTCTCTTTATATGTGCTTATAAAGCCGATTTCTTTAGGAGCTGAATCTATATCTGAAATAGATGTGGAGCTAGAGACAGAAAGTGTTCTTTCTCCTATTTATATATCTAACTTTTACTCTTTGGATGACACCGTTTCTTCACGATATCTCTCTGAGTTGCGTTCTGTCTTGGATTATGATCTGGCTTATAGCGGCTATCTACGTGTTTTACCCCAGACAGCTGAAAAAGAAAAACTGATTCAAACTTTCAGTAAGGATAAAGCAACAAATTTAACCCATTTAGGTGGAAAATATATCATTAAATCTCAAGTGAGCGAGCAATCACTGAATGTCACGTTAATCGACGTTTGTTCTTCCAAATTTTTTTCATTCGACAGGATCGATTTAAAAAAATCTATACAACAAGACAGAGTGCGCATACACAAATTAGCTGATCAGATTGTGGCCACATTGTTTAATGCTTCTCCTTTTGCTCATTCTTCTTTGATTTATTGTGTACAAACTAAAGATGCCAAGAATAGCTCTAAATCCGTGTCGGAAATCTGGACTTGCGATTGGGATGGTCGTAATAAAAAACAATTGACAGATTCTAAAAACTATTTAGTTACTCCTCTTTTTTTTAGTAAGAATCACAAAGCTTCGCCTTTGTTTTTGTTTGTTTCGTATGAGTTTGGTTCATCTAAGATTTGCTTAAGATCTCTTAATGAAACGAGGTCTCGTCGATTAATTGATTTAAAAGGCAATCAAATGTTGCCTTGTTTATCTAAAGATGGATCTCTTCTAGCTTTTATTTGTGATGCTTCTGGTCGCACTGATCTTTTCGTTCAAAAAATAGATTCAGAGGGCCTTTTAAAACAAAAACCTGTTCAACTATTTTCTTATCCTCATTCCACTCAAGCGTCTCCAACTTTTAGTCCTGATGGTCAACAGGTCGCTTTTGTTTCGGATAAAGATGGTTCGCCGAGGGTCTATGTGATACCTGTGAGTTTTGATCAGCTGAGACCTGTGCCAAGATTGATTTCGAAAAAAAACAGGGAAAGTTCTTGTCCTTCCTGGTCTCCTGATGGGACTAAGTTAGCTTATAGCGCCAAAAAAGATTCTATCAGACAAATCTGGATTTATGATTTTCTGCTCGATAAAGAAATTCAGTTAACTTATGGAAAAGGAAACAAGGAAAATCCTGTTTGGGGTCCTGACAGCTTCCACATTGCTTTTAATTCGACTGATCCTAATTCTTCTGAATTATATGTTATTAACTTAAATCAGCCAGATCCGATTAAAATTACAGACGGTGAAGGTAAAAAACATTATCCAAAATGGGGAATGAAATGAAAAATCTAACACGCTTATTTTCGTGCTTAATGGTCTTGAGCTCTTTGATGATCACCACCAGTTGTCAGAAAAAAAGAGCAAAAAACATCTGGGACAATACAAAAACATCGGCTAATTATAAATTCAAAAAGGCTGTATGGGGTGAAGAAATCATCGAAGATGATAATAATCCTTTTTCGGGTCCTACAGAAGAGGAGTTTATTGCTTTAAAAGATGAAGACTTAAAATCACAGTTTGCTGATCCCGTTTTTCCTCAATCTAATAAGACCCCTGGGGATAAAGGAAGCGGCATACCAGGTATAGAAGGTTTTAAAAAACCTGTTGGCGAATTGGCTAATATTTTTCAAAACGTTTTTTTTAATACGGATGAGTATAAATTCAGGGATCCCGTTTCTTTTAAAACCTTAGAAAAGATAGCTGCCTATTTGAAAAAACACAAAAATGTTTACCTTTTTGTTGAAGGACATGCCGATGAAAGAGGTCCTGAAGCTTACAATTTGTCATTAGGTTCTAGAAGAGCCAACTTTGTCAGATCTTTCCTTGTTCAGAAAGGAGTTGATTTGAACCAAATTCATACAATTTCTTATGGTAAAGAAAAACCTGTAGATTTTAACCATACACCTGATGCTTGGAAGAAAAATAGACGAGCAGAATTTAAAATTTATGAAAGACATGAAAATTAATCGCTTATACTTGCCAATAGTTATTTTATCCCTCTCTTTTATGTTCTCTCATATTGAGGCTTCGGTTGTAGATGAGTTAAGAATAGAGATGGGCGAACTCAAGCATTTAGTCAGTAATTACCAAGTTGATTTACAGCTCATGGAGGAAAGGCTTGCTAAGCAGGAATCTGGTATCGATAACTTGATTGAAAAAAAGAAAGATCCCTGTTTTGAATCTAGAATAACTATGATCGAGCAAAAGCAAGTTTTTCTATCCAAAGAAATAGAGAAAATAGCTGGGCATTTCCAAAAATTGAACGAAGTACTTAAGCAGTGTACAGAAAAACTAACTCAACTAGATCGTTCTTTTCAGCAACAAGATCAGAGAATTCTTGAGGTCGCTAAACTAAAAGAAATACTACATTCTATAGCTAAACCCGAAGAGGAGATGAAACACGAATTTTATAAGGTAGTAGCTGGCGACAATTTAGACAAAATTGCGAAAAAAACAGGCTTTTCCATAGAAGCTGTTAAAAAAATTAACTCTTTGTCCTCAGATAAAATCTATGTCGGGCAGAAATTAAAACTACCAAAAAAAGATGAATAGTAAAAAAGAAGCCAGTATAGGTATTTTTGATTCCGGTTTCGGTGGATTAACCGTTATGAAAGCCTTAAAAGAGGTTTTACCGAATGAACACATGATTTACTTCGGTGACACCGCTCGAGTGCCTTATGGGAATAAAAGTCCTGAAACAATTTTAAAATATACTATAGAAAATGCTTCTTTTTTGATTGAAAAAGGAATCAAGTTGCTAGTGATCGCTTGTCATACCGCTTGTTCTGTTGCTTTACCTTGTATGGGAAATATGTTTAATGTTCCTATAATTGGTATTCAAGCTTCTGGTATCGAAGAAGTGGCCAAAACATCTAAAAGTGGTCGAATTGGTATCCTAGGAACTAGAGCCACCATCGGATCGGGGGTTTATCAAACACAAATAACCCGGTTGTTACCAAAAGCAGAGATCATAGCTTTACCTTGTCCTTTATTTGTTCCTCTTGTAGAAGAGGGGTACATAGATCATGTATTAACAGAAATGGTCGTGAAAGAGTATCTCTTGCCTTTATCAGCTAGTGATGTAGACACTTTACTTCTTGGTTGCACTCATTATCCTTTATTGAAAGATTCAATAAAAAAAGAAATAGGTCCTTTGGTTAATGTGGTAGATCCGGCTATTAAATGTGCCCAACATGTTAGATTGGCTTTGGAAACGGCCGGTTTACTGAATACGAACAAAGACACCCCCGAATATCATTTTTACGTGACGGACGATGCCGACAAGTTCAGATCTTTAGGTAGAATTTTCCTAAATTATCCTATAGAAAATATTATCTTAAAAGATTAGCTAGTAAATCATCTTTTTTGATTTGGATAAAAGAGGTGAGTTTTTTTTTCAAATCTGTTTTAATTAGTTGAACAATACTTTACGACTTTTTTAACCAAAAAAATTACAGAGATTTTATGCAAAAGAAAAGAATTTTACTCATAGAAGACGAAGAGGACATAGCGGCTTTAATCAAGCTCCAAGCAGAAGTGTCCGGTTATAAATTGCAAGTGGAGGTCGATGGTATCAATGGTTTTCGCGCCATAGAAAGAGAAAAACCTGATCTTGTCCTTCTTGACATTATGTTGCCAGGGCAAAATGGGCTAGATGTGGTTAGGAAAATGAAAAGTAATAGCGATCTTAAGAATATACCTATTATCATTTTATCAGCTAAAAGAGAGGAATTGGATGTTATTTTGGGCTTAGAATTAGGCGCAGATGATTATGTTGCCAAACCTTTCTCTCCTAAAGTGTTGTTTTCTCGTATAAAAGCTGTTATGCGTCGAGAAAAAGAACCGACAAAATCACCTAAAATTTTTGAGTTTGATGATTATACTTTTGAACCTGATCGCTATATTTTGAAAAAAGGCGATAAAGTTATTCCTTTGACTTTATCGGAATTCGGGATCATCAAGAGATTAATCTCGAATAGAGGTAAAGTGATGACTCGTAATCAATTGATAGACGACATCCACAACGATGACTCTTTTATTGTTGATCGTAATATTGATGTGCACATCGCTTCTTTACGTAAAAAATTAGGACCAGAATTCAATTGGATCGATACCGTTAGGGGTGTTGGTTATCGGTTCAAAGATGAAAATCATTTGGTGCAAGAATAAGACTTTAAGATCGCTATATGATTTGCCGGGACACCTATCAACAGATAAAACCGTTTGTAGAGCCTTTAGCTTTAAAGGCTCTCTCTTCCTTCGATAAGATTCTGAGATCTGATACCTTATTCCACTTAATTTTTGGTTTACTGGCTTGTTTAGAGCTTATTTCTTTAATACTTTTGTCTGGATTTGATCTTTATCTTCCTGTCATGGCTTTTCTTTTAGGTTTTACACTTTTAACAATTTTTTGTTATTTTGTGTTGCTCTTTTATTTCCAAGCTAAAAAAATTGAACAAATCACGCAAGTTAAAGATGCCTATTTAAAAGCTTGTTTATCTGTCCCTTTATCGACTCCGTTTCATTTGGCTGATTGTTGTCTATTGATCTTCGATACTCTAATGGAAAAAGAGTATGACTATTATCACATACCTCCTTATTTTAATAATCTATCGATTGCCTTAAGAAAATTTAGCCTATGGGCTCATTGGAAAGATGATTTGCAGCTCAAGGAACTATTGCTCTCTAAGGTGTTGGAAATTTATATAGATGTTTTGAAAAATGAACCTTTGGACATCCATATTCACAAAAATTTAGCCCATATTTATGAGACTTTTTCGACTCTTTATCTAGATCCTAGAAAAATTTACCCTGAGAAAAACCATTTATGGGTCTCTAAAGAATTCGCTAAAGAAAAAATGCATAATTATTTTAACACATACCTCAAGCGGTGTATTCAAGAGCAAAAAATCATCAAAAATCTTCAATCAAAAGATACAGAGACTTGTTTGCAGTTAGCTTATCTTTATTCTCTTTTAGGGGATATTGATCAGCAAATAGCAGAATATGAAGAATTGATCACTTATGATTCCGATCATGAAGAGGCTTTATATAACTTAGCTTGTCTCTATTTCCAAAAAGAAGAAAAAGCCGAAGGTTTAAAGATTTATGAAAAACTAAAAAACATGGCTTCTTCAAGAGCGGAATTACTAATCAACCATTATTGATTCGTTACTGGGATCACCTTTACTTAAAAAAATAGCCAAACTGTGAAACCACTATCCCTAACAAGCAGCAACCGTTAGCCATCCAATTGATCTTCTCCTTATATAAAAGAGATCCCCAGATATTACATATGAAGATGATAACCACCGAATATAGAGGAAAAATAATGTTTTGTTCTAGTCCCTGGGCCACTTCTGTGGCTTTAATTAAAAAATAAGAGCCAAGGCCTTGAGCTATACCGCCCAAAGTTCCGTATATGTATTCATGTTTTGTGATGGCTGGTTTATAAAATAAGAGACACCATATCATCTGACATAAGCCGGCTGTCAAAAAAATAAACGGCATGAACCATTCACTCGCTAAATCTTGTCCATTTATATTTAGTCTGCCATTGAAATTGAATAAGATATGGTGGTTGGGGAAATTGATACACAGGGTTCTAACTTGTAAGAGAACAAGAAATAAAACGTGTAAACTAAAAGCTAAAGCGATACTGACAAACCAGTTGATCTGTTTATGAGATTTGACATGACTCCATCCTGCTCTGAGTAGACCTATGACAACTAGGCATGAGCCGATGGCTAAAGAGATGTTGTAATTATAGCCAAAAAAGGGGCCAAATAAGAAAAACATAGCGACGGCAGGGACAACCGTTGAAGCGTTTAAAAGAGCTATGGTCAACGTGGCAGGTCCTTGAGAAAGCGCTTTGCCTGTGGTAAACATTAAAAGCCAAAGCACAAGACCACAGATAGAAGAGTATAAAGCCACTGTAGAGTTAAAAGTGTAGTCATGGTGATACACAGGACCTAAAAAAATAGATGCCAAAAAAGTGATCAACGATTGAACTAGTAAGTAAGGATGAGCACTCCCTTTATGATCAATACTTTTTCTAAACATGAGGTTGCCTAAAGCAACAAAAGAAGAAGCCATTAAGATAAATTTAAACATAAGAACACCTCCGGATAATATCTTAAAAAGATATGAAAGTATTATATTTAAATATGATGAATAAAACCAAAGCTTTAATTTTCAGATTTTAAAATCAATCGGTTGTTTTTTAGAAAAGCGTCGCACGAATTCTGAAGAGAGCTGAGAAATTTACACGCCATTTTTCTGAATGAGTGTTTCTAAGAAGGAAACCTATTTAATCGTAAATGTAGAAGACTATCTTCTTTTGACCTTGCTACAATTTACTAGACACATAGAATCCGAACAATTAAAAATTGT
>JBMLRQ010000010.1:0-30160 GCA_049240945.1 Rhabdochlamydiaceae bacterium
TACTCATCGGTTATCCCTCCTAACAATTTTTAATTGTTCGGATTCTATGTGTCTATTAAATTGTAGCAAGGTCAACTTTGGAGACGGGACAAAGTCTTTTGAAAGAGAATTGGAATGACTTTAAGAGTGTATTTAACAATCATCCTGATCTCCTGGAAAAGTTAGTATCTCAATCTATTGAAGAGGAAGGGGAATATAAAAACCTAACGGCTTTTCATTTGCTGTTTGGTTGGGAGACTGGACAAATTCTTTTGAAAGAGCGTTGGGATGATTTTGCTTCGATCATTAAAAATAATCCGAAAATTTTATTTAGTGAATGCGTAGATGGGGAATCTTCCATCTTTTGTGCTCTTTGTTCGACAGATATAGGTTTTGAAATATTAAACACACATAAATATTTTTTTCATGATTTGATTAAAAAGCATCCGATTAGGCTTGTAAATAACAACCAAGAAAACTCTCCTTTTCATAAGCTTTGCGAAAAAGCAGAACGAAAAGAATTGGCTAATTTTTTTCTTAGGCGATCCTAAATCTGGAAGTAGTTCTAATGAGAAAAAGATATAAATAAAAAATATGATTTCCAGTCTTGATCTCAGTTTTTAGCTCCACATTTAAGATTATGTTTAGATGGGTGATTCAAAATGTATCGGGTACTTAACTTTAAACAAAAAAAGTCCGTGAGGAGGAGCTGTTTGGGGTAAGAGAGAGCGATTTTTTTTCTCTCTCAGAAATTCTAAATCTACGGGTTTTATTTTTTTGTTACCCACTGCTAAAAGAGCCGCTGTCAGATTGCGCACCATTTTATATAAAAAGCCATCAGCTTCAAATTCTAAATAGACATCATCCGTGTTCTCTATAAGATCTATTCTGTACAAATGCCTAATAGGATTGATAGCTGCGCTCCCTTTATTAGCTTGATGAGAAAAAGAGGAAAAATCATGTTCCCCAACTAAATATCTAAAACCTTCTCTCATGAGATCTAAGTCGATGGGAAAAAAAGGCCGGTAACTATAAAAGCGTTTGAATGGGTTTCGATGAGGAGATAAATCTAAATGATACTGATACACTTTGGATAAACAACTAAACCGAGCATGAAAGTCATCTGTTGTTGCTTGCAAAGATAAAATTCTAATGTCTTTTGGTAGTAAGGCATTCAAAGAAAAAATAGTTCTACGGAGGTCTAGAATAGGAGAGGAATGAAAATGAGCGATTTGTTCTAAAGCATGAACCCCTGCATCAGTTCGTCCAGATCCTTGAATTTTAATGGGCTCTCTAAGCACAGTTGATAAACTGTGTTCTATGACTTGTTGAATAGATAGTTGTGAGGATTGATGTTGCCATCCACTGTAGGCAGTTCCATCGTAAGCGACAGCTATTTTATGATTCATTTACAGACAAAAAGGTGTAAGAGCATAAAATGTTTTTATGCTCTTTAGATCAAAAATGATTTAAGACAGATGTTTGCTGATTAATTTAGTCATTTCAAACATATTGATTGTCTTTTTACCGATAACTTTCGCCAGTTTTTCATCTGGTACAATATTTCTTTTGTTTACTGGATCTTGGCATTTATTTTTTTTAATATATTCCCAGATCTTTTTTGTGACTTCGGTACGAGGCATCGGACCTTTACCGACAACAGCGGCTAGATCGTCGCTAATCGCAAGAGGTGCCATGAATTTTGATGTAGCTGCGGGAGCTTTTTCTTTAGCCATATGAATCTCCTTATAGATTGTTAATACCTCTTAATTGAAGGCCAGGTAAAGAGGTTTTCGAAGTATATTGTAGCTTCGAAAGACTGTTTTTACCTCTCTATAGGTATTATAGTCAAAAAAAATCGAAAAAAGGGCGAAAAAAGATGGTTTTTGATTTAAAATAATTAAAAACAACCGTTTTGGATATAATCTGCCAAAAACTATATATTTTTTAATCTTGGAATATATAATATGAATATTTAAAGAAGATAATTTTTTGGGGACTGGTAGATGAATGATCAAAATGCTCAATTGATTCAAGATATTCAAGATAGGCTTCTTCATATGCAGAGGTATCTTTGACTTAGATATAAAAGAATCTAGAATCAAAGAATTAGAAGAAAAAATGGGAGAGCCTTCTTTTTGGGATAACGCCAATGAAGCTCAAAAATTTATAGATGAAGCTAATCAGATTCGCGCTTGGGTTATTCCTTACAGAGAGTTAAAAGCTCGATTTGACGCTGTTCACTCCATCATTCATGATGTCAGCCCAGAAGAGGATGCTGTTTTTTTTGATGAGTTAATCAAGGAAATTAAAGACATCTCTCATCTTTTAAGCGACTTAGAAATCAAGAAAATGTTGTCAGGACAAATGGATGATAAGTCCTGCTTTTTTAGTATCAATGCGGGAAGCGGTGGCACTGAAGCTTGTGATTGGGCTCTTATGTTGTCAAGGATGTACCAAAGATGGATGAGCAAAAAGGGATGGCTTTGTGAAGTGATTGATACGATAGATGGAGATGTTGCGGGGATCAAAAGCATCACAATTAAAGTCAACGGCCCACTCGCTTACGGTTATTGTAAAGCAGAAAAAGGTGTCCATAGGCTGGTTCGTATTTCGCCTTTTGACAGCAACGCAAAAAGACATACAAGTTTTGCCTCCGTAGATGTGACCCCGCAGATAGAAGAAGATATAGAGGTGCATATCAATCCAGAAGATCTGAGGGTGGACACATATCGCGCCTCTGGCGCTGGAGGACAACATGTCAACAAAACCGATTCAGCTGTGAGAATCACTCACATGCCAAGCGGAATTGTTGTTTCTTGTCAGAATGAAAGGAGTCAAATCCAAAATAGAGAAACTTGTATGAAGCTTTTAAAAGCGAAGCTTTACGAGAAAGAAAGAGAAACCCGAGAAGATCAGCTTAAAGAGCTCGCCGGTGAAAAGAAAGAGATCTCTTGGGGTAGTCAAATTAGAAATTATGTGTTCCAACCTTATACGCTAGTTAAAGACACCAGAACTAAATATGAAAAAGGGGATGTGCAAGCGGTGATGGATGGAGAGATTGATGAGTTTGTGAATGCTTATCTAAAGGAGTTTGGCTAGTGGTCGCTTTAGAAGGCTACGATATTCGCTTTTCAAAGGAAGAAGATCTCATTCACCTAAGGAGATGGTTGTCTTCGCCCGAAATAGAGCGCTTTTTCCCTTATGAAGACTCTAAAGAGAGAGAGCAAGCAAGTCTTTCTTGGATAGGCTTTAGTCGATATAAAGCTAGTTTGACCGCCCTTGTGAACGAAGTCCCTTGCGGAATAGCTACTTTATTTTTGATGCCATACAAGAAAGTATCTCATCATGCCTTGACACAGATTGTGATTGATCCTTTTTATCAAAGAAAGGGGATAGGTAGGTCTTTGTTGCGCAATATAAAGCATTTAGCTAAATCCCGTTTTTGTTTAGATTTTATTGATATTGAAGTCATGGCTTCTAATCCTATCATAGCCCTTTTACACCAAGAGGGGTTTAAAGAGGTTTTTAGACAAGCGGACTTTTTTCAAACTGTTTTAGGATATGAAGACAGGGTGTTTTTAGAGGCTGATTTATGACAGTGACTTTTAGAAAAACTACCATGGAAGATCGTCCTTATTTAATTTCTTGGTTGGATGATCCTGATATTTTAAAGTGGTTCCCCATGACTAATCGTGCCGAAATAGAAGATTCGGTGAATTTTTGGATGCATCACATGGCTATCGGGGCTTGTTTAACTGCTTGTATTGATGAAAAACCGTGTGGATTTGCGAATTTATATATTCCTTCTCTCAAAAGATTAGCCCATCAGTGTTTGTTGGCTATTATTGTTGATCCCTTCAAAAGAGGGCAGGGTATCGGCTCATCATTAATGGATGAAATCGCTCATTTGGCCAAGGTATCTTTCAAAATAGAGATTCTTCATTTAGAAGTTTATGAAAATAACCCGGCCATTAGCTTGTATCAAAGAAAGGGTTTTATAAAATACGGTGAGCATCCTCGTTTTATTAAAATTGAGAATCAATATATGTCCAAAATACTTTTGCAAAAGAGAATTTAGTCGTAGATATATACAACATTCCCTTTTCTGTCTTTGTAATCATCGAGAATAGCTTTTTCTTCTGTTGTTAGATCTAAATTGGGGAGGGGTTTTCGGTTTTCATAAATAGCTTTACCCATTTTTTCAAAATTAGATGTGGGGTCTTCTAAAGCGCTGAATCGAATATTCAATAACTTTATATGATTATCAGGGTTCGAAATATAATCAAGATAGGCTTTTAGCTCTTCCTTTAATTCCTCGCCCAAACTTGGAGAGAATATAGCCTGTATCCCTGCTTTAACGGCTTGTTGTTCTATGATTTCTTTAGCTTTATGAGGATATTTTTGTAGAAGATAGGCTCCTTCAATAAGGTTAATCAGTTTAACATTTTCTCCTCTTGTTGAAATTTCGATAAAATGGCCTTCATTTAAAGTTATAGCCATTTTATAAATGCTGTCATGATCAAAATGATTTTCTTTTAAGGTAATTTGTTTTTCTTCTGGAAAAGCCATGCCATTTACTTCATTTGTTATGTGATAACTTATCACTATATCTGGATTGTTCGTTTTAATTATTTCTATGCCTGACTCAATGAAATCGATTTGTTTATTTTTGGTCTCTTTGACATAATTCTTCCCGAATACATGGACTAGAATGGCTAAAGAAAGAAAACTGATCGAAGCTATCTTGATTGCTTTAACAGCTGTTGCGTTCATAGGAATATAATAAGCTCCAACAATGGCTATTAGAGACAATACTAAAACTACTTTCGCTATTTTTTTCACATTAATATCGATAGAAGGAGAAAGATTTTGTTTAAAATATTCGGCTGCAAAAAAATCTACTTTATGAGCTGTCGATCTTTCTGAAGAAGTTGGAGCAAATGAGGGAATAGGGATTTGAGTCGACTGATTATTGACGGATGAAGTCATTTTTTTAACCTATTTGTTTAATTAGTTTCTTTATCTTTTTTTTCTGCGTATATGCTTTTGAGTATCAGAAAAAATTGAATTTTATTTTCATGAGACAATTCTTTAATTTTTTCAAAGATTGATTGTTTTAAAAGATCAATCTTATCACCTGGAGAACGCGTTTCAAATGCACTTTGAGAAACAGGCTGCTCATCTACATAATGAGAAACAGGAGTGGCGTACGGATCAGGATGATATGTAGAGACATTATTTCCACTATCGGAAGGTTGTTCGAGAAATGGATGATAAAAAGTGTTATAAGACTCTTGTTCTAGATCCCTGATCGTATCTTCATCAGTTCTCTTTAAGTTCGGAGAATGATCTCTTTCGAACCCGTTATATGATGAGCCATATCTTGATAACTCATTCTCTTCTAAAGGGGATGATCTTGTTTCTAAGTCTACGCTGACGAATTCTTGATCACGTATTAAAGTGGTGATTTTCTCATCTAAATCCTGAAGAACATTTATAGTTGGTATTAGATTAGTTCTATTTAAATCTTCCAAATGGGAGATGTTTTCTTCTATAGCTAAGCTAAGTTCTTCGTTTGAAAGGAACTTTAAAGCCTCTTTGAACTCTTTATCATCTGGGATACTGTTCTCCCAAAGAGATCTTGCAGATGATTGCTTTTCTCTGATTTTTTTATAGTTTTCATTTTTTAGGCAAGCAGCTTCAAATAACTCTAACTTATCTTTGTCGTCCGATAGATTGACCCCCGGAAGTTTTTCTTGGATGAAACCAATGGCTTCGTCTGCATTTTTATATTCATATTTGATCAGATAAGCCGCAAGATCCAAGGGGGGATTATGTTTTATTTGTTCCCAGTCCACGGAAACAGCCTGGTTTTGATGGATCACATCAGCTTTCATTTTTAACTCATAAAGATTCTTGTTAATTTGCTTTAAAGTCGCTTTGTATTTAGCTAAAAAATTTAAAGTATCTGAGGAAAGTGCCGGGTGCTCTTTGCTCATATTTTGAATAGATTTATTTTCATATTTAATTTGATAGCCTAGGTGTACATGATCATTTATATCAAGAGGGCGTGTATATTCTTTATTGAGCTTAAAAGTATCAACTTGCTCATCAAACGCCTTAAAATTCCCAGTAACGGTTTGATTATCTAGATTGATGCTTTCTTCAAATAAATAAAGTTGTTCTTTATATTTTTGAATAGTTGATTGAGGATTAGCTTTTTTAATCATCTGCACCGCTTCTTCGGGTGATTTCTTTTGGTATTTAATTAAATAAGCGGCTATGGCCATAGCTGAACGTCCTTTGCCTGCTCGACAATGAACATAAATAGAATTTCCCTCTTGAATCTGCGTATTAATAAAGTTAGCTGAATTTTGCAAATCATTATTTGTTAATGGAGTATGGTCTTTGGCTAGAATTTGTTGACGATTGATCCCTTCTATGTTGCTAGGATAAGGAAAAGAAGGTCCTATGGGCTTGGTTTCCCAATCTTCATTGATGGATAAAATAGCTTTGAAATTTTCATCTTCCTTAGCTATAGCCACAAGTTCATTGTTACTCTTGATTTGATTAGGTAAAGGCCCAATATAAATTTTTACATTATTGACACTAAACACTTCTTTATGTTGCTCTTTTCTTAAAAGACGATGTAGTTGGCTGATTTCAAAAGAAAGCTTTTGTCTTCTTTCGGATGAAGCCAGCATCAAAACCCCAGCAAGCATAGCTGAAGCGAGTCCAGATTTATAAACGTGGGGATGGACGACACTCGTGTTGATGCTAAGAACTCCAGCGACACCTAAGCTACATAAAGTGATGATAGAAACGATCCAAGCCCATTTAACCATTTGCGATTTAGAGACAGCTGAGGCTATAGAGCTAAAAGATCGTTGGGCTACTTGATTGATTTTACTGATAGAGGAGTCAAAAAATGGTTTTTGCGGTTCTATTGTTGGATGATGAGAAATACCGTTGATTGAATTATCAATGCTCATGTATAGTCCTTTTTTTGAATTAATAACGCTATTTATTAACGTCTCTATATTTATATTAATTACATTTTTTTCATGAATAAATCAAATTATTTGTTAGATATATTTAAATCGTTATTGAAGAAAAAAGAAAAAAAGAAGGTGATTCGTACTTTGTCTTTAGCTCCTTATGGTTGTGTTTACAATTTAGAAGATATTTTTTCTTCTTTAAATCAGAGGTATTTTCAGAATCGTTTGGCAATTCATGTCACTTGGGGCCGATATTATAAACAAGCCTCACGGTCTAGACGTCTAGGTTCTTATGATCACCGAAAAAATCTTATCACCGTCCATCCTCTTTTGGATTCAACTGATTTTCCTCCTTATTTTATTTCGTACATCGTGTATCATGAGATTCTCCATGCTGTTTATCCTCCTTTTAAAGAAAGAGGACGTTGGGTTATCCACCACCAAGAATTTAAAATAATGGAGAGAAATTTTATGGAATATGAGCTGGCAAAAAGTTGGCAGTCACAAAATAAAGCAATTTTTTTTAAATAGTGAGTTTTTATGGCAGGGCACAGTAAATGGGCAAATATTAAACATAGAAAAGAAAAATCTGATAAAGCAAAAGGTAAGATATTTTCTAGGATCTCTAAGGAGATCATCAGTGCTGTTAAACAAGCAGGCCCAGACCCCAAGAGCAATACGCGCTTACGTTTGGTGATCCAAAAAGCAAAAGCTGCTAATGTGCCAAGTGATAATATCGAACGTAACATTAAAAAAGCTTCTTCTGCTGATCAGGCTGATTACGCTGAATTAATGTATGAGCTGTATGGTTACGGAGGTGTGGGGTTATTGGTTGAGATCATGACTGATAATAAAAATAGGACATCTTCTGACATGAGAATAGCGACCAATAAAAGAGGTGGCACTATAGCTACCCAAGGAGCAGTGTCATTTAATTTTGATAAAAAAGGTGTTATCCGCTTATCCAAAACATCCTTGAAAGAAGAAGATCTTTTTTTAATAGCTATGGAAGGGGGGGCCGAGGATTTTGAAGCTGTTGAAGATGGATATATCATTACAACCGCTCCAGAGTCTTTGTTCCAGATGAAAGAAAAATTAGATGAAGCTCATATCCAAAGTGATTCTTTTGAGTTGCAAATGATCCCTAAGTCTTACGTGGATTGCTCAGAAGAAGACCTACAAGCTAATATGGCTCTTATCGATTGGTTAGAAGACCTTGATGATGTAGACGCTGTCTATCATAATATCAAAATTTCTGAATAAAAATATTATCGCCAAATAGAGAGAGGGTTAAAAAGAGGATTTTTTAACCTGTCTATTTGGCCATAATATTTAGCGGTTATTCTCGTAAGTCCCTATTTTAGCCATATCTGTGGTAGAGATTGATTTATAGTTGAATTCTCGCTCTTTTGGCAAAAGACCTTCTACGATAATAGATAAACGTTTCAGATTATCTCTAGATAGATACTTAGAGCCAATCTGTAGAAATTTTTCATATTCCAACTCTTTCAAGGCTTGTATTTTTTTATCTACACGAGAAAAGTCCCCGTCATATTCGAATGCTAAATTGAACAAGTGATTGCCTTGAAGAGAGAGATTTTCACATGGGGTCTCTAACGTCTTAATTAACATATCTTTTAGCGTGTCAAAGCGTTCGTTAGATATGGAATCAGATAAGTTTTTTGTAAAACTTTCAATAAAAAGTTCAAAGCGAGATAAAAGTTCTAGGCCTTCGTGAGAATTGGATTGTAAAAGGAAAAATTGCATCAACAAACCTTTTTCCTCACTGTCAGACGCTTTAGCGATATAGCCCGTCTGTTGTTTGGTTCTTAACGTATCGAAGAAAGCTTCTTTGAGGGCTTTTCCTAATATTTGTTGAACAGCCAAATTTTCAAAAGAAAACATCCCTTCTTGGATCATTAAAATGACTCCATGTCCCTGTCGAGAGGTTTTTTGTTTGATTAAAAAAGGTCCGCCATTTTCCGGTAATTTTAACACTTTTCTCTTCAGATGATCTTGTAAGAGGAATGTCTTAGCGTTGAGGTTGCCAGCGAGTGTCTTAAATAACGAGGTGGCTTTTTCTTCGGATAAATTACCATAAATCATTCCTTCGTAATAAAGTTGAGAAAAGAGTTTAGCGATAAAATTATTGAATTCTTCATAGGTTATCTTTTCGAGTGCATGGATTTGATCTGTATAGGAAGGATGATCATTAAATAACAAAGTCGTGAGAAGGTCAATCCCTTGCTTAAGAGGTAAGTCCTTGCTATTGTTCTCATACTGGCTTAATAAAGATTGTTTGTAGATGTTGAATTGAGATGGAGATATAGTCAGATTTTTACCTTTTTCGATCATCTTTTGCAGTAATTCTTGAGCTTTGTCATTGTACCCTTTTAAAAACAATGAGACTTTTGTTCTATTGTTATGAAATGTACAAGATAAACCTGCAGATTGGGCAAAAAAGTTGAGGGAGGCCGTTTCTTCTTCTAAAGCTTTTAAATATAAGTCTAATAATGCATTTTGATGGGCAGACCCATCTAAGTAGGGGCTTTTTAAGTGAAAGGACGCACTGATTTCGGGAACTAAATAATAGTTATCTGGGCTGTAGTACACAACAGCCTGATCGTTTTGCAAGATCACTTTGGGTTCACTGTTTTTATGAGCTTCATCTTGTTGCAAAATAGACAAGTTTTCGGGAATGAAAGGGTTCTCTTCTGGAATGGACATATCAAGAGTTGGTTGAATCGATTTCCAACTGAGCAATTGTTCTTTTTTTATTTTCACAACACTGTAGTTGACATCCATCCATTTTTCTTTTTGATCAGCTTTTTTCCCTGTTAGATGGGGTTGAGCTTGCACGAAAAATACACAGTTATCGGGCGTTAAAGATTCTAGGACTTTTTTATTCATCTCAGGGTTGTAGGCGGATGGGATAAACGTTTTTTCAGGAAAAGTAGAAAGGTCTTCGTAAATCATAGCGTTAGCTATATCAGATACAAATTCAAAAGGTTTACTTCTTGATTGGTACTGGTATCGGATTGTGGCCAATTTATTCATTTCGTAGAATAATTTTTCAGGGGGTTGATTGGCTTTAAGGCTATTGATGGCTTGGAAGCAGACGTCAATGATTTTTTCAATTTGCTTCACCCCTTTTTCTGTGAGAAGGATGTCAATCCTAAACATACTTGTCTCTTTACTAAAACGATCCCGATAAACATCTAGATCTTCTACAAGTTCTAGGTCCCGTAATTTGGTGATTAAACTACGACTTCCTTGGCTTTTGAGTAAATAAGCCATAAATTCAGGGGCTTTAAATGTGTTATCCATGGCCAGTTCTTTCGATAGTTGCCATACAAGAGATAAGCGTTTGATATCTTTAACGGGTTCAATGAAAATCATGTGACCCTTTTGAGACTCTGAAAGAACATCTCCTCCTAAGAATGAAACAGGTTGTTCTTCTTTTGCAATGAGAGAGATTTTTTTTTGGCATAAAGCAAGTAACTCCTTGATCGTTAAAGGAGAAAAAAGAACAAGGTGCATCTTGTCTGCACTGTAATTTTGCTTGTACCATTTTTTTAAAGCTTCTTGAGGGATGCCTTCTAATGTTTTTGCATTACCAGTAGAAAAGGCTCTATTGGGATGATCTGGATGACCAGTTTCCTTAAAAACCATGTATTCTCGCCAGCCATCATTTTCAACATTTTTAGCATGCTCTTGATCCACAGCATGTAGCTCTCGATTGATGCAAGAAGGAAGGAAAAGGGGATCTATAAAAAAGTGTGAAAACCGGTCTAAAGCATTTTCAAAAGCTTCGTTATTGATAGAAAACATGTACACGGTGTGATCGGGCCAAGTAGCGGCATTGACCATGCCCCCATGATCAGATATGTATTGCATATATTCAAATTCTTTGGGGTAGGCTTTCGTTCCCATAAAAAGCATATGTTCTAGAAAATGGGCCATTCCTGGGTATTCTTTTGGATCGTGCCAAGAACCCGCTTCAACCGATAAAGCAGCTGCAGATTGTTCGATAGAAGGGTCTGAAATTAAAAAAACTTTTAAACCGTTAGACAGCTCAATTTTTGCTGTTTTTCTAAGAGATAAAGAAGGTGTCAAAATGGGATATTGGGTCAGATCTTCGATTGTTTTAAAAGAGGAGTTACTGCTAAGAGGGGTGTAGAAGCAGAAGTTAAAAAATAAAAAAGAGGTGGATATAAAAAGCTTACTGATCAATCTCATCTGTTATGTTCCTCGCTTGTACTTTATGGAATAGGCAAAGGAATAGGTGTTTTATCCCTTTTTCATTTAATTAAATCGTAATTTTTTTTTACCTGACTGTAAATAAAAAGAGAACGATTTTCTCTTCTTATACGCTTATCTTCTTCTTGGCAACCTTCGAAATGGTCCATATCGATCTTGCTGCCCCAATTTAAATGTATAGGAGTGTATTTAACTCCTCTTTTTTCTCCGATCTCTTTTTCAACTGTTTTTGGAGGGGGAATAAAATCAAAGGTTTTTAACGATAAAGGAAAAAAATGAGTAGGAGTGACAGCTTTTTTTGCCATGAGGTAAAACATTTCTATACTTTGGGGGTCAAAAGGGGCCACCTCAATCTCACCTTTCGCATCAGGTCTATCTCGCCCCCCACTAGGAGCTACATAAATACAACAACCTCCTTTAGAGAGGAGTGAGACCATTGTTTCCATTGTTTGTTTATTATGCATTTGCTTGTTAAAACGCTCTTCAGGAGGATTATCGATATGTCTTTTAGAGTATATACAAAGTAGATTCCTTCCTAAACTGTGAGGGATAGCTAAAGGATCTGTGACGACTCTTTCTCCAGCAACAAAAATCATATCTCTAGCTAAGTCGGGGGCGATATGTTCCAAAAGATAACTGATCGCTTGAGGGTCTGCTTCAGTTTGGTGATTAGCTAGCAAAATCACATTTTGACCCTTTTGTAATAAGCTTTTAGCTTCCAAAATGTGATCAACACCCAAAACGGAAGAGTTCTCAAAATCTAAAACGGGTCTAAACAGATCTAAACTAAATTGATAGTAATCAAAAGGATTCCTGATTTGTTTATGAAAGGGTTCAAAAATGAAAGGTTTATTGATTTGTTCTTTAACTAAATCAATAAATTTCAACATAAGAGAGATGTAAAATTGTTGATCAAGTTGACGTGATGCCAAAATAGTCAAATAATCCTTTATAAATTCCTTTAAAATCTGTCCAGCTCTGTAAGGAAGGATGTCATTCAATTTGATATACAAAGATTCTGTATTCATAGGCCTAGATATCTATTTTTTTTCCATTAATTGTTGAATAAAATTGAAAATCATTGATATGAATGGTGTCTTTTGTCGTAAATTTGAGTTGGGCGTGGAGTCTTTCAGCCAAACGTCTTAAGTGATCTTTATCATGTTTGCCTAGATGCTGATCTAGTTCTGGATGTGTAACAAGCTCCAAAGCAAAATTTTGCTCCACTTGAATGAGCTTTTTAATGGTCCTTTCAATTTCGATAGAAACGCTTTCATGAGATTTTACAAGACCGCTTCCATTACAATAAGGACAAAAATTAAAGAGGGTTTGAGATAAAGACTCTCTATTTCTTTGTCTTGTCATTTCAACCAGGCCAAATTCACTCATCCCTAAAATCGTGCATTTCGCTGAATCTTCTTTCATGGCTTCTTTCAACCTGTCTAAAACACGGCGCTGGTTTTTTCTGGAGCGCATGTCGATAAAATCGCAAATAACAAGGCCACCTATATTTCTAATTCTCATTTGCCTAGCGATTTCTTCAGCCGCTTCCATATTAATTTGGACAAGAGTTTCTTCTACATCCGAGTTGTTGCTGTGACTGGAGCTTCTTCCTGAGTTGACATCGACGGTATACATCGCTTCGGTCCTTTCAAAAAATAAGTAGCCCCCGCTTGAAAGCCATATTTTTTTTCTTGTGGCTTTTTCGATTTCTTTTTCGATATTAAATCTTTCAAACATAGGGATTTTATCACGATAGAATTCTATTTCTAAGGGATGCTCCCGGCTATATTTTTGGTAAAGGTCTTTACATGTCTTGTAGGTTTGATAGTCATCAACAAGTATTCTTTCAAATTTTTTATCTATAGCTGTGATCACCGCTCTTTTGATCATATCAGATTCATAATACAAACAAGCAGGTCTATTTGATTTTTGCAAGTCATCTAATATACCCATCCATAGAGATAGTAAATCATTAGCCTCTGCTATAAGCATTTCTGTTGTGGCTCCACCGCTAGCTGTACGGCAAATCAACCCCATGTCTTGAGGCATTTCAAAAGCTCTAATTAATTTTTTTAGATTTTCTCGAGTTTGGGGATCTTCAATTTTACGGGAAACACCTCTATGAGGACTGTTTGGTAAAAGAACTAAAAATCGACCGGCTATGGACACATTTGATGTTAGACGAGCTCCTTTAGTGCCTATGGGTTCTTTCACGACTTGTACAAGGACTGGTTGATCATGTTTCAGATGTAAAGAGATATCTGTAGGATTTTCTTTTTTACGTTGAGTTTGATTTTGCCATTCAAAATCAACGTCGAACATCTCATGAAACTTTTGTGCGTTCTCTAATATATCAGAAATATGGATAAACCCGTTTTCTCCTTCATTTATGTCTATAAAGGCCGATTGGATGTTATGTAAAATATTTGTGACTCGTCCTCTATAGATATTGCCAGTTAGAGGTCTGTTTTTTTTTCTTTCAATAACAAGGTCATAAAGTTGATTATTTCTGAGATGAGCGTATCTGATTTCTTTCGATTCAATGTTTAAAAGGATTTCCTGCATAATGTCCGATAAATTACTAGATTAATAACTAAAGATAGATGAATTTCACATCTTTTTCTACAAAAAAGATCCTATTTGGGAAAGAAGAGAAGAGTTTTGATGCTTGAAAAAATCACTTTCTAACATTAAAAAAGCTTGCTCAACACTTTTAACTAAATTTTCACCTTGGCTGTCGCCATGACACTTGATTAAAATTTTGTTAAAACCTCCGATAATAGCCCCAGCGTATTGGGTATATAGAAATTTTTCTTTTAAAGACTCTAATCTTTTATCTTGAGGGTAAAGATGAGCGACAGTTTCGCATATCGTCTGAGAGATGCCTTCGGCCGTTTTTAGTAAAACGTTGCCTGTAAATCCGTCAGTTAAGATGATGTCAACTGGTTTCTTGAATATATCTCGTGCTTCTATGTTGCCTATAAATTCAGCTTCCGTATGTGTGTTGAGTTGCTCTAAAAGAGAAAAAGCCTGTTTTAGCTCTTGAGAACCTTTGGTTTTTTCTTTGCCTATGTTTAATAAGGAGATTTTAGGCTTTAGAACCCCTAAATATTGTTTCACTAGCGTTCCCATGTAAGCCAGCTCAAGAAATTGTTTCGGAGAACATCTGATTGTGGCCCCTACATCAAGTAGAAGAATGGAGTTTTTTTCGCTCGGAATGAGTGCAATTAAAGCTGGTTTTGTGATCTTATCTAAAAGAGGTAGACTTATAGTGGCTATAGTGATGATAGCTCCTGTATTCCCAGCTGAGATAAATGCATCAGCTTTATCCAGCTTTAGGGTATTAATACCTTTCCAAATAGACGATTGTTTCTTTCTTTTAGCTGCCACTAAAGGATCGTCTTGCATGGAAATGGCTTCTTCGCAAGGGATTGTTTGTAACCCTTTAGGAACCAGTTTCGTAAGATGGGACGGAATGATTAAGATCAACGAAGATTTTTTTTTATCAGGATAAGGAGCTATTAGTGCTAAAAATTGGGGTAGAAGGAGAGAAGGATCGGTATCCGCTCCTAAAAAATCTACAACTATTTTAGGTTTTTTTGTTGTTATGCTCATTGAAGTTTTTGAAAGCCCCGCAATTTCCTTAGCTGGGGCATTCGTGGAAAAAAGTTAGTTAACGACTGATTTCCCAGCATAAAATCCACAGCTTGTACAAACTCTGTGAGGTAAACAAGCGGCGGAGCAATTAGAACATTTGCTAAATTGCTTTGGCTTTTTTGCATGATGAGCTCTTCTCGAATTTTTTCTAGCATTAGACGTACGGTTACGTGGTACAGCCATTTGGACATCTCCTTTAAGGTTTAATCGCGTAGTATAATCTACTTTTTATTTTTCGTCTATGCCTTCAAAAGGGAAATAGGAGGAATTAGATTTTTGTTCAGTTGGCTGATTGGTTTTTTCTCCCTTATTTTTTAGAAATTTTTGCACATCAACCCTTAATGGACATTTTCCTTGGTTGCATTCAGCAAAAGGGGGGATTTCTAGTAAAATAGCCTCCCGAATATCTAAGCCGAAATTATAGATGGGACTTGGTATTTCTTCTATTGGTTTTGCTAAATAAAAACTATCTAGATGAATAGAGTAGTCAAAGAGATGGTTGCAAATAGTACAAGGGATGGAGGCCTGAGAATGAATTTTTAGTGAAATAATGAGATGGTCATGAGCTATATACGCCTTCCCTTTTAACTTAAGGTCATGATTAAACTTGAGCTCATCTTCTTGAATTTCCAAGAAATCACAGTTTGTGATTTCATCAATAATGAGTTCATTTCCGTTATTTAAACGGTCTATAAAAATATCAAACAATTTAGACATATTGGGTTTGTTTCCTGTTTTTAAAGGTTCAAGCAACATTAGGATATCAATTTTAAAATAAGTGAGGCAGCAGAAACAGAAGATGTTGTTGTTTCTAATTGCGTCACCAATTCGGAGCATTTATCTTGGCAATTTTCTCTTCGTGTTTTTGAAGATAAGAATCCAGATAATGTCTCTTTTAATTTAACGAATGACAAATTTGGACCTATTAATTCCGGGAAAACTTCTTTTTGTAAAATGATATTAGGGAGGCTGTAAAACGGAAGATTTATTTTGAAGAGATGTCTAGCTAAGACGGTGTCTATCTTATTCATATGATAAACAACGATGGTTGGAGTTTTGTGTAAGGCGAGTTCTAAAATAGTTGTGCCACATTTGGCTATCGCTAAAAACGCTTGGCGCATCAGATCATAAGATTTTTCTCTACGATAAAATGACACACGCGAATGAGACAATCCAGAGCTTTCAACAATTTTTGCAATCATTGGCATATAGGAAATAGAAGCTACTGAAATGCCTATATGCAAAGAATTAAAAGGTTGCATAGAGGCTATTTGCAGGGGTAAATTTTTTTCAATTTCTTTTCGACGACTCCCAGGAAAAAGGGCTATTAGATTTTCTTTTCTTTCAATGTTTTTGTTCGTGCAGCTTATCTGCTTTACAAGGGGGTGTCCTATATAAATAGCTTTTATTTTTTTCGGGTTAAACAACGCTGGCTCAAAAGGAAGTAAACAAAGAAGAAGATCTATATTATTTTCTATGATTTTAATCCTGTCTTTCCCCCAAGCCCAAACACTGGGACAGACATAATGTACAATTTGGCCATTGAATCCTTTTTTTCTTAGTTGTCGTGCTAATCTTAAATTAAATCCAGGATAGTCGATAAAAACGATCACTTTAGGTGGTTTGTTTAAGAGATATCGTCTTAACTTTCGGAAAATCTTGAATAGTCTTGGAAGGTGTCTAAAGACATGGATAAAACCCATAACTTGAAGTTGGTCGATACTTTCTACAAGATCAATTTCTAGGTCCTTCATATGACGGCCGCCTACTCCTGCAATAGATAAAGAAGGGTTTTGTTCCTTTAAATCTTTGATAAGACTGGCTCCAATCAGGTCTCCACTAGCTTCCCCCGCGCATATAAATATGTCAGTCATAATTTAAACTCATTTTATTCAACAACCATTTAGCTCCATCGGAAAAAATATGAGGTAAAGTTCCATGGCCCATGTGACCTGCCGAAGGAGATATGATAAGCTCTAAAGGAGGGGAAGAAATCCCTTGTTGATAGCTCCAGTCGGTCAAAGAACTCATGAAATGGTAGCACGCATCTGTATTGACTCTCTTGTCTCTATTCCCGATATAAAAACGAATGTTTTTTTTGATTAATTTAGGGATCGCATAACGAAGATTATAGGGGGAGGTGTCTTCGTTTTGCTCAAAATGTTCAAATTCCTTGAGCTTTAGCAAGTCTGTTACGGGGGCAAAGGCTAAAATGTGTTTAATATGAGGGATGAGAGCTGCTGTGTGCATAGCCATAAAGCCTCCTCTTGATAGCCCCATAACACTGAGGTTGTCCTTGTCGATAACTTCAAGATTTATCAAGTTTTCTATAAAATCTACGACTTTTTCAATAAAACGAGATAGATATGATGGATCTGAATTGAGTTTTTGAGCCCAAATTTGGATCGCGCTGTGAGGGTTTATATTTTCTGTATGATCGGGCAAAGAAACAGAAAAAATTCTCAAATACGGACCAATAAGGGGTGTTACAGGTTGATTAAAAGGATCAACGCAAAGGGAATCGGTGCTAGAAAGTGCAAAATAAAAAACAGCTGGATAAGATCCTTTTTCAATGGATGGGCCTAGGAATTTTACATCTAAATCAGGGTGGTGAATCGTTCTCATTTTGTGTTTTGGTTTTTATGACTTTTTTTCGTTTTTTGTTCATCACTGGCGCTTTTTCTTTTTGCTCAAGGAAGGCGACCCATTTATCGAATGTAGGGGTTAGCTCAGGATTTTCGTACTGGCGAATTTCTAGGAAGTGTAGAGCTAGAACAAATAAAGGGTCTTGAGGGACTCTCATTCTCTCATTTTTCTTCTTTTCTAATGGTGTTAGTCTATATTGATAAGTCAATATGGCTAGCATGTAAACTTTTAATTTTTTTGGTATCAAAAAAAATGGGGAAAATACTTGGTTTATCACTTGGTGACTATATTTGTATACGTCTCCCATGTGAGGAGGTTTAGTTTGTGAATGTTTCAGCTCTTCTATTTTTTTGTTCAAAACTGGAAACACCAAGCAGGAAGCTAATGCGGATCTATCCCAATGAAACACCTTTGTGTCAATCAAATGGGTATCTATGATCTTAAGTAGTTGATAGTCGCTGTTTTGATTGTGAAATAAATCACAAAGAGAAGGGAGCAAAATATTAAGTAGGCCATATCGGGCCATGTTTTTAAAAAACAAGTGAGATGCCTGAGATTCTAACATTTTTAAAAGTTCTTCTAATATGCGCGTTGAAGAACTTTTTATGATTTCTTCTTTACATTCTATAAGAGCCTCTAATGTTTGTTCTTCGATGCTGAGACCAAATCTTGATTGAAATTTAATGAGACGTATCATCCTAACAGGGTCTTGTTTAAAGCGATTGAAAGGATTTCCAATTGTTTGAAGAATTTTTTGTTTAATATCTTGATAACCATTTACGTAATCAATAATTTTTTCTTCCGAAGGATCATAGAACAAACCATTAATCGTGAAATCTCTTCTTTGGACGTCATCTTCTTCATCACCCCAAACGTTATCTCTTGTGATGAGTTGATCGGAATCGTTTTCTCCAGATCTGAAGGTTGATACTTCAATGATTTTTTTCCCAAATCTAATGTGAGCTAATCTAAATCGACGGCCTATTAGAAGACAATTGCGGAATAAGCTTTTTATTTCTTCCGGTCTAGCGCTTGTTGATATATCAAAATCTTTAGGTTTAGTTTGTAAAAGAAGATCTCGGACACTGCCACCTACTAAATAGGATTTATAACCAGCGATACGTAATTTTTCGATGATATAAAGAGCATCTTTATCAATCTGCTTAAGATCGATCTTATGTTGTTCTTTGGAAAAAATTTTCTTAGACACAGAGGAAATTATAAAAATAAAAATAAGTATTCAGTCTATCATGAAAAAATCATAAAATCAATATTCTTTGTAGAGAATTCGATTGCAGCTCCTTTGTTATCAATGAAGTATGGTTCGAAGAGATGTTGGAAGGGGTTTTGTTGATTCAAAAAATGTTTTCAGAGGACTTGATTGTTACATCATCACTTATAAGCATTTCTTTTCTATGTGAAAAGGTAGGGTTGAGTTGCTTTATTTATATAAATTTTGGCATATACAAAAACTAGCTATGTTTTGTAAATATTCAATGTTTTTATCAAATTTTTTTTGCCAGTTTTTGGTCCTTTTTATTCTTTTTTATCCTTTTTCAGAAACATCTGCGGCTTGTTTAATTCATTCTTGTTCTGTTCGGGATTTGAAGGGGCTGATGCCATGCCAAAAAGGAAAGTTGCTGCTGATCACAAACTGTCAAGAAGATAGAGATGGATGTGATTTTTTTTTAAAGGATACGTTATTGAATCAAGATTTTCTGAAAAATTTGCCATCAGAGATTTCTATTTTACATGTGGATTTTTCTATTCAAGAGTTGAGTGATCCGAACATTTTTCCATTCAAGAGCCTTTATTCTTTGGCTAGTTTTCCTAAAATGATTTTATTGGATGAACAGAACCGTGCGATTGGAGAATGGCCTTATTGTTCTCTTAGTCCGTTTGAGTGGGGAGTTGATGTATCGGTTAAATGGAAAGAAAAAAAAGATCTAAATTTTGCATCGCCAAAACAGCTTCCTCTTGTTGACTTAGAGGGTGATTTAAAAAACATACCTCGAAATTTAAAAATAAGTTTAACCCAAAACAAGAAGGTCTTTTTTTTGAAAGGAAATATTTTTTCAAATTTGATTGAACTAGCTCAAAAAAACAAGCAAGATCAAGAGTCTATCTCAAGCTTATTGAAATTTCTTAAAAAATCTAAAAGGCAAAACTTATCAAATGTTTGCCAAACGAGAAAAATCATCGCCGAGTATTTGGTGGCTCAGGGGCATTTGGAGCAAGGGATAAAATACGCTCAAAAAATGCACGCAAGTGCTCCTGAGATCTTCAAAAAAGAGGCTTTGGATGTGTTTTTGAAAATCGCTGAATCTTCTTCTTGCGATTCTAGTCAAGATGTTGCCAAGAGACAATCTGAACAAGGTGAGGAGGGATTTCGAAAATAAATCTGGAGGGGTTGGAGCTGTTCATTTGTCCCATTTTTTTTCTTTGGCGTGACATGCTTAAAAAAAGTTTTTTCTTGGCTCTTGTCATGCCGACATACATCAATCGTCTTTCTTCTTCAACGTCACCTTCTTTTAAGCTTTTTTCGTGAGGTATTATATGATCTTCAAGTCCTATAAGAAAACATGTGTTAAATTCCAGTCCTTTGGAGCTATGGAAAGTCATAAGATGAACTTTATCCACTTCTTCTGAAGAAGAAAAAAAATTGTTTTCATTCAAGTAAGAAGAAGATAGAAATGTGTCTAATGATGGTGACAGATTGTCTTGATTTGATGCATTTTCATAATTTTCTACACAAGATATCAGAAACTGAACGTTTTCCCATTTAAAACTTCTCATTTTTTCGCTTTTCACATCTTCTTTAATGGCTTCTTTATATTTAATGACTTCAATCAGCTCGATTAAAGAGGTTTTTAGCGAAGTTGTTGAAAATTTTTGTCTGAAATTCTCGATAAGTTTTACAAATTCGCCAATCTGCGTTTTGGTTTTGTTACTTAAGTTGAGTTCATGTGAGTGATTTGAGGTGAGAGAATTGTCCTTTATTTCTTTGAGTATTGACCATAAAGGGATGTCCAGTTTTCTGTTTAGTTGTGTCAGCTTATCTAATGTTGTTTCAGCTAATCCTCTTCTTGGTATATTTATAATTCTCAATAAAGCTTCTTGGTCCATTGGATTAGAAATAAGACGTAGATAAGCCAAGAGATCTTTGATTTCTGAACGTTCATACAATTCAGTGCCGCCAAAAATTTCGTAAGGTATGCCTTTTATCCATCGGTTATTGTCGTTCCAGGAAGTTTCGATTAAAGCTTCTTCTATAGATTTAGAGAGAATATTCGAACGATAGAGGACGGCAAAATCCTTCCATTTTAGATTTTGAGTTGTTTTAAGATGAGCTATTCTCTGTGCTATGGCGATAGCTTCTTCTTTTTCTGAAGGAGCGTGAAACAAGGAGATGAGAGGTCCAGATGTTTGTGTACTCCAGAGTTGCTTGTCATGCCGTTCTTTATTGTTCTTAATGAGAGCGTTAGAAGCTTCTAAAATAATGGATGTTGATCGATAGTTTTGTTCTAGTTTGATTTGTTTTTCATTTTGAAACTCTAGAATATGTTTGACCTTAGCTCCCCTCCAACTATAAATGGATTGGTCGTCATCCCCTACAACGCATAAATTGCCGTGTTTGCCAGATAGAAATTCTGCGATTTTATATTGAATAGGGTTGGTATCTTGGTACTCATCGATCATGATATATCTAAATTGTTCTTGATATTTAGATAGAACATCTTGATGTTGTTCAAAAAGCTCGACAGTTAAACATAATAAAGTGTCAAAGTCGACGGCATTGTGAGCTCTAAGACATATTTGCAGTTTTTTTAAGAGATCTAAGGTGAATTGGTCGTGCCATGTGTTGGCTTTAGCTTCTATTTCCATTAAAGAAAGGCCTTCACATCTAGTGAGAGCGATCTTTTCTAATGTGGATTGTAAAGAGGGAAGATCTCCTTCGATCGATAAAAGAATTCTAGCGATCTGGTTAGCCACTCTTTTGACTTCTTGTTCTGTATATAGAGTAAAGTTATTGGCGTAGCCCAGCCGATGAATTTCTTCTTTTAGGATCTGCAAGCAAAAACTATGGAAAGTGCCGACATTTATTTTTTTTGCTTTTTGAGAAGGGATAATAAGACTCAGTCTGTGTTTCATTTCTTGAGCCGCTTTATTAGTAAAAGTGAGAGCTAAGATTTGGGAAGGCTCTATTTGTAACGTATTGATCAAATGCGCTATTCTAAAAGAAAGTACACTCGTCTTGCCGCTACCAGCTCCAGCTAAGACTAGCAGTCTGCCTTCTGTTGTTTGTACAGCTAATTTTTGTTGAGGGTTAAGCATGAGCGAAGATTGTTTAGGGGTGAGTCCTATTTAAGAAATCAATAAAAAATAAGAAGTCCGTTTGTAAATCATGGTAGGAAACGGTTTCTGTGGATTTAATGGGGAAAACATTTAATTCGATGTTATGAGGTAATCTTGAGCGATTTAATCTAAAAACTTCTCTAAATAGTCTTTTGAAAAAGACTCTGTCGTGAGCTTTTCCGTACTTTTTAGAAACTGATAAACCGAGTTTGGAACATTTTGTGAATCCAAGCCTGTAATGAATCAGTAAGTGAGGGGACTTAAATTTTGAAGAAGCTCGCATTAAATGTTGAAAATGAGATTTTTTCAGAATGCGAGCTGATTTAGGAAAAGAATTGTTCAAACCTGAGTCAATTTTTTTCGCCCCTGACGACGTCTTCTATTGATGATCAATCGTCCTTTTGCTGTTTTCATTCTTTTTCGGAATCCACATGTGGACTTTCGCTTTTTCTTACTTGGTTGATAAGTGCGTTTCATTTCTCAAAACCTTAATTGATGTTTGCTAATATGCTAAGAAAAAAGTCTAAAACTTGCAAGTAGTAAGTTTATTTGCCGGAAAAGGAGGAAAAACTATTGAAAGGAAATCGAAAGTTTATATATAACTTTAACAAGAATTGAATTTTTTACGAGAACAGCGAATTATGAAAGTTAAAGCTTCTATAAAAGCAGACCCTTCCAAGGGTGATAAAATTGTTAAGAGAAAAGGTCGAGTCTATGTCATTAATAAAATGGACCCGAATCGAAAGCAAAGACAGAAAGGACCTGCTCTAAAAAAATAAATGATGAAAAAAAGGAAAGTATGGCCAAATTATCGCAAGTAGCAAGACAAAAGAAACGTGAACGTCTTGTTAATCTGAAGTGGGAAAAACGTCAGCATTTAAAGTCTATCATCATCGATAGTTCTAAATCTGATGAAGAACGTTCAGCTGCTCAAATTGCGCTGAATAAATTGCCTAAAAATTCCTCTCCTACTCGTTTAAGAAGCCGTTGCTCTTTGACTGGTAGATCTAGAGGATTTCTAAGGAAGTTTAAAATGTCTCGTCTTAGTTTTAGAGAGTTAGCTAATAAAGGAATTATTCCTGGTGTTGTAAAAGCTAGCTGGTGATCTGAAAGGGGTAAAGTTCTTCTTACCCCAACGTTCATGTCCTATTTAGGGTTAAACTGTGTAAGGAGCTTATTCATGCTACACGAAAAACTTAAACATTTAGACGTTAAAGAAGTTGATCTTCCTGATACTGTTTTTATTAGTCATATAGAAAACAAAGTCTTTCAGTCTATAGTTGCCAAATCTTTATCTCACATAGAGGGTATAGCTCCTCTAGAAATCAACATCATACAAAGTTTTTTAGGTTGGGATAATCACGACGGATTAAAGGGAATTCACGTAGAGCAAGAAGAAAAAACTCATTCCGTTAAGCTAAGAATTGAAGTTAATTTAGTCTTTGGATTTTCCATTCCTCAAAAATCTGAAGAGATTCAAAATAAAGTTGCTCAGGATGTTAGTCAACTCACTGGTCTTCATGTTAGTTTAGTTCATGTTATTTTTAAGGATATGGTTAGGAATAGAGAAGATGATCCCTTAAAAGATTTATAGACTAGACAAGCTTTCTATATCTCTGTCGGAAATTCCCTTAACTTTTTTCAAATCTTCTTTACTAGCTTCTTTTATTTTTTGAACGCTTCCAAAAGTTTGTAGAAGTCTCTGTCGTTTCAAAACCCCTATCCCTTTGATATCATCTAAAGCACTTTTTATCATTTTTTTACTTCTGTGTTGTCTTTGAAAAGTGATGGCGCATCTGTGGGCTTCATCTCTTACGGTTTGCAAAAAAAATAAAAGAGGATCGTGGATGGATAGATTAATCGGCAAGTTCGATTCTCTCACGAAAATTCTCTCAGCCGTTATGCCTTTTGTATGTTTCCCTTCATCTTTGACTAAGCTGATAAGTTCAACGTGCAGAATATCAAGCTCTTCAAAAATTTGAGCCGCTGCATTCAGTTGGCCTTTTCCTCCATCAACAATGATCAAATCCGGCCAATTTTGATCTTCTTTAGCTCTCTTTAACCTTCTTTGCAAAACTTCTCTTAAAGCACCATAGTCATCACCCCCTTTAGCTTCTTTGATATTAAAAAGCCTCTTTTTTTGGGTCGCTTTGACTCCATCTATATAGCTTATGATAGCGCCAACTGTTTGAGTTCCTGAAAGATTAGAAATGTCAATGCATTCTATATGACGGGGGTAGCGATGCAGTTGACAAACATCTTGCAGCTTAGATAGTAGCATTTCTTTATCTTCTTTCTCCTTTTGTTCGATCTCCCATCTGTGTTTTGCATTTTTCTCAGCTAAATGAATGAGAGCTTTCTTGGGGCCGATCAGCGGTGTATATATAGAACACTTACGAGGTAATATTTCAGATAAGGTCTCAGAAGAAGCGATCTTGATAGGTAAAAGGATTTCTTCAGGCACAATGGCTTCATTTTGGTAATTTTGCATGATAAAAGATTCAAGGATTTCTTCCTCTTCTTGGATAGTGGAATCAAAAATATGGTGATCCGAACCAGAGAGTTTACCTTCTCTAAAAAAAAGCTGAGTCAGCAAACAAGCAGTTCCCTGGCGATATAATCCGATCACATCTGCATTTATCAAAGATTGCTGAACAACAAGTTGGTTGTCTAAGGTAACATGTTCTATTTGTCTAATTGTTTTTAAAATAGCTTCCGCTTTTTCGAAAGCTAGAGCTTCTGAGGCTTCTTCCATTTGTTGATAAAGCTTTTTCAAAACCTCTTTGCTTTCACCTTTAAGAAACTTAATCGCTCCTTGAACAAATAGATTGTAATCTTCGGGTGAACATTTATTCATACAGGGTGCCAGGCATTTTTTTATGGAATATAAGAGACAAGGCCGAGATCTTTTTTTTAATTCTTCGTCGGAGCATTGTCTTAAGGGGAATAATCTATGTATCAATTCTAACGTTTGTCTGGCCGCAAAACCGTTTGTATAGGGCCCAAAAAAAAGACCCTTTTTAGATCGGAATCCGGATTTATGCCTCACTAAATTGATATCAGGCCATGGATGGTCATTGTTGATGACAAGGCTTCCGTAAGTTTTATCATCTTTTAGAAGAACATTATACTTGGGCTTGTGCTTTTTGATTAACGTGTTTTCCAGTAAGAGAGCTTCTTTTTCGCTATAGACGATCAGAGTTTCTACAAAAGAGAGTTCTTTTAGCAGGAATGGGATCATGGCTCGTTGATCTCTGCCAGGAACGAAATATTGTTTCACCCTTTGTTTAAGATTTTTAGCTTTTCCAACATAAATCACCATATTGTCTATATTTTTCATGATATAGACACCAGGCTCCGTAGGGAAATTGTCGACTAACTGAAAATTATAGTTCATAAAAAGACTTCCAAAGTATTAATTTTTGGATAGCTTCCAAAGGGGTCATATTCATAGGATTGCAATTTTTTAATTCTTCTTCTAATGGAGAAGTAAAGGAAATAGGAAGTTTTTGGGGGGCCAAAGGGATCGGTGATTTATTTTCAAAAGATATAAGTCGGCTTTCTGCCGTTTTGATCACCTGATGAGGGAGCCCCGCTAGCTTGGCTACGTGGATACCATAACTTTTATCTGTGCTGCCTTTCACAATTTTTCTGAGAAAGACAATCCCTTCTTTCCCTTCGTGAACAGCAACATGGTAGTTGACGGCTCCCGGTATTTGATCTTCCAAAGCGGTTAATTCCCAGTAATGAGTAGCGAATAAAGTTTTGCCTTTTGGACGAGAGGTGCTGAGAAGATATTCAGCTACGGCCCAGGCTATAGAAATTCCATCGTAAGTGCTCGTTCCTCTTCCTATCTCATCGAGTACAATCAACGAATTTTGCGTAGCGTTATTAAGGATATTAGCTGTTTCAGCCATTTCGACCATGAAAGTGGATTGACCTCGAGAGAGGTCATCGCTAGCTCCTATTCGAGTAAAAACCTGGTCAACGAGTGAAATCGAAGCTTCTTCTGCCGGAATAAAAGAACCTATTTGGGTCATGATAACAAGTAGGGCCACCTGACGGATATAAGTGGATTTCCCTGCCATATTAGGGCCTGTCAGAACCACTAATTTATGATCGGATTCATTTAAAAGGGTGTCGTTAGGGATAAAAGCTTTTGAGCCCAATGAAGATTCGATCACCGGGTGCCTGCCTTGCTTGATTTTAATTTCTTGTTCTTCATTGATTCTAGGCTTGACATAGTTGTATTTTTGAGCCACAAAAGCCAAGCACAAAAGGGCATCGATATGGGCGATTCCTTCTCCATTTTTTTTAATCACAGAAGAAAAAGTTGTGATTTTATGTTTTAAATCGTGAAAAAGGGTTTGCTCGATATGCAGAATTTTCTGTGAAGCCGTTTCTATTTTATGTTCGTAGCTTTTTAATTCTTCAGTGATAAATCTTTCTCCATTGACGAGCGTTTGTCTTCTTTGGAAATAATCTGGAATCTTACTTGCTTGACCTCGGCTGACTTCAATATAATATCCAAAAGCTCTTGTATAGCCCACTTTCAGTGTTTTAATCTCCGTTATTTCTCTCAGCTTATTTTGATAATCCACGATCCATGATTCACTGTCTTTTTTTAAGCTCATGATTTCATCTAATTCCGTGTGAATACCTGATCTAAAAACACCTCCTTCTCCCAGCTTGTTGCTCGGGTTTTCTTCTAAATGAGATTGTATGAGATGCACAATCGTTGTTGTGTCTTCAAGTTGTTCTAGGTAAACAAGGTATTCTGAAGATAAAATGGGTTGAAGAAGATCTTTTATGGAGGGGATGTTTTGAAGGGAAGAAGCCAGCAAGACGAGATCTTTTGGAAAAGCGTATCCCGATTGAATTCTCATCATTAATCTTTCGATATCTTTGATTTGTTCTAGTTTTTCACGTAAGGAAAAAAGAAGATTGGGTTGTTGTATGAGGGAAGAAATGACGTTTTGTCTCTCTTCTATTTTCACCTTCGATCTTAGGGGGTAAGAGATCCATTTTCTTAATAATCGACCTCCCATCGGAGTTTTGGTGTGGTCCAAGTGGTTGAGAAGGGTGTAGTTTTGTTTTCCATCGTTTAAGGGGGACAGCAACTCTAGATGTTTTTGGGTCGTATAGCTTAGATAAAGAAAATCAGAATTTTGTTGTTTTTTTAAATGGGTGATGTGTTGTGTTGGTAAATTCAATTCTTCTTTAACATAAAATAAAAGGGAACCTGAGGCGCTGAGAGCTGATGAATAATCTGATATTCCAAATCCATCTAGAGTATAAACAGAGAAGTGTTTAAGCAAGTATTCTTGAGCTATTTTTGCATCAAAATACCATTCATCTTTTTCTGTTAGGCAATATTCTTGCTGTAAACGATCTGTTAGAGGACATTTTTTTGAAAGCAAAATCTCTGCTGGTTGTAATTTAGCGAGTTCGTCAATGAGGGCTTGTTCATCCTTTGTTTCAAAGATTAAAAACTCAGCCGTTGTTAGATCTAAAATCGCTAAACCATAAATGCGATGAGTGTAGTGTAAACTGATTAAGAAATTATTGGCTTTTTCTTTCAGATGGGAAGAATGGATGAGTGTACCAGGTGTCACGATACGAGAAATATCTCTTTTCACTAATCCTTTTACAGATTTCGGGTCTTCCATTTGTTCGACTAAAGCGATTTTGTGTCCTTTGCCGACCAATTTATCCAAGTATAAATCGATGGTGTGAGCAGGGATCCCACTCATAGGAATATCTTGTCTTTTAGTCAAAGTGAGCTCTAGCTCTTTTGCTAAAAAAATAGCATCTTCTTCAAAAGCCTCGTAAAAATCTCCTAAACGAAAAAGCACCACAGCCCCTTGGGCTTTTTGTTTAGCTTGGTGCCATTGTTGCATCATGGGGGAATAAGAATGTTCGTTTGTCATACGTCTTTTTTAGAAGAGGGGTAAAAGGGATCTTTTTGAAAAAAATCAGTGACTGTTGAAGGCAAATGATGATGAGTATGTCCTTTAGACAAAGGTGTTTTATACTCGTTTGCGCTTTGCACAGGAGTATCAAAGATTTTAATTTGTTCTTTTTTTGTTTTTTCTATAGCTTTGCTTAATTGCTTTTGGGCGCTTTGGCAAAATAAATCTAGCTTTTCAAGAGCTTCTTTTAAATTTTTGAGCTCTTCTTCAATTTGTTCTTGTGATCGTTTAACATGAGAAGCTAAAAAAGAAGGGTTCAATTGGTCTTGATGATCGTGCTGAGCTTCAAAAATATCGGATAAAACCGAAAACATAACTTCTTTAATTTTATCCTTCAAAGCAAATATTTCGGAAATATTTTTGTTGTCTTTTTCTTGCGGAGTTTGATTCATAAATAACCAATTGACCTGCACAGCCAACTCATTATACAATACGGGCATGCCTATATACAAGAAAGAAAGTTTAGATCATTTAAAGAGTAAAATCGACCTAGTTGAGATTTTATCTTCTCATATGCCTCTACATAAAGGGGGCAGCTCCTATAAAGGGCTTTGCCCTTTTCACGAAGAAAAGACCCCCTCTTTTACTATTCAAAAAGGAGATAAGTATTACCATTGTTATGGTTGTGGAGCCCATGGAGATGCGATCTCTTTCCTGATGAGTTATGTGAAGCTGAGTTTTACAGAAGCTGTTGAATATTTGGCGGAGAAATTTCATGTTGTTTTAGAGGAAGATGATCACTTAGATCAAAAACAGATAAGCAAAACGGCTTTGAAAGAAGTTTTGAATCAAGCCTCTTTGCTATTCCACTTTCTGTTGCTTTATTCCGCAGAAGCTGAGGAGTTTTTAACTTATTTATACAATAGAGGGATTGATATAGATTTCATTAAAGCTTTCCAGATAGGTTATGCCCCTAAAGACCCTTACTTAATAGGACGGCTTTTAGAAAAAATGGGTTTCAAGGAATTGTTGTTAGAAGAAGCCGGCTTGTTGAATGTTTACAATGATTACGGTAAAAGAAAAAGCTTTTTTATCGAACGAATCATGTTCCCTGTCAGGGATATTCATGGAGCTGTTATTGGTTTTTCAGCTCGTAAAATAAAAGATCAGGCTAAGGGAGGGAAATATGTTAATAGCCCAGAAACCCTCCTATTTAAAAAATCTCAGATCCTTTTTGGATTAAGCTATTCTCGTTCAAAGATCACAAAACAAAAAGAGGCGATCATTGTTGAAGGACAATTAGATGCTTTAAGACTCATCCATGCTGGGTTTAATTATACTGTGGCTAGCCAAGGGACCGCTTTCGGCGAAATCCATGCAAAAGAACTCATTAACCTGGGTGTTAACAAAGTTTACTTATGCATGGACGGTGATGTCGCTGGTCGAGAAGCGACAGTTAAAGTGGGACATATATTTCAGAAGAAAGGCATAGATGTTTTCGTCATTGATCTGGGAGAAGATATGGACCCTGACCTTTTTGTCAGGGAAAAAGGTCCCGATGTTTTCAGGGAAAAGTTGATGGCTGCGACTGATTATCTGAGCTTTGTTTTTGGCTATTATTCTCTTAAAATCGGAGTCAACACTCCCTCACAGAAAAATCAATGTATTCAAATGATTGCTGAAAAGATTCGTGAATGGGAGCACGAAGTGATGATCCATGAAAGTTTGAAGAAATTGGCCTCTTTGGCACATATCCCAGAGAGTAGTTTGGGTGTTGGTCAAAGGATAGCTTTTCCTCAACCCTTGGTTAAAAAACAACGAATATTGGAAGGTTTTCAAGTTGATGCGGATAAGATCATAGAAATGGACGTTTTGAGATGGTTATTCATGACTTGGGACACTCATCCTCTTTTCAGAAAAGCCGCTGTTAAGCATCTTTCTTCTGATAGTTTTAAAAACTCACAAGCTCTGTATTTTTTTGATTTATTTTATAAACTCTTAGAAAAAGAGGGGGATCTTGACTTGTTTTCTATTGGAGCTAATTGCGAATCTGCTGAACATCACAAGTTTTTATCAGAGATGATGCAAAAAAAAATTCCTCTGCAAAAAGCCGAAGAGTGCTTTCTTGAGGCTTTACAAAAGCTTTTAGAAAGGAATTGGTGGGAAAAAACAGAAGAGATCAGATTGAAGTTGTGTGAAGTGAATTGCTCTGAAGAAGAAGCTATTTCATTAGCTAAACAATTTGATGAAATTAAACGATCTCCTCCGTTAGTGATTTTATAGATTGAAACATTAGACCTCTTTCGAAACCTTTACACCAATTCCAAATTATAAATCCCTGCGATC
>JBMLRQ010000011.1:0-34312 GCA_049240945.1 Rhabdochlamydiaceae bacterium
AAATATTATTCTAACATATGGAGCTCGTTAATGGAAAGTTGTGCAGCGGTCTTTTTAATATAGGAGTCATTTTTAATCTCTTTACCTTTTTTTGTGAAAAAACAATTAAAAATATTGCAAGTTTTGTTTTTATTATGCAATTTTATTTTCGTTAGAAAGAAGAGGTTGAAAGACGAAATTTAAAGAAAAATACACAAATTTAAAATGGTTGTGTTTAGATGTTTTTCTTCTTGTTTGAAAGTCTTTTATCTTTATAAATGAAATCTCTTTCGATCTTAAATTGTGAGAGAAGATCGATTCTTCAGAAAATTGCTCTCTTTTGAGATGTCAATCGAATGGGGCTTTAAATGGGCAAAAGGTTAACAAACAGCTAAAATTTTATCTAAGGTGTTTTCTAGCTCTTCTGGTTTGATGATTTTAGGGATTGTAAAAATTTTTCTTTCCTCTCGGTGATTTTCAAGAATAAGTTTAAAAGGTTCGATTTTAAGTAAAAGAATTTTTTTAGACTGACACATGATTCTGATTCTTGCAAGGTGATAAAGCCATTTCACTTCTTTGGGAGGGGGGCCAAACCGGTCCTCTAACTCGTTAAGTAATCCGTCGACTTCTTCAAAAGAGCTTGCATCCCCTAATCGATGATAGATCTCTAAACGAACCTCTGTATCTGAGACGTAATCTTGAGGAAGTCTTGCATTATAAGGACATTCAATTTTTGTTTCTGTGAAAGAAGGATTCTTGTTTTTTTGTAAAGCATCCACAGTCCTTTTGAGAAGCTTACAGTAAAGATGAAACCCAATAGTGGCGATCTGTCCTGATTGATCCACCCCCAAAATATCTCCAGCCCCTCTGATTTCTAAATCTCTCATGGCGATTTTCATCCCTCCTCCATAGCCAGAGGATTCAGCCAGAGCCTGCAATCTTTTATACCCCATTTCAGATAAGACTTTTCTTGGCGCTGTCAAGAAATAAGCATAAGCTGGTTTATTCCATCTCCCTACACGCCCTCTCATCTGGTAGAGATCAGCTAACCCAAAAGAATCCGCTTGATCGATTAGAATGGTATTCGCATTCGGAATATCAACACCATTTTCAATGATAGTGGTCGCAAGCAAGATATTAGTCTCTCCTTTTTTAAAAGATAAAAAAGTTTGTTCTAGATCCTGTGGATCCATTTGTCCGTGAGCGACAGATATTTTGGCTTGGGGAACTTGCGTTTTTAGATTTTCAGCGATCTTAGGTAAGTTATCCACACGATTATGAATAAAATACGCTTGACCACCTCTTGATAGTTCTCTGATTAAAGCATTTTGGATAAGGGTTGGGTCTTTTTCAGCAATGATTGATTTGATCGGTAGTCGGTCTTGGGGAGGGGTGTTGATGACGGAGATTTGCCTTGCACCAATTAAAGATAGGTAAAGAGTTCTAGGGATAGGGGTAGCCGAAAGAGTGAGGCAATCGATCCCGGTTTTTAACCCTTTTAAATGCTCTTTGGCCTTCACGCCAAACCGCTGCTCTTCATCAATAATGAGAAGGCCTAGATCTTTGAAATGCACATCTTTACTGATCAACCGATGAGTTCCTATCAAAATATCAATTTGACCTTCTTGTGTTTTTTGAAGGGTTTCTTTGGTTTGTTTAGTCGAATGAAAACGGGATACAATTCCTAGATTCACTGGGAAGTTTTTCATGCGAGCTTTAAACGATTCATAATGTTGGACAGCTAGAACAGTTGTTGGAACTAACACGGCTACTTGTTTTTTCCCGTCGCAAACAGCTTTAAAGGCGGCTCTCATGGCCACTTCTGTTTTGCCATAACCGACATCTCCACAAACAAGACGATCCATCGCTTTATTCGATCGCATATCTCTTTTTATCTCTTCAATAGCTCTTAGTTGATCCTCTGTCTCTTGAAAAGGAAATTCTTTCTCAAACAGTTCCATATCTAAAGAATCTTCTGGATAAGGAAATCCTCCTTTGATTGTGCGTTCAGCTTCCCATTTTAAAAGACTGTGGGCATAGCCGATGATGTTTTTTTCTGCCTGTTGCTTGATTTTTTGCCATTTTGTTGTTCCTAATACACTCAAAACAGGCAAGCTTTCTTTCGCTCCTATGTAGCGACTGATGAGATGAGATTGAGAGACAGGGACAAACAATTTACTGCCTGCAGAAAATTCTATAACCATGAACTCGGTTGCAATACCTAAATGATTTGGTTTTTCTTCTATACCTAGGTATTTGCCAATCCCTTGATGAAAATGTACGACAATATCTCCATAAGAAAGTTGATGAAAGGAAGAGGGAGAGGTGTGGTAGGTGTGTCTGAAAGAACCTCTTCTCATCTTGGCTTCATGAGTGAATGCTGTAGAAGGGATGAGCCATAAAAAATCATTTTTGAGGGCCAACGGATGTGAAAGATACCCTTTTTGGATGACGACGGTTATAGAAGTAGAGAGTGAAGAGAGCTTTTCTTTCCAGAATATTGTTTCTTTTTCTTGAAGGCAGATCATATGGATGGTGATCTTGGTTTTTAAAGACGCTACATAATCCACAAAAAGATCTTCTAAAGAGCCTTCTTCACCTGTTAATCTATCTAAGGGATTAGAAAAGGGGGAGTTTATTTTTAAAGCTGAAATACGCTGATTGAGCCACTCGAAGTCTACAAAGCTATTTTCCAAATACGGCTTCTTTTTCTCTGTGAAATTTTCAATGCTTTCATTTGGGAAGTAGTAATGTTTATAGTTGAGAGATTGTCTGAAAAAAGTTTCAAAGGAAGAGAAGAGGGGAGAGTTAAAAGCGGGTTGTTTTTGCCAATTGATATAGCTATCTTCCATTTGTAACAAATTGTCAAATAAGATAAGAGAGTCTTTGCCCAAAAAATCAAGGAGGCTACCGACTAGATCACCTTTCTTTAAGAATTCGAGCTCTTGAGCGGGGGGAATGAAGATAGATGAGATTTTCTTAATCGATTTTTGGCTGATTGGATCAAATAGCCTGATCTCTTCAATGGTGTCATCAAAAAAATCTAGTCTTACAGGTTCGGGATGAGATATAGGAAAAATATCTAAGATATGACCTCTTAGAGCGAATTCACCTTTATCTGATACAACAGGAACTTGCTCGTATCCGCGGTTTAAAAGCTCTTCTTTTAAGGATTGAAAAGGGAGCAGATCTCCTTTAGAAACGTTAAGGCAAGAAGAGGTGATGAAATGTTTAGACAAAGTTTTTTGTAAAACAGCTTGTAAAGGGGCTACGATAACCAAAGAAGAAGAGCTGTTGGCCAGGGTATGTAAGATCTCTAGTCTTTGCCCAACAATGTCGGGGCTAGGGGAAATGTCTTCCCCGGGTAGCGTTTCCCAAGAGGGAAATTCCAAAGCCTTGATGGGGCTTAAAAAAAAATCTAAATTATTCAGCAACAACTGATTGTCTTGACAAGCTGTGATCACTAAAACTTTTCCGCTAAATGAACGAGCTAAAAAAGCGATAAAAGCGGCTTTTGCCGACGGATGTAAATCGTCTATCACGACAGACTTTTGATTTAAAAGCCTGTCTTTTAAATGAAAAAATTCGGGATGATCGAGGTAGTTGTCTTGCATGTCAGCGCTTAAGTTTTTGTTTTAAGAAATGTTTTGAGCGCCTCAAATCCTTGTTCTATACCCGCTGGATTTTGTCCTCCTGCTTGAGCGGTCTCTTTTTTACCCCCACCTGAACCTTGGATAAATGGTGTGATCATCTTGATGAGCTCATTCGCGTAAATCCCTTTTTCTAAAGCCGAAGAAGGGCTTTTGAGAATGACATTGACCTGAGATTCTTTTTTATTAGCTAGACATAAGATGGCTTGAGGGAACAAAAGAGATAGCTCATCCAAGAGAAATCCTAAAGATTCTTGATCTAAGGATACACTGATCAACAGTGTTTCAAAAACTCCTACTTTTTCAACAAGGGAGCTCAAAGAAGAAGCCTGCTTTTTCATGTTCTCTTTTTTGAATTGTCTAAGAGTGTTTTGTAGGTCTTTATTTTCTTTGATCAGGTTTTCTATTTTTTCTTTCAGCTGACTGGGGGTTGTTTTAAACAACTGACAGACTTCTGAATGATATTTTTCTTGTTGGTGGATCAAAGAGAGAGCTTCTAAGCCTGTGACGGCTTCTATACGACGCACACCAGCTGCGATACTACTTTCTTTAACGATTTTGAATAACCCAATGGATCCTAATTGATGAGTATGGGTGCCCCCACAGAGCTCTTTAGAATAATCTATATCCACCACTCTGACAATTTGTCCGTATTTTTCCCCAAAAAACTGCTTAATATCGGAACGCTCTTTCAATTCTTCAAGAGCTATCTCATAAGTTTTGACGGAATCGTTAGAATAAATTTTACTGTTCACAAGCTCTTCTATCAACAAAAGCTCTTCTTGGGAAACCGTTTTATGATGATTAAAATCAAATCTGAGTCTATTTGGTTCAACAAGAGATCCTGCTTGTTTAATGTGAGGACCTAAAACTTGTGAGATGGCCCATTGCAGTAGATGAGTGGCCGTATGATTGTTAGCTGTTTTTTGTCTTAGATTGGTATCAATAGAGCTATCAACGCTTTGTCCGACAGATAAACTCCCTCGTTTTAAATGCCCTATGTGAGCGACCACTCCTGGATAAGGTGTTTGACAGTCGCTGACATGAAAAGAAGCTTCTTCGGTCATTAAGTAGCCTTTATCTCCCACTTGCCCTCCTTTTTCCGCGTAGAACGGTGTCTCTTTCAGCAAGATAGTGGCCTCACAACCCTCATCAAGATGTGAGACGAATTGACCTTTGATTAAAATAGCTGTGATGGTTGTTTGTAAAGAAGTTTTTAAGTAACCTTCGAAGGAACAAGCTCCATTTTTTTCTAGGTAGTCGGTGAACAGATTATCTTCTACTTCTTGTTTGTGTATTTGCGAGGCTTGTCTTGATTTTTCTTTAGCCTGAGCTTCTAAGGCAGCATAAGATTCGAGATCGACCTCCAAATGGTGATCTTTGGCAATAAGAAGGATTTCTTCTAAAGGGAAGCCGTATGTGTCTTTGAGCTTAAAAGCTTCCTCTCCAGAGATCTGTTTGTTGGAACGTTGATAAGCCCTTTCAATGATTGTGCTTAAAATGTTCCCTCCTCTTTTTAAGGTGCGCAAGAAATTTTCCTCTTCTTGGTAAAGGATATCGGCTATTCGTTTTTCGGCTTGGATCAATTCGGGATAGTCTTGTCCCATCAGTTCATTTAGTTTGGGTAACAAAGAGGATAGGAAAGGTTCGTTAAGGCCTAAAGAACGTCCATAGCGGACCGCTCTTCTGATTAATTTTCTTAACACATAGCCTCTTTCTACATTACTTGGTTGAGCGCCATCGGTTATAGCAAAAGCTAAAGAACGTATATGATCAGCGATCACTTGAAAAGAAGGAGCCTTGATAGGATCTTGTGGTTGATAAACTTGTCCAGAAATTTTTTCGATCTCTTTTATCAATCCTCTAAGAATATCTGTTTCAAAGACAGAGTCTACACCCATTTTAATAGAAATAACTCTTTCTAATCCTGCTCCTGTATCGATAGATTGTTTAGGTAAATTAGTTAATTCTCCTGATGAAGAGCGATTGAATTGCATGAAGACAAGATTCCAGAATTCTAGAAAGCGCTCTCCTTTTTCATCTTCTTTCGGAGAAGACGCAGAGCCGTAAGAAGGACCTTTGTCAAAATACAATTCAGAACAAGGACCGCAAGGCCCTGTGTCTCCCATAGCCCAAAAGTTGTCTTTTTCTCCCATTTTGACGATGCGTTCTCTTGGCATATATTTCAGCCACATCTCAAGAGCTTCCTCATCGCTTTCAAATACTGTGACCCACAAACGCTCTTTAGGGAATTGGAATATTTCTGTCGTGACCGCCCAGGCGTGATCGATGGCTTTTTCTTTGAAATAATCACCGAAAGAGAAATTGCCAAGCATTTCAAAGAAAGTTAAGTGACGAGACGTGTGACCTACGTTTTCTAGGTCGTTATGCTTACCTCCCACTCTGATGCATTTTTGCGAAGTGGCCGCTGTTTTATAATCACGGAGACTTTTTCCTAAAAACACGTCTTTAAACTGATTCATCCCCGCATTGGTGAAAAGAAGAGAGGGGTCTTCGTGGGGAACAACAGAAGAAGATGAGATGATCGCGTGAGATTGCTGACGAAAATAGTCTAAATAAGCACGCCTGATTTCTTGAGATAACATAAAGAGCCCCTTGTATTTTTCTTGCGGGATTAATGAAGTTAGAACATAAATATATATCAGCAACCATTTATATTTTAGGAGAACTTTTTATGGATGTCGATTTGAAGAAAAATTTGTCTAAAGTCGCCAACACAATCAGACAATTATCTATAGAGGCTGTTCAAAAAGCTAACTCTGGACATCCAGGACTTCCGATGGGGTGTGCTGAATTTGGGGCTTACTTATACGGACATTTATTAAGACACAATCCTAAAAACCCCAATTGGTTGAACAGAGACCGATTTGTTTTATCAGCCGGACATGGTTCTATGTTTTTGTATTCATGTCTTTTTTTAGCAGGTTTTGATTTGTCTTTAGAAGATATCAAAAATTTTAGGCAATTACATTCCAAAACACCCGGACATCCAGAATATGGCATGACTGCCGGTGTTGAGGCAACGACAGGTCCATTAGGTCAAGGTGTTGGTAACGCTGTGGGACAAGCTTTAGGTTTAAAACTTCTACAAAAGAAATTTAACACCGACAAACATCACCTTTTTGATAGCAAAGTTTATTGCTTAGCAGGAGATGGATGCCTCATGGAAGGGGTGTCTTCTGAAGCTTCTTCCTTAGCAGGACATTTAAATCTAAATAATCTTATTTTGATCCATGATGCTAATAAAATCACTTTAGACGGCGATTTATCTGAATCGTGTTCAGAAGATACGAAAATGAGATATAAATCTTATGGATGGGATGTGTTCGACATTGATGGTTATGATTTTGATGGCATGGACCAATTGTTTCAGCATTTTCTAAAAGAACAGAAAAAACCTATTCTCATTCAAATGCACACAATCATTGGTAAAGGCTCACCTCACAAAGCTGGTAGTCATAAAGTCCACGGATCTCCTTTGGGACAAGAAGAATTAGAAGCGACAAAGAAAGCTTTGGGCCTCCCAGAAGAAGCTTTTTACGTCCCGCAAGCTGTCTATAATTTATTTGCTCAAAAGCAACAAAAAGATCAAGCTCTTGAAGAACAGTGGCTAAAGCTTTTTCATGAATGGAAAGAAGAAAATCCTTCCCTGTATGAGGAGTTTGTTCACATGCAGAGAAAGGATCTTCCTGAAAATCTAGAAGATCTACTCAATCATCTTTCCTTAAAATCTCCGCAAGCAGGTCGAGCGGCTTCTCAACATGTTATCAATCTATTATCAACTCATTTACCCTACTTGTATGGGGGATCTGCCGATTTGTCGGGTTCAGATTGTACAATGATTAAAGATCAGGGTATCGTCTCCACAGCTCGTTTTGATGGGCGTAATATCAAGTATGGTGTGAGAGAATTCGGCATGGCGACTATCGCCAACGGGTTATCTCAGACAGGAATGATTTTGCCTTTTATTGGCACTTTTTTAACCTTTTCTGATTACATGAGAAACGCCATAAGATTAGCGGGTTTATCTCATATTCAAGTGATTTATCAATTCACTCACGATTCGATTTTTTTAGGTGAGGATGGTCCAACTCACCAACCTGTTGAGCATTATGCGGCTTTAAGAGCCATTCCCGGTCTTCATGTCTATAGACCTGCGGATAATCATGAAGTCAAAATGTCTTGGATTGGAATGTTAAAGTATAAAGGACCGTCAGCTATTCTCCTTTCCAGGCAAAATCTTGCAGATTTAGAAGGCACACAGGTTTCTTATGGGGAAGGTGTCGGTAGAGGCGCTTATATCATCAAAAAAGAAAAAGAAAAAATTGATTTTACTTTCTTTGCGACAGGCTCTGAAGTGTCTTTAGCTTTAGACACAGCTAAAGCTCTTGAAACCATAGGAAAAGGGGTTCGAGTGATCTCTATTCCTTGTTGGGAGCTATTCGATGAGCAACCTGAAGCTTATAAACAAACTATTTTAGGGGGAGACCTTGGTAAAAGAGTTAGTTTTGAAGCGGGTATCTCCTTGGGTTGGCATCGTTTTGTCGGGTTAGACGGGATATGTATCAGCATAGATAGTTATGGGGCTTCCGCTCCTATGAATGATTTAGCTCAGGAATACGGATTCACTGTAGAAGCTGTTTTAAACCGATTACTGGCTCGAGCATGATTTTTTTGGATGCTTTACAGACACGTAACCAAGCCCCCTATCCTCCCGTTTGGCTCATGCGTCAGGCGGGCAGGGTCCTTCCTTCTTATAGGGAGTTAAGAAAGAAACATTCTCTTTATAAAATGTTTACAACACCAGATCTGATCGCGGACGTCACTCTTTTACCTTTTAAAGAGCTCTCTCTGGATGCGGCGATTATTTTTTCTGATATTTTGTTAATCTTAGAAGAATTAGGCTTGAAAGTTCATTTTCCTGATAATCAATCTCCTTTTATCGAAACCGGATGGCGTTCTTTTGAAGATATAAAGAAGATAGAGGCTAAGTCTTACCTTTCTTGTTTAGATTTCGTATTTGAAGGGATTAAATTGGCTGTTACCCAATTATCCGTTCCTTTGATTGGTTTTGCGGGAGGTCCTTTTTCTGTGGCGACTTATCTACTTGAAAAAGGGCACTCAACAGATTTAAAAAATACAAAACGTTTTTTATTTGAATCTCCTCATCTTTTTCACCATCTTTTAAAAGAAATCACTAAAGTCACTATCTTATATCTAAAACAACAAATCAAATCGGGTGTATCAGCTATACAGATTTTTGATTCTTGGGCGGGCCTTTTGCCCTATGGGCCATTTCAAGAATTTTCTCTTGGTTATCTCAAAATGATTATAAAGGCTTTGAAAGATGATTCGGTCCCCATTATTGTTTTTTGCCGCGGGTCCTGCACTTTTGTGGAAGAATTGGTTTCGATCAACCCTTCTTGTATTAGCTTCGATTCTCAAAAACCTTTATCTTTGATGAGAGCTAAAGTCCCTTCTCACATAGCTGTTCAAGGTAATATAGATCCGTATCTTTTATATGGGGATCCTGCTTTGATTAAAAAGCATGCTCGCGATTTGAAAGAGAGTATGAAAGGGGATAAAGGCTTTATTTTTAATCTAGGTCACGGTGTTCTCCCCGATCTTTCCTTGGATTCTTTGAAAATCCTAGTTGATGAAATGAAAAAAACATGATGCAGGCATTAAGAGATAAAAGCAGATCTATTGTCCTCTTTAAAAATCTTCTATTTTATTTCTTTTGACACCTGTTAGTCAAAAGAAGCCCTTCTTTTCACGAAAAGGTTATTCTATCTAATTTTTCTGATATTTTATACCTCAGGTGATCGTACTTGTGGATAAATTTTATGAACTCATCTTCTTGGTAGTAATCGGGAAAAGTATTAAAAAAGGTCTGTAATTTCCCGTATAGTTTTTTGGTGGATGATAGGTTCTCTTTCAAATCATCTATCCATTCCTTTGGTTGGTTGTTGGTATCTTGCAAGGAAACGTATTCATTTTGCAAACGCATTAAAGCTGTTTTTAAGAAAAGGCTCACGTAATTTTGATCAAAAGTTTTGTTCTCAGCCTGTGTGTGCTGAATAGAAAAAGGTTTGTTGATTTTGTAATTAAAAATACGGTTGTAAATTTTGACGGCTTTAGAAAAATTGTGAATTTGTTTAGGGTAAGGATGCTTACTAATAATATTTTGTGCCTCATCGAGATTTTTTTTATTTGCGGCTATCCAAAAAAGAAAGTCAGCTACATAGCTAAAGCAGAACGAGACTTTAAGATCTCTAATAGGAGCCAGGTATTTTTGACAAAGAGCTTGCTCTTCTTCTGAGAAAGGGAGAAGGCTTTTCGAAATAGGTGAGTTTTTATGTTCGTTAGAAGGGGATTGAAAGCTTGAAGACATGTTTTTTATAATTTTTAGTGCGAATATAGGCTAATTTGAATTTTAATGGTCTTTTTTGTTTTAGGTATGAAACTCTTTCTGGGGGGCAGCTTTTTTTCTCAAAGACCAAATGATTAAAGGTATAGAAAAAAACAAAAGGAGCGCCGTTAAAAAAATGATGACATAAGTACTAAAGGTCTCATCGTCTATTTCTCTGTAAAGGTAGTAGATATTTCCGCTAAAAACAAAAAGGATGATGGCAAGACCTCCTATGTTGAATAAAGAGGCTAGCTTTTTTTGTGATAAATGGTAAATACCTTTGGCAGAAAGATGTTTTTTTCTGATCTGTGTTATAGCTGGGAAAATAGCGATATAGCTCAACAGATAGCCTTGTATTCCGATGAGTAGAAAAAATTTATAAAAGGGGAAACTGAAATCGAAATAAAATAGAAATGATTGTATTAAAGTGAACAAAGTTCCTTCCAAAATAAAAAGAGCTAAGGGAGCTTTTCTTAAGTTGGTCAAAACAAATAAATAGGGCATATGAGCACTTTGGGAGGCGATATGCATTTGCTTTGTGATGGTTAATATCCAAGTGAACAAGCTGCATACATACCCAATAAATACCATTAAGCAAAAGCATTTTGCTGTAAAGAAAGATAGCCCTTGCGCCTGTACAAAGTCGATAGTCAAATTCATGAGAGAGCTCAAAATGGTTTGTTTTTTGTCAAAGGGTATGCACCCTATCAATATTGGCATGGCAAAGCACAAGCAAAAAACTCCCAAGCTGATCCAGAAAAATATGTTAGATAAAGAACTCCTTGGTTTTTTTAATTCACCTATGTGCCCAAGACCATTTTCTATAGCTAATAAGCTTGTGATGCTATGAGACAAAAGGGGGAAAAGAGAGGGGTTGAAGGAGCTTGAACTTGTAGATAAGATAGATTCATAGTGGATCACTTTGGTGTTAAGAAGAGATAATCCTAAAAAAGGAATGATAAAACCAAGAAGAGCTCCCAAAGGAGCGATCCATTTGTAAATAATCACCCCTTTTGTATTCAAAAAAGAGGTTAACCAAAAAATCGTTAAGCTAAATAAAAAGATAAAATGAGAGGAATTTAATAAAGAAGGGAAAAAAAATTCTGCTAACGTATTGCTTAAAAGAAAAAACATGGCTGGCAGAAGAAGAAGCTTACTCATCCATTGAATGGAACTAATAAAAAAAGCTAAAGGCAGCCCAAAAGCTTGTTCTATCCAAACGAATAAGCCTCCAGAAAGTGGATAAGAGGTAGAAAGCTCATACATGATGAACAAGATTGACATCGAAAATATAAAGAGGGTGGGAATATAAATGAGAAGAGATTTAAGGTCCCATTGTATATTGCAAGAAAGGAAGTGTATAGAAGAGATGATGCAGATCGAGATCATGCTTAAAATAGAGCCTGTAAGAGGACGTGCTTTTATCGTCATTTATAACCTGCTTACCATTTAACAAGAGGAGGCAGGGAACATAAAATCGCGTCGGGATTTCCCCCCGACATAAAGCCAAATTTTGTTCCTCTATCGTAGAGTAAATTAAATTCCACGTAGTGAGCTCTTTGTAAGAGTTGAGTGTCTTTCTCTTTTTTTGAAAAAGAAAGAGAGGTTCTTTTATCATAAATCGGATTGATAGCCATAAGAAAGCTATGACCAACAGCTTTCCAAACGGCCAAATCTTTATTTATATCTTGTGTGTGATAATGATCGAAAAAAATTCCTCCCACACCTCTTTCTTTTTTTCTGTGTGGAATATAAAAATACTCTTTCGCTTGTTGAGAGAATAAAGGATATAAATCAACATCGAATCCATCTAAACAACTTTTAGCCACATTATGAAAATGTTGCACGTCTTCTTCATAAATAAAACCCATGGGTGTTAAGTCATAACCACCTCCAAACCAAAACAGTTTATCGGTCTCCATATATCGAATATTCATGTGTACAGTAGGAGCATGGGGATTGTTCATGTGGGTGATGAGACTCAATCCTGTCGCGAAAAACGGACCTTTAGCTTCTTGTGTAGGGAAACTAGACCCTTCAATAGCAGAAAAGTTCACAGCGGCTTTTTCAAAAATGTCTCCTCTCAAAACAGCCATTTCCCCTCCTCCTTTTTCTTTGTAATGCCAAGGAGTTCTTTCAAAGTGGTGCTGAGGTTCTCTCTCTTCAAATGAGCTGATAATTGTTTCTCTTAACTCTTTCAAAAAAATTATGATCTCATCTCTATCAGGAGGACAAAAAGCTTGCATAAATTCCTTTTTTTAATAAAAAAGACTTTAACAACCGAAAAAAAAATTAGCAATCACTATTGAGATAACTTTTTTTTTCTTCAACTTATTCTCTTATAAAAAATAGATCTTGTGATTATGATCTTTCTCATCAATTCAGGATTTAACCCACTTATACTTTATGACCCAGCTAAACCCATCTTTTACAGAAATCAAAAGAGAGTATATTTTCCCCATCATCGAAAAAAAACTAGAAGAGCTCAAGGCGACGGTTCCTTCTTCGGAGATCATCAATCTGGGCATCGGTGATATAGCTCTTCCTCTTGCTCCTTCTGTAAAAAAGGGGATCGAAGAGGGTTTGCAAGAAATGGTTTTGTCTTCTTCCTTAAAAGGTTATGGTCCATCTGATGGATATTTTTTTCTTAAAGAGGCGATTTGGCTGCATGAGTATAAACAAAGAGGTATCACGGCAGATGAGATTTTTATCTCGGATGGTATCAATACAGATATCGCCAATATTCAAGAGTTATTCCCTCAAAATATTTTAGTGGGTATCCCTGATCCCACTTATCCAGTTTATATGGATTCACATGTGTTAGCCGGGAGAAAAAAAGGTGTTCGCTTGTTGCCTTGCATAAAACAAAATGGCTTTCAACCTCAAATCCCCGAAGAATCTTTGTCTCTTATTTATTTGTGCACACCGAATAATCCAACAGGTGTCGCTTTAAGTAAAGAAGAGTTGACTCTCTTTGTGGATTACGCTCATCGGAATAAGTGTATATTGCTGATAGATGCGGCTTATGCAGCTTTTGTTAGATCTGATGATGTGCCTCTGAGTATCTATGATATCCCTGGAGCTGATGAAGTCGCGATAGAGTTTAAAAGTTTTTCTAAATCTGCAGGTTTTACTGGATTAAGATGCTCTTATACGATCATTCCGAAAAAATTACGAGGATTAGTGGGAGAAGAGACGATCAGTCTTCATACTTTATGGAAAAAAAGACAATCTATCAAATCTAATGGGGTCTCTTATCCCATCCAGAGGGGAGCTGCGGCTGTTTTTTCTGATGAAGGGTCAAAAGAAACAAAGGATCAAGTCGACTATTATTTGAAACAAGCGCACAAATTAAAAACGAGCTTAACAGGGGCTGGATATTCGTGCTTTGGAGGTAAAGACTCACCTTATATTTGGTGTGAGACTCCCCATGGCATCGGTTCTTGGGAGTTTTTTGATATTCTTTTGAAAAAATGTCATCTCATTTGTATTCCCGGAATAGGCTTCGGGGCCAACGGGGAAGGTTTTGTTCGTTTTTCAGCTTTTAATACGGAAACAACAATCAATCGTGCTGTGGAAAAACTCAAAGAAATGTCTTTTTAGAGGTCTTGTGTAAAAAAAATAAATGCAGGCCTTTTTATCTTGCATAAATCTGGGTGATTATAAAAAATTTCAATTTGATTGTCCTATTGGAAAAAAGAGTTTGTATGTCCTCAGAAAAAACACCATTTTCTCTTCCATCTTCTTCTTTCAAATCAAAGAAATTATGGAGATTAGATGGCCCTTATGTTCTACTTGATCAAAAAAAGATGTTGAATTTCACGTCACAAGATTATTTAAACATATCCCAGCACCATGAGCTAAAGAAAGAGGCTATCCGCTTTCTTCTAGAGTATGGAGTGGGACATTCTTCCTCTGTTGCCCACTTTTCTTATTTACACTGTCAAAAAATCATAGAAAAACAGTTGGCCTCCCTTTTCTGTCAAGAGACAGCTCATTTGTTTAATAGCTTCCCAAACGTCGCCTCAGCTCTTTTGAAGGCATTAATCACTGAGAATGCTGTTTTGATAGTTGATGAAGAAATATCGAGTTCTTTATTAAAAGATGGTTACTTAAAAAAAAATAAAATTTTGTTTTTCGCTCACAACAATCTACTAGATTTACAGCATAAATTACAGAAACACAAAAGCCGAGATCTTTTTGTCTTCACTCAGTCTTTATTCAATAACACAGGGGAATTGGGGCTTTTAAAAGAAATTTCAGAATTATGTCAAAAATACGAAGCTTTTTTTATTGTCGATGATTCTTTGTCATTTGGCTTATTAGGTAAGCAAGGAAGAGGTTGTACGGCCTCTATTAAAGGAATCGACCTTGTATTCGGATATTTTGAACCCTTATTTGGAACTTTAGGCAGTTATTTTTGTACATCTTTGGCAGTCAAAAACCATTTACTCCAAGTGGATCCTGTTCTCTTTGATTTTTCTCTTCCTCCTTGCGTTTTGGGATCTATACAGGCAGGTCTTCAATTACTGCCTTTCCTTGAAGAAGCAAGAGAACATTTACAAACATCGGCTAGTTTTTTAAGAAATAAAATTATCCATCTTAATTTTTTGACAAGAAGTACATCTCACTTAATCCCTCTCAGTTTTTCAAGCGCAGAAGAAGCTTTCATGCATCATGAAAATCTGTTGAAAATGCATATTGTGACAGGGCTTTCTGATTGTGGAAAGAAAATGATGATTCACTTGAATGCTCAACATCAATCAGAGCATATTAAAAAACTCACTCAAGCCCTTTCTTGGACGGCAAAGCTCAATCACTGATTTTATACAATCGTTGACAGATACGCCGTGCGTATAGGATCCAACAATATGGATCTTTGGATATTCTCTGTGAAGAATCTCTTCGATCTGAGCTATTTTATGTTGATGACCTAATGTGTATTGAGGAATCGCTTTATATTTTTTATCTATTTGATAAAAGTCTGGCTTTTTTTTGATACCTAGATGTTTTGATAAGATTCGTAAGCTTTCTTTGTTGTAGCATAGATCTTCTTGGATGCCAGAAAACATCAAAGTCGCCCCACTCATGAGGGGAGCTTGTTGAGGGAAAATATGGCTGTCGAAAACAACACCGAGTAAATGTTCTTTTTCTTTGGAAGGAACAAGATATCCAAAGCCTTTAGGAAAAAGGTTTATATCTTGATAGCCCACATAAACACTTGTTAAATCCATATATTGGATAGAGGAAAACAAAGAGTTTAAGGGGTTGTGATGACAAAATATCTTAGCCATCTCATATGATGGTAAGGCAGAAAAGATTTCGTCAACTTCGAAAGATTGTTGATCTGCATGAATAATAAATCTTTCTCCTTTTTTCTCTATATGGCTTATAGGGCTATCCAAATGCTTTTTGAAAGGGGCTTCACACAATTTTTCTATGAGTAAACTCATTCCTTTATCGAGTGAGAACAAGCCTCTTTGTTTTTTTGTTCTTTTTTTTAAAAAAGCTTTGATCAGAGATTTTTCTTCTTTTTCCCATACTTTCAATAAAGGGAAGCAAGCCTCAAAAGAAAGTTCATCAACCGATCCAGCATAAATCCCTTTGACAAGAGGATCGATCAGTTCGTTTAAAACATACGAAGAAAATCTTCTTTTAAAAAATGAAGAGATTGTTTCTTCTTTTTCAAGATAGGGAACAAAAAGATCTTTAATGATAGCTGGGATGATCCTGATAAAAAGGTAAAGGTTAGGGATTTTTTTTAAGTGATTTTTGTTGTAGACATATCTTATAGAAGCTGAAGAGTTGGAATGAATCACGTGTTCACTTAAGCCGAGTTTGGAGATGAGGTACAAGAGAGCTTCTGATCGAGATCTTTCAAAAGTCTTAGCTCCTTTTTCATAAAGAAAGTTTTTTTGAATGTTGGTGTCTATCCATCCTCCTAACCTCTTCTTTTTTTCTATTAAAAGGACTTCTGTTTGTTTTTCATGGGATAAAAGCCATGCGGCTGTTAATCCGGCGATACCTCCTCCTAAAACAGCGATTGTTTTTTTCATAAACGTTTAACCGTGATTTTAAGGTCGTTTCGCTCAGTTTAAATGATCTCTTTTATTTATTCTAAATTTAAATATTTTTTTATAAAGGGGGTTTCTTTTAGTTGCACTGTGTAAATCATTTTTTTATAGAAAAATGTTGTTTTAATTTTTTTATTTGTTTTATATTTTTGAGTTTATTTTCTTTATTAAAGATTTTTATGAGTTCTATTGCAAATTTTTTTCTAGAAAAAAATAGTTCTATCCAACCCGTTATTATCAATAAAGACGCTATAGAACGACCTTTGATTGTTTTTGAACCTCAATTTTTTTGTGGAGAGCAGACTTCTAAAATTTATTGTGCTTTAACAAAAATTCCTTCTCCTCCTTCTTTAATTATTTTCAAAAAAGAGTTACAAGACCTTTCGCTTAAGGAGCTCGATCAATATTTAAATAGTCAAAAAGCGTATTTTTCTTGGATGTTAGATGTGTTTTATTTACTTGAGACAGCCAAGAACAATTTAAGTGAGCTAACATCAGCCAATCCAAATTATAACCAATCTCTTATTTCTATCATTAAAATGGATGCTATTGTTAAAAGTGTTGTGGATTTTTCCCGTTTTTTTGCAGACCATCTTCAGACACAGATCAAAAATTTACCAAAAAACGGGGATATCTCTTTTTCAGCTGAGCTTTTTCTGAGCCACGAGGTTTCTTTGTGTGCTTGTCTATCTCCTGATTTTAAATTAGATGATGCACGTTTAAAATTATATCTGAGTTATTTCTCTTCTATTATAAGAATCAGTAAAGATTTTATGACGAAATACCCCCGTTTTTCTATCGATTTAGAGGCGATTTGTTATCCTCTTATTTTAAATTTTTTAGAAAACCAAAAAGAAAAAGTGTTAAAACTGAAAAACGAGATGCAAACAGATTTGATCAATGAGAACTTTAATTTTCAAACAAGTCGATGGGCACATTTGCCAATTTTAGCTGATTGGGAAAAAGATAGACAGCTGATAGAGCCGTTTATGGATCTTTTAGAAGATAGGGATCATTTTGCGATCATTTCTCAACATTTGATAGAAGTGTCTTCTTTGTACAAAATGGTCGATATCACAAGAAATCTTTATAAAAACTTTCCCCATAAGGTAAAGAAGAGTGTAAAATAGAATCCAAAGATAGTGGCAATAAGTTATTTTATTCACTTCGAATAGGATAATTGTGTAAATGAGAAGAGTGACTAATGTCTCTAGTGTCTTGCGACTATCACGAGTTTAGCTTAAAAACAAAAGCTCTTGAACAAGAGGCTTGCGATTGGGCTGTTATGGCTGCAAAGAACTTGGTGCAAACTTCAGTATCTTTCAAAGCTCATGCTACATCTAAAAAAATCTGTCGAAAAGCCTTTGCTATGTTTCAAAAAAACATGCAAGGAAGCTTTTCTTCTGACGTGTGTGTGGAACTAGTTTCTTTAACCTTAAAATCAAGAGAAAATCTCTTTTTCATCGATTTAAAAGAGAGACTTATCCCCATCTTTCAAAATGCACATAAAAACTGAGTCTTGTTGTTAAAAACGTTTTCATAAGATACAGAATAAATAAAAAATCACTTATTGTGTCAGCAAAGGTTGTGCTCTAAGCCATAACAACTGATTGCATCACATTTTATTGATCGTGTAACATGACATCTAGATATAAATTGAGTGTGCTATGCAGCCTTTAGAACAAATCCAACAAAACATTGACGCTTTACAAACAACTCTTACTTATTCCTTTAAAAATCAAAGTCTCTTGCTCACAGCCTGCGTTCATCGTTCATTTTTAAATGAGAATAAGCAATTAGTGAACGAGTATAACGAAAGACTGGAATTTTTAGGGGACTCCATATTAGGTTTATTGGTTTCTCATTATTTGTACTTGAACTGGCCACACTGTTCTGAAGGGGAATTATCTCACATGCGATCGTTGATTGTGGATGCTCATACGTGTGCTTATTTTGCTAAAGAAATAGGGGTTCATGATTATCTTTTATTGGGTAAAGGAGAGCGTTTATATGGAAAAAATCACAGAGATAGTATTTTAGCTGATTTTTTCGAAGCTTTAATAGGGGCTATTTATTTAGATGGTGGATGGGAAAAGAGTTATGAATTTTTTATGCATCATTTGTCTCATCTTATTCACGACTTGCTCAAAGAACCTTCGAGAAATTGGAAAGCTGAGCTCCAAGATTATATACAAAAAAAATATCAACAAACACCTTGTTATAAGCTCATAAAAGAATCAGGACCTGATCATTACAAAACTTTTGAAGTGAGTGTGGGTAAAGATGAAGAGGTGTGGGGGCACGGTGTCGGTTTTTCTAAAAAAGAAGCTGAACAAAAAGCGGCTGAAGAGGCTTTGAAAAAATTAGGGATGTCTAAAGATGGCTAAATCAAAAATACATTGGGTTTGTCAAGATTGTGGGCATAAACAAATCAAATGGTCTGGTAGCTGCCCTGTTTGTCAAAATTGGAATACTTTTAAAGAAGAAACAGAGATTGTTTACAAAGAAGAAAGATTTGAGTCAAAGAACAAAGTTGGGTCCAAACCCTTACGTATAAGAGAGATTAAACAAGAAAAGTTGAGAAGAGAAAGCTCTGCTTTTTTAGAATTGGATCGTTTAATGGGAGGAGGGGTCGTTCCAGGTTCATTGATCCTTTTGGGAGGAGATCCAGGAATAGGGAAATCCACTTTGATGCTTCAAATCGCTCAGAATTTTGCAAAACAAGGTCTCACCGTTCTTTATGTTTGTGGAGAAGAATCCGCAGAACAAACTTCTCTAAGAGCTCATCGCTTAGGTGTTAACAGTGATCTTGTCTATCTTTTGAGTGAAACAAATTTTTCTCTCATTAAAATGAGTATAGACGACTTAAAACCTGATATTTTAGTGGTGGACTCCATTCAAATTGTCTATAAAACAGATATTCCTTCCGCTCCAGGATCAGTTAGCCAAGTCAGAGAATTAGCGACGGAGTTCATGCACATTGCCAAAGGGATTGGCATATCCACTTTTTTGATAGGCCACGTCACAAAATCAGGAGATATTGCTGGACCTAAGGTCTTAGAACATATTGTCGACACTGTCTTAGATTTTGAAGGAGATAAACACCATGGTTATCGCCTATTGAGGTCTATCAAAAACCGCTTCGGTCCTACAGATGAGATGGCTTTGTTTCAAATGAGTTTTGAAGGGTTAAAAGAAATAGACAACCCTTCTGCTTTATTTCTGCAAGAAAGAATGAAAGATGTCCCCGGTTGTGTGATCATCCCCACGTTGGAAGGGTCTAGATCTATACTAGTGGAAGTGCAGGCTTTAGTTGCTCCTTCTTCTTTTGCGACTCCGTCCCGTCGATCTAGTGGAATCGATCAGAATAGACTTGCTTTACTCTTGGCCGTTTTAGAAAAGAGATTGGGGCTTCATCTTTATCAGAATGATGTTTTTGTTTCTGTCGCTGGGGGCATGAAAATCTTAGAGCCTGCTATTGATTTAGGTGTCGCTATGGCGATCATTTCTTCTTTCTGGAATCATCCGATTTCCAGCGAAACGATTTTGATTGGAGAAATAGGATTGAGCGGAGAAATCAGAAGCGTTTCCCGTATTGAAAATCGAATAAAAGAAGCTGTTCATATGGGATTTTCTCGCTGTGTTTTGCCTAAGCATCACGTAAAAAGCTTATCCAAAGAGCTATCGAACAAGATCCAACTTGTGGGTGTTGAATTTGTGGAAGACGCTATCAAATGTCTCATGGGGCGTTAGATGCAAATGATCATTCCTGTGGCTGCTAGGGCTTCTATTTTATCTCAAATTCAGGTGAAAGAAATCTTGTCCGCTTTAAAAATGCATCACCCTTTTGTAGACTTTTATCCTACGTGGATAAAAACTTGGGGAGATCGAGATTTGAAAAGTTCATTAAAAGGAAAAGAAAATACTCCTTTTTTCACAAAAGAGGTGGATGAAGCTCTTTTGAAAAAAGAATGTAGGATCGCTATTCATTCCGCTAAAGATCTGCCTTATCCATTAGCTGATGGATTGGAAATCCTCGCTCTCACAAAAGGAGTTGATCCCGCTGATGTTTTGGTTCTTAAAAGCCCCCATTTAGACCTTACGTCCCCTCTTCGTATAGGCACATCTTCTGAAAGACGAGAGAATATGATTAATCAACAATATCCAAACGCTAGATTAATAGATATTCGAGGGACTATTCAGCAAAGACTTGCTCTGATTGAACAGGGGATTGTCGATGCGGTCGTGATGGCAGAAGCCGCCTTAATCAGGCTGGACTTAACGCATTTACCAAGACTTTACCTTGGGCCTGGAGATTTATTGCAAGGAAGGTTAGCCGTCGTTGGTCGCTTAAAAGATGAAGAGATGAAAAACTTATTTGTGTGCCTCGATGCCAGAGTCTAAAAAAGTTTTATATTTAGGGACAGATCCTTCTTTTTATCTGAGCCAATTTAAGTGCGATCTTATTCATTGCCCATTGATTCATATAAAGCTTTTGGAAGATAACTTGCTCCTTTTAAAAGAGAGGTGGCCCTCTTTTTCCCATGTGTTAATCACGAGTAAACAAACAATCAGGTTGCTTTCTCATCATCATTTAAGTTTTTTTAATAAGCGATTTATAGCGTTAGGCCCTTCCTCAGCAAAAGAGATCAAAGACCATGGGGGAAACGTGATCCAAACATTTTCTTCCCCTTGCCAGGAAGGAGGTGTTGAAGCTTTAAAAAATTTTGACTGGAATGAGGTGAATCTCGTTTATCCCCGTTCTTTGTTAGCTAGAGATCACTTATCTACATTTTTACAAGAGGCTTTATCAGAGGAATCTTTATTTGTATGTGATCTTTATGAAGTCGTGCAGCAGCCCCCCCCTTTATCCTTTGATTGGCATGGGATTGAAGAAGTCATTTTTACAAGTCCTTCGGTTGTCAAAGCTTTTTTTTCCATATTTGAAAGCTTGCCTTTTCATATCAAGCCTGTTTGCATAGGTCCTGTGACAAAAAACACCTTAGAAAAATTATCCAATCAATCTTCTTTTGGCTGTGAGTTGCCTCTAAAAAATTTGTATAAGTTTTGACTAGATAACTCCATATCCCTTATGTTTAGTTTATTCATATTTTTTTAGGAGACCTAATATGTCACATCAGCTGCCAACGTTGCCTTATGATTTCAATGAATTAGAGCCTGTTATATCAGCAGAAATCATGGAGCTGCATTACAAGAAACATCATCAAGCCTATGTCAATAATCTAAACATAGCTTTGGAAAAGTACGAAGAAGCTAAGCATAAAAATGATCTAGCTCAAATGATCCAACTAGAGCCTGCCATTCGTTTTAATGGAGGAGGTCACCTTAATCACTCCATTTTTTGGCAAATATTGGCTCCTATATCAAAAGGTGGGGGGCATTTAGCTGCGGGAGCTTTATTAACACAAATCGGAAAAGATTTTGGAAGTTACGCTGTTTTTGTTGAAAAAATGAGCGCCCAAACTGTCGCTATCCAAGGATCTGGATGGGGTTGGCTTGCTTATCATAAACAAGATAAACGTTTAACAATCGTGACTTGTCCTAACCAAGATCCTTTAAATACCCAGAATCTAGTTCCTTTATTCGGCATAGATGTTTGGGAGCATGCTTATTATTTGCAGTATAAAAATGTTCGTGCCGATTATGTCAAAAACATTTGGCAAATTTTGAATTGGAGTTATATTGAATCTCAATTTGCTCATATTAACCTTTAATGGACAGTTTGATAATAAAGCATAAGAAGGAAAGAATGGGGTATCTTGTTTTTATAAACAAAACTATGCTACACTTTCCTTCTTTTCTTTTATAGGTGGGTAAAATGGGTTTGTTTTCGAAAAATAAGCCAAAAATTAAAATAGAATCAACAAAAAAAGATGGCTTTAGTGGATGGATCAAGTGTTCTGAATGCCACGAAATGATCCATGCGAATGAAATCGAGCTTAATTTGCATTGTTGTCCTAAATGTCATCACCATTATCGGTTAACAGGAACCCAAAGAGTTGATTCTTTAGCCGATCCTTCTTCTTTTTCTGAAATGTTCTTTGATTATAAGCCTAAAGACCCTTTAAATTTTGTTGATACAGAGTCTTACAAAGATAGGCTAATCGCTGCTCAACAAAAATCTGGTCGAGATGAAGCTGTGATTGTCGGTTGTTGTAAAATCAAAGGACATGATGTTTGTTTGGGCGTTTTAGATTTCAGCTTCATGGGTGGCTCTATGGGATCGGTTGTTGGGGAAAGATTGACATTATTGATTGAACATGCTTTGAGTGAGAGATTGCCTCTTTTAATTGTATCTGCTTCTGGAGGAGCGAGGATGCAAGAATCGATTTTTTCTTTGATGCAAATGGCAAAAACCTCTGCCGCTTTGGCAAGACTTGGTTCACAAAATATTCCGTATATCTCTTTGTTAACAAATCCGACCATGGGAGGTGTAACAGCTTCTTTTGCCTCTTTAGGGGATATCATTTTGGCAGAACCCGACGCTCTCATTGGTTTTGCAGGCCCTAGGGTTGTTGAGCAAACTATAGGTCAAAAGCTGCCGCCAAAAGCTCAAAAAGCGGAATTTTTATTAGAAAAAGGGATGGTGGATTGCATTGTTAAACGGCACGATTTAAGAGATAAAATCGCCTTTTTTTTAGATTTTTTTACGAATAATCAAAAAAACTTTTAATTTAATATGAGGTGAAGGTGGAGCCAATTGTTGTGAAAGTCTTGTCTAAGGAAGGTGTTGATCTGCCTGTTTACAGCTCTTTGGAAGCAGCAGGAGCTGATTTACGTGCTTTTATAGACGAGAAAAGAATCTTAAAAAAAGGGGAGTCTACTCTAGTGCCAACAGGTTTATTTATGGAGATACCGCAAGGTTATGAACTGCAAATCAGGCCAAGGAGTGGATTAGCTCTTAAATCACAAATCACTGTTTTGAATTCTCCTGGAACGATAGATTCAGATTATCGAGGAGAAATACAAGTTATTTTGATTAATCACGGACAAAATGACTTTGTCATTGAACCGGGCATGCGAATCGCTCAGATGGTTTTGTCTCCTGTTGTTAAAGCCTCTTTTACTTTCACTCAAGAAATTAAAAGCTCTTTAAGAGGGGATGGGGGATTTGGTCATACCGGATCAATGTGATTCATCGGGTCCAAATAAGGAGGACCATATAAATGGATATATCTTTTTATTTAGATGAGCACTTAATCACTTTTTTAACAGCTTCCGATAAATACGAGGCTGTTTCTCAATTGATTGATAAAGCTTACGAATGCAAGAAAATTAATGATAAGGTCGCTTTTTTTGAGGCGATTAAAGCAAGAGAAGAAATTGTCTCAACTGGTATTGGCCTTGGTGTCGCTATTCCTCACGCTAAATTGTCTCCATCTCAGCCATTTTTTTTAGGTATCGGTGTCCAGCAAGGAAAGGGGATCGATTGGGGTTCTTTGGACCATTCTCTTGTAAAAATCATTTTTATCATAGGGGGCCCAAACAATCAGTCCACTGAATATTTGAAAATTTTGTCCCGTTTAACAAGTGCCATCAAAGAAGAAAGCAATAGGATCAAACTTTTGCAAGCCTCTTCCACACAAGAAGTTCTTTCTATTGTGAGTCAATTTTAAGGCTTCGTGCTCTATTTTGCATTTTTAAAAAAAGATGGTAGATCTTTATTAAAAAAAATATTACCTTGATGGAACACAATCAGAAGGTAAGGAATGGATCTAAAAATAACAGATATCGCTGAGTTATTGAGAGTCTCAGAGAAAACGATAAGGCGTTGGATCAATGAAGGCAAGATCCCCGCTTACAAGCTGAATCACCAGTATCGATTTAGTAAGATCGAAATTGAACAGTGGATGATGAAGCAAAAATTTTTACCAGAAAAAAACGGCTACAAAGAAGATCTTTCTTCTTCCTCAGAAAATCTAGAACCTATCCAGGTTGGAGGAAGCCTGCAGTTTAATTTATATAGAGCGATCAATAAAGGGGAAGTTTTTCCTCATATTCATGGTCAAACTAAAGAAGAGATCATCCAAAAAACCGCTCATTTAATAGCCCCTCATTTAGCAGCTGAGCCTCAAAGTATAGCCGAATTGCTTTTAGACAGAGAACGTTTGATGCCGACAGCCTTTAATAATGGCATAGGGGTTCCTCATACGAGAGAATTTGTTTTCAAGAATGCCGTTGATATGGTTTTTGTTGTCTACCCACAACATCCCATTGAATATGGAGCTTTAGACGGGGAGCCTGTACACACTTGCTTTTTTTTATTTTCAGGAGAAGATAAAAAGCATTTGCAGTTATTAGCGAAAATAGCTCACCTAGGGTCAGATTCTCACTCTTTAACTTTTTTAAAAAGTAAACCTTCGAAGGAACAGTTGTTGGCGTACATCAAAGATTGGGAAGAAAACATACGTAAGGCCTAGATTCTTGCTCAATCTTCTTTGATTTCATCTATGATTTCTTGCCCATATTTCGCTAAGCTAAAAGTTAAAATGATCGCTAAGCTGATAGCGTAGGCTTTTTTGACGTTCAGAGGGATGAGGTGTCTATGATGGTAGATGGAAGCTGTGTAAAAGACAAAGGATGATACACAAAAGATATAGAAGCTAGCTTGTTGGACTTGATAAGCCAATATGGTCAGCTTATTTTCACGATAATACACTCTAAAGATGAGAGTTCCTAAATAAAAACAGATGCTCAGACCGGTGAGCACAGCTATTTTTTTTGTAAAAATTGTGAGAGGATAAAAAGGCATGATGAAAATAGTGGCTACGGATATAAGAGAGAAAACCAAAGCCGCTGTGTAAGCCACAATTTGGATAGTAGGTTCTAGGTATTGATTTTTGACATAAACAATGTGATTTTTTATCACTTCAATAGCGGCCATTTGTTTAGATCCTTTAATTTTTTTTGACTCTATATTAATCCAATTTATTTTTTATAAGGAATCAAAAAAAATAGAGATATTAACAGCTAAATTGTTAATATGGGCGCATTATTTATTAACGAGGTTTAGATGTTTAAAGGGTTATTTGTCAAAAAATCGATCAAATCCCTTCTTCAAGAGATTAATAATAAACAAGGGCGATTAAAAAAAACATTAGGTCCTTGGCAGCTAATTTCTATGGGGATCGGGGCTATTATAGGAGCAGGAATATTTGTGCTGACAGGGCAAGCTGCCGCTGAATATGCTGGGCCAGCTATTTCAGTATCTTTTATTTTTGCAGCCATCATCTGTGTGTTTGCAGCTCTTTGTTACGCAGAATTCGCTTCTTTGATCCCTGTTTCAGGAAGCGCTTACTCTTACGCTTACGCCACGATGGGAGAGTTTATCGCTTGGATCATCGGTTGGAGTTTAACGTTGGAATATTTGTTTTCAGCCTCTACTGTGGCTGTTGGTTGGTCTAGCTACTTCACGAGCTTAATGGCCGACTTTGGTCTTTTATTTCCCAAGTTTTTTGCGCAGTCATCTTTCACTTACACCGTATCTGATGGGTTTCGTTTAAGTGGTTCATTGTTCAACTTGCCAGCTGTTTTTATCATATCTTTAATGGGGATCTTAGTCGCTAGGGGTGTTAAAACGGCCGCTCGTTTTAACAACATCATGGTGATCATCAAGATGAGTGTTGTGTTATTGTTTATTTTGTGTGGGATAGCTTATGTAAAAGCAGAAAACTGGACCCCCTTTATACCAGAAAATACAGGCATTTTCGGTCAGTATGGTTGGAGTGGCGTATTTAGAGGAGCGGGTGTTGTTTTTTTTGCGTTCATCGGTTTTGATGCCCTGTCAACTCTTTCTCAAGAAGCGAAAAATCCTCAAAAAGACCTTCCCAAAGGGATGCTAGGCTCTTTAGGGATTTCTACGTTTGTCTATATGATCATGGGCTTAGTTCTTACGGGCCTTGTGTCTTATAAATTCTTAGGAGTGCCAAGTCCTATCGCTTTAGCTATCGATACGCTGGGCTCTAAATTTTTATGGCTACGGTTTTTCATTAAAATAGCTATTTTAGCGGGTCTTACGTCTGTCATTTTAATGATGATACTCGCTCAGGCTAGAATTTTTTATACGATGGCAAGAGATGGGTTACTCCCTAAAATATTTGGTCAGATTCATGAAAAATTCGAAACCCCTTTCATTTCAACAGTGATTGTCACGATAATAGCCGTTTTGATCGGAGGTGTTATGCCGGTGGGCTTAATCGGTCAGCTTGTTTGTATCGGCACCTTGTTGGCGTTTGCTATTGTGTGTTTTGCTGTCTTGATTTTAAGGTACACTCAGCCATTATTACACCGTCCCTTTAAAGTGCCTTTTAGTCCTTGGATTCCTTTATTTGGAACCATTTGTTCTCTCATACAAATGTTCTTATTGCCATCTGTCACTTGGATCCAGTTTTTACTATGGATGGGGATAGGCTGTATGATTTATTTTGGTTATGGATTTTCTCATAGCCAAATGAGACCTAAGACATATAAGAAGAAGTCATGATCAAGGTGGTTTTTAGAGGTCTCGAAAGAGACCTCTTTTGTTATCGCTTAGAGTTCTGTGACAGAAGTTTTACATAAAAGGGATCAAGAAGAAGAACTAGCGATGGATTGGCTGAGTATCTGTGTAGTTAAGGTATCGAGTAACTTGTCATTCTCTTCATTGTACGATCTCATCACTTTTTGGGATTGTTCATTATATTCATTTGAATTTAAATGGTCCGTTTCTAGCTTCTCCAGTTTGTCATCCATAAGGGCTTTGATTTCTTGAAATTGAGTAGAATATTGTTTTTTTAAATATTCATCCCAGGAAATATAATTTCTTAATATCCGGCAACAATCATCAAGAGAGGAAGTTTGTTGTAAGATATCTTTCCCTATATTATGAATGTAAGGAACAATCGTTTCACCCATCTTGGGGTATAACATGTTTTGTGTAGAAATAGGCAATTCTAATCTTTTTGTTAAATGTAATTGAGCGTAAAGAAGAAGCTCGATTTCATCTTTAACGCCAGTTAATTTTTTTGTAGACGCTTCATTGATCTTTTCTTGAAGAAGTTTATAACGATGAAGGCCGATGATAAGTTTGGCTTTTTCTTGGAGTGTTTTTTTGTCATCATGAAGAGCCACTAAAATCTCTAATTCATCAAAAGCTGTAGTGACTCTATCATCACAGCTGGCTAACCCCTCTTTAATGATTGTGAGTACATCTCTTCTCACATCTTCTTTTTGATCGATGAGAGTGAGAAGATCATAGACTCTTTTAATCACAAGATTTTGAGTGGAAGGAGTCAGGTAATCTTTGATCCCTGTCAATCGATTAAGAAATTTAGCTAGACTTGCCTGATCATCTTCTGAGAGTTGAGAAGATGGATGTGTGTCTGTATCATTTTTCATTTTACTAGCACTCTGTTTGGTAAAATCCACTGGGATAATTTTTGCGATCTCTTGGCTCCAAAAGAGTAAAATATCTTTTAAAGAAAAACCGTTGGATTGAGAGATATTATCACGAATGGGCGCATAAAGATGGGGCCCAAGTTGGGGATTTTCTAATTGCACTCGACTAAGAACGGAGTTGAAATTCTCTAAAATATGATTAGTCAGTCTATTACTTTCAAGATCAACCCTACAAGAAGAGGGTAGTTGAGCTAATTCATCAGGAAGGGTGTTAATGCAATTATGCCTTAAGTCTAGAGTTCTGAGATTGGGGAGCCTTGAGAAAGGGATAAAAGAAATATTGTCGAAATTATTTCTTGACAGATTAAGATGGATTAATTTTTGGGGCAGTTCTCTTAATTCATTTCTCAAAGCAGGCTCTGAAGGTGATAGAATACAACCTGTTATATCTAAATCTGTTAGATTTTCACACGAACCGAAGCCATGGACAAAGAATCTTTGATACGTATTTAGTAGATTTTCAGAATATAGTGATGTACTCAAGTAACGTAAACTGATCTTTTGTAAGCTGCGACAGTGAGATATATCAAAATGATAAGGGAAACCCACTGAATCAAGAGATAATCTCTTTAAAGATGGAGGCATGATAATCGTTTTATTAATAATGCTTACTTGTTCATGAGCCAATTGAACATGCTTTAAAGAGAGAGCTTGTAAATGGGTAAGTGTTTTTAAACCTTTTATTTTGCAATTAGATCCATTATTTGTTATTTTGAGTGAAGTGAGCTTGGGGTGGTAAGAGACATCAAAAGGGATACTGAAACCCCAACTGTCCAAAAAATCACCAGAACTATCCACAAAAACTACGTTTTCCCATTCTAAATTTTCTAAAAGGGAAAGACGCTTTGAATTTTTTATTTTAAAAGTATCATTTTTATTCATTATTTTGAGTGAAGTGAGCTTGGGGTGGTAAGAGAAATCAAAAGGGATCTTGTTACCAGAACTATCCACAACATCCACGTTATTCAATTCTAAAGTTTTTAAATGGTAAAGATTCTCTAAATCTAAGACACTAAAGTTTTTTGTGTGCAAACGGTGTGGCCTACTACTTATGAGTCTTAACGTTTTGATGTTTGGGAAAGAAGAAAAATCTACACTAGCATCACTATAATTAACTAAATCAAGATCTAGGTGTTCTAGTTTTGGAAGGATTTTTGCAGTTGAGATCTTAAAATAGGTCTCTGCTACAACTTTCAATTGTAAAGTTCTAAGGTTAGGAAAAGAGGTTAAATCTATTGTTGATGAACCCACAGGATAGAGAGGTAGAGGTGTGTTTAGTTTCAACGATTCAAGTAAAGGACATTCTTTTAAAGCTTCCATTAATTCATTGTGGTTAGAAAGACATCGCAGACTCTGATTTTTCAAGGTAAAGCTTTTTAAGTTTTTTAATACAGGGAGTTTATTGATAATAAAGAGCTGAAGTTCTCTTCCGTCAAGTTCTATTTCTAAAATCATCTCTTCCACATTTTTCAACGTGTCAAAAATAGAGCTATCTAAGGTTTTGAGACACACAACATGTTTAATATTTTCTGGATAAGGGATGGATTTAGGAGAAGGTTTGTAAGTGTCTGTGTAAATAAAAGTATCTAAAGGCAGTTTTTTCCAATCATTGATTGTTGCGAGTTTTTCGTCGATCAATGTAGCTAAAGTAGGGTGAGGGGTATTCTTTAAATGGTGTTTAGCCAAAAGAAGCCTACCTGTTTCATAGTAGTATTGGATCAACTGTTGATGAGGTGTCAGCTGTTCTGGATCACCTTGTTCAGATAATCCCATAGCATGTTCAAATTCAAGCCACTCAGAATGAATTTTTTGAGGATCGCTGAAGATTGTTTTGTTTGATGTCAGATCTTTAGCTTTAGGGAATTTCTCAATTATCTTCTCTATGTTCTTGATGATGTCTTTAGTTGTTTTATCAAGAGGGCCTATCTTTAAGTCAGAAAATTCCTTTTTAAATGAGTTGAGAGCACTTTGAAGGTGACAGATCACCTCATGATCTTCCTGTCTATTCTCTAGTATACGGGAAAAATGGGCCTCCCAGTTTTGTAAATTAATTGATAAAAGAACATGTATCTGTTCTTTTTTTACCTGAATAATCCTCTTTAAGGAAGGGCATTTTTTCTGGACTGTGGAGGTTTTGGATAGGATGTCCATCTTGTCTAGAAAATGGTACAACTCCAAGCGCTCTTTTGGCGATAATTCAGAAAATCGCTCTATTTTAAGAAATTCATCTTTGAATAAATGTTCAAAAGGTTCTTGGTTGTCTGAGTGTTCAATTTCAGATAAACAACGATCTAAGTGAGTTTCAAGAGAATTAAAATCATTCACAAGCACCTGTTCACGAGTGACCCAAGATTGAGTCCACCCCCAAAAGCTTTCCTGTTTTTTTTGAATAGATTGGATGACTTCTTTGTTTTGCTCCAACACTTGAATGCCCAACATTAAATCGGTTAAATAATCCACGCGATCTTTTAAGGAGGGGCTCACGGGTAAACTCTGCAATTTAATGTCATTTAAAGCCTTAAAAACCTGCCAAACTTTTTCATCAGAAGCAAGATGTGGACGAAATGTCATCGAAGGAGGCATTTTATTTACGAAATTAAATGACGGGTCGCCTTGATTATTAATGCTCACATTAAATCCTAAAAAGCATTTTGTTTATATAATTTAATGTCTATATAGATTTTTTTTATTTATCAATTATTATTTATTATTAATAATTACGATTAATATGTGTCGAGCTTATAAGCGAAATATATTTTATTTGTATCTCGAGATTTTCAAAGTGTTTTTCCCGATTTAAAATGGTTTTTAATATGGATGGGGATAGGCTGTATGATTTATTTTGGTTACGGATTTTCTCATAGCCAAATGAGACCTAAGACATATAAGAAGAAGTCATGCCCAAGGGGGGAAAGAGGTCTCGAAAGAGACCTCTTTTGTTATCGCTTAGAGTTCTGTGACAGAAGTTTTAAATAAAAGGGATCAAGAAGAAGAACTAGAGAGGAATTGACTGAGTATTTGTCTTGTTAATCTATTGAGTAACTCCTCATTTCTTTCTTCATGTAATTCTTTTAGTTTTTGACATTCTTCCTCATATTTATCGGAGGTTAAAGTCTTAGGATCTATCTGTTTCTTGTCAATAGTGTTGCTGATTTCTTTAAACTGAGGAGAATATTGTTTTTTTAAATATTCATCCCATGAAATATGATTTCTTAATATTTGGCAACAATGATCAAGAGAGGAAGTTTGTTGCAAGATGTCATTCCCTATATCATCAATATGAGTATCAACCATTTCTTTCATCACTGAGAAATAAGACAAGCTCTTTTTTGCAGAAATAGGCATTTCTAACTTTTCTGTTAAACGTAATTGAGCGTAAAGAAAGAGCTCAATTTCATTTTCAACCCCCTTTAATTTTTTTGTAGAGGCTTCATTGATCTTTTCTTGAAAAAGTTTATAACGATGAAGGCCGATGACAAGTTTGGCTTTTTCTTGGGGTGTCTTTTTGTCATCATGAAGAGCGACTAAAATCTCTAATTCATCAAAAGCTGTAGACACTCTGTCATGACAGCTTTCTAAAACCTCTTTAATGATCGCGAGTACAGCTGTTCTTACATCTTCTTTTTGAGCCATGAGAGTGAGGAGATCATAGACTCTTTTAATCACGATCTTTCGAGTGGAAGGAGTTTGATAATTTTTGATTCCTGTCAATCGATTAAGAAATTTAGCCAGAATAGCCTGATCATTCTTTGAAGATAGATAGGCGTCTATATTATGTACAAATTCTATATAACTCTTTTGGTAACAACCCTCAAGGTTGGTTTCTATGATCTTTTTATCCCAGAAAAGTAAACTGTTTTTTAGAGAATCATCATAAGGAAACCCTTCCTTGGTTCTTTTGAGCTCTTTACCCAAGGAAAGTAAACTCTTTTCTAGATCAGAAAGGTAATATTGAGATTCATGAATAGGCTTATGAACATTGGGCCCAAGTCGGGGATTTTCTGATTGCACTCGACTAATAACAGAGTTGAAATTCGCTAGAATAAGATTAGGTATTCCATTACGTTCAAGATCAACTGTACAAGAAGAGGGTAATTGAGCTAATTCATCAGGAAGGGTGTGAATGGTATTATCCCTTAAGTTTAGGGATCTGAGATTGGTTAGCTTTGGGAAAGGAATAAAAGAAACATGATCAAGTCTATTTGATGTTAAATCAAGATGGATTAATTTTTGAGGAAGCTCTCTTAATTCATTTTTGAAAGCATGATTTGACAATAATTTCTTACAACGTTTTATACTTAAGTGTGTGAGATTTTCACATGAACTAAAGCCCTTGATACAAGAGTGTGAACTAGAGCGCTCCCCCTCTAATTCCGAGGTCACATAATCGATGTATTGCAAGTTGCGACAATGAGATATATCAAGATACCAAGGGCAATCTACGTCAAAAAGCTTCAATTTGTTTAAAGATGGAGGCATGAGAATCGTGCGGCGAATGATGCCCTTTCCCAAGATTACATTCTCTAAATAGAGATCCTGTAAATGGGCCAGGCTTTCGAAATTTTGTATTACCAAACGGTTTTCCCCCTTACTCACAAAACTTAATGTTTTTATGTTTGGGAAAAAAGAAAAATCTATCCGATGGGTATCATAATAACCTATATCAAGATAATGTTCAAAAGTGCCAGAAGGTATAACTAAATCAACATCTAGGTGTTCTAGTTTTCGAAGGGTTTTTGAAATTAAGATTCGACAATATTTGTCTGATGAGATTTTTAACGTTTTAATATTTTTTAAGGCTGAACAATCTAAACGATTGATAGATGATTGGATGAATGATAGAGATAAAGATTCTAAGTTTTTCAGATGGCTCGGTTTAATCAATTCATCATAAGAGGATTTGCAAGCGGGAATGACGACCATACTAAGATCGATTAAGGAGCTTTTATGAAAATTTGAAATCACAGTTGGTTGATTCACATGTAAAGTTTTAAGATGAGGAAAAAAAGTTAAATCTATTGTTGGTAAATCCATAGGACGGAGATTCTCATAACGGAAATTTCTTCTTGCATCTATTGTCAACTCAGTTCTGCTTGCTATTTTTAAGGATTCAAGTGAAGAACATTGTTTTAAAGCCTCAATCAATTGATTGCGCTTAGAAAGAGATAGGTTGCGCTTACTGTTTAAGGTAAAGCTTTTTAAGTTTTTTAATGTATGGAGTTTGTCTTTAATAAAAGGCTCAAGCGCTTTTTCATCTGTGTCTATTAAAATCACCGCTTCCACATTTGTCAACGTATCAAAAATAGTGCTATCTAAGGTTTTCAGACACACAACATGTTTAATATTTTCTGGATAAAGAAGGGATTCATGGGAAGGTTGATAAGTGTTTGTGTACACAAAAGTATCCAAAGGAAGTTTTTCCCAATCATTGATTTTTGCGAGTTTTTCGTCGATCAATGTAGCTAAAGTAGGGTGAGGGGTATTCTTTAAATGGTGTTTAGCCAAAAGAAGCCTACCTGTTTCATAGTAGTATTGGATCAACTGTTGATGAGGTGTCAGCTGTTCTGGATCACCTTGTTCAGATAATCCCATAGCATGTTCAAATTCAAGCCACTCAGAATGAATTTTTTGAGGATCGCTGAAGATTGTTTTGTTTGATGTCAGATCTTTAGCTTTAGGGAATTTCTCAATTATCTTCTCTATGTTCTTGATGATGTCTTTAGTTGTTTTATCAAGAGGGCCTATCTTTAAGTCAGAAAATTCCTTTTTAAATGAGTTGAGAGCACTTTGAAGGTGACAGATCACCTCATGATCTTCCTGTCTATTCTCTAGTATACGGGAAAAATGGGCCTCCCAGTTTTGTAAATTAATTGATAAAAGAACATGTATCTGTTCTTTTTTTACCTGAATAATCCTCTTTAAGGAAGGGCATTTTTTCTGGACTGTGGAGGTTTTGGATAGGATGTCCATCTTGTCTAGAAAATGGTACAACTCCAAGCGCTCTTTTGGCGATAATTCAGAAAATCGCTCTATTTTAAGAAATTCATCTTTGAATAAATGTTCAAAAGGTTCTTGGTTGTCTGAGTGTTCAATTTCAGATAAACAACGATCTAAGTGAGTTTCAAGAGAATTAAAATCATTCACAAGCACCTGTTCACGAGTGACCCAAGATTGAGTCCACCCCCAAAAGCTTTCCTGTTTTTTTTGAATAGATTGGATGACTTCTTTGTTTTGCTCCAACACTTGAATGCCCAACATTAAATCGGTTAAATAATCCACGCGATCTTTTAAGGAGGGGCTCACGGGTAAACTCTGCAATTTAATGTCATTTAAAGCCTTAAAAACCTGCCAAACTTTTTCATCAGAAGCAAGATGTGGACGAAATGTCATCGAAGGAGGCATTTTATTTACGAAATTAAATGACGGGTCGCCTTGATTATTAATGCTCACATTAAATCCTAAAAAGCATTTTGTTTATATAATTTAATGTCTATATAGATTTTTTTTATTTATCAATTATTATTTATTATTAATAATTACGATTAATATGTGTCGAGCTTATAAGCGAAATATATTTTATTTGTATCTCGAGATTTTCAAAGTGTTTTTCCCGATTTAAAATGGTTTTTAATATGGATGGGGATAGGCTGTATGATTTATTTTGGTTACGGATTTTCTCATAGCCAAATGAGACCTAAGACATATAAGAAGAAGTCATG
>JBMLRQ010000012.1:0-20513 GCA_049240945.1 Rhabdochlamydiaceae bacterium
TGTTTGATCCCAGATAATTATGGTTTATATTATGAAGACAATGATTCATGGAGAAAAAGCTTATGGGACAAGTATTGCATTCAAATGCCAGAACAACGGAGGCAATCCGTAGAGAGATCCGTAATAGTAAAGAGAGCATAGCAAAAGCAGCAGTAAGGTTTAATGTTAATCCAAAAACCATCATCAAATGGAGGAAGCGAGAAGATACCCAGGATCTTCCTATGGGCCCTAAAAAGCTTAAATCCACAGTGCTTTCTGAAGCTGAAGAAGAGACAATTGTGGCTTTCAAACAGCTTACACAATTGCCTCTTGATGATGTTTTGTATAGTTTGCAAGAAACTATACCTCATTTGAGTAGGTCTAGCCTTCATCGTTGCTTAAAGCGTCATGGCTGCTCTGTATTGCCTAAAAAACAAACATCTACCTCTGCTGATAAAAAGAAATTCAAGCAATATCCTATTAAGACCGCTGCACAACTTTCCATTAACGACCTCCATATGTTAGAATAATATTTTCTTTAAGGGGGTAACGATGAACTTTTTTTCTCTTGGTGTTGAAGGCAGAATTAAGCAAGATCAGTCAATGAGTGTTCTCCATTCTAGAGCTTTTGAATCCGTATAAACAATATGAATCCAAGCGTTATGATGCTGGCTTGCTTGAATATGAATAAAAGGGAAGTAAGGATTTAAACAATTTGGTTTAGAGTTTTCTACCAAATAAACATCAAAATTATTACCTCCACCAGCACCTAGATTGAAATGCAGTTTTCTGTCATCAGTATGTATGCATGTGTGGATATTAGAGCCTCCGGAATGGTTAACATCAGGTGATTTCCAAGTACCCAGCCAGATTATCAGAAAACAAAGCAGAGTTATCAATATAGCAAAAATTAGCTTAAACATCTTACTGCCATGCCTTATCATACCAAAACCTTCTTCATATAATAGCGCTTATGACCTTTAGGGCAGTCGTCTAAAACACCAAAGACCTCATAGCCATGTTTGAGGTAAAAGTCTTTCGACTGAAAATCAAAGGTATCGAGGTGAACCAAACTAGCGCCGCGCACTTTTGCAATTTCCTCAACTTTTGCTAACAATAGGCTGCCAAAATCCTTTCCACGGTATTTTTCATCAACAAATAGGTGGTCGACATGCATGATACTTTTTAAAAAATATAGATTTGCATGAATCCCACCTATTATTACTCCATTATCTTGGAGGTTATAATTAATAGGCTGCGATGATTCCTGATCGTTTTTAATATTAAGAGCAGTCCTGTTAAAATCGCCTAATTTTTTTAGTACTTCTGCTTTTTGAGCATCATCACTTACTGACAGCGTTATATTTTTGTTAATGATTTCCTTTGATGACCCATCTCCTACAAACTCAAACCTTTTCTGAATCTTGCCGTTAACCTCAATATCTTCCAGGAATATTTTTAGAGGCCGCACCCATATCCCGAAGTCACCGTAAAGCGCTTTATAAATCACCATATCTTCAAGGGTTTCGCAGTGACGTGCCGTACCTGTTACCTCATATAAATGACCTTTGTAATGACGGTATTTCCCTTTTTGGATTGTGCTCATGGAGCCCTCCTAATATATTGCACATACTTTTTTAGCCATTCAGGTGCATTGTGTGCATAATTTATTTCTTCATCGGTTAGCCAATAATATTCAGGGACCTCACGAGCGGACGCGTTAACCGTCAAATCAGTCTTTTCAATTTTACAGTGAAATATGGTATCAATCACATGGGCACCAATACTATCAACAAAATAGTTACTGATGATATATCTTAGGTCGTCTTTTAGATCTAATCCTACTTCTTCCAGGATTTTTCTCTTTGTGGCAAACCTTAAAATATCCCACTCGTTTTGTTCATCTATTTCTTCAACTTTACCGCCGGGGAAAGCGAGCAAACCTCCGGCATGCTTGCCTTCAGGCCTTTTGATAATCAAAAACTTCTTATCATGCTCTATGGCTACTTCTACTACATTTAAATAAAGTTTCATTTTTTCCTTCTTCAATTATTTTCTTGGCTTCAGAATCCGGAATCCAAATTTCTTTTTCATCCAATGTCTTTAACTGAAGCCTTGCTATTTCGGGACTCAATTCTTCTTCTTGATCAAAAACTGCTGCTTTATAATGGAACCCTGTAAATTTGATTTTAAGCCGATTACACATGGAGCTCATACTATTTAGATTTCAGGGTTATCATCAACAAATATGATATGCTTTGGCTTCCAATGAGCAATGTTCTTTGGGGGTAAAATGGCAAATCTGGAGAAAGTGAGGTACGGGTCTAAGGGTGAACGAAAACGTTGGGAAGCGCACAAATACTGGGGTTTATGGATTGCTTCGCTATGCTCGCAAAGACGGTGAGAAAAGTTCTCTTCAATAAAGCTGGCGGAGGGGGTGGGATTCGAACCCACGAAACGTTTTCACGTTTACATGCTTTCCAAGCAGGCTCAATCGGCCACTCTGACACCCCTCCAACTTTGAAAAAGTATACATAAATGGATTTAATTTAGGAAAGAGATTTGTGATCAATTACCTGAATCGAGAATTGATTTTATCTAATATCTTTATTGAGAAAAACCTGTTTCCTACTTTTTTTAGAATGCTAAAGTTTGGTGTTGTACTTAGTGTTTTTTAGGAGAATATTTATCAAATGAACAAACACCTTGCCTTAAAATCAGTATTAATTTATGTTTTTGTTGTAAGTTAAGATGGCCAGATAGCTCAGTCGGTAGAGCAGAGGACTGAAAATCCTTGTGTCGCTGGTTCGATTCCGGTTCTGGCCAACTCTTTCTAAAGTTTTCAATATCGCTCAGGTGTCTGGAAAGATCTGATGATTAGAATAATTTTATTCTTCCCGAGAAGCCTAATATCTTCAATTACATTAATCTTGATAGCAATTATTTGCAATTGTATAGATTAATCTTTTTGTTTAACTAGATTAAAAAAGTTTCTAAAAACTATTTCAAATCTCTGTTTCTTTTTGCACTCTATGATGCGCACAGACTGTGCATGAATCATGGATTTAAAATTATCGGCCGTCATTTTTCTGTTGATTTTAAAAACTAAACATCAATTAGGAATGGTATTTTTTAATTTGCCATAGTAAGATTTTCTTCTTGCTCCATGGTTAAAAGGGTAAAATAATGACAGAAATGCAGAAAACTGAAGGTCAAATCCTGCTTTATCAAACTGAAGATGGTAAGCAACGCATTGAGGTACATCTCCAAGATGAGACTGTATGGCTCAGTCAAAAATTGATGGCAGAGCTTTTTCAAACCACCCCTCAAAACATAAATATGCACCTAAAAAACATCTTTTCAGAGGGAGAAGTCATTCCTGATTCAGTTATTAAGGAATCCTTAATAACTGAATCAGACGGCAAAAAATATCGAACGCAACTCTATAGATTAGAAGCAATTATAGCTGTTGGCTATAGAGTAAGCTCTCACAGGGGCACTCAATTTAGACAATGGGCGACTCAGCAGCTAAAAGAGTACATCGTCAAAGGGTTCATATTAGATGATGAGAGGTTAAGCAAACCTGGAAAAATTGATTATTTTGATGAACTATTGGAACGTATTCGGACCATACGATCTTCTGAAAAGCGTTTTTATCAAAAAATTAGGGATATTTACACGCTGAGTGCCGATTATTCCTCGGATCATCCCATGACCCAGGAATTTTTCAAAACAGTCCAAAATAAACTTCTATACGCAGTCACTGGGTTAACAGCTGCAGAAATCATCCACGAAAGAGTAGATGCGGGTAAACCAAACATAGGGCTTATGACATAGGATGGAGCTCGTAGAGGGAAAAAATTGACTAAGCAAGATGTTGAGATTGCTAAAAACCATCTCCAGCATGAAGAAATAAAAGATTTGGAGTTACTTGTAAGCCAGTATTTAGATTTTGCGTAAAAGACAAGCACGTCAACGTAAAGTGATGTATATGGCTGATTGGAAAGTCAAATTAGATGCTTTTCTTCAACTCAACGAAGTCCAAATCCTAACCCATGCTGGAAAAATCTCTGCCGAAATGGCTAAAGAAATAGCCTTATCGGAATATAGCAAGTTTGAAGAGTTGCGAAAGCAAGAAAGTGTCATGCACGGTCAAGAAGATCTCCAGGAAGCTCTTCGTAATCTTTTAGACTACAGAGAATCTAGCAAATCTTCAGAAGAGTAAAGCCTTTTCTACAAATGGCATCCTTCCATCAAGTCGATTACGCAAGCAACTCCTTCACAATTAGATACGATCTGAGAGAGCGCATTTTTTACGCAAAATAAATCTAAAAATCGCGGAAAGCTAACTTCTGTTTTTTTCTGCTTTTAATGTGATCATATCGTTCATGATCTCGAAACTTTCTTTTAAAGCGTAATCATCCTCGGCCTTTTGATGAAATGGCAAAAAAGCTATAAATTCCTGATAATCTCTATTTTTTAAAATTCGCATAGAGCTTCTCTTGCGCAGCTCATTTAAAAACTCAAGACTATAATGCGAGGGCTTTTGGACAAAAGGACTGTATTGTTTCATCATCCACTTTTTGCTCACCCCATCCACATCACTCAAAGGATCCTCAAAACAAGGTGCAATCGAGTCATTTGCCAAAGCATAATCCAAAAAAATTTCACCTATTTTGCTTTTATGATATCTCGTAGGAACTAAGATGTGAGACTGAACCCCTCTTAATTGAGTCGATTGTCCCGAAGGAGTATAGTATTTACCAACTGTAACCTTGAAAAATTCTAAGGAATTTCTGTCCGTTAAATTCTGATATTGGATAGTGCCTTTTCCATAAGTACGCTCATCCCCCACTACAATAGCGAGTCCATAATCTTTCAGCGTCTGCGCCACTATTTCAGAAGCAGAAGCGGAGGCTTTAGACACGAGTACAATCAAAGGGCCTTTAAAGCGTGTGTTATTTTCAATAGCTCTAAAATATTGTTTTTCTCCATCAACATTTTTAGAAACAGCGACCACCCCTCGAGAAATAAATAAACTGGCTACCTTAATGGCTTGAGTGAGAAATCCTCCAGAGTTTTCTCTTAAATCAAATATAAGACCTTCTACTCCCCCATCTTGCTCAAATCCAGATAAACATTTTAAAATATCTTTTTCGCAACTATTACTTTCATTTAAGTAAAAAGAAGGAATGGAAATATACCCAATATCATATCCCTTGTGTCGTTGCCTGACCCCGCAGACTTTTTCTTGCTGAAGGGAAACCCGTTCTTTGATCAAAAGAATATTCTCCTTGATCCTTTGCTTAGATTTTAAACTGAGAACCATTTTTTTTTGTTCCAGATCCCCTAATAAACTAAGGACCTGTTGATATGAAAATTTTTTGATACTAGTGCCATTAATAGATAAAATGAGATCTCCTCTTTCGACCCCCTGAGAGACAGCATTTTTCCCAAAAACATCGGTGATGATGATCCCTTCAAGACTTTCCTTGATCATGATCCCCAACCCTTCAAATTCTTTTTCTAAGTGAGTCTTTAGGCGGAGAGCTTCTATTGAAGTGAAATATCTTGTATGGGGATCTAAACTTTGACAAAGAGCCTTTAGAGTCAGAGAATAAAATTCTTGCTTTTTCTTATTGGTTTTAAACAAAGCTTCTTGCATGGCCATTTTACGATGGCAAAAATGAAAAGCTCTTTCTCTTCCATAAACATCTAGGCAAATACCTTTAGAGAGACTGTTTTGTTCTATTAAAAAAGCTCTTAATTTAACCTTCATTCTTTGTTTCAACTCCTCTTCTGTACTCGCAAAATCCAGATAAGTTATCCTCTTAGCTTCTAACGGGTGTATAGGGTTTAGGATAACGTCCATTTTCATCAAAGCTCGATACTTCATCGCTCTCTGCGCCCCTTTATTCATTAAATGAAATATTTGTCTGAATAAGAATAAATCATTTTTTTGATAACGAATAACACTCTCTTGCCAATCTTTTTCTGTCATAGAAAAAAATTTAGAGACTTCCTTTTCAAGCAAATAAATTTTTTCTGGATCGACAAGTTTAAAATAACTATTGATGGCTCTTTGCAATAAAAGCTTATCAATTTTTTGATATTGAACATGTTGTTTGAGTATAGCGTTAAAATGTCTGCAAATTTCATTGTCCTCATCCAACGAAAAAAGAGGAGAAAAAAAGAGGAGACAACCCACTAAAAAACTAAAAAAACGCATCGCTAATGATTTTTTAATAAAATATTTTTTTTAGTTAATTCCAACTATTTTATCCAGTATTTTCATCTCTTTTAAAAATCTTCAAAATTTCTTTACATGTAAAATATTTTTTTCATACACTCTCCTTAAATTATTTTTTAAGGATATCGGCATGTCAATGATCAATAAGAATCATTCCTCTCAATATACGGAATTTGGAAAGCTCTATACAAAAATAGCTGAAGATGTCAACAATTTACACGCAGAAGTGTCTCAAAATAAAAGTAAAGCCGAACAAAATGTAAATACGCTAAAAAAAATAACAGAATCAAACGAAAAAGAATCAAAAAAGCAAGAACTGAAAGATCCATCGAAAGCTTTTGAACAAAACATTGCGATAAACGCTGCAAAGCTAAAGGCTATCAGGGAAGAGATCTTTCAACTACAACTGATCAGAAATCAAAGTTTTTCAGACGAAATTCAAAAAGAGATAGAGCTGATCATTCCCCTTATTAATTGCGTAGTACCCAATAAACAAACGGTCTTTCTTCAACAATTTGAGGTGATTAAACAATCTGCATTGAAGACAAACGCCCTTTTAAATGAACTCAAAATCAACCTAGATTGGATTGATTTTCTTGTAAAAGAATCATCTTACCTTTCAAATCAATACAATATTCTAACAGGGAATAAAGATCTTGATTGGATTAAAACTATTTACGACACCATTACATACAGTCTATTTTTAACTCCGTCCCCTCCTCCTGTTTCTGATCCTATTATAACAACTAGTGACACTCCTCATCTACCCTCTTCCCATCAAGCCCCCACTCCAACAGATGGATACATCTACTTAGGTCCTTCTCCTGTTGTAGATCCTTTAAGTCATTCTTTTGTTAAAAAAGAAGAAGAAGAATCATACCCCGTTTTATCTACTCTAGAGCTGACAAATACTTCTCAACAACATTCTACAGAAACGACTTTTACAACCCCAACTGTTTTGCCTACAAACTATCATCTGAACGTCGTTAAGACTGGCGTTGCAATATCTCGATCAAGCAGTGGGGACAACTTTACTCAGATGATCAACGAAGACAATCAAAATTTCGATCATTTATCTGGCTCATTAAATGAGTTATCAACTATCAATTTAACAGACGACCTAGAAGAAAGAAAAGAACCTCATATTTTACATCCTAAACATCGATCAGCTCAGATCATTCCTACGGATGATCCAAGCGTTTACAATCATATAGGACAATGGAATGATGAAAGAAATGTGCAGAAAACAGCCAACATTGATATCGAAGAAAAAACAGACCATTGCTCAGTGAGAACAATACTTTCCATGGAAAGCGTTGATTCTGAATTACCCAACAAAATGGATTCCCGTGACAACCAGTGGTGTCTTATAACGATCAAAAGTCTAAAGTTTACACACATTTGTGTTTATCAAAAATGGGAAGAGGTCACTAAAAAAGACTTTCTCTCTTCTATTAATGAAGAAACCTCACCTATTAAAGAAGAAATAGACACATTCAAACGTCGAGTTTGGTTTCCTGCTCAGCCAATAAACGATACCCAAATTGCTAAAAACATTGTCAAAGACGTGAATACCATCTCTTTGAAAATGCAAGTCTTTTTTACTAAATATCGCCAATATACAGAGCTACAACAAAGGACCTATCATTTGATTAATTTTGTGAGCGAAGAAACAAAGGAAGATTTAGATAAAAATCTTTGCACTCTAAAAGATACAATCAGGGATCTTGATAAACAATTTAAGGAAATACAAGGTTATAAAAAAGAAGCCATTTCGTACTTAGAGAAGAACACATCACGGTCTTTATTAAGTCGAATAGCTAATTTTGTAAATCCTCTCGCTTATTTTGCACAGTAAAGGGATTTTTTACGTGAATAAATGCAAATTTTGAATTTGCAAATAATCGAAAATACGATTATATTTTTTTAAATGGGAATAGATTTTTTAAATTTTTTTTCCATTATTCAGTCATTTTTTAAAGGAGAAAAGGCAAAAATGCCGACTATCAACCAACTTATTCGTGAACCAAGAGCGCCTAAAGTGAGACGTAACAAATCTCCTGCGCTGCAAAGATGCCCTCAAAAAAGAGGTGTTTGTCTCCAAGTGAAAACAAAGACTCCTAAAAAACCTAACTCTGCTTTGAGAAAAGTGGCGTGGGTTCGTTTATCAAACGGACAAGAAGTTATCGCTTACATTGGAGGAGAAGGTCATAATCTACAAGAGCATAGTATCGTTCTTGTAAGAGGTGGAAGAGTGAAGGATCTCCCCGGTGTGCGTTATCACATCGTCAGAGGGACTCTAGATTGTGCCGCTGTAAAAGACCGTAAACAGTCTAGATCTAAATATGGCGCTAAGCGTCCTAAGTAATTCTAGGATAGTTAGTTGATAACTATCCTGGTTCGTGGTTATTACTGAACAGATTCAGAAACAACCTCGGGCCGATTGTTTTTTTAACAATCAAGTGAATGTAAAAAATCGTTAAATTTTTTTAAGGAATAAATATATGTCAAGAAGACACCGTGCTCCTAAACGGTTTATTGCTCCAGACCCTGTGTTCAATAGTATTGTTGTAGCAAAATTTATCAATAAAATGATGTATGACGGCAAAAAATCATTAGCTAGAAGAATCCTTTACAATGCTATTGAAAAATTCGCCAAGAAAGTAAAAGCAGATGATCTACTCATTGCTTTTGAACAAGCATTAGAAAATGCTAAACCTTCATTAGAAGTTAAATCTCGTCGTATAGGTGGAGCCACCTATCAAGTTCCTATAGAAATCGCTCCAGAAAGACGCTCTTCAATGGCTATGAAGTGGATCATCGCCAATTCAAGAGAAAAAGCTGGACGTTCTATGGAAGATGGACTGGCTATGGAATTAGCTGATTGTTACCAAAACCAAGGGGCTACCATCAAGAAAAAAGATGATACCCATCGTATGGCCGAAGCCAATAAAGCGTTTGCTCACTATAAATGGTAATCAAAAAGGACACATATGACATCAAAACGACCAGAAACTGACCAATTAGCCAACGTCCGTAATATAGGGATCATGGCCCACATTGACGCAGGTAAAACCACATGTACTGAAAGGATTCTTTATTATTCAGGACGTTTGCATAAAATTGGAGAAGTTCATGAAGGTGCCGCTACAATGGACTTCATGGAACAAGAAAAAGAAAGAGGAATCACCATCATGTCGGCCGCTACAACGGTCTACTGGAACGGTAGCAAGATAAACATCATCGATACACCTGGACACGTGGACTTCACGATTGAAGTGGAGCGCTCACTAAGAGTTCTTGATGGAGCCGTTGCTGTTTTCGACGCTGTCGCAGGCGTTCAACCTCAATCAGAGACTGTTTGGCGCCAAGCGACTAAATACGGCGTTCCCCGTATTGCTTTTGTTAACAAAATGGATCGTGTTGGAGCTGACTACTTCATGTGTATCAATTCCATGAAAGATCGTTTAGGTGCTAATGCCATTCCCGTGCAATGCCCTATAGGATCGGAAAGCGAATTTAAAGGGATGGTTGATCTTGTTAGCATGAAAGCTTACCTTTTCTTGGATGAAACCTTAGGGGCTCAATACCAGACGGCTGAAATTCCTTCAGATTTATTGGATAAATGCAAAAAACTAAGATCTCAATTGTTAGAAGAATTAGCCACCGTTGATGAAAGCAATGAAGCTTTTATGACAAAGGTTTTAGAAGATCCAGATTCTTTAACAGAAGATGAAATCCATGCCGCTATTAGACAAGGTGTTGTTTCTAACAAATTCAATCCTGTCTTGTGTGGAACAGCCTTTAAAAATAAAGGAGTACAGCCATTATTAGACGCGGTTGTGAGATGGATGCCCTCTCCTCTAGATAGAGGCAATATCAAAGGGATCAACATGAAAACAGAAGCAGCTATGGAGATTGTTCCTTCAGACGAAAGCCCATTAGCCGCTTTGGCCTTCAAAATCATGTCTGATCCTTATGTAGGGCGATTGACATTCGTTCGTGTTTATGCCGGAGTTCTCACAAAAGGGATCACTTTGATTAACACGACAAAAGATAAAAAAGAAAGGATCTCTCGTTTGCTAGAGATGCATGCGAACCAAAGAAAAGATAGAGATGATTTCTTTACAGGTGATATAGCCGCTTGTATCGGGTTAAAATTCACAAGTACAGGTGATACATTATGTTCGGAAGACAATCCTCTTTTGTTGGAAAAAATGGAGTTTCCAGAGCCAGTTATCTCTATGGCTATCGAACCAAAATCCAAAGCGGACAGAGAAAAACTTTCCATGGCTTTATCAGCTTTAGCTGAAGAAGATCCTACTTTCCGTGTTTCCACAAACGAAGAAACCGGACAAACGATCATCGCTGGAATGGGAGAGTTACACCTTGAAATCATCCGAGATCGTATGCTACGCGAACACTCTGTTGACGCCAACGTCGGGAAACCTGAAGTTTCTTACAAGGAAACAATCACAACACCAGGAAAGACTGACACCAAATACGTCAAACAAAGTGGTGGTCGCGGTCAATATGCTCACGTGGTTTTAGAGATAGAACCTAATGAAGTGGGTAAAGGCAACGAAATCGTCAGCAAAATCGTCGGAGGTGTTATCCCGAAAGAATACATTCCCGCCTGTACAAAAGGTATTGAAGAAGGCCTTAAAACTGGGGTTTTAGCGGGATACAATCTAGTCGATGTTAAAATCGCTATCGTTTACGGTTCTTACCACGAAGTGGATTCTAACGAAATGGCCTTCCGTATTTGTGCGTCCATGGCGCTCAAAGAGGCTGCGCGCAAGTGTAAGCCTGTATTGTTAGAGCCTATCATGAAAGTAGTTGTGACCACTCCTGAGCAATTTATGGGTGATGTGATAGGAGATATCAACAGACGAAGAGGAAAGATTCTGAGTCAAGGAACACAAAAATCAACTGTAGAGGTGACTTCAGAAGTTCCTCTCAGTGAAATGTTTGGGTATTCAACTCAGCTACGTTCAATGAGTTCAGGTCGAGCGACTTATACCATGGAACCAAGCCACTTTGAGAAAGTACCTCAAAAAATTCAAGATGAACTTACAAAAAAATAAACCTTTAGAGGACATTATTTTATGGTTAAACAACCTAGACAAAAAATCAGAATACGCCTTAAAGGGTATGATCAACGTGTATTAGATAAATCTACTTTAGATATCGTCGAAACAGCTAAAAGAACAGGAGCTCGTATCGTAGGTCCTATTCCTTTGCCGACTAAAAGAGAGATCTATACAGTTTTAAGATCTCCTCACGTTGATAAAAAATCTAGAGAACAATTTGAGATCAGAACTCATATCAGACTACTAGATATTTTAAACCCCACTCCAGAGACCATTGATAAGCTTAAAATCTTACCAGTAGCGGCTGGCGTCGATATTAAAATCGCTGTTTAATCTAAAACGGCTGTAAAAAAGGGCTGTCTTTAAAGACAGCCCTTTTTCATTCGCATAAGTGAATCTTCATTAGAATTGTCGGGAGATTTCTCCACCATTACTTAAAGATGGCTCTGCGTAAGTGATTTGCTTTTCTTGCCTGATTTTATTGACGATTTGATTGTTCTTGATTGTAAAGTAATAATGCACTTCCACCATTTGACCAGGCGTTAAACCCTGTATTCGTTCTATGTAATGATAATCAGCCTCTCCTCCTGGCTTTTTAATGACCTCATAGGGCATACCAGAGCGCTTTGTAAGGCAGCGAACAGGATCACCTATCTCGATCTTATCAAAAGCTTCTTTGCATAATATATGAGACGTGTGATAGCACCCGCTCAAATGCATGATAGCGACTAAACATAAAATATACATTTTCATAAAACCCTCCCTTTATTTTTTTAGAGGCAACCAAATTTTACCTTTGATATGAGTATGTAGTCCATCATTTTTATAGTGAGCTTTCATTTCATAAACATCTGAAGCTGTTTTTTTATAATATTCAAAGCCTTCAAAATCCCCGTTTTGTTTTGAAAATTCCCAACCAATCTCTCCCTCTCTAAGAAATCCTTTAGCTTCCGCCCGTCCAAGAGAAGGACTGTCCATCAAAACTTTAAAATCGGATGAGGTGATATCAAAAAAAACAAATTCATTCACTATCTTATCGGGAAAATGTCTGATTTCTATTTCCTGTAAGGCAACGATTTGGTTCATTTCGTTCAATGAAGATATTGTCCATTTTGTCGCAAATGATAGCGTTTCTTGAACCATGTTTAAATCAATAGTCCCTTGTCCTAACCATCGAGTGGGAACTAGTAAAAAATGAGCTGAATCAAAAATCATGAAAACATGAACCTCCTGCTATATACACTCTGTAAAATGCCTAGAGCTGTCATTGTACAGAGAATAGAAGATCCTCCGTAAGTAATCAAGATCAAAGGAACTCCGGTAATGGGAAGAAACCCACACATCATGCCTACATTCACAATGACATGAATAGCCAAATAAACACTGATACCAGCCGCTAATAACTTGCCAAACAAATCATTAGCTAAAGATGAAACCTGAAGACCCAAATAGAGCAAGCTGAAAAAAGCCGCTAAAAGAACAGTCACACCGACCACCCCAAATTCTTCGGCGTAAGCGGCGAACACAGAATCGGTGTGCGCAGCTGGCAGCCACTGATGGCCTGTGAAATCACTCTGTCTCCAGCCTGTACCTGTCCATCCACCTAAAGAAATGGCCGTCTGAGAGGCCTGCTGATGGTACGTGTGAGGATTGAGCCTCTCATACTGATATTCTTTCATGAATTTTGTCACAAAGGGTCTCATTCCCTCATGAGAAAGAACTCCTGTGAACATGAGGGAAACAAAAACTAAAGCCGCCATCCCGGCTAAGCAAAGACTCTTCAGAACCTTTCTTTTTACACCCGCAAAATAAAACATAACCAAAGTGATCGGATACAGTATTAAAGAGGTTCCTAAATCAGGCTGCTTTAAAATAAGGACAAAAGGGATAAAAACTAAAAGAGATGCTTGCACGATTGAAGAGGTCGTCTGCAAATGTCTATGATGTTTCTCTAAAAAATAACTTAAGCTTGTTATGACAATTAATTTAGCGTATTCTGAAGGCTGAATCAAAATACCAACACCTGGCAAGCGATACCAACGGTGTACATTTTGTATTGAAGGCACAAAGAACAATCCTAATAAAAGCACAATCATGAACACATACATTAAAAAAGCCCAGTCTCTAAATTTTTTATAATTAAAACCGGCAAAAAAGAAGTAAACAAGCCAACCTAGAAAAAACCAAACGGCTTGTTGTTTGACTGTAGGAGTCAAGAATTGCTCGTGGTAAAAATCAGAGGCGTCTCCTGTTGTAGCTGAAACAACGAGTAGACTAATTCCCATGAGAATGAATATCAGAAACACCATCCGCCAATCTATACGACTAAGATATTTGTAATCCCACATAAGGGCCTATTTTTTTATTTTTTTTTAATTTTTAAAATAATGTATCATTTCATTATGAAACAATTTAAAGATATCAATTACATCCATTTTTCTTCTATCGATTCAACGAATAACTGGGCTAAAGCTAACCACGAACAGCTAGATCTTAAACGATTCACTTGCGTAACCGCTGATGAGCAAACAAACGGACGAGGATCAAAAAATAAGAAATGGCTCTCCCCTAAAAGCAGTAATTTGTATACGAGTTTAGTCTTTTCTTTACCTTCAGCTTTTCCCTACCTAACAAATGTAGGGCAAGTGATGGCCTATTCATCTGTGCAAGTTCTCAGAAAACTAGAAATACCAGCCTACATTAAATGGCCCAATGATATTTTAGTGGAAGGCAAAAAAATAGAAGGTATTTTGTGTGAGCTGATTGCTAAGGATGGCTATTATGTGGTCGTTTTGGGCTGGGGATTGAATGTCAATATGTCTCAAGACGAATTAGATACATTAGATCAAGCCGCCACTTCTTTGTTTATATTGAATCCCATTAAATGGGATGTTGAACCCTTATTAGCCTCCATTCTGGACCAGTTTATCGATGATTTGGACATTTTAAAAGAAAAAGGGTTTTCCTATTTTAAAAACTTTTATGAAAAAAATCTTTTGATCAAAGAATCTTCTCTTGATTTGCAAGGGAAAAAAGTGGTTGAAATAAAGATGAATGATCGTGGACAACTTGAGCTTAAAACAGAAGATGGACTCATCCAAACCATTTTAAATGCCGACAATTAGGAAATCAAAAAGCTTTTATCTGGTATCACAACGATATCGGGATGAATTTTGGCTCTTAAAATTTGCTGGATAGCTGTTAAAGTGGATCCTGTGGCTGCATGACAGCTTGTACAAGAACCTTCGTAAGCGATCAATAAATCTTTATGATCTGTAAAACTTAATATCTTCATTCCCCCTTCGTCTAACTGAAGGTAAGGGAGAATATCGGTATCGATCACCTTCTGTAAAACAGATATTTGCTCAGTTTGAGAAAGTTTGTCCCAATCAGGATATAACCCTTCGGAAGAAAAAAGATCTTCCACCAAAGGAGGCGATTCAAAGGTGGGAATATCGATGATATCATGGCAGGAAGATACCGCTTGATCAATAGCTTCTAAGACCACATTGATCAAAGGATGAAACTCCTTACTCACTCCATGACCTGTAGTCACGTCAGTGAAACTTTTTAGAATCAAATCAGAGCTTAACTTAAGGGCTTGCTTGTAAGTTTTATGAATGAGCAAATGAGAAGCCGCTTCAGCCAATCCTTTTAAAACGGTCAACCCATATACCTGAAAGCACAAGTTTTCAATCACTCCATTCTCTTCATTAACAAGACATTTGAAGCTGACAAAATCGGATTCTTCTCTAGACCCTGTTTCTCCCTCGCAAAACCGATACTGGGGGAGGTTAAGCTGCGAAGGTGAAAATTCTTTGTCATATTTTGGTTCAAGAATAAAAGATTTGAAACGAGGACTAAAAGTCGCCCAATAAGGAAGAGGCATCTGATGATTAATGATCATAACTGATTTGCCTTCTTTTGGTTTTTAAAAAGTTTACAGCATCCACAATACGTTGAGCCCCTTCCTCGATTTCCTCTTCGGTGGTGGCTGCAGAAAAGGAAAACCTTAAAGTCGATAGAGCCCAGTTTTTTTGTTGGCGGTTGACTAAAGCGTTTGAAAGAGGTTTATTCTTTGATCCCATACTGGCATATAAACGAGAGGCTTGTAATTCGAAGCAAAGAGGTTCAGCTAAAATATCCTTAAAACCTATTAAACTGACATTAGGCAACCTTTCAGAATCCTCAAATAAAATGGATGTATCGGAGATATTTTGTTTAATATAGGTTTCAAACAAATCTCTTAAACGAGCCACTTCCGTACAGGTATAATCTTCCATTTTCTGACTCATCTCTATTTGCTGAGCAAAAGCTAAAAAACTAGGGGCATGGAAAGAAGAATCCAAAAATGGTATGGGAGTTAAAGATAATTTTTTATCAAAAAAAATAAGGCCGCAGCGAGGCCATTCTTGCACAATTTGACAAGAGAAGATATCGATACCTTTCAATTTATCATTGAGATCACCATGACCCAAAAAATAAGTGCCATCCATATGGCAAAGAACCTGCTTGTGGGAACATATTTCAGCGATTTGTTTACATGGCTGAACGACACCTGTCAATTCATCGGCTAAAGAGAACGAAAATAAAGAGCTTCTTAAACCTAACTTCTGTTCTAAAATATCTAAATTGACCTCTCCTCTTTCATTATAAGGAACACTTTTGACAAAACATCCTAAAGGATACAAAGAAAAATATGATTCGAGCTCTTTCTCTTCTCCCAGAGGTAAAATAAAATGGTTTTTTCCTGTTTTCGTAACATGATTTTGATAAACAGATAGAAAAGGATAAATTTGATAGACACCCCGCCCTTCGCAAACAACTAACTGTGCATCCAAAGGTTGAGAAAAATGGGCATAAATTTTTTTTACGTTCTGATTCACTTCAGCTATTTGCTCATACCCCTTTTCATGCAGAGCTGTTAGGCTAGAAAAATATCGCGTTTGCCAAGCTGAAAAATTTTGGGTTATCTCTTTTTTTAGAGGAGATCCAGCCTGATGATCAAAATAAATCTCTTTCATGATCTTTGCCTGTAATGACCACTCTCATAAGAATAAACTAGAGGCACACCCGTCGCTATTTCCAGGTTAACGATCTCTTCTTTAGATATATTAAGAATATACATCATAATAGATCTTAAAGAGTTACCATGGGCCACTACGAGAACTGTTTTTCCGTCTTTTAAGTGTTTTTCGACACGGGACTGGAAATAAGGCACAGTTCTCTCATAAGTCATGGCTAAACTTTCCCCAGAAGGGGGAGCCACATCATAACTACGTCTCCATAAACGGACCTGCTCTTCACCAAAAAGGTCCATCGTCTCCTTTTTATTCAAGCCCTGTAACTTGCCATATCCTCTTTCATTTAGATAAGGAGAAATTTCAACTGGTAACATCGAATCACTCTGTCCATCATTATGCATTTTGGACCATTCGCTCATAGGAGGTTCATCATGAATAAAATAAGGCACCTTACCTTGTTTATGATAAGCGAGAGCAATTGTCGCCGTCATTTGAGATCTGATCAATGAAGACACAAAGACTCGATCTATGGGAAGGTCAGCCATTTTTATACCGGCTTGTTTAGCTTCTTCTATCCCTTCTAAAGATAAAGGCACATCCACACAACCCGTGAATAAATTTCTTTTATTCCATTCCGATTGTCCATGTCTTAATAAAATCAATTGAGCTTGGGTCATAAAAAGCCTCACTAAAGCCGATTAGATCTAATATAACAAATTGTTTTTAAGTTTTTCAATCGGTTTCCAAAACGCAACCAGGCAAAGGAAAATATCCAGAGTTTTTCTTCTCTTGTTGAATCAAGATAGATTCGTCTTTATCGGGATAAAGACATTTGAAATAAACGACTTTACCTTTGGAGATCTTTCCTCCGATATTTTTACCATTATAAAAAAAACCATCCCAAGGATTATCATTAACCCAAAGACCTCTAAAACAAGTCACATAATGTCCAGTGTCAGCAGACACACATTTAAAGACCCCTTTTCCTTCCCTTTTGCCTTTTTTAAATTCCCCTTTATAGCACCAAAAGCAAAAAATTTCTAGAAGACCTTTGCCATCATATAATCCGTTAATGAACGATCCTTTATAAGAAAACCGTTTATTTTGCCATAATCCCATACCGTGAGCTAAAAACCGAGGTTCATTCCCTTTAAAAAAAGGTAAAGACTCCATCTTTTTTGCCTGTCCCAAGTAAAATTCATCATCTATGTTTTTGGACTCTTTTTTATCGATAAGGAAATAGTTGAAACTGTCTGCATCTCTTATCTTAAAGCGACTGATTAAACAAACGCAAGTCATGCTGTAGTATTGAGGAGCTAATTTTTTGAGAATGGAATAATCTGTTCTCAAAATAAGATTTGAATTGAAAGGGAACCTAAAAGCTACCGGAATTAAAATGAGCTCAGAATTTAGCTGCCTTTCTATCAAAGATAAGATCTCAGGATTTTGACTCATCTCTCTAGGTAATAAGCCATTGATCTGGTCAAACAAAGGGTCAGCTTTGATTTCGGATAACAGATCAAAAGAAGAAGATGGTCGGTTAAATGAAATAGGAGAAGACACTTTAGCCAAATATGCTTGTTATTCAAAAAACAGGATTGTTTAATTTTCATTAATATTTGTCACTTAAAATATTTAAATGAGAGCTGTCAACTCGCCTCATCAAGAAACTGTCCCTTTAAAAAAAATAAAACCAGAGTTGAAGATAAAGTATAAAAATCAAACCTAACTCATTTGCCCTTTTACAAATTAGGATCCAATCGTTTAAGATTGTAGACATGAATACATCAGAAAAAAAGAAAAGATTAAGCAAAGCCTTGGCTAGCGCTGGGGTAGCTTCTAGGCGAGCTTGTGAAGAGCTCATTTTTGAAGGGAAGGTTGAAGTAAATGGACGAACCGTCTTACTTCCTCAGACTCTTGTGGATTGGGAAAAGGATGTCATTAAGGTTGATGGAGAGTTCGTCAAGGGAGAACAAAAAAAGGTTTATTTCATTTTAAATAAGCCTGAAGGTTATATCTGCTCCAACAAACCGGTAGGTACAAAAAAGCTTGTGATCGACCTTTTTGCTAACGAAAAAGAAAGGCTGTTCACCATAGGACGTCTTGATAGAGACACAACAGGACTACTCCTTCTCACAAACGACGGTTTTTTTGCTCAAAAAGTCATCCACCCTTCTTCTAACATCGTCAAAGAATACCTTGTCAAAACAGATAGAGATGTAACAGATGTTCATTTAAAAGCTATTTCTAAAGGAACATTAGTGGAAGGATGCTGGATCACTCCTAAAAAAGTTCAAAAAGTGAGAAAGAATACCATCAAAATTTGTGTGATGGAAGGGAAAAAAAGAGAGGTGCGTTATCTAACCCAAGCTTCAGGTCTTCAGGTTCTTTCCCTTGAAAGAATCAGAATCGGCAGCCTCACCTTAGGAACTTTACCCATAGGTGGCTACCGAGTGCTCACTGAGAGAGAAAAAGAACTTATTTTTGAATAACTCTATTCCCAGTTAATAGCCTTAAGACGAAAAGACTGCTCCCCTAATTTCTTTTCTTGTTTATCATCAAACTCAATGATAAACGCATAGGGGGAGTTTTCAACCACGTACCCCTTTTGTAAAACTCCTTCGACAAGCATCTCTTTACGCTTAATCTGATGAACTTCACATAAAAAACCTCGTTTTCTTAAGTAATGCTGAATAGATTCTTTCTCTTTTTTTTCCTGGTACTGAGGAGCTAAAGCCCCCAATAACCCTGGCTGAACTTCTTGAACAATCGCATAATCCATTGAGACCCCCTTGTTGTTATTCTATTATAAATAGAAATTGAATAAATTAAAATTAATTAATAAAAATAAATAAAATATTTTTTTTATTTGAAATAAAAAGAGTCATAGGTTCATTCAATTGACTAATAGAGATTTTTTATTCCAATTAATGAACGGATTGAGCTCATTAGAGTCTACTGATGAAAAAGTTCTTCATCATGAGGTTGGGCAAAAATAGAGGGTGATATTGAGGGCCGTATTTAACTTAGGCTGAAAAAGAAAGAAACAAAAAAGTGCCGATCAAAAGGTAAACAACCAACCATTCAAAATCACTAAGACTTTTTTGCATAAAAAAAATTGATCGATTTAGGGAATAAAAGCAGATGGTTGGATCCTCAACCACCTGCTTGCTTAAAATTAAGCACATATACTAGAGAGTTCTGGATGCCAAACCGTTTTTTGAAGATAAGCATACAAGTCTAATAAACAAACCGCTGTAGCTATTTTCAATTGTCGATCCTTATTCACAATGAATAACGTGTGTTGATTCAATGGATTAAAACCAAGCAAATGAACAGCTTGAACAAAAGAAACACCTGCGATAATAACCTTTCCAAAAGAAGCAAATCCAGCTGAAAATTGATACCAATTTAAGTTTTCCAATAAAACGTTAGATCCAAAGCTATTAGCCGACGTAACCGGCTTCTCCTGGCCATATTGACATTTAAAGTCGTCGTCTTCGTCAGCAGCTGCTTCTTGTCTATCTCCAAGACTTTCAACAGCTACAACAAGCCCCAAAGTGGCTAAACATACACGGGTGTATTTGTGATCAAAAAATATACCAACGGCAGGGAAGGTTTTAGTCACACCGAAAAAAACAAAAGCTATTTTAGCGTTTTTCAAAAGAGTATTAGTGGTTTTCAACAGACTTATTTCCTGACCAAAAATATGAACAAGGTTCAAAGAACTCAACTCTTTCATGAAATTAAACGAACCATCTACCAGTTTATAACCTTCTATGCTGGGAAGGATGTGTTTACATACACCTAAAGCGAAATCTATCTTAGGATTATCGGTATTCTTTGCTAGTTTCTCCAGCCACTGAGAACCCAAAGTGATCATTTCAAATATTTTAGGCTTAAGATCGTCGAGAATTTGGCTAGAACTTTTAGGTTTAATCTTATCATGAGTATAAGTAACTTTTGAATCTTTAGAATCTCTAACTGCTGCCGTCAAATACCAGGATTTATTGACATTAAACTCAACGCTACCCATAAAGTTTACCTCTTTTTATTTGTGCATACATTTTAACATACAACTTGTTTTTTTGTTAACAGTAATTAAAGATTAAATGGCAAAGCAACAGTTTTTCTGTAAATTCGATCTTTTTCTTCTTTTCAGCTCGT
>JBMLRQ010000013.1:0-3987 GCA_049240945.1 Rhabdochlamydiaceae bacterium
TTAAACGATCTTTTTTAGTCTCTATATTCCAAGAGCCATCAATGATTTCTAAAACATCTTGTCTATCTAAGGATTCAAACTCCATAAGCATATCTGTCATCAACTGAGCTTTTTCTTTTTGAGAGGTTAATAGATCGATCGCTCTAAGATGTGCTTGATCCAACAGTTTTTTAACTTCTTCGTCAATCAACTTAGCCGTAGATTCTGAATAGTTCTTGTCCTTATAACCTTGAGTACCTAGGTATTGTCCTGACTCACTTCTTTCATCATAAGCAACCAATCCCAAGGATTCATTCATTCCCCATTCGCAAACCATACTTCTAGCCAAGCGAGTGGCTTGAGAAATATCCATTTGGGCGCCACTTGAAATGTCTTTGACGAAAATTTCTTCAGCAACACGCCCTCCCATCAAAATAGCCAACTGGTCCACTATTTCTTCTTTCCAGTAACTTAAACGGTTTTTTTTGGGCATAAAATGGGTCGCACCAAGAGACATCCCTCTTGGAATGATGGTCACCTTATCAACCGTATCTGAATGTTTAACGCAAAGAGCCACAATAGCATGCCCCGATTCATGGTAAGCTGTTGTTAGTTTTTCTGAACGATCAATCTCTAAACTTTTTCTCTCTTTGCCATAACGAACCTTATCACAAGCCTCAGAGGCATCTTGCGCAGTTACAGCTAATCGACCTCGTCTGGCAGCGAGTAAGGCGGCTTCATTTAAAATGTTAGCTAAATCAGCCCCTGAAGAACCTGGAGTATTTCTGGCGATGTCCATTAAATCAACACTTGCATCCATTTTGATTTTTTTTGCATGCACTTTCAAAATGTCATAACGACCCTTAACGTCTGGCAAATCAATAACAATTCTTCTGTCAAATCGACCTGGACGTAAAAGAGCTTTATCTAGCACATCGGGACGGTTTGTGGCAGCTATTAGGATCACTCCTTCGCCCGTATCAACACCATCCATTTCAACTAAAAGCTGATTCAACGTTTGTTCTCTTTCGTCATGACCTCCGCCAATGCCAGCTCCTCTATGACGACCAACAGCGTCTATTTCATCCATAAAAATAATGCAAGGAGCATTTTTTTTGGCTTGGTCAAACATATCTCTGATACGACTGGCTCCTACACCCACAAACATCTCAACAAAATCAGAACCTGATATAGAGAAAAAGGGGCGATCGGCTTCGCCTGCTACAGCTTTAGCTATCAATGTTTTTCCTGTTCCTGGAGCTCCGATACAAAGAACACCTTTAGGAATGCGCGCACCTAAAGATGTAAATTTAGCTGGATCTTTCAAGAAATCCACGATTTCTTTTAACTCTTCTTTGGCTTCATCGCAACCAGCTACATCTTTAAATGTGATTTTATTCTTGTCTTTACTCAAAAGTTTAGCGGGCGATTTACCAAAAGAAAGGGCTCCTGAACCGGCTCCTTTCATCTGCTTAGAGAAAATAAAATACAACACGCTTATAACTAAAAGGACAGGGAGTATTGTCAAGAAATAGCTAAAATAATTCGGAGAAGGTTCTTGGCTTTTAAAAGTTTTATCTAAAGCCAATGTTCGAGGCTGATCGGGAGCTTTAAAAGCCTCGCCTCTATTTTGAGAAAATTGACTCCATTCCTGTTTTGCTTCTGCAAACCAATGAGCAAAAATTTCTGGATTTTGCTTTTCTAAAGACCTAGTCGACAACTCTTGATTTTTAAAAAACCAAATGACTTGAGACACAGCTTCTCTAGCTTTTTCTAACTGTATACTATTGATATCTAACTGTTCAGATACTTTTTGATAGCTGTCTAGATCCATTTTGTAATTACGAACACTTCGTAAGCCATTTAATCGAATCCCCTCTACCTGTTGATCTAAATCTAAGGCTATGCTTTTAACTTTCTTGAAATGGGCAGCATATAGATCAACGCTTTCTTTTGGTGTCAAACTAGATTGGGGTCCGATCTTGAGAGATAAATCTTCTTCTATTGATTTTAGTTCTTGTTTAACAGACTCAACACCTATACCTAAAGTAGAGGATCTGAACCCTTTTACAAGATTCAAAAAATCTTTTCCAAAAACTGGTATGGAGGGATCATGAATATTCAGTTGCAATTTTTGAAATTGCAAATCTAAATCTTTTAAAGTCATATTGGCATCAGCTAAAGGATAGTCAATAGCTATGTTATTTTTTTGGTTGTAACTATTAAAAGGCAAACTCACTACGTCATAAAAAGCGTTTTGATGATTAAACCCTGTTAACTTGAGAAAAAATTCTGCCGACGATTGAACAGATGCACGTAAATCATCAATCTCTTCACCCAGATCTTGTTTCTCTTCTTTCAGCTCATTTTGCTGGTTAAGCAATTCCAAAAATTTAAAACGAGCCTTACTCTCATCACTTAGTTGTGATTTAAATCGCCCACTAAATGTTGACAAATTATCATTCAAAGAAACTTTTTGACTTTCTTCAGAATCAAGAAGATCTAAGTTGACAAGATGTTCTATTTGATAGCTAAAAGCTACTTTTGCGCCTTTATCTTCGGAAAAAGAATTAAGAGTTAATCCTAGGAGCACAGTTGCGATAACAAATAAAATAAAATTATGGGAAAAGCCCTTTTTAGGAGAACGTTGCTTAGTCTGATTATTCATAAAATTAATCTAATTTTTTATTATTAAGAAAATTAAAGCACACCCTTGGGTTTTTGTAAACCGAGAGAGAAGGATCCAATTTTGCAAGCAGGTATGTTAGGTTTGATTATATTAAGGCTGTCATTAATTGCCACTACTATTGTGAGGCAAACAGATCTTTCAAATGTCTTCTTCTTTATTTTTTTCTTGATTGAACTCGATAGAAATTCTTTTTTCATGAACGACAATTTTGTGAGAACCTGTCAAAAATTTTTTGTTCAGATTTTCCTTTGAAATAGACTCTATTATATCTCTTAGAACAACTTTAGAAACATACAGTCGACGTGAACTAAACCATTTTTGAATGAACAATTCGATTTCAAAAGGCTTCAAAAAAGACAACAATTTTAAGTCCATCGTTTCACGGTTATCGACAGTTTCTACAAGAGATAAGAAAGGCTCTAGTTTATCTGAAAAATAATCATCTAACTTTTGGAATAAGGAAGCTAAATCACAAAGAGGTTTGGAGACATTTTTACCAAAAGAATTTTCCAAAAAAGGTAAAATGGTTCCTCTCATCCTGGCTCTTAAGTATGTTTCATCGTAATTGGTGTGATCATCTATGTAGGATAGTTTTTCGTTTTTTATATACGACTCGATCTCTCTTTTAGATATATCTATCAAAGGCCTCCATATTTCCATGCCCTGATTGTGAACCACTTTTTGCATAGAACCTATTGAGAACAAGGAAGCTCCCTCTAAAATTCTTTTTAAGCAAGTTTCAGCCTGATCATCGCCGTGATGTCCTAAAATCAAAGCTTTAGCTGCGATTTTATCATATACAGTTCTCAAGAATTCGTATCTTTTATTTCTAAAGAACTCTTCTACATTTGTTTCTGGACAACCTGTAAGATTCTTTTGATGGTAGGGCAGCCCCATTTGTTTGGCTAATGCCTTTAGGGCACAAGCTTCTTGCGCACTATTCTTTCGCCAACCGTGATCTAAATGAGCTAGATGCAAATCAAAGCGATATTTTTTTTGCCATTTGATTAAAGCATGTAAAAGAGCCGTTGAATCCATTCCTCCAGAGAAACCCAATACAAGTTTTGCCCCGTAAGCATTAGATAAAGCAAGAAATTTATCCACAGCCTGAAAAATATGATGACTCATTTAGCTCTTTTAGTATTTATAAACTTTAAGTAAAATGATCATCCCTCCATTAAAAGTAAAAATGAAAAGGTTAAGATGATCATCTTATGGTCTTATCTGATAAAAAATTATATTAAAGTTTTTTTGTTAACCACGCTAGCTTTTATTGGGGTCTTAATCGTCATGCGTTTAAATGAGATCGCTCAACTAGC
>JBMLRQ010000013.1:4087-6215 GCA_049240945.1 Rhabdochlamydiaceae bacterium
GTTTTAATTGTGAGTAAAAATAAAAGCAACAATAGATTGATTTTGCTATCAGCTAAGGTGCTAAGGCTGAAAGAAAATATTTTAGAGGGATTCAACGTCTCTGTTATTTCAACGACGGACTCTAAAGACTCTCATTTTTTTGATCATCTCATTATCGAAAATCAAGAAAACATCTCTTTAAAAGCCAGTGAATTATCCCATAATATTCACAAAGGTCCTTTAACAGCCGGTCTTGAATATCTCTCATCAAAGATGATTTTCGCCAAAAAAAAAGTCGAAAACATTGCTTTTGGCCATTTGGATGTGGAATTTTACAGGCGAATTTCAATCAGCTTAGCTGTTTTTTCATTATCTTTAATCGGACTGTCCTCAGGCTTAGAATTTGGTCGAATTAAACAAAAGAAGAAATTAACTAGCTGCATCCTTATCACCTTGTTCTATATGGTTTGTTTTTTAGGAGCTAAATCGATTAAAAATCTGCCTATTCTCTCTTCCTTTATTTATTTCGTGCCTCATTTATTGATTGTTTTTTTTGCTTTAAAGCAGATAAGCAATTTTTCTAAAGGATCCAGCTGATGTTTATTAAACTCTGGGAAAAGTATTTTTTAAAAAAGATCACCTATCTCCTCATCTCTTTCATCGCTCTGTTTTTTTGTTTATACGCCGTCATCGATTATTCATTACACATGCAAGAGCTTCTCAAAAAAGAAGCTTTATCAATTCAAAAAACCATCTTCTACTTTTTAAGCCAATTCATTAAAAGATCTTTTTTACTTTTTCCTCTTGCTCTACTTGTAGCATCCATTAAGACGCTTGTGAATAGTAATCAAAAAAAAGAAATCGTAGCTCTGCAAACAGCTGGTTTATCAACAAAAGTCATTCTAAGGCCTTTCTTCACCATCGCACTAGCCTGTACCTTTCTCACCGCTCTAAACATGGAATACATTCTTCCAAGAGCCATGAATTATCTGGACGACTTTGAAAGAATCTATTTAAAAGGCTCATCTAGTAAAAAGAATAACTCTTTGAACACCATCTATCTTAAAGATCATTCTAAAATTTTTTATCAAACTAAAGGAGCTGATGGAGATTGTTTAATAGACGTCATTTGGGTGGTGTCTATGGATGAAATATGGAAAATAAAGCAATTAGATCTCTTAAATCCTCATCCGGTTGGTCATTTTTGTGATTATATAACAAGAACAGAATCTTATCAGATGACAAAAAGAAGCTCTTTCCAAATAAAAGAATTCCCAGAAATGCCCTTTTTTCAAAATCTAGCCCCTTTATCAGCTAAAGATATTGAAAATGCTTCTTTATCATTTCTTTTGAGTTTCATGAAAAACACACCTTCAAGGGACTTAAAAATAGCTGCTCATTCAGAGTTTTATTACAGAGTCTGTATTCTTCTATTGCCATTTCTTGTTATTTTAGCTTTGGCTCCAACATGTCTTTCTTACAAAAGAGATTGGAATATTTTTTTTATCTATTCTTTAGCGTTATTCGGTTTTCTCATCACTTACACTTTTTTAAATGCCCTTTTCATCTTAGCAACAGGCCTACAAAAATCTGCCATCATCGTCATACTTCTTCCTTTTCTGGTTTTATCCTCTATCCTTTTCGCCATCTTCAAAAAAAAATTATCCTAAAAAGTTTATTTTTTCATATGATCATGTTCTGACCCTATGAAGGATACTTAAAAAAAGATGGATGCATGATGTCTCTTACATATAAAAAATTACTTAAACACTCGAAAACCACCCATACATTAAATTCTATTCAATATCTTTTAGAATGGGATCAAGAAACCCAAATGCCTTCTGATGGTATACAACATCGGATTGAGCAAATCTCTACACTAGCCTCTACCCTTCACAAGCACAAAACGAAACCTATTTTCAAAAAAAACCTGCTTCAATTGATTTCTTTAGAAGATGGAAAAGTGAAAGATTTATCTCTCTCTTTCCAAGAGCAAGCTGTTGTCAAAGAATGGAGACGCCAGTACTTACAAAACAAAAAAATACCTTCTTCTTTTGTGCAAAAATTTTCTTCTCTCACAGCGGCCTCCCAACATGTATGGGCAGAAGCCAAAAAGAACGATGATTTCAAAACTTTTTCTCCTTATCTG
>JBMLRQ010000014.1:0-32026 GCA_049240945.1 Rhabdochlamydiaceae bacterium
AGCCACAACTTCTCTCTCTTCCTTGTACTGGAGAGGGAGAAAAGAAAGGCACAACTCCCTTTTACTGGCTTTGTGTGACAGATACAGGTCAGGAGCTTCTTAAAGAGAATTGGGGCTTTTTTTCTCAGAGGATTCAAGAAGAGCCACAACTTCTCTCTCTTCCTTGTACTGGAGAAGGAGAAGAAAAAGGAATAACTCCCTTTTACTTGCTTTGTGGGTTAGATACAGGTCAAGAGCTTCTTAAAGAGCATTGGAATGATTTTGCTGTTATCATTCAAGATAATCCGAAAATTTTATTTACTCCGTGTGAATCCGAAGGAGCGTGTAATGGGACTTCCGCGTTTTATTGGTTGTGCTCATCCGACATAGGCATCGAAATTCTCACCGAACGTAAAGAGTTTTTCTGTAAGATAATCGAAAAAGATAACAGTTTGCTTGATCTAGAAAATGCAGACATTAACGCTCGATCGGAGGCTCTCTTCCTTCAATTAAAACCAAAAGGAAAAGCTATATTAGATCTCTTTCTAAACGGGTATAAAAAATAAATTTCATTAAAATACTTCTTTAAATTGCAGAAAGAGATGATGAAATTTGATAAGATAACAAGTTTGGATAAGGAAAAATTTCGACGTTTGAGAAGATGGTGATGATTCTACAAGAAGCAGACAAAGCAAAAAAAATAAGAGGGGAACGTAAAAACAAATTAACACTAATTGAATTTTTAAATAATACAAGAAGGATGTAAACTACTTTCTCAAAACGAGAAACAGTAGGGAAACAACGATACTCATTAATGAAGAGCTACTAGAAAAGCACGACTTCACAAAATTATATAAATTCTCAAAGTATCCTACATTTAATAAATATCATTTATTTTTCTTTTTAATCGCCTCGACTTTTCTCATTTTTTCTTCTGTCTTTACGGATTAAGCTCAATATTCTAATATCAGAGAATTATTTTTTTATCCAAAAGAGTGTTATGGGCGTCTATCGTATTTTTGTCACAGGTATTAGCGGATTTATTGGTTTTCATCTCGCTTTAGCCCTAAACAAAATAGGGTATTTTGTTATAGGTTGCGATAATTTCAATGATTACTATGATCCTGAAATAAAAAAAAGACGAGCCGCCATCCTATCACAACAAGGGATAAAAATTTTTGATTATGACATTAATGAAACAAACAAAATAACAGAAATAATTGATCGCCATCAGATAACACACATGGTGCATTTAGCCGCTCAAGCAGGCGTTAGATATTCTTTATCTCATCCTGAAAAATACATAGAAGCTAATATATGTGGATTTCAATCTATTTTAGAAATATGCAAAAAGTTCAAATTAAAACTTATTTTTGCGTCATCTTCATCTGTATATGGGTTGAATAAAAAAACTCCTTTTGCAGAAACTGATCCTACAGATCAACCCGCAAGTTTTTATGCGGTGACAAAAAAAACCAATGAACTGATGGCTCACAGTTACCATCACCTTTATGGTATTTCTTGTGTAGGACTTCGTTTTTTTACGGTTTATGGGCCTTGGGGACGACCCGATATGGCTTGCTTTATGTTCACCAAATCTATCTTTGAAGAAAAACCGATATCTGTTTATGCCCAAGGGTTATTAAAAAGAGACTTTACTTACATAGATGATATCGTTGAAGGTGTCATTTCAGCTTTAAAATATGAAGCGGGTTATGAAATCTTTAATCTAGGGAATCAAACACCTCGTTCCGTGATGGATGTGGTTCAATTATTAGAAGGATTTATAGGGAAAAAAGCCCTTATTAACTTTTTACCTTTCCAAGAAGGAGATGTTCAAGAAACCTTTGCTGATATGAGAAAAAGCGAGCAATTACTAGGATTTTCTCCTAAAGTATCTTTGGAGGATGGGCTGAAAGATTTTGTAGACTGGTTTAAGTCTTATCTTAAAGAAACTGTCTAATCATCTCTTCAACATCTTTTTTAAATGAATGATTCTTTCGACTGACTCATCAAGTCTTTCTTGTGTGATCTCTTTTTTTATCACAGCTTGTAACAACCGTTCTTTAACAGCTTTGATTTCTTCTTTACTAAGGTAATCTTTCTTGCCCTCTTCATTGAGTTTTTTACCACCTAAAAGTAAAATATCGCAACCGGCTTGAAAAGCTCTTAAAGCAGCTGATTCCAACGATTTTGTTTGAGTCAATACACCTTGCATAGTCAAAGAATCAGAAATGATAACACCTTGGAAAGAAAGTTTTTTTCTGAGTAAATCAGTTAAGAAGATTTTAGATAAAGTCACGCAATTATCAGGATCGATAGCTTGGCATAAGATATGAGCAGGCATAATGAAGGAAGCTTTATTTAACACTTTAAGGAAAGGTAACATATCCTCTCTTTCTAGTTGAGTCAAAGACTTTCTTAAAACAGGTAAAGCCTCATGTGAATCTGTTTCAACACTTCCATGACCGGGAAAATGCTTTAAACAGCCTAACAATCCTTCTTTATTGAAACTAGCTAGAATGATCTCAGCGATTTCAGCGACTCTTAAAGGATCTGCGCTATATGATCTCGTATTTTTTTGTTTTGCTTGCAAATCTAGAACAGGAGCCAAGTTGACATTGATACCAACATCGAGTAATTCCTTGGCCGTAGTCCTTGCATAATTTTCAATCATCGATCTCTTATTAAGGGAGCCTATTTTTTGAGCACTAGGCAGATCACTGAATCCCTCTTTTAATCTGGTCACTTGCCCTCCTTCTTGATCGACACAAAGAAAAAAAGGAAGGAAAGGAGAGTGGGAGAGCGCATAATCATTCAACTGCCGACTGAGCCTGTTTACTTGTTCTGGGCTACTTAAACCATTTAGGTAATTATAATAAATAATCCCGCCAGGTTGTATGGTCTGTAATAAGTCTATCACTTCTTCGTTCATACTTTGACCATCAAAGCAAATCACGAAAAGCTGACCGATTTTTTCTTCGGTAGATAACTCTTGTATCGTTGGAGAGCTGTATAGAAAAGAGATGAAAAAACACAAAATGAAAAAAATAAAATGCATGTTAGCCGTTAATTTTTATATATTTTTGTAAAATAGAGGAAGCAAACCGCCTTTCGTCTACTAATTTTAGAGAATCAGTCCCAAAGCAAAGACTTTCATTAGGTAGGTGATGACTTTCAACAAAAATAAGACCCTGATCTAAAACTAAGGAAGAATTCTCCAATATAAAAAAAATATCTCTGATTAATGAGCGATCTTTATAAGGTGGATCTAAATAAACAATATGAAATTTTTTTTGGGAATCTTCCAGTTTTTTCAGAATTTTTAGGGCATCCCCTCTATAAATATCAACTTGTCTTTTTACATTGAGAAGATCTACATTCTTTTTAATGCAATTGATGGCTTCCATAGAATTATCGATGAAAGACACATGATCAGCGCCTTCGCTTATGGCTTCCAGTCCTATAGCCCCACTCCCTCCAAATAAATCCAAAAAATGACTCCCTTGCACATCTTGTCTACATATATCAAAAATAGCCTTTCTTAATATAGATGAAGTAGGCCTTGTCAATCCCGATTGAGGAGTGAACAATAACCGTCCCTTAAACTGCCCTCCCAGAATTTTAACAGTCATGAAGTTGATTCCTGTTTAAGGGGCTGAAGACCAACATGGCTGAAATCAGATCGATTTTTTTTAAATAAAGAAAACATTTTTTTGTGTTTTTCTTTCAAAGGTAAAGCCTGTGTTTTGATCATTTTTTTTTCGATCTGAAGCTTTTGATTCCCGATATAACCATCTACGCACAAATTCCAATTTTGCCAATTTTTCATGGATCCTATCATGAAATATTCATCTAAATAATAGAATGATGAACCTTGCTTTTCGGGAACATAAAGATTAATGGGTTCCGATAAAGAATAAGAAATGTAAGAAAAGTTTATGTTGGTAAGCAATAAATGAGATCGTCTTCGTATTTTTGTTTTCATCTTTCCGGTCAATGTTGTGAAAGTACGGGCTTTTATAAAATCACCTTTAGACAAAAAACATAAATGAGCGAACAAATTTTTTTCTTTATCTTTGAGAGAAAGGCCTGAATTAATCAAGTAAATAGATAAGTTCTCACAAATCTTCTTTCCTTCATCATCAGATAGTTGAGGAGATTTAGTGTGTTTGTCAAAGGATAGGCGATCTGAAAAGATAAAAACGTGTCCTTTTTTATTTTGAGACCAATTTCTTAAGGAAGCATATAGTTTATCATTAAATGAAAAAGTTCCTGAAACTGGTATTGCTGGTTTAAAATCATCTAGAAACCGAGAGAGCTCTTGCTGATTCTTCGTAGAAAAAAATACGGTTTCTTCTTTAAAAAAGTGTTCTTTTTGATCAAAAAGAACCAAGTTAAAGCGATTATGATCTTTTATACAAGGCAACACATTTTTTAGCAGCACTTTATAGCTATCAAAATTTTCTTTTGCTTTTTCAGAAGAGATATCGAAATAAAAATAAAAATTTTGTTCGATAACTTCGGTTTTAGATAAAGGTTTTAAAGAGATCAAAAAATATTGTTCTTCATCAATTTCTTTAGGGAAAAAAAATAGTTGGCAGTCTAAATCTTTTAAAAGAAAAGGAGTTGAATCAGGAAGATTCTGTTTTTTATATTCGATAGAATACGCAAAACTAGGAAAAAACCAGATGAGAAACAAAAACAGAAAAATATTTAACATGATTTTAAGATTTAAAAAGTCGTTTTTAATCACTCATAATTTTAATCAACTGAAAAACCAAAAGTGATAAAGCAAGAATAAATAAAGCAGAAAGAAGAACTTTGCCACCTTGAAGTGTATAGAGACTCTCAATCTTTTTGGTATACCTGCCTCTCCATACCATTAAAATAGGGATGATACCAAACAAAACGATGGCGCAAACACCTCCAGCGAAACCGAGAGCTTTAAAAAATAGGGAGGGAAATAGACAAGAGCAAATAAATGGAGGAATTAGAGTTATAATCAAGATTAATGGGGAAGATTTTGTTTTCAAGCCATCCTTTAAAAAATCGTGAAAAGATAAAGCTTGAGTGAGTAAAGCCGTCAGCATAGCAAAGATACTCAACCCTTGTGACATCTTTTGTAATAATGGTTTTTCTAAGAAAAGAGAGAGAGCGTAAGCAGAATCATAACCTCTTAAAAGGGCTTCGGATATACCTTTAGATCCTTCCAAAGGCAGTGTGCTCAAAACTAAAAATTCCCAAAAAAGATAAATGCAAAAAGCCAAAGAACTTCCACCTATTACAGCCAATCTCACTTTCTTTAGATCTCCATTTAAATAAGAAAACAAAGTAGGGATAATATTGTGAAAACCAAAAGCGACAATTAAAACTGGTAAAGAAGAAAATGCTTTTATGGGAGCCATATATGACAGAGAAGCTACTGAGATATAAGGAAAGAGCAAAAAGCACATAATAAAGTAACAACCCAATTTACCCACCATTAGGCATCTATTAGATATGTCTACACATTTCGTACCCCTATAAATGAAAAAAGCAAAAATTAAAACTAAGCTTAAAGTTCCAAGCCAATAAGGGAAAAAATTTAGTGAAGAAAAAAAATGATTCAGACTTGACAGGTAAGCGACCATTAAAGAGTAAAAAAGAAAAGCATAAATAAAAAAACTTATGATTTTAAATCCAGAACCTAGAGTTTTATGAACCATAGACAAGAAATTTGTTTCCTTTTTGGACCATGAATTGACTTCCACTAACAATAAAGCAGTGGAAGTCATAAAAAACCAAGCCAAGAAAAAAGTGAAAATGGAAGGTATGAATCCTCCTTGACCAGTTACGATAGGTAAGGCTAGCATGCCAGCTCCTATACAACTGCCTGCTATAAGAAAAATAGCTCCCCAAACACTATTTGAAAAAAAAGAATTAATTCTCATTTTTACTCATTTTTGCTATTTTTCTAGACTCCTGTTCGAGACGTCCAAGATCATGCCCTTCATAATCAACAAACTGAAAAAACACTTCAAAACAAGGGAAAACTTGGCAGACTTGTCTAGCCATTTCCTGGGCAATGTATCGATATCCAGGATGGCCAGCAGCCGATGATCGCAACTCACAAAGCCATTGTAAGCTTCTCAAATTAATGTGAAAATACCATCTGATATTGTAGGCCATAGGAACAATATATTGAACTTCTTCAGGAAATTCTAAAGAGATGATGTCATAAGCTTTTTTAGCTTCTTCTAAAGCTTCACAGTAAGGAGCTTCCCATTCAGTGTTTTGAATTTCTGGAGGAATGTAATACCCAAAATCACATGATAGAAGTTGTCTATCTTGTGTTAATAACCGATGCCTCTGTAGATCTCTATAAATCCCGAAATCAGCCATTATTTCAAAAGTAAAAGAAGCATGCTCTAATCCTCTTGGAGACTTGTGTCGTCTATTTTGTCTTCCTGAAGCGGCTGCGTTTAGTATCTCTTCAATTCTATTATCAGAAGACCCTTTCAAGCTCTCTTGGATCTGTTTTAAACTCACATTAGTCTTATTGAATAAGATAGATGAAGCCACTTTTAAAGGAGCCTCTTTGTCATAGTCAATCAAGCTAACAGCTTCAGTATTTTTGTTAGATGGATGAGAATCAAACTCTTTTGATATTTTAGCTATTTGATGGTTGATATGATCTAAATAAGCACTAAAAGACTTTTGATGTTTATGAGAGAGGTCCCCTCTTCTTACAAACGAAGGAATGACTTTAGAAAGTTCTTGGTGGGCTTTGCCCCCTATATTTTGCATTTCAGCTAAAGAGTGGTTATTTAATTTTTGTATCAAGGTCTCAAAAAAACGACCATTACCATAAACGCCCATATTGGTTAAAGTGCTAGCAGGCAACAACCCTCGCAAACAGTCTAAAACCTTTGCTCTCAAAGCAGCCGTATAAGCCACTTGAGACACCCCTGGTTCTTGAGGAAACTTTTTACCTATCATTTCTGTCAAAGGGGGGATTAAATTCGAATAAGTTTCAAAGAGCAAGTGACAGGTTTTGATGTAAATATCCCTGTAAGCAGAAGCCATTAAGATCGGTTCTCTGTAAAACATGTATTCCCCATTTACTTTTTGATCAAAGTAAATGTATCGAGTAGATTTTTCTAAAGGAGAACCACCGATACGACTGTCCTCTAAAATCTTTGCGGCTAACATGGAAACGTTTTCGATAGCTAAATGAGCTCCCCCTAATTCACCAATCGAATCGTCACCGTAACCGTCTAGAATACGATCATAAAAATTTTGAGCTTTTTTGATAGCGATGAATTGCTCTTCTTTTTGTCCCACTTCATCTGTTGAATGAGATAAGCTATTTTGGGTGATGGAGGAAAAACAAGTAGCTTCATTCAAAATAAATTCTTTCAGTAAAAGAGATCTCAAGCCTAACGTTGATCGAGAATATTTAGAAAAAAGAGCTCCTTTGATAACTTCTGGTAAATTAAAAATAGCAAAGACGTTACTGTCAGTATTTGTCACGTAACGACTCAATATCTGAATTTGCTGATCACTGAATTCTTCATAAGTGTACATAAAGTGGAAATAACCTCCGGAAAATTCAAAAGATATCACGCTTAGATTAAATTAACTAAGCAAATCAAAATTTTATTAACCTTTTCATTTTTAGTCTATAAGATTAAGAATCGCAGACAAGGGCATAAATAAGACAATTAGCTTTAATTCATATTTTTCACATTTAAGAATTAAGGGAGCTAAATAGTGTTTTTCTTTTAATTGGTATTTTATCATTTTCTCTTCTATAATCAATTTTGTTTATCACTAGATTTTTTAGTGATTAACACCATCCAAACCAAGCCAAGCAGGTTATTAAATGACTTATTTAGAAGAATTTAAAAAGCAAATACGATTAGGTAATTTAGCCGGCATAATCAAGCTATGGGAAGAGTATTGTCAGGGAGACAATATCGACCAGATTGAAATCAAAGAAATTTTTAAAAACTTGAAAGCTTCAGAATTTGCAGAGCTATTCGGCAAACAGGTTCATCGAATAATCCCTCTTTGCGAAATGGAGCTAGATGAATCAAGCTTTTATGAAGTCCTTAAAGATATCATAGACCTCCAAACAACGAACGAGCATTACTTATTTGAATTAGCCTATAAAATGCTTTCAATTAAGTTTTCTCAAGACCCTTTATTTCAAAAACGAATCAAATTAATTGGCATGGTCAAAGGAGAGAATTTTCAGGGTGCTATAAGCAAGTACGAACTATTGCATCATATGAAAGAAAATAATTATGTACTGCACAATGGTGGATGGGGTGTTGGCCAAATTATTGATGTATCAGAAATAAGACAAGAATTGACTTTAGAATTTGAAGGCATAAGAGGTAAAAAAGAACTTTCGTTTGCTAATGCTTTAAAAAGTATTGCCCCTATAAATGATGATCATTTTTTAGCCTTGAGATTTGGAGACCCTGAAGCTTTAGAAGCCCAAGCTAAGAAAGACCCTATAGAAGTCATGAAACTAATTCTAAGAGATCTAGGCCCAAAAACGGCTTTAGAAATCAAAGATGAATTATATGAATTAGTGATTCCGACTGAAGACTGGGCTAAGTGGTGGCAAAACACAAGGTCTAAACTGAAAAAAGCATCCTACATACAATCTCCTGAAGATAATAAAGGACTTTTTTATTTATTAAGTGTTGAAATCTCCCCTTTTGAAAAACTCAAAAAGCAACTAAATAATACCCATGATGTGAACGAAGCGATACAATACCTTTATAGTTTCACAAAAGACTTTAGCACATTTTTAAAAAACAGTGAATTCAACCTTTTTGTCAAAGAATATTTGAAAGATTTAAAAGAAAGTAAAGATCTCACAGCAGAACAAATCATCCAAATTCATTTTCTAGAAGAAGACCTATTTTCAACGCCGCCGAATGAAATAGCTATTAACTTGCTAAAAAAAAGCAAAGACTTACATTTAGAAACAAAAAATATTCTGATCTTAAATTATAAAAAACGATTCCTACAGTTAGTAAAAGCTCACTGTCAAAATTGGATACTACTATTTGAAAATTCCTTTTTGAAGTTCGAACATAATTCTCTAAGAGATTTTGTCTTTAATGAACTACTATCCTTCCAAGATTTGTCACACATTCAAAATCAACTTAAAGAGCTTATCCATTTCCCTCATCGATATCCCGAGACTTTTTTATGGTATTTCCAAAAAGCTTGTCTCCAAAAAAACATTCCTTATGCCGATCAAAAAGGGATGCCTATCTTGTTCGAGTCACTTTTAATTTTGCTAAATAAAGTTGAAAAAGATGTGAACTACAAGGAATGTGTGAAAAAAATTCACAATATTATCAGTGAAGATCGCTTTTCCATAGTGAGACATATATTCCAAAATGCTTCTTTGGAACAAGTGAAAGAGTTCCTTTTGCTATCGACCAAATGTCAATCATTTGCCGATCATGATTTAAAAATTCTTCATTCATTAGCCCAGGTGGTCTTTCCTTCTTTGGATAACTTGCAAAAGAGAGAAGATGAAGTGGAAGATTTATTCATTTGGACAACAAAAGAAGGATACGAAAAAGTTAAAGGTCGTATACAACAGATCGGAACGGTTGAGACTGTAGAAAATGCGAAAGAGATTGAAGAAGCACGTGCTCACGGAGATCTCAGAGAAAATGCGGAATTTAAGTCTGCATTAGAAAAAAGAGCTCGTCTTCAAGGAGAACTGAAATTTCTGTCTGATCAAATTCACAAAAGTCGGATCATCACTAAAGAAGATATCATCACGACAGAAATTGGTATTGGTGTCATAGTCGAGTTGGTTAATCAAGAAGGATCTCAAATCACCTACACTTTATTAGGCCCCTGGGATGCGGATACAGATAAAAACATCCTTTCTTTTCAATCAAGATTAGCTCAGCAAATGAAAGGTAAAAAAGCAGGAGAAACTTTGAACATTCAAGGACAGGACTTCACAATCTTAAACATTCGCAGTTATCTTTAGAGAGCTTTTTATGACAGATTGCATCATTATCGCAACCAGTAATCTTCACAAATTAAGAGAGTTTAAAACTATTTTAAAAGAAAGACTTAAGGTTGATATTCTATCTCTTTGTGACTTTAAAGATTACATTCTACCTGAAGAAACAGGAACATCATTTGAAGAAAATGCGGTATTGAAAGCTTTGGCTGGAGCTAAAGCTTTCAATAGTCTGGTGTTAGCAGATGATTCTGGATTAGTGGTTCCTGCCTTAAAAGGGGATCCAGGCATTCACTCCTCTATTTATGCAGGTCTTGGTGCATCAGATAAAGAAAATAGAGCTAAGTTATTAAGAAACATGAACCACTTAAAAGAAGAGCAAAGATATGCATACTTTTCGTGCGCCTTAGCTTTAGCGGATCCAACCGGAATCAAAGCTTGTGTAACCGCCTCTTGCGAAGGATTTATCACAGAAGAAGAAAAAGGCATTCAAGGATTTGGTTATGATTGTCTATTCATGAAACATGAATACGGCAAAACATTCGGTCAATTAGACCATGAAACCAAAAATAGAGTCTCTCATAGAAAAAAAGCCATAGATAAATTATGTCTAACCTTAGAATCCATGGGACTCATTTAGGTTTCATTTATGATATATCTGATTGATGGATATAATTTACTTTTCCAAACGCAAGGAAGAGTTAAATCATTAGAAAGACAAAGAATAAAGTGCTTAGATTATCTAAAACCCTTTAGCCTTGATTTATCCATGATTATCGTATTTGATGGAGCGGCAGACCTTTTTCAACAAACCAAAAGGTCTCATCAACAAGACCTAGAAATTGTATATACTTCAGAAACAGAATCAGCAGATGACTACATCATCTCATTTTTAGATACTGTTCGTACCCCTCAACTCTATACTGTTGTATCATCCGATAGGCATTTGTTGAAACAAGCTAGAGATAGAAAAGCTCATATCAAAGAAGTTCAAGATTTTTTCACCTTTTTAGACATGCGTAATAAGAAAAAACATCGATCTTCCGAAAAAATACAACAAGAATCGCCCTATGAAATTCAAAGATTACGTGCCATTTTCGAAAAAAATACACTTAATGGGGCTGTCGAAAGATAAGAAAAAAACTTCTGCCTGACTTAAAAACAAAAAAAGCAAAGGTTGAATTTAGGAAGGTTCTAGAGCGCGCGCTAAGCGTTCAACAATAGAAGCCGGACAACTATCGTCACCGCAACGACTATGCAGAATTATACTGTACTCCAGGGCGCTCTTGATAATAGAGGATACATCCTGATTCTCACTCTCACATCTTTCTAAAATTAAATTAATGACGGTTTCATTTTTTTTGTGAACAGCAAAATGGAGAAGATTTCCTCCACACCACCCCCTATTAATACTTTTTTTAATATTAAAACCTGAGTGATTAATCAAAAGTTTTGCAATCTCCTTCAGGTGATCAGATGGATGAGTATGATCGAGGATAAGCACATAAGCGAGAGCATCATTAATCAAACAATCAACAGGCTGCCTATCATTAACGTATTCAGTCAACAAAAATTTGATATCATCCTCCCGGTTCAATTCAATAGCGTATTCCAAAATAGAGAATGAAGGGCAGCTCATAGCTCCAGATTCAGATTCAGATTCATCAAAATGGCTAAATTGGATAGTTTTTTGAATATCAAACTCAGGATGATTAAAAATTTTTTGTACCCAAGGAGCAGATAGTTTCATTTCAGTCGCGTAGATGAACTCCATCACCTGTGATTGAAAATGAGGCATCAAAAAATCAATCGCGCGATCCCAAGCACACTCAACACTTTTTTTGAAAACATAGTGAGGAAAAACTGAATAAAATATAGATGTGATAGCTACATAAATCATACTATTTGGATAAAAATTAAGATAAGAGGGGACGTAAAATAAAGATAAAAAGAGATTTTTTTTTGCCAAAGAAGGATCTAGACGATTTCCTATATAACATAAGATATAGATGTTCAATATAGATAAAGCAAGAGCCTGTACATTCTTGAAATCAATATGGTTACTGCGATCTTTTAAAGAAAAGCAAACTTCTTTTCCAAGATCGAAGATGTCTGTCGAATAAAGCGTAGGTAACGTGTTACAGAGGAGAAAAAACATGTCTTTTTTTGATAGAGAAGGATTTGAATAATTAATCAATCTGTATAAACTGTAGGTCGTAGCTAGGTACAACGCTATTGATGCAAGCCTAGCCGGTTTCATTTCATTACGTTGATTTTTTATAGAATTCGAAAAGTCTATCATCACTCCTTGGAACTGGGTGAAGCTCTCGTATAAAAAGATAGAGCTTAGATGCACATAAAATTTTGATTTAATACCGTTCAAATTACGATACGTATATGATGAAAAAAAGACTAAGCAATCACTAAAGATTTTGAAAGGAAGGGAAGAATAGGTGGATGCTACAGTATCATTTTGAAAAACTGTCAGGGGGGAATAGACTCTATCATTATTTGAAATAGGAACAGACGACATAATAATCCTGGCAATATTTAATAATTTTTAATTAATTTTAAAATAAAACAACAATAAAATCAATTTTATTTAAAAACGTTCATAATTGAATTAGCAAATAGCCTGTCGAGGATTAAAAAAAACTCATAAGCCATATTCATAAGGGTGAGTATAAAATCCCCAATCAGCGGTAGAAGATCCATCGACCATCTCTTTCCATTGATACATAGGCATACCCCTTATTCCTTTTTGATTCACTCTCCATAATTCTAACTCCATAGAACAGGGATTAACTACAAAAGCAAAATAATCTCTAATCCAGTTGGTATCAGCGAAAATAAAAGGAGAGGGAGCTATTATTTTTGCGTCCCTTAGCTTTTCTACCACCATCTCATACAGGTCTTTTTGTTGATTATATTTCTTATTATAAATAAAGAATAAGCACATAAGATCGATGAAATCAGCGCTAGACAATATATCGTCTTCATGAGGCTGATGGCGGTACCACATAGCGAGGCTAGACTCAGACAGATCTTCCTTAAATAGATCAAGAAATAGAGAAGGAAGGTCTTTTTTTTGAAAAAAAGGAATAGATTCAAAACAAATGCTATCAAAATGAAAGGGCAAAAATTTCATCCCCTTACTTTCTAAAAATGTAGAACAATTATTTTTAACATCTTTTACATGTAAGTGCTCTTTAAATGAAAAATGATTGACCCATTTAGGGGGCAAGCCAATTTTTTTAAAATAAAGCTGAACTAGTTTTTTTTGTTCCGTAGGAGACAAGATTTGCTGACCATAAAAAAATTCGTTTGGCTGAATGAAATGATCTCTAACCCATGTGTAGGAAAAACCTTTATCTAAACTAGCTTGTTTGAACACATCAAAACTAGGCTTTAAGATGAAAGCATGGGTATGAGAATAAGCTAACATTCCCATTTGTCGATTATGAAACAAATTGTCAGTTATTTTAGGAGGCAGACTTTTCATCAAATCAACAAGATAAATAAGAAAGTCCATAGGACTATCTACCTTTCTTTTCTCTTCTGTTAAAGGATGCTCACGCTTTGCATAGGTTTTGATGAGAGTGTCTAAAGTACCCCCGGATACGTATACCCACGGCTTTTTCAATCCTTTGAGAGATTTATTCCGACTCCTTTGTAAAGCGTATTTTAAGAAAAAAGGAGAACGTATCTGTAAAATGATTTGATCGGTGATGTTCGATAAATCTTGCTTAAATAGATCTGAAGACAACGTATCCGATATATCTAGCTCCACCCTACGAAAAAAATCTATCAAAGAGCTCAGCCACTGGTCTGCATCATAAATCTGGCTCCATAAAGAAGCCTTAGAGCGACCATGCTTATAAACTAATCTAAAGCCGGCCGGATCATCTTCATATTCCAATTCTTTAGTCTCTTGAATATCAGGATCATAAATTTCTTGAAAAAAAATTTTAAACTTATCTGTATAAGACTCGATCAACAGTTTAAAAAATTGAGTGTAAAATTCTCCTTTTTGATGCTCTAAATCTCTTAAAGATAGATAGCTTTGTAATTCTTGATATAAACTCGTATGCTGAGATTTAAGACTATCTGCTCTTTCTGAACTAGAACTAGAGCTAAATTGTGATTCAACAGTCTTCACTTGATAAAATAGTTGTTCATAAACTCTATGATAACTTTCGGTTTTTTCTTTAGTCTCTTCTAGCTTTCTCTCCACATATTGATAAATAACCTGGCCTAACCCTTCTTTTTCAAGAGGATCTAACCCTAAACCAGCGTATAAATTCCAATCAGAAAACTGCATTTTTATGTCTGAAAAAGAGGCTAGCGTATATTCCCAAATTTTCACAAAAGGATGTTGAGAACATGTCATAAAGAGTAATTGACAGAATTTTTCAATCTCAACAACATCTAAATGAGCATAAAATTTAGGATTATTTGATCGAGTGTCTAAAATGATTTGCTTGATGTAGGTTTCTATTGTTGACCCATATTTAAACCGATTTGCTAATGTTTCTTTAACACACTTGATTTTTTCTTCTAAGGGGCCATCTTTATGAGTTAATTCTAAGAAATCACAAACTCTCATAAAGGAAGGAGAAAACCAAAGCAGCTTATCTTTTTGGATCAAAGAACGAAGTTCAGACACGCCGATATTCAAACTAAGAGGGACTGTATACTCAACGCCAGAAAACGTGCGTGTTAAGTAGCCTTTATTCATTAATTCATACAAATCGTCTAAAAAAAGACTGATTTGATTTTGATGAATCAAAATAGCTGGAGCTGTTGCGAAACACGAACCCACAGTCTGTCTGAGAATGGAAAAGCAACTCGATAAAACGACTAGTCTAAAGTCTCTTTGCGTAATAGCCTGCCCTAAAGAATATCCTAGAAACGCTCTCATCAAAATATCGATTTCGGCATGATAGCTAGGGACAGAAAATCTTTCGATTTTCTTGATCGTTTCTGCATTGTCACGAATAAGATAAAGGACGTACAAATGTTGATTAAAAATGTGCTCATCTTTGTCACCTTTAAAATAGAAAAATCCTTTCTGTTCTTCGTAAATATTGATCAATTGTATGACTCTTTCTGAAATAACTAAGCCTTTTTCATCTAAAAGCTCTTGAGCCAGCTTTTTTGATCTATAAATGACCCGAATCAAAAAGTCATCATCTAATTTGGACACATAAGCATGTAAGCTCGTTTCAATCTCTTTTTCAAGATCAAATAAATCTGTGAAAAGAGTTTTTGATTCTTTTATGATACCTATAAAATTTTGATAAGTAGAATATTCTGCCTTAGAAAGGGTTTGTTTCAGTAAAGACCAGTCCAAAATCTATCCTCAATTTTATCTTTCTATTTTCTGTGTTCGTAGATTAGAATCTTAATAACAAGTAACTTCATAACACGTGTATCTTTCTATGATCATTTTATATAATAATCAGTTTATCAATATTCCTGAAGGTAGTACAGCCAAAGATTTGGCCGATCATTTGAATTTAAGAGAACCTCAACAAGCTTTAATGGTCAACATTAATGGTATCGACAAGGATCTTTTTACCGTTTTAAAAGACGATGATAAAGTTATATTCTGGCAATTTGATGATAAAAAAGGAAAAGAGGTTTTTTGGCACTCATCAGCTCACGTGTTAGCTCAAGCCATCATGAGATTGTGGCCGGATGCAAAACCGACCATAGGCCCTCCCATAGAACAAGGTTTTTATTATGATTTTGCTAATTTAGATATATCCGATAAAGAATTCGATAAAATAGAAGAAGAAATTAAGAAAATTTTAAATGAGAACTTTAAACCTGTTAAGTATACCTTTCAAAATAAAGAAGAAGCTTTAAAAGCTTTTGAAAATAATCCATATAAATGTGAACTGATTAATACTTTCGAAGGGGAAATCACACAGTACTCCCAAGGGGAATTCGTAGATCTCTGCAGAGGACCTCATTTGCCTTCTATAGGAAAAATAAAGGCTTTTAAATTATTAAAAATCTCAGGAGCTTACTGGAAGGGAGATCAAGAAAATGAAATGCTGACAAGAATATATGGTATTTCCTTTCCCGATAAAAAAGATCTAAAAAGCTATCTAGAGATATTGGAAGAAGCTAAGAAGAGGGATCATAAGATTTTAGGGCCTAAATTAGACTTGTTTTCGATCAAAGAAGAAGCTCCAGGAATGCCTTTTATTCATCCTAAAGGGATGATTATATGGAATAAATTAATCTCTTTCTGGCGCGATATGCATCAAAAAAGTGGATACACTGAAATCAAAACACCCACATTAATGTCTCAACAATTATGGGAAAAATCTGGTCACTGGTTTCACTATAAAGAAAACATGTATGCATTCGGGATAGAAGACCGTCATTTTGCTATTAAACCGATGAATTGCCCAGGATGTATGCTTTATTATAAAAGCAGACCTCACAGTTATAAAGAATTACCCTTAAGAATCTCTGAATTGGGACATGTTCATAGGCATGAAGCTTCAGGTGCTTTAAATGGTCTTTTTCGTGTACGAAGTTTCCATCAAGACGATGCTCATCTGATCATGAAACCTGATCAAATTAAAGAAGAGATCCTACAGGTTTTAGAATTAGTAGAAAAAACTTACCAAACTTTTAACTTACCCTATCGCCTAGAACTATCAACCAGGCCAGAAAAAAGTATGGGAACAGACGAAGATTGGAAAATGGCTACAGAAGGATTGCAAGGGGCCTTGGAAAGCTGGGGGCAACCGTACAAAATCAATGAAGGAGATGGAGCTTTTTACGGTCCTAAAATAGATATACATATTAAAGACGCTCTAGGACGATCCTGGCAATGTGGCACCATTCAATTAGATATGTCTCTTCCAGAAAAATTCGATTTGAAATATATGGACTGTGATGGCATAGAAAAAAGACCTGTGATGATTCATCGCGCTATTTTTGGTTCTATCGAAAGATTTTTTGGCATATTGATAGAGAATTTTACGGGGCGATTTCCTTTATGGTTAAGTCCGCTACAAATAAGAATTATAACTGTAGCCGACCGTCATTTAGATTACGCTCTTAAAGTACAAAAAGAGCTTTTTAAAGAGGGGTTTCATGTTGATATTGACCACTCCAGTGAATCGGTGAATAAAAAAATTAGAAATGCTCAGCTTTTACAAATCAACTATATGGTCACAATTGGTGATAAAGAGATAGAAAATCAGGATCTCACTCTAAGAACAAGGGAAGGTCATATACATGATGAGGTGTCGCTTTCTGTACTAGTCAAACAATTAAAACAAGAATTAGAAACTTTCTCATTAAAATCTCTTTTTTCAAAGGAAAACATCCAATGAAAACGATCACTGTTACAAGTTTTAAAGGAGGAACCGCTAAGACATCAACCTCCCTTCATTTAGCAGCAGCCTTAGCGAGATACCACAAAAAAAAGGTTTTATTGATTGATTTTGATGCTCAAGCGAATTTAACCACTGGACTGGGATATGACCCAGATGCCCAAGATAGCTTAGCTCCCATCTTGCAAGGACTAAAAAAGATAGAAGAGGTTATATTACCCACCCCAGTTAAAAATCTATCTCTTATCCCAGCAGATACCTGGTTAGAACGGGTAGAAGTCACAGGAGCTCTCGCTGCAGATCGCTATTCTCATGAAAGACTCAAAGAAATTCTGAAAACTTTAAACTATGATATCGTGATTATAGATACTCCCCCGTCCCTTTGTTGGCTAACAGAATCGGCTTTAATAGCTTCTGAGTATTCTCTTGTGTGCGCTACACCAGAATTTTACAGTGTTAAAGGGCTTCAAAGATTAGCTCAATTTATGGAGAGTATAGCTCAAAGACATTCTTTGAGTGTTTTGGGAGTCGTTCTTTCTTTTTGGAATCCAAGAGGTAAAAGTAACAAAGCATTTTTAGATGTGATAGAAGAGACTTTTCCAGATAAACTATTACAAAATAAAGTGCGTAGGGATATAGCTGTTTCTGAAGCTTCGGTTTTCGGTAAGCCTATCTTCGAAACTTCACCTCAATCACGCGCATCAGAAGATTACATAGCTCTTACAAAAGAAATTCTCAAACGCTTGTAAAACAAGCTTTACAAATAGGAAAAATTAAGTCTTATGTCTAAAGTAAACTCTTTTTTAGCAAGCCGGCTAAAACAAGCTTCTCATAAACTCTCCAAAATGACCGGGTTAGCTGAACTATCTTCTAGTGGCAGTTTATCAAGTTTTTCTGGTGTATTTCGCGTCGGTAAACTCAACCAAAAGGAGGAAGAGGATCTCTTAGAAATTTTGAAAAATTTTCAAAAAAATGAACAAAAACCAGAAGATGATCTTGTATCTTTATTGGCTATTACGTCAGAAGTCAAAGCCATCAATAACCAAGCGGCTATACTCCATGGAGAACGAATAAAAAGGGCTCAAGATATTTTAAAAAACTATAAAGACGGCGCATTTAGTGCTTGGCTCATCCTGACTTATGGAAATAGACAGACCCCTTATAACTTCTTACAATATTACGAACTTTATTCATCTTTACCTATTCTCCTACAAAACAAGCTAGAAGAAATGCCAAGACAAGCTGTCTATACACTGGCTAGCAGACAGGGCAGCCTGGAAGCAAAATCCGAGATTATCAACAGTTATCAAGGAGAACCTAAAGCGGCTATTTTGTGTTTGATTCGAGAAAGGTTCCCTTTGGATGAACTAGATAAAAGAAAATCTAATCCCACAGACTTATGGCTAAACCAATTTCAAAAACTCAAAGAGCAAATGCAAAGAAAATGCTTGCAAATGACTTCAAAAGAAAAAGCTAAGCTGAAGGAAAAAATAAAAGAGTTGCTAGATATCCTGTAAAGCTAAGTAAGACTCTAAAGCCTTCTTGATTTTTTTTTGATTATCTTCGCTCGGCAAGACGAGCGGAAGCCTTAAGTAAGGTGGGCACAAATTGAGAAGGCTCATGGCGTATTTTACGCACTGAGGATTGGATTCCAAAAATAAAGCTTTGCAAAGAGGAAAAACATCCTGCATGATTTTTTTAGCTGTACAGACGTTATTTTTTTCATAAGCTGTAACCATTTCTTTCCATTTCTTAGGAACCAAGTTAGCCACTACCGAGCAAATCCCTTTAGCTCCCCAGAGCATCATAGGTAGAGTGTAGGAATCATCTCCAGCTAAAATGGTTTTAGGAGTCTTCTGAGTGAGCTCAAAAACTAAATCCAAATCTGAAGAACATTCTTTAACAGCCACAACGTTAGGCAAATCACAAATAGACAACAAACTATCTAAAGACAATTTAATGCCTGTACGAGCAGGGTTGTGATAAAGCATTATAGGCAAACCTAATTTATCTATCTCTTTAAAGTGAGACAAACAACCCACTGCATTCGGTTTATTGTAATAGGGAATAACGACTAAACAAGCATCCACGCCAAGTTGTTGAGCCTTTTTTGTATACTCGATAGATTGCAAAGTGGAGTTGGTCCCCGTTCCAGCGATGACAGGTATCTGTTTTTTGGTCTGTTGAATGACAGTCTTAATGACCATTTCTCTTTCTTCCTCTGATAAAGTAGAAGCCTCACCGGTTGTCCCCAAACACAATATACCATCTGTACCTTGTTCCACATGGTAAGAGACTAATCGAGCTAAACTATCTAAATCTACTTTGCCTTGTTTATCAAAAGGGGTTACTAAAGCAACTATGGATCCTTTAAACATGTTCTGTTCCTTCTGTTTGCTGAGAGATCGAATCTCCCCACTCTAATTTTCGCGAACTTTTATAATACTCTTTATTTTTTTTAGACACACAAATATCTTTAACTCCATCTTGACTACATACTTTTAATAAGACTCTTCCTTCTTGTTTAAGAGGTTTTCTGATGATGATGGGTGGATAGACAGTCCTTTTTAGATTTTTAGAGAAAACCAAATAACAAAATTTCTCATCTTCGTATCCCAAAGAAGCTTCTTTCATTTTTCTGTGTAAAGATGTACGGGATAACCTAACACTAAAATGGCACCAATCTTTTTTATCTAAAGGACAAACGCATTTATGAGGACAAGGAGAGAGAAGGTCTCCTCCTTCATTTATTAAAAAATCTCTAATTTTTAATATCCTTTTGAAACCTGTAGGCGTACCAGCTTCTATGACAACCATAAATTGTTTTGTTTTGTTCCAAAGTGTCTTCAACAAAGACGTCCAAGTATGTTCAGCCATTTCACCTATTGAATAAGATAAGATCGTTAAATCACTATCTGGTAAAAGCCCTGGACTTTTAGCCACATCACGTTGAATCCATGAAACGGTTTTTTGATCAATAGATAATCGGGATTGGATTTGCTTACCAAATCGAATCCATTCTCCGTCCTTTTCAAAAGCATAAGCTCTTTTTATTTCAGGAAAGAAATCTAAAGCATTCCAAGTCGCTGTTCCCGGCCCTGCCCCAATATCCATGATGGTTTCTATATCAACTTTTTCAGCTTTTGTCTTTAGTATATCCAAAACCTTTTTATTGACAGCGTAAGTCGCTGGGAAGCGAGTCACTAAGTAAGACTTTCTTTGAGTGTCGCTTTGGATAAAAACAGTATTTTTATTTTGGCAATTTTTATAGCGAGCCATGAGTTGTTTGCCAGCTTCGGAAAGTGATTTAAACTTTTCATCTTTTACCGTTTCATTAATAAGATCTAAAACGGCTTCATAATATGACATATATCATAGCTCTTTGTTTGGCTTAGCTTTTTTTAAAAGAAGAACAAGAACAGAAAACCCATCTTTCGTTTTAACATCATAAGATAAGAGTTGGTGATCGAATTTATCGAAAGAAGCTATAAGCCTTCTTTGAACATCTACAAGCTGCCAATTATCAACCACCATAAAGAAGAAATTGTGACATACAGAGTCAACAGCCTCTAAAATGGCTAAATAATTGCTTTGTTCAAGATAAAAAGGGGCGTAAAACAAATTGATTTTATCATCTACAGCTTCTAATCCCGATTGTAAAGAATCAATTGGATATATTTTTATGTTCGAATGAGGTGAGAAAATCTGATTTAATCCCAAAATATTTTCGTCACTATCCTGCACATAAAAACTAGAAGCCTCTAAAAGATATTGGTAATTATACAAAGCCACCTTTTGCAAAGTGTTGATGTTTTTGGATCCTATTTCCAGATAAGAAGTCCATTTATTAAAAGCAAAAAACTGTAAAATATTTTCGAGAAAAGAAGAAGAATCTATGGACTCTTTTAACATTCGCTGAGATTCAATAGAGAATTCACCAAATAGATTAATATAAATTTCTTCTTCTTTATCAGCACTTTTATCCACCATTCTTTTTTCAAGTTTTTGAACCCAATCAAAAAATGGTACTTCTTCTTGCTCAGGAGGAGGCTCCAATTCTTTTAAAATTTCTAAAGTATACTCTTGATCTTCAGCGAGTTCAAAAAATTCTCTGGGTTCTATTTTCTCAGAAACAAACAAATAAGAAGGAGAGCAAAGAAAAAGAAAAAAAACACATATACTTTTTTTAAACATTATAAGATCCGTTCATTTTCATAGAATCGCAGACAAAATTAATTGAAAATGAATTTTAATATAAATATGAAGAAGTAACAAGTTTTTTATTATGTTATCTAAAAAAAGGAAGTTATTAAATTAGGGACCAATCAATAGGGGTGATGTTATGCGAAGATAAAAAATCGTTGATCTTGGAAAAATGGCGACACCCAAGAAAACCCGAATGAGCAGAAAATGGAGAAGGATGAGCGGCTTTTAAAACAAGATGGTTATCGTTTAAAGATGTATTCAGATGATCATATTTTTCTTGAGCTGACTTTCCCCATAAAACAAAAATCAAAGGCTCCGGTTTTTGTTTTAATTTACATACAACAGCATCGGTGAATGTTTCCCAACCTTTTCCGTAATGAGATTTAGGTTCCCCTTCTCTGACTGTTAGCGTAGCGTTAAGAAGTAAAACGCCTTGTTCGGCCCATTTCACTAAACAGCCATGAGAAGGAATAGATAAGGCTAAATCATCTTGAAGCTCTTTAAAAACATTTTTCAAAGAAGGAGGAGGGGTGATACCGATGGGGACACTAAAACTAAGACCATGAGCCTGATGAGGGCCATGATAAGGATCTTGGCCGATAATAACAACTTTCACTCTATCGTAAGGTGTAAAACGAAAAGCATTAAATATGAGGTTTTCAGGAGGGTAGATTTGATGGCCGGCGTCATTTTCTTGTCGTAAAAACTCTCTTAGACTTCTGAAATAGGGTTGTTCAATTTCATGACTTAAAAGGCTGAACCAACTTTTTTCTAGCTTCAATTCTGTCTCCGAAAAAATCTGGGCGAGAGGATTTGAACCTCCGACCTCTTGCACCCCATGCAAACGCGCTAGCCAAGCTGCGCTACGCCCAGATAAGAATAAGATTTATATAGAAGTGATACCTTCAAATTTAAACTCTGCTTTAGCGAACTCTCTCACCCCAATTCTTGCACATTCTTCAATAATTTTTTCTAAAACATCTCCAGCATGAACTTCTGCAGCAGAAATATCTACCGAAATAGAAGCGCTAAAATTAACTCCTCCCTTAATTCCTTTAACTTTAAAGTTGGCGTATATAGCCTCTTTTTTTTTAGAAATATTCTTAAAACGAACTAAATTATTCTCAGCTAAATCACTCATGAAAGATCCAAATAGAAAAAGGTATAAGATATATCCTAATAGGGAGATTCTGTTTCTGTCAATCTGAAAGCTTCATCTCAATCACGGGAAAGTGAAAACATGTTGCTGAAAAAACATCTAGATTATAAGATCGTGATTTAGTCTCCTTGGAAAGATGGCTGAGCGGCTGAAGGCACGTCCCTGCTAAGGACGCGTACCCCCTAAAGGGTACCGTGGGTTCAAATCCCACTCTTTCCATTTTTAGTTGGATTTATTTTATGTCCCAATCTCCTAACAAAACTCTCATCCCCCCTCATTCTAGAGAATCAGAAATGATGGTTCTGGGATGCATGCTGACTAATCTGAATAGTCTGAATATAGGGGCAGATTCTTTAGATGAGTCAGATTTTTACTACACGGAACATAAAATTTTGTTCCAAGTCCTCAAAGGAGCTTACAAAAATGATAAACCAGCTGATATCCATCTGGTTTGCGAAGAACTAAAAAGGCTAGATAAACTAAAAAGTGTTGGAGGGGTTGCGTTTGTCACAAGCGTGGCTCAATACGCAGGGACCTCCGCTTATATTGAAGAATACATAGAAATCATAAAAAATAAATCTATCTTGAGAAAAATGATCTTAGCGTCTCAAGACATTGAAAAAAAAGCTTTACATGAAGAAGAAGATGTCTCTCTTATTTTAGACGATGCTCAGCAAAAATTTTTCCAAATCAGCCAAGCCGCCAATCCTTTGGGAGGTGTCCTGATCAAAGACATTTTATCAGGAGTTAAAGCTTCTTCTAAGCAGCCTTATTTGAAAGAATTGCAAGAGAAGCAGGAAAGATACAAATTAAAAGGTCCTGAAGATACAGGGATCACAGGGCTTCCTTCCCATTTTCTTGATTTAGACAAAATGTTGAACGGTCTAGGTTCTTCTAATCTACTTATATTAGCGGCTAGACCAGCTATGGGTAAGACCTCTTTAGCTTTAAATATGGCTGAAAATATCTGCTTTAAAAGTCAACTACCTGTTGGCATATTTTCCCTGGAAATGAGCGCAGAACAACTTATGCACCGCATTGTATGCTCTCAAGCAGAAGTTGAGTCTGAAAAAATCTCCACAGGTTCTCTCGGCGGGTTAGAATTCCAAAAAGTTGTTTCGGCTGTAAATCTTATGCAAAAATCTGTCATGGTCATCGATGACCAACCGGGCCTCAAAATCACAGATTTAAGAGCAAGAGCGCGAAGAATGAAAGAAATTTACAATATAGCTTTTCTTGTTATTGACTATCTTCAATTATTATCTGGAGCTACCTTGTCAAGAAATTCAGATAATAGACAAAATGAAATTTCAGAAATTTCTAGAATGTTAAAAAACTTAGCGAGAGAGTTAAATATTCCCATCTTATGCTTATCTCAGCTATCTCGTAAAGTAGAAGAAAGAGCTGGACATCGACCGATGATGAGTGACTTAAGGGAATCTGGATCGATCGAGCAAGATGCAGATATTGTCATGTTTCTTCTAAGGAAAGAGTATTACGATCCTTACGATAAGCCTGGGCTGGCTGAGTTGATTGTTGCAAAAAATAGACATGGTTCTATAGGCAGTGTTAACTTAGCTTTTAGAAAAGAGATCGCTCAATTTGCCAATTACTCATCAGCTTTGACTCAAAATAAGCTGCATGAACAAGAGGATCCTTTTGCTCAATTTGGACACAGATAGCCAACTTGATGATAAGCATAATAAAAAATGAGCTTCTAAATAAGACTTTTTCTATCAAGATTAAATATAGCTGATTTGAATAGAAATAATTGGGATCATACCATAAAATACACAAGCGATTCGTCTTAACTCTAAATCAAGGCTACAAAATGGTTCATCATCAAACTTTAACTTTGAAAAAAATTGATATCGAAGGCTATGAAAAAGTTTTTGTCGTTTCCGATGAAACTGTTAGCCTAAAAGCCATTATTGCCATTCATAGCACAAAATTAGGGCCCTCTTTGGGAGGAATTCGTTATTATCCTTACCCGAACTTTGATGAAGCCCTTTTAGATGTTTTGAGACTGTCCAAAAGCATGACCTACAAAGCAGCCGCTTCCAATCTTTGTATTGGAGGAGGTAAAAGTGTTATCATAGGGAACCCTAAAACTGAAAAAACTGAAGACCTTTTGAAGTCTTTCGGAAAAGCGGTCAACCAATTAAAAGGAGACTATATCTGTGCTGAAGATGTAGGAACGACACCACAAGATATGTACGTTATTCATTCTGAAACCCCATTTGTAACGGGTCTACAACATGAAAACAGCAGTGGCAACCCTTCTCCTTTTACAGCTTGGGGGACCTACAAAGGTATACAAGCAACTTGCCAAATGATCTTTCAAGACAATTCAGTTAAAAATAGAAGAGTAGTTATTCAGGGATTAGGCAGCGTAGGCTCTTGCCTTTTAGAACAATTGTTTTGGCATGGAGCTGATCTTATCGTAACGGATTTGGATAGAGAGAAAGGGCTGAAATTAGCTCGCAAATTCAAAGCTGAATATGTAGATCCTCAAGATATATATGACGTTGAATGTGATATATTCTCACCTTGTGCTATGGGCGGTATATTGAACAAAGATAACATTGCAAGGCTGAATTGCAAAGGGATAGCTGGGGCCGCTAATAATCAATTAGCTCATGATTCCGATATAGATTTTATTTCGGATAAAGAGATTTTATACGCCCCTGATTTTGTTATTAATAGTGGGGGATTATCTAACGTATGGAGTGAGCTCAATAAAGAAGGGTACAATCCGTCGTTTTGTCGCCATCAAGCTGATCGCATTTATGATCGTTTATTAGAGATTTACTCTTTGTCTCAAGCTAATCATATTTCTTCCCTTGAAGCATCTATTAAGATTTGCGATCAAATTCTTAACAAAAGTATAGACAAAAATCAAAAACATTTTTTCTTCCATCACTCTAACCACTGCTTGACATGGCCACAACTTTAAATATTTTAAAAAGCTCTTTTTCCTCAGTTCTCTTTGAATTGTACGGTGATTCACTAGAATCGTCCATTCTTCAGGCTGAAGTCTCCCAAGCCACAAGTGAAAATTTTGGACATTATCAGTGTAATAGTGCCCCTAAAATTGGAAAAGAGCTAAAAAAAAATCCAAGAGATATCGCACTTGAGATTAAAAATCATTTTGAAAACACCCATCCGGATATCAGAAGCTTCATTTCTAGTTTAGATATAGCGGGCGCCGGCTTTATTAATATCACTTTAGACTCAAGTTTTATAGCTCAAGAAATTGAAAAAATCTTGAAAAATGATCGGCTAGCGATAGCTTTAACTTCAGAACCTCAAAAAATCATTGTTGAATTTTCTTCTCCTAATGTGGCTAAAGAATTACATGTAGGACACATTAGATCCACTATTATAGGAGATTGCCTAGCTCGCACTTTTGAATTCTTAGGTCATGATGTCCTTAGACTGAACCATATAGGTGATTGGGGCACCCAATTTGGCATGTTAATCGCCTATATCAATCTTTATATGCCAGAAATAATGAAACATAAAGAGACAAGCATATCAACACTCATGACATGCTACCAAAAGGCTAAAAAAAAGTTCGACGAAGACCCCAATTTTAAAAAACAATCTCAAGAAGAGGTTGTTAAACTACAAAAAAAAGAAAAAGAGTCTTTTCTAATCTGGCAATTTATTTGTGATATATCACGAAAAGCTTTTCAAGAAATATACGAAGTATTGAATGTACATATTGTAGAGAGAGGAGAATCTTTCTATAACGATTTTCTTAAATCCACAGTTGATGATTTAGAAGAAAAAGGTTTAGTGACCCTATCTGAAGGGGCAAAATGCATATTCATCGAGGGATTTATCGGCCGAGACGGTCATTCTTTACCAATGATCATTCAAAAAGGTGACGGAGGCTTTAATTATTCTACCACCGATATGGCCGCTTTAAAACATAGAATTTCGATAGAAAAAGCAGATAGAATTATTGTTGTTACCGATGTAGGGCAAAGTCTTCACTTTGATATGATCAAAAAGGTGGCTTTAAAAGCTGGTTATTTTGACATTAAAAATACTCAAATGGACCACGTGACATTTGGTCTCGTCCTTGGTCCAGATGGGAAAAAATTTAAAACTCGTTCCGGAGAAACAGAAAAGCTTATCGATCTTTTGGATGAAGCCATAAAAAAAGCTAAAGAGATCTTAGCCCCCAGATTATCAGAAGAGTCCGAAGAAAGCTTGAATGAGATGAGCTCTATATTGGGTATCAATTGTGTGAAATACGCAGATCTTTCCTCGGTTAGAACAAAAGACTATACATTTAGTTATGAAAAAATGTTGAGATTTGAAGGAAATACAGCTCCCTTTCTTCTTTATGCTTACGTCAGAATTAATGGGATTAAGAAGAAAATCAAAAAAGACTTGTGTGAAGTGATAAAGACAAACAAAATTGAGCTTTTCCACCCAACAGAAGTCAAGCTAGCTTTACATCTCATTCAGTTCTCTGAAGTGCTGGCTCAGTTAGCTCACGATCTGATGCCGCATAAGTTAACAGACTATCTCTATCAGCTTGCTGAAAAATTCCATCTTTTTTTTCATGATTGTCGTGTCGAAGGAGATAAATACGAAGATAGCCGTTTACTTCTTTGTGAAGCAACCTCACGTACTCTCAAAAAAGGCTTAGAACTATTGGGATTGAAAACTTTAGAGAAAATGTAGCCTCTGATTCCCTATCTGTTTAGTGAATACCTATATGAAAAGAAACGATTGCAATTGGATTTTGATTATATAGGTGTCTTACTCTTTTCGAAAGGAACCTCTTTTACGTATAGAGGAACTCCGTAACCAGGTAGCTTACTTCTCATATCGACCAAGAGTTTTTTACCAAAATCAGTGTCTACTTCAAAATGATGGGAACCTATCACTTTATCGAGTTGATGCAAATAATACGGCATAACACCTTGATTGATCAAACAGCGGCTAAGCTCAATAAGAGTATCAGGATGATCATTAACATCTTTTAATAAAACGGACTGATTGAGAACTGGAATTCCTAGTTTTTGAACTCTTTTCAAAGCAAAAAATATATCATCATCTAGTTCTTGGAAATGATTACAATGAAGAACAAAGATGATTTGCTTCTCAACCGAGCTTAAAAGAGAAATGAAAGAATCGTTGATCCTTTCTGGTATGCCTACAGGAAACCTTGAGTGAAAGCGGATTCTTTCTACATGTTCTATATCCGACAAGTTTCTTAGTAAAGAATTGAGCATGTCATCACCCAAAGACAAGGGATCTCCTCCACTTAAAATAATTTCTTTTAAGGAAGAATCTTTTTGGATAAGAGCTATTTCTTCATCAAAATTCTTAGATTGGGTGTCATACTCAAAATTTTTTCTGAAACAGTAACGACAATGCATAGCACAAGCACTTGTACAGATCAATAAAGCACGTCCATGATATTTATGAAGCAGCTTATTTTTCTTTCGAAAAGATGAATCGCTAACAGGATCTTTTACAAAACCAAGGCGCACTTCTTTTTCTTCCAAAAGAGGAATAAATTGCTTTAAAATAGGATCATTTAAATCTCTTTTTCTGATCTTAGAAGCCAATCTAAAAGGTAGATTCAACGGAAAGTCGGGCTTCTTAAGAATTTTTTCTCTTTCGGATTCTTTAAACTCTAAAAAATCGAGAAGTTTGACTAAGGAATGAAAATTATTTTTCTGAATTTGGCGCCAGTCAATCATCTTTTATCAATAAGAGCTCACGCAATTTTCTGTTAATGACTGATTTTTTAAAAGATTTGTTGCTGAAACCCTTTCTATACTCGCTCCAAGAGAAGATAGCTTTTCTACTAAGTGATCATATCCTCTATCTAAATATTTAAGACCAGATATACGACTTTCATCAGAAGCTAGCAAAGCGGCCATCACGTAGGCAAAGCCCGCACGCAAATCAGGAATAGCTATATCTGCCCCGTGCAAAGGAGTAGGGCCTTTGACTATCAGACTATGCTGAAAATTCTGAGAGCAAAATCGGCATTCTTTATGACCAAAGCATTGTGTGAAAAGCTGGATATCGGCGCCCATTTCTTTTAATATCTCTGTATAACCAAAACGATTTTCATATACAGTTTCGTGCACCACAGAAGTCCCTTTTGCCTGAGTTAATAACACAACAAATGGCTGTTGCCAATCTGTCATGAAACCAGGGTGGACATCTGTTTCGATGTGAATGCCCCCATTTATAGGTCCTTTATAGAAAAACTCTATACCATTGTTTTTAATATTGAAACCGGCGCCGATCTCTCTCATTTTATTTAAGAAAGTGATCATATGCTGATGTTCAGCTCCTTCGATAAAAACACGTCCTTTTGTACTGATAGCTGCCATACCAAAAGAAGCCACTTGTATACGATCAGTGATCACTTTATGTTCGACTTCATAAAATTCTTTAGCTTCTCGTATTTTGATCGTTCTATCTCCATCCACAGAAATAATAACACCTAATTTTTGCAAAAACAAGATCAGGTCAATCACTTCCGGTTCGATAGCCGCATTTTTGATAATGGTAGATCCTTTAGCTCGAGAAGCAGCTAAAATAGTGTTTTCTGTAGCTCCGACAGAGGGGTATGGCAGTTCAATTAAAGCGCCTTTGAGCCCTTGATGCGCATGAGCGAAATAAGCCCCTTCTTTTTTCATTTCTCGATACTCAATGACAGCTCCTAATTTTTCAAGAGCTTTAATATGAAAATCGATAGGTCTTTTACCAATTTTGCATCCGCCTACTGTAGGCACAATGATATCTTCGTTTGTACGCCCCATCAAAGCCCCTATCATCAAGATAGGGATACGATTAGCTCCTGAAAATCTTTGAGGAATATAGCAAGATTTTAAATCCTTGGTCACAATTTCAATAATACCTTCTTCTCGATCCCAAGAAAATTCAGAGCCTATTTCTTTACATAAATCCAAAGTGACTTCAACTTCTAAAATATTAGGAACATTATGAAATATGCATTTTTTTTCGGTTAGTAGAGAAGCAACTAGCAACTTAGTGATCGCATTTTTAGCCCCGGCAATTTTTATATTACCATCAAGAGCAACGCCTCCTTTAATTTTCAATATGTCCATAGCTAGTTATCCTTTTATTTAGAAGGGTGTCATTTTTTGAATGCCAGATCAAGGTAAAGTTGATCAAGATAAATCGGATTAAATTTTAACATCTTATTTAATTCAAAGTAAATCTCTTTTGTTTAAAAAACCAGAACTATAATGATAGATATTGACACCCTAAAATGGCACATATTAACATTTCGATTTTAGATATGGGCATTCCTATTTCACGGCTCAGCCTATCTAAGGTTTCTCCTCAGATATGTTCCAATACAATTTCCATTTTTTTGCTTCGAGAACATCTTTTGGTTCTTCAAATAATTTCTTCTTTAAATCTATCTACCATACTACCTCCTTGCTTTCGGCGTTTAGTATCACGCAAATTCGTGTCTCAATCTATTGTTGACATTTGGTGACAGTATATCGCGATTTTTTCCTCAATTAAGAATTCGAAAAATTGTTTTATTTCATTCAATACCATTTTCATTATTTCATAAATGTTTTAACAGAAAAGCCTTCATTGCCTTAAGTTCTTCAATGGCCTTCTCTTTATTAGGCTGTTTCCCTTCTATAGCGCATCGTGTTTCTATTGATACGCGAAATCTGCCATTGATTAATAAGATTACTGGCTTTGATTGCAGACACGCCTAATGCACCCTCAAGTTTACCAATAATGGTATAGGAATCCCCATTTGCATTATTGAGATAGCTATGTATTAAGCCAATCATATTTTCTCATAATTTGTGTTGATGCTTATTCATTTAAGTTATTAGGTCTATATCAGATGTCCTTTTTTAACTTCTTTTCAGTTTCATATGTTAGCTGTATGGGGATTATGAAGAGCACGTTCACATTTAGCGCACACCACCATAGCTTTCAAGGAGTCAGATTCCCAGGCGTCATTACATTTTGGACATATAAGCCAATTAGGATCTCCTTTTATAGCGCTTTCTGAAATATTTGAATCTGATTGCCCTAGATATTCTTCAAGAATGGGAAGGGTCATTTTTTCAATTTTGATATGGCATCATTCATATCCTCTTTATAGTTTCCTTGTCATCGTGATATTGAGCCATCTTCGATACTATCGTGAATCATTTCTAAGGCATTGACCTCTGCTTGGAGATCATCTTTCCAAAATTCAGAAACAGATTCTAGTGCATTTAAAAGACCACCTAAATCGCAGATTATTTCAAATAAATCTAATTTATTTTTTCAAACATGAAAATTTTATTTTCAATCAATATTATCTACTTTAAGTCATATTCCGTGAATAATCCCATTATTTTGGTCTCCCATAAATTACTGCTACTACTTTACCATCTTCAGTGATTACCGAAATGTGATTTGCTGGATTATTGAATTGCATTCTGCCAGTAACTTTGTTTGACATACTTGTGCCATTCTGTATTGTTTCTTCGAGCAACGAAGGAGTAAATCCTCTATTTTGCATTTGATCTAAAGCATGTGCTGAGTAAGCACAACCTTGAATAGTTGCTAGACTATTTTTTAATGGCTGGTAAGAAGGATTTTTTAACTCAAATCCTTTGTGATCAATAAATCTATTACTCCCTCTTAGTATTTTGGTTAGCAATCTTAGTGATTACTCTGAAAATCGAAAAATATTGGCGGCAGCAAGCCTTAAAATTGCTCTTTCTTACAGAGCATCAAAGGGATCACCCTTAAGTTACAGTAAACGTTTATTCAATAAAATCGTAGGGATGCTTTCGTATAGAATAAGAGGTTGGGACATTAAAAAGAACATTTCACATGAATGGTACCACGTATAAGAGTCGAATAAACCTTGGGAAACGAGATTTCTTGCTCATTTTTTCCAAATTCTAACTTTGCTTCTTTTGTTTTCAAGTTAGGCACAAATCTTTTCCTGATTAGAGATGTCTTGAAAGAATAGCTTTAGCTCTCTAAAAAAACACTTGTTAGACACCTGAGACAGGATTTGATCTCTTTTAAAAAAAGCAGCTTGAGAAAAACTCTATTAAGGATCAGCTACTTCCCTATTTCCCCTTATTCTCCAGATCCTGCTTCTTAAATTCGGCTTCGAATTCTTCTACTGTTGGTAGGTTTTGTGAGTTAATATTATAAAGTTTGAAAAAACTTTTGTTACCCTATCTTGATGATCCCAGATCTCTTTAAGAAAGATTCTCGTCGTTTTTTATTAGACCTCTTTCGAAACCTTTACACCAATTCCAAATTATAAATCCCTGCGAT
>JBMLRQ010000015.1:0-3815 GCA_049240945.1 Rhabdochlamydiaceae bacterium
TCAGAGTTTTTTAGGCGTTACTCTCACTAACAGAATAACTTTGGCTTATGTGAAAGTAAGTTCTGTATTCTCGCATATACTCTAAAGACATAAGCAGCATATTCTCTACGCCTAACTTTTTCTTTCTGCCCTTCTTCGTTGCTCTACCTTTAACGGCCTGTTCTAAAATCTCTACCATCCTGTCAAATGTTGTTCGTTTAACACCTGTCAGACGACGAAACTTCTCCCCATCTAACTCTTTAACCTTCTCAAATTTCATCTCGCCTCCTCATTGGGTGGCTTAAATATATCCTCAAAAATTTAATTTCGAAAGAAGTCTATTAGAGCACTTTGTCTTATTAGATCTTCCTAAACACTCCATTTTAGATCTTTCTCATTTTAAAAAACTTGAGAAACTCGTCATGAAGGGAAACTTCCATCAACCTTATCAGATAACAACGTTACCAAACGATACCCATTTGAAAATTCTTGAACTGAAAAATTTTGGGTTATTGGATCCTTCAAAACCCTATATTCTTGATCTCTCTTGTTTCAAAGCCCTTAAAAAGTTAATCATCACGGGAACAGTCAATAAAACTTATTGGATACAAGGATTGAACGATTGTTTTTCTTTAGAAGTTGTAGAATTAAAAAACTGTGCACTCACAGGATCGGAAGAAATATCTATCCTAGATATGAGTCGTTTACGAAACATCAAAGAATTATTCATACAGTCGAAACCGAATAATCCCTTTAAAATACAAAATTTAAATACCTGTTCTTTTTTAGAGAAGTTGCGATTACAATTTTGTGAATTACTGGCAGATCTCAAAATCAATGGGTCTCAAAATGCTTTAATGCCTAAATCGTTGGAACAGATATTCCTCTCTTCTGTTCTTTTACATCAGCCTCTTAGACTCCAAAATTGTTTGAAATTAAAGACATTGATTGTTACCCGACTGATGACAAATGAAAAAAAATTTTCTCCTGTTGAGGGATTAAGATTTTGTATAACACTCGAAAAAATTTCTATTGTTTGCTCTTCTGACTTTTTCTCCAACGAAGGATTAAAGGATGAAATCGCCAATCTTCCTGAATCGTTAATAGAAATCAATCTATCTTCGAATCGATTTGAGGATTTTAATCGATTGCTGGATTCTAAATTACCTAAACTAAACAAATTATTTCTGAGAGATAATGGGATTAGATACTTATCTGAGAAACTGTTTAACCTACCTCCTTGCTGTACCATCGATTTACGCCTTAATCGCATAAACTTTCTAGAAATAAAAAGTTTTTCATCGATTTCAGAAAATTTAAAAAACAAAATTCGTATTATAACCTAAAAAACAATTGATATTTTTAGATTAAAATTATTTAGCTCTCTTCAACGCTATGAATTTTCTTTTAATCATTTTTTCAATCTGATAATATACCTTTTGTTAAAAATGAGGATTCATTTATGTTAGTAGTCGGACCTGTAAAATCTTTAACTTTTCAAATAGTTGACTCTCCCAATTATCCTGTTTTTCAGTTCGCTTTGGGAGCTATCATAGGTTTAGGGGCTTTATATCTTTTAAAAAAAGAATCTATTTTTTTATCTTACCAAAAAATATGTGTTTCTTCAGTTTCCGCTTACTCTTCAGCACTGGCCATAGATTGTTTTCGTTTAAAAGGATCTATTGATTCACTAAAAAATAAAGGGCCTGAGGGCTATTATCAAATGGCGCTGCTGGCTTCAAAATACAAAAATGAAAGAGCTCACCGTTTTTACTTAGATCTTCTTTGTGGTCAATTGCGTTGGAGCACAGATACTGAAAAATATATTCAGATCGCTTTGATAGCTTCAGAATGTGGCGATCAAGAAGGTTTCCATCTCTACATGGGGCTTGCTAAAGAAAAATGTTCTGCTGATACAATCGCCCACAAGCACTACTTATGGGCTCAATTGTGTTTAAAATATAACAATAAAGACGATTACCTTTTTCTGATGGAAATGGCGGCTAGCCAATGGCACGAAAAGGCTTCTGTAGAACTTGGGCTTTATTATCATTCTCACAATAATAAAGACGAAGCTCAAAGATTCCTAGATCCGGATCAATTATTGAAATACATAAAGGCAGCAACTGATCAAAATGATTTGCCAGCCCTACAAAAAATAGGCATATACTTTTATAATACAGGCAGGCTTTTGTTAGCTAGAAAGTATTTGTCCTCTCATCCTGATAGACATTGGATGGAATCTATTGAAAAAGAACTGAAAAAAATTGATGATTGGAAACAAATGCCTGACGAGACGTTCATTTGCACGGACACTTATAATACAATCTCATCTGCTCCATTTTTTTGTCCGAAGGAAGTTAGCAATGTTGTCTTAATTAATCCTTCTAACCTAGAAGTATTTGTCGAAAATACACTACCTCTATTAAAAAACCTAATAGGTTTCCGACTAGAATTCTCATCGTATCATGATCGGGACAATACTGAAAAAGTGATTGAGGCTCTAAAAGGATGTTCTTCACTTAATTCCCTAAAATTAAATACTTATAAATTAACAATGCTTGATAGTCCGCTCCCATTGAATTTAGAAAATTTTCCTCATCTTCACACTCTGCATTTAGGAACACCTGCTATTATTTCGGGTTTTACCCAAAGCCGTTTAACCGATATTAGTATTGTGCTAGATCAATCCTGTCAATCGACTTATACGGAACTGCTGCAAGAAAAAAATCTCAAAAACGTTACATCATTATCGATTAAAATGGCTGGAAATTTATCAGGTGTTTTAAATCTTTCACATTTAAAAAACGTGCGAAATTTGTCGCTCATAGCTTACAGCCAGGATAATATTTATGTAACATCCCCAAAGCGTATTCCGAGTTTGAAATTTTTGAATTTGTATCACACTGTCATCGTAAATGAAAACCGCAAGCAGGTGACTTTGGATCTTTCGTTGTTTGAAAATATCGAAACATTGAAGATTGCAAGAGGTGCACCTACCGGTCCACAAACAATTCAAGTCACACCCTGTCCAATAAGTGATTTATCTAGCTTGACTCATTTAAAGTTTCTACTTATGGATAATGTGGCATTAGTTGATGATAAAAGCTATTTAGAAAATCAAACTTGTATAACATCTGAGGCCTTACAAATTTTAGAACTCTATGGTTGTCAGTTAAAGCATTCTCTTAATCTGTCTTGTTGTGGCAAATTAGTTCAACTAAGAATATGTAATTCGTACGACATGCAAGATTCAAATTTTTCTATTACAGGGATTGCCGCCTCTCAAAATTTAACTGCTTTAGCAATACGCGGTTTTAATAAATTATTTTCAAATGATAGTTTCAGGGATGAATTTCGAGAACTTTCTCCCCAATTAAAAATAATTGACATAAGAAAAAATGATCTCGAAGATATTTCGTTTATTCCATTTCCAAAATGCGTCCATCTTCAAAAACTAGGATTATCTCACAATAAGATTAACATACCTCCCAAAGAATTGTCTCAGCTACCTTCTTCTTGTACAGTTTATATCGGAGATAATCAGATTGCCCCATCTACTCTAGAAGATTTGAAATTGGTTATTCAAGAGGAGAGGAATCGAAATTCGCAACTAGGGCCAAAGCTAGGTCTGTTTATCTCTCCTGACAATTTCTGGATAAGAAGCTTGAATGATCACATCATCACAGAAAAGCAATTGCTTCATTGGGCTAACTCAATACAACCTCGTGCTCTTACAAAACACCTGCAAAGTCGTTTCATAAATTCTTCATCAGGGCTCGAGTCCGTTTAGGTCTACTCAGCAGTTGAGCGCTCCATTTCGGCATGCTTTCTTT
>JBMLRQ010000016.1:0-5180 GCA_049240945.1 Rhabdochlamydiaceae bacterium
TAACTTCTTGAAAAAGGAGGGGTTATTTGATGAAAGAGATTGATATGTTTTGAAACTTTTTTGAAGATGCTTTTTAAACAAAGCTAAAAAGCCCTACAAACCATTTTTTATGATTTATAGGGCCTGATTGAACGAAGTTGTTATTAACTAGATTTTTTTGCTTGTTTCGCTAGTCGCTTTTCTTTTAAATTTTTTGTTGGCTTCTTTTTTTCTTCTTTTTGAGCCTTACTTTTTTTCTCTTTAACCATATTTGCTATCCTTAAAAAATGTTTTTAGTGTTACTTGTCAAAAACAAGAGCTATGTTTTTTCTCGCGTAAACATGACTTTTCTGATCCAGATTAATTAAAATCGTGCTGTAGTCGTCATTTATGTAGTAGCTAGTGCGTCCAATGATGATTCTATCGTTTAAACGCCATTTTTTGATAGTATCAAAATCTTGAGGTTCAGATTCCCATACAGGGCCTTCACTTAAATCGATGTAAACTTGGAAAGGAAGTCTAAGAATCACATCCAAAAAGCGAAAACACTCTAAAGGGGGAGTATTTAAATCCACAAAAACTGTTTGCTTAGTCATGTGGTTGGTTAGAATGTAGTTATAAAAGCTGAAATAATGCAGGTTAGGTTCTAATGAAACAATATGATTAGCATGCCATCCGGATATGATTTTTAAATCCGATTCTCTGATTTTCCAAGAGGATTCGTCAGATAATTTAACAATATTTCCAGACAAAATTCCCATCTTATGATAGCCCAACGGTAGAGAACGCTTATGATCAGAAGAAGATGAGTCTTCTTCATCTTTTTGCTTTTCTTCGGGGTCTTTGATTTTAAACTGAGGGCCTGGTTTAGGTAATAGGCCATGTTGTAATGGCAAAGGAGCTGTTTCGTTGTTGGATGGATGAGCCTCTGGCAGTTTAGGCCTTTCACAATCAGATACCTTCGCTGGTACTGATGGAAGCAAAGTGTTTTTTTCTGCTTCTGAGCTTGTGGTATTTGTGCTTTTAGTTGAAGGGGGTGTCTGTTCAACAAAAGAAAGCGAGTTTTCAATAGAAGGGGTAACAGAAAAGAGGGTTAGACTATAAAAGAAAAAGGGTATTATTTTTTTCATAAGGCTTAAAGGGGTAAAATATTAACGGATTGTAATCTATTTTTAAAAATACAGTAAACAGAAAACTAAAGTATAGATTTTTTAGAATCTTTCCAACTTGAAAATAAAAGGTAAGCGATCAAACAAAAACCGAATAAAGAAAGCATAGGAGGGGTGACAGGACCGAATCCAATATCAATCTTTTCCAGACAGCTCGCTCCACTTCCGCAAAGAGGCAGAACATTAGCATGGATCACTTCTTGAATGAGCACCTGATAGCCTGCAAAAAATATTCCTAATCCTACCTGGGGTAGCACATAAGGAACAATACCTATAAATCTTTGAAAAGTCCCTATGCCGAGAATGATAGTTAAAGGAAATAGACATATTCTCTGGTACCAACAAAGATGACAGGGAGTTAGATGTTTGAATTCACTAAAATAAAGACTCACCACTAGCGATAAACAAGATATCACCCAGGCAAAATAAAACTTATAAAAATTACTCGAGAGACGCATACATAACCTATTTGCTTTCCAATAAATGAGAGATCTGTTTTTTTATGGTATCGTAGTTCAAGTTAGCGATTTTGATACCATTCACAAACACAGTCGGTGTTTCTAAATGTCCATCCATAAGCTTTTCAGCATAGTCGTTATTTTTCATTGTTTGTTTATGAAAATGATGTGTTCTTAAACATTCTTTTAATTTTTTTGTATCTATCCTATTATCCGCTGTTTTAGCGAGTTGTAAAATACCGTCGATATCGATATCTTTTAACAAAGGAGCTATTTTTTCATTATAAATATAATCTAAAAAATGAAAGTATAATTCTGCATTTTCTAAATATTTCTGTTGATTATAGACACACAATAAAGCCGCTGCGGTATCTAGGGAATTAGGCAGAAAAGACAGGGGAATGGCTGTGTAAGAAATCAGATGATTATCGATAAATTCTTTTTTAATTTTTGGGAAAATCTGGTTGTTATATTCCATACAATCTATACAGCGAGGTTCTTCAAAAACCACGACATTAACTTTAGATTTCGGATTTCCTATAGTCGGATACAAATGAGTTTGAATGTCTTTTGGCTTATTTGTCTCCATGTGATTAAGGAAAAAGATAGTTGATACACCACACAAGGTCGCCAAAGAGGTGAATAGAACTAATTGAATAGGCTTTTTTTTCTTAAAAAACATATGATCTCCTGCAAAATTTGATCCTAGCAAAATAGATCTGTTTCCGCAAGAGATATATATAAATATTTTAAGAGCGGGTGTTTCTATGAACTTTGAGAATATCTTCTATTTGATTAATCGTGCTTTGATTAAATGCTTTCAAGTGATTAGTCAACTCAATAAACTCCTCAGAACCGCTTTTCGTATTGATAACGGCACCCGTTTTATCAAAAACAACAAAATAAGGTATAGATCTTATTTGGTATTTAGAGACAAGGGATTCATGTTTGTCGATATTTAGTTTGGCAAATTTAATTTTATTAGCAAACAAAGAGGCCAATTCTTCAAACTTAGGGGAAACCCGTTGGCAAGGACCACACCAATCTGCATAAAAATCGACGATCACAGGTAGTTCATTATCAACAAACAGGCTCATAAAATCTTCCTGTGTTTCTACGGATTTCACCGAAGAAGATGTTGGATTTTCCTCTTGGCTTCTGGTTTTATCGACCATGGTGATTTCTAGAGTTTTCAAAAATTCTGATGCGTTTAAAGCTGCTTTAGCTCCATCTCCAGCAGCTGATATTGCTTGTTGATAAATAGGATCGGCTATGTCTCCTACAGCATACACACCTTTGATAGAAGTTTGTTGGTGATTATTCACTTTAATAAAACCTTTGTCGTCAGTGGATAGCTGTTGATTTAAAAAGCCTGAATTTGGCTTATTGCCAATCGCTAAAAAGACGGCATCCACTTGGTAGGTATTAGATCCTTCTTTTTGTTTGACGTCAACATGTGTCAGATGCCCATTTGATCCTCTGATTTCGCTTAAGGTGCTATTATAAAATACTTTGATATTCGGTTTTTTAAGCAACTCTTTGAGCCTTTCATTTTCAATGCTTTTTAACTCGTTTCCTCTGACAAATAGGTAAACTTCTTTGACAATATCGCAAAGATAATGAGCTTCTACGATAGCACTATCTCCTCCACCGACCACAGCCACTTTTTTGTTTTTATAAAGAAGGCCGTCGCACACAGCGCAATTATAGACACCTTTTCCCCAAAATTCTTTTTCTCCAGGTATATTAAGAAAACAGGGGGTCGTTCCAGCAGCTAATATAGCCACGTTACATGAAAGGTAGATAGGGTCATTCGTTTTTTGTGTAGAATAATTGGTTTTGAGTTTAAAAGGGAATTCATTCAAATGCGTCTCTTGGACTAAAAGAGGAGAAAAAGTGACACCACAAGAAAGAGCTTGTTTTTTTATTTTCTCTAATAATAAATGACCTGGTATGTCGATTTCACCAGGCCAATTCTGTACTTTGGGAGATTGAGCAAGGGCTCCTCCTGGAAGAGGCCCTTCTAAAACGAGAACTTGGTATCCGGCCCGAGCTAAGTAGATAGAAGATGATAATCCTCCAATTCCTCCTCCAACGACAACGGCATCAAAATGATAAGTAAGATTTGGGTTGTTTGGTAGAAAATCAGTAAATGAAATGTTGGTTATTGTTAACAGTAAAAACTGTAAAATAAAAAATCTTTTTTTCATAAAAAATTAAATAAGTTTTTTTGTTTATGATTATGATTGTTTTTGTTTTTATAGTCTAATATTTTATTTTTTATGCGAGGGTTTTATTCATTTTGTTTGGATCTTTTTTGTTGTATAATGTATCTTTTAATCTTTAGAAAGACTATTTCTATTTTCGCAAATCTCTTAATTAAGGGCGTTACATGGATGAGCATATCAAAGCGTTGGGTGCTTTATTGAAAGAACAGAGGATTCAGCAGAACCTGTCTTTAAAAGAAATCGAAAATGCGATTTCAATTCGTTCTGGTTACTTAGAAGCTATTGAAGAAGGACGTATACAAAATTATTTAACCGGTATCTATATATTGGGATTTTTAAAACAATATATCGTTTATCTTGGCTTAGATGTAGCGCTTTTAGAAAAAAAGTATCCTCTAGCTTTTAAAGTGCACCAGGAAAATCATGAATTTGACTATGGGATCGGGACTTTGGAACCAAGAGGAGGAGTAGCCACCAATGGAAAATGGTTTCCTGGAGCATTCTGGATATCGATTTCAATTTTAGCTGTTTTAATTGTTTGGGGATTAGCTAAGTACTTAGGTTTTGTTTAAAAAATTAAGGATTAAAGGGCTTTTATGTTGAAAGAAGCAGTCAGAGATTTTTCGATTGTAGAGGAAGTGAGGCACGCTTTTTTAGGTAAGGTTTTATTAGTAGAACATAGTTTGCTAAAAAATCGATTTTTTCTCATTGAATTAGATCATCAGTTCATAGAACCTGTAGATCATTTTGAAAAAATGGCTCGCATCTTACCTTATATAGCAAAAATTGATCATCCTCATATTTTAAAAATACATGACACTTTTTTTTATGAAGGCAAATGGTATCTGGCTTACGATGCTTCTTTTTTCGCCGAAAACGGTTGGATGATCCCTTCTCTTTATTTTTCTTCGTGCAAAGATTTTGAATTTGAAGATGATCTTGCCCAATTTAGTTATCAATTAGCGTCTGCGTTAGATTACGCTAAAAGCCTTCCTTTTGATAAACCTTTTTATCACGGTGGTCTTAATTTAAATAATATTTTAGTTAAAAAAGATGGGTCCGATCTTAAGACCTATCTCTTAGATTTTGGGATCGCTTCTGTTTTTTCCTCTGATTTTTATCTTGCTCACCTCCAAAAGCGTCAAGAATCTTCTTCTTATGACTCTTTTAACCTTTACCAAGCTATAGACTGCTTAGCTCCTGAACAAAAAACATCCGCCTATCAGCCTGGAGATAAAATTGATGCGTACGCCTTTGGAGCCGTGCTTTATTATCTTTTAAAAGGTCATTTTCCTTACGGTCTTGACGTAGATTTATCCTTTGAATCGCAAAAGCTTGACTGGGCT
>JBMLRQ010000016.1:5280-6420 GCA_049240945.1 Rhabdochlamydiaceae bacterium
CTAAGCCTTTTGATTCAACACCTATCGCCCCTTTGTTAACAAAGATGAAAGTGATCGAAGGAGGCACTTTTTTAAGAGGTAGTTTGGAAGGTTCTAGAGACGAAACGCCTTCTCATAAAGTGATACTCAACCCTTATGCTATTGATATACACCCTGTTTCTAACGAACAATTTATCCTGTTTTTAGAAGCTATGGGGGGAGAAAAAGACAACGACAACCATGACATTATTCGCCTCAAAGATTCTCGTATCAAAAAAGTTGGTGGTCGTTTAATAGTGGAAGCAGGTTATTTGCAACATCCTGTTGTTGGGGTGTCTTGGTACGGGGCTCTTGCTTATGCCAAGTGGATAGGAAAACGTTTACCCACAGAAGCCGAATGGGAAGTGGCTGCATATGGGGGATCTTATCAGATATATCCAACAGGTTTGAAAATTGATAAAACCGAGGCTAATTTTTTTAGCTCTGACACAATGCCTGTCATGACCTATCAACCTAATCTGTACGGTCTTTACGATATGGCTGGGAATGTTTACGAATGGTGCCAAGATTGGTATGGGTACGATTATTACGAAACAGTGGTCCACGAGCCTTTTGATCCTAAAGGACCTTTACAGGGTGTCTATCGTGTTTTAAGAGGTGGATGCTGGAAAAGTTTAAAAGAAGATTTGCGCTGTGCGCACAGACATCGTAACAATCCTGGCATTTCAAATAGCACCTATGGTTTTAGGTGTGCGGCTGACGTCAGCTAGAGGATAAGACGTCTTTTAAATATCTACCTGTTAAAGAAATAGGGTGTTGTGAAACCTCTTCCGGAGTCCCTTCTACAATGATTTTCCCTCCCTTTTCGCCAGCTTCGGGACCTAAATCAATCACGTGATCTGCTTGTGCGATCACTTGTAAATTGTGCTCCACAATAAGCACGGTATTTCCTTTATCGACGAGATGATGAAAAATAGGGAATAAAAGGTCGACGTCGGATTGATGCAATCCTGTTGTTGGTTCGTCAAAAATATATAATGTTTTTCCCGTTTGCCTCTTCATCAGTTCTTTAGCTAAACGCAAGCGTTGAGCTTCTCCTCCAGATAAAGTGTTAATATCTTGCCCAAGTTTTATGTAAGACAAGCCAACAGAAGCAAGTAT
>JBMLRQ010000017.1:0-6652 GCA_049240945.1 Rhabdochlamydiaceae bacterium
TCGCAGGGATTTATAATTTGGAATTGGTGTAAAGGTTTCGAAAGAGGTCTAATAATGAGCCTATCCATCCCAAAGGTTAGAAAAAAGTCGTTTCATTGGGCCCCATGGGCTCTGATAGAAACGGGTCTTATTTTCGATGAAATAAAAAAACTCCTAAAGGTCTAAAAGCTTTTGATGGTTTGAAGTAAATGATGAATTTTACCTCCCTGTAGCCGTTCCGCCATCTGGATCAAGTTTTTATCATCATAAGGTTTACTTCGAATCATTTGTTGTGTTTTTCTGGGATCCTGTTCCAAACAATAATGGAGCAGTTTTTCGAAGGTTTTGTCTTCGTTTTTAGATAAGGCTACAAATAAGATATGTTGATTTTGTTTGTTTTTCAAAAAGGGATCTGGTTTTAGCTTAATCAGAAGCTCGATCATCTCAAAATGATTATGTTTGACAGCAAGAAATAGAGCTGATTCTCCTTCTGAATTCACTGTATTGATGAGAGAGGGGGAGATGGAGCTGATCATCTGTTGGATCAATGGCAAATCGTTTTTTTCTACAAGATTTAGAAAAAGAGGGCGATTTGTCTTATCTAGACAAAAAGGGTTCGCTCCTTTCTCTAAGAGTAAAGGTATAGATTCCATTTGTTGGTTCATAGCGGCCAAACACAAAGCGGTTAGATGAGTCTGGGGTGTTTTTTGCTCGATGTCCTCTGTGAACAGAAGAAGCAGGCGTAAACAAGCGAGGTGCCCTCTTGAAGCTGCCAGCATAAGAGGTGTATACCCCTCTTGATTGGGCTGTCTCAAAATGATTCTTATTTTAGAGGGATCAGTCTTTTCTAACTTCTGTAATAGAATTTTTAGAATCTGGGGATGATTATGTTTAGTGGCTAAGAAAAAAAGACTTTCATTTTGCTTATTCAATTGAAAGAGATCCATTTGTTGACCCATCAGTAAGCTAGTGAATGTTTGATGGCCCTCTCGAACAGTCATAAATAAAATCGATTCCTGATTCTCATCCAGTTGATTGAGCTCTTTTGGTGATATCATATGGAGTAAATCTAGAGCTCTTTCTAGATCTCCATTCAAACACGCTTTGAATAGAGCCTCTTTATTCCTTAGAGCAGATTTATTTTGTATCTTTGAATCCTTGTGCGAGATGAGATGATGATAGCCTTTTTCTAGAGCTAAAGAAAGAGCGCTTTCGTGATTGTCATTTTCGAAGAGCAGCATCTCATCAGCCTTTTGAGGGTCGAGCTGATAACTCTTTGTCGCGATCCAGTGTATCATATAAGGATTGTGGTTTTTAATCGCCAAAGAGAGAAGAGTGTCTTTGGATGGATTTTTAAAGAAGAGAGGAGTGTGATCCAACTCACAAAGATCTTTCACCAGATACAAAAGATTGTTTTTTGCGGCCCAGAAAATTTTTTTCAACCTGTCTTCAGGATCACTGGATAGGGAGTTTGTGATTTTTTCTTTTTTAAATAAAAGGGTGTAAAAGATCTCCTCTTTTGATTCTTTGAATTGATTAAAGGCCAAAGAATCCTTAAAACGGAAAATCAATTCTGCAATCTCCAGGTGATTGTTGTCTGCAGCCAAGCTCCAAGCTGAAGCCCCTGTTTTATCCGTTAAGAACAGATGAGCTTTTTTGCTGATGAAAAAATCCACTAACTGTTTATGTCCTCTAGAAGCGGCTATCATAACAGCTGTTCTTCCTTCATTGTCTTGTTGGTTGATTTCTTGATACCGTTTGAGATGTTTATAGATCAGTCTAACCATCGATAGATGACCTTGCTCTGTAGCGATCATTAAAGCTGTTTGCCCTTTATGATTTGTTAGGGCGGTATCCCCCTTTTCTTCTAAGAGTTTTTCGGCAATCTGATATCGATTGAGTCGAGCAGCGATCATTAAAGGGGTTTCTTTGTTTTGATCAACTAGGTCAACAGAAACCGGAGAAGTGTGTAAAATTTTATTGACAAAAGGAAGATGGCCCACATAGATGGCGCTATGTAATTCCGAAACAGATCTTGTTTCTTTAGGGATTAATTGAGCCCCTTTTTGCCATAAAAAAGAAGCTACGTGGAAATGTTGGCCTAAAAGCGCTAAGGATAAAGCGGATAATCCTTCTTTGTTTGTTAGGTTGAGATGGCTTTCTTTATGAGGGATGGTTTTCAAGATCTCTTCAACGATGGACAAATTCCCTTGAAAGCTTGCGATCATTAGAGGAGTTTCTTTGTCAGCGTTCATGATATTGAAACAGCTTTTTTTATCTATGAGCCATCTGATCATGACATGATTGGCTGTTTTAAAACTTTCAAAGATCAGTTCGGGATCGTTGATCAATGAAGGAATATCTTCTTCTTTCACTGATTTTAAAAGAATAGAACAAACACGAGGATCTCTTTCTTTTAAAGCCACTTTCAAGGGAGATTCTCCTCCTTTTGTCGTCACTTTGGCTCCAAAGGAAAGTAAAAGTTTTATTATAGGTGCATTTTTTTTTCGTATGGCTATCTTTAGAGCAGATGATCCGTCAGAGCTTTCTTGATTAACATAATCCTTATCTCGAATAAGGTTTAGTAAGGCTTGACAACTTGTTATCTCTTCTTGAAACACTTTTAGCATTAGCAAAGAAACCCCAGCTTTATCAACTACCTTGAAGTTGGCTTTAAGAAGAGGATTGTTACTGATGGCTTGGAGCTTACGAAGGTCATTACTCACAAAACGGCTCAAAATACTGAATAAGTATTTATCGGGTATAGAAAAAGAAATATTTTTATCGATAAATAATTGAAGGATATCAGTATGTCCCAGTTTTAGAGCCTCGTATACAATAGAGTTGCCTACACTGTTTTTTTGCTCAAGATCTGATTTCTCTGTAGATTTTAACCACCATAAGACCAGCTTTTTGTCTTCTTCTGTGATTTGTTTAAAGGCTTGCTTAGCGTAATGATCGTTAAGATGGACGATTAGATTTAGTAAAGGAGTGCTATGGTAGTTGTCTAGAGTTTTAAGATCAGCTCCTTGATCAATTAAATCCTTTAAGATGGATTTAAACCCGTTAGAACAAGCGGCATGAATGGCTGATTTTTTCAAATCAGACATTTGGTTGATGAAATGAGAGCCTAAAGGTTTATCAATAGATTTAATCAGTTCATAAACGATATCACCGTGTTTATGATAAATAGCCGTTAATAAGGGAGTTAATTGATTTTGATTGCATAGCCAAGGGTTACTTTTTTTTCTCAGTAACTCTTTGACGATCTCTAAATGTCCTCCAAAGCAGGCTAAAATAAGAGGGGTATTTCCTTCCATATCTCTTTCATTAAGGACTTCTTTCAAATGAGATTCTGGAATTTGTTTTAAGATTAAATCGAATATATCTTTATCTCCCATCAAACAACAAGCTAAAAGAGGGGTGGATCCTTTTTGGTTTTTGGTGAAAATATCACCCCCTTTTCCCAATAGCATTTCAACTATCAGTTTGTTTTTTTGTTCTATCGCTAACAAAAGAGGGGATTGACCAGTGTGATTTTTTTCATTAACGTAGATCCTCATTCTTGCGGCATCTGAAGAGTTATGGGATAGTAGCATCTTAACGGCTTCTAGATTGTTATATAAAGTCGCTAACAGAAGAGGGGAAGCCTTTTCATGAGTTTTTAAATATGGATCAGCTCCTAAATTCAGAAGAATAGCCAAAGCCTTGATATTGTTATTTAAAATCGCTAAAGCGATAGGAGAATGCCCTTTTTTGTCTTGGTGATTAAGATGATCACTCAGACGATGTTTAGGGATATGAGATAAAATTGTATTGAATAAGCCATCATCTTGTTTCAAGATAGTTAAGCCGAGAGGGGTTAAATTATTTTCTGTTGACACCTTTATATCAGCTTCTAATTTGAGAATGAGGCGGACTAATTCCTCATCACCATTCAAAATAGCTTCCGTTAAGGGATAGTGTCTTGTGTTATCCCCTCTGTTGATGTATTCAGCTCTATTCTTTTCTTCGACAGTTTCCAACAGGTATTTTGCGACAGGGAGATGTCTATTCTTTATGGCGAGAAGAAGGGATGTTTCCCCATTTTGGTTTTGGCTTAAATAATGAGGGTTATGTTTAGACAAATACTTAAGAAGAGAAAGATGCCCATTTTGGGCCGCCAATAAAAAAGCAGTCTCTCCTTTTTTATTAGGGCTGTTGATGTCAACGTGATCAAAACGTTTTAGGATAAACTCAACTAAATCTAAGTTGCCGTTTTCACAAGCCTTCATCAAAGGTGTTGAGGCCGATAAATCAGGAAGAAAAAGAGTTTTTTCTAGGTTCATCAAACAGATAGCTAGAGTTGTGTGATTGTATTCACAAGCTAAAAAAAGAGCGGTTTTACCTTCTATCGTTTGATGATTGATCTGTTCAGAAGACGGGTTTTTCTCCAAAATGTCAGCCACTTCTTTGTTTCTGCCTGATGTAATCAGCATAAGAAAGGGGGTCATTCTATGACTGTCCTCGTAAAAAGGATCAAATCCTTTTTGACTGAGGGTCTTGAAGGTGCTAAAGCGCTGGTGTTTAAGAGATAAAAATAGGAGGAAATAAGGAGGATAGAATTCGTCGTGTTTATCGAGTGAACTCTTTTTTATCAAGGTGTCGATCACCTGATCTTCGAATTTAGCAAAAATTTTTTCCCAGATAGATTCTTTAGACTGATCTTTAATGAACGGATTAGCTCCATATTGGAGCAAAAGGCTTATCGTGTGAGGAATGTTATTTTCTATACATTGACCAAATAATACATTTGTGGATAGGCACAAAGCTGTACGCCCTTGATTATCTTGTGCGTCTATATCTAAAGGAAATAAGTAGTTGCTCAATAAATTTTCTACCAAAAAGGGAAGATCTTGTTCCACGGCTATCATCAAAGGTGAGATGCCCTTAAAATTTTGTATAGAAGGATCGGCCCCTCGATCAAGTAGAAGTTTTGCTACTTCTGTCTTTTGCTGCATGATGGCTAACATCAAAGCCGTATGCCCTTCATGATCTGTATCGTCAATATGTTGAAGAGGGATTTTGTTGAGCAGATATTTCACCACTTCTAGGTGACCTTGAAATGCAGCCAGGATTAAAGGAGTTCTTCCTTCAACATCTTGTAAAATCAAATGATCTTGGTGGGATGAGAGTTGTTTCAGTTGAGCTAAGTCCCCTTGATAAGCGGCTATCAATAGATCATCACGACAAGAGTCAAGTTCAGAGGCAGCCCCATGAGAATTCTTGTGAAGAAAAGATGCGATTTTGACGGTCGTTGATGAGATAGGGGTTCCGTTTTGAGTTGCCCCTATTTTCTTGCTTAGATCATAGACCAAAGATAAATAAGTTTTATCAAAGAAGGATGTCGGCAAACAAGGATCTTTTGAAGAGATAGATGCATGAATCGGTTGAGGTGACTTCGATGTATAAACAAAATCATTAAATATAGTCATTTAAATTTTATTTTTTATTAATAATTAATAAGGACACATTATCTCTTTAATCTTTATTTTTTTTCATCCATTTTTTTCGTCCATTTTTTGTTTTGTATTCTGTCCGCATACATTGACGATTTTAGAGAAGAATGGGCAAGTGAGACTTAAAACTAAGAGTACTAACCCTATTGTACGTGCTTGTGAATCATGGGTGAGTACAAGAGATCCACCAGTTATCATAGCTCCCATCATAAAGCAACTGTACCCAGCTGATACGGTAGGAAGCTCACTGATCTTAGAAAGAGATTGACATAAACATGTCTCAGACCATTTTTTAAAGCACGCTTGTATTTTTTTATTGCAACAAGCACAATCAGAAAGACACTGACAAAATATATAGTCCAAACAATTTACGTATGTTTTAGTGGAACAACATTTTTCTGGCCAACATTTCTGTAAACATTTCTCTATTAATTTTCTAATTTTTGATTCACTCTCTTTTTTTTTCGTCAGCATTCCTGTCATATAAGTGTCTAACATTGGATGTTTTTTAATGTCAGATTGCATCTCATTTAAGTCTTTTACACTGAGGGAAATGCTGTTTCGACTTAGTTCGTCTATTAAAGTCAATGTGTCTTCTTTATTTTGGATATTGGCTATTCTCGTCTTCAGATCATCAATTGTGAAAGTCTTAAAGCTGTTGTTACTATTCTCACAGGGATCTTCATGGACCCTTATGTGGAGCTCTCTGTATTCGTGTTTATTATCGTCGTCATTGTTGGTTCTAATCGTTGTAGTATCGAGATTAATTGCTATCTCAGAATCTATTATATCTGCTGAGCTTAGGGTATTTTCTGGTACTGTTTCTTCACCTGATTGGGGATTAGTGCTATGTGGTTCTATTTGGGGGAAGAAGGTCGCACCTGGAATTATTGGCTTAGTTCCTGCTACTGAAGACATTCTTTATTCCTTTTTTTATTAAAGTGGATTTTTTAAAGATTATATTTAATTAATTAATTAAATTGAAAATAAATTATATAATTTTGTATTTATTTTAATTAAATTGATTTTTTGGAGTTTAATAATTTTTTTAAAAATTCATTTTTGAAATTCTTAATCTAAAACCTTTTTAGATCTATTATTAAACTCTTCTTGAATAAACTAGACTTCTTTCGAAACCTTTACACCAATTCCAAATTATAAATCCCTGCGATCAA
>JBMLRQ010000018.1:0-9172 GCA_049240945.1 Rhabdochlamydiaceae bacterium
GTTGGAGTCTTTCTAAATGAGCACCTCTAGAGAGTTCATCATCATTCATTTGCTTTGCGATAGACGCATATAAATCCTCATCTTCTGAATGAGCCTTGATTAAATCAGGATGAATAATACAAGAATATCTTTGTGTAATTGAATTCATAATTTTAATTGTAAAATAATAATTTTGAGATATATTTTACAAAAAACAAGAAAATAAAAACAATTAAATAACAAACTAAAAAATAAATTAACTTTAAAAAAACAAAATTAAAAACAAAACTTTTTAATAATTGTTTTTTTTTAAATCATTTTCTAGTGTCATGAGAAGATGGTTTATCATCTTTCAAAAATATAACATAAAAAATCAGTAGGAAAAAAATTTACCAGATTTGGCTAAGTCATTCTTTAAAAATAATGTTTTATTTCTAAAGGAGTCACTTGAATTGATGGGCTTTTAAAAGTCTTAAGACAAAAAATGACTGAGCATGTTTTGAAATGAGCTAAAATGCTCAACTGTATCTTCTTTTGAAAAAAGTTTCATTTGAGGATGAGAAAAAGGGCATATCAGCACACAACGATCCACTCCTGCCATTTGCATAGAGCGATAACCCCTTATGCTATCTTCAAAACCTACGGCTTTTTCATGAGATTCTTTTAAACTCAAAGCTAACTGATAACATTCAGGATCGGGTTTGGGTTTATGGTAGCATTCTCTTGTGATCCAATGAGGGATATCATTTAGAGAAGGCAACACCTGTTTGACAAGATCGACCTGTTCTTTCTTGGCGTTGGTCACAACACACATTTTTATTCCCTTATCTTTTAAAATACCGATAAAAGAGGAGACTCCCTCAAAGAGACAAAGTTCTTTTTGAGCCAAAAGCTCTAAATAAATGTTTAACTTCTGAACGTATAAAGAAGCCCAGTCTTCTTGATCGCAAATAGAAGGGAATAAACGTAAAATCTCGTTTTTTATACCCTCTGAAGAGCTATGAGCTATGCTGTAAAAGTCGTCTAAAGACCACTGGAGGTTGTATCCTCGTCTTTGACAAAGGATGATGTAGGCTCGCCTGTGAAGATCCTCTGTATTTACAAGAAGACCGTCGAAATCAAACAAAAAGAGACTATAATTATCGAAAATCAAAGAAAGACTCTATCAAATTAGGAAAATGCCGATGACCGGACTCGAACCAGCACCTTATTGCTAAGAGCAGATTTTGAATCTGCCGTGTCTACCATTTCACCACATCGGCATAGAAAGAAAACATATAGAAAAGACTAGAAAAAAGCAATCTTTTTTCTTGTTTCGCTAAAATCCAAGAAAAATCGTGAAGACCACATAAATCCCGTGCCTAGTCCACAACTTGTCCCCTATTCACATCGAAAAGCACTTCTATGGTTAAATATGGATAAGGATGAAAATTATCCCTGTTTCGATGATCTTTACACCCTTTTATCTTCAAAAGAATTTCAGGATTTTGCCATACATCTTTTTTTAGCACTTTTAAAGAGTAGTCTGAACCTAATTTTTTACTTCTCGTGATATAAAAAAAATCAATAGCTTCTACCACTTTTTGGGGGTGATGTTCTATTCCCTGCACATAAAAGTCAACTTTAGCCCCTTTTAAACGCTTTGAAAAAGGGTTAGATCCGCCTATATATTCGTAATGCTGCCGACAAGAGCAAGCGGAAGTGATTTTAACCTGCTTACCAATCTTTTTTTGTACGGCATTTAAAATGTCTATCAATATAGGGTAAATAAACTCCCGATCATTTTTCATCGGTAAGCTGTGAGATAAAGCACCTTGACAATCATAAAAAATCTTCTTTGTTTTTGGATCTACCCTAGGAGGATTACCTCTAAAACCTTTACAACGAAAAAAATCCTTATTTATCTTAACCAAAGAAGCTTCCTTCTCTTTTTCCCAAGGATAAATAGATCGGGGTCGTTTTTGAGGATTCGGTAACGTATAAAAATATTCATCATGATACCGATAAATGTAATCCCCTTTTAAATTCATCTTGCGGACCCTTTTATATTCAGAGTCTTCTAGACCGGAACAAGACGGAAGTAAAAGCAAAAAGATCCATATACATTTGTTCATATAAGTTATCCAAACCGGTGAAGAAACCTTGAATTTTTTCTTTTGGTTCATTATCTATAAAACTTATATCTCCGATAACAAAATAAATCTTTATTTATGAAACCTATGAAAGGTCTTACGATTTTTCCTTTGATTGACCATATCGATCAAGGAATTTTAGTCGTGGATCATGATAATCAAATTATCTATAAAAACAAACAAATTGATCATTTGTTTGTACATTCTATATCTCTTCCTTGCTTGTATGAAGAATTCTATAAAGATAATTTTTTTGGATTTAGTCTCAAAGAAGCTTTAAACAAAAAAGCTGTTGATTTTTCCATTTCCCATAATAAAGAGATTGATGGGCAGACATTTCAAATAAAAGCTTTTGGCTCGTCAGATTCGACAGATTACCATCTTTATATTTTGCTAACAAAGATTGATAAAAACACAGATTATGGCAAAAAAGAGCGTTTGGCTGATCTAGGAGAGATGCTTGTTTTTTTGGCTCATGAAATCAAAAACCCTTTAGCCGCTTTACATGGGTTCGCCTCTCTTTTATACCAAGACCTGAGACAATACACTCATCTAAAATTCATGTCTAAAAAAATTTTAGAAGGGATCTCCTCGTTAGACAATCTTGTAGAAAAAATTTTAACTTTTACCCAAGACCTACCTCTAGACCTACAGCAAACAGATATAAAAATACTGGTACAAAACGTCATAGAATTTGCAAGACCGACGATCCCTCCACACATCAATATTTCTACAAGTTTTGTTGAGGAACTTCCGATTTTACTTGTCGATCAAGATCAAATAAGAAGCGTAATACTCAATCTCTTAAAAAACGCCGTTGATGCGATGCCCGATGGAGGGCAAATAGACATTTTAGTCAAATCCGAAAACAACAAAACTGTTTTTAGTATACAAGACAATGGAACTGGAATAGAAAAAACAGAGCTATCTCGTATCTTTCATCCTTTTTTTACCACGAAAAAAACTGGTAACGGAATAGGCCTAGCTCATATCAATAAAATTATAAAAGCCCATAAAGGGCATATAGATGTCATTTCTGAAAAAAATCAAGGGACTTGTTTCACCATATGGCTTTGAATCATATATTAATTATAGAAGATGATCCTTTGATGAAAGACTTCTTAAAAGAAATCTTTACAAGAAGGCACATCAATGTGAGCATAGCCGAAAACCTTTTACAAGCTCGTCAAACACTGTTAAAAGAAACCTTTGACCTCATTTTGAGTGACATTCAATTACCGGACGGCTCAGGTTTAGATCTTTTATCTTATGATAAAAGATCATCTTCTACACCAATTATCATGATGACAGCCTTCGGTAGCGTCCAGCAAGCAGTTGAAGCGATGAATCGGGGAGCTTTTAGCTACATAATAAAACCCTTTGAGTTAAAAGTATTAGATGAGTTGATTCATAAAATTAATGCCTCTAAATCATCATCTTGTCTTAAGTGGGACCTATTGAGAACGCCCCATGATACAGATTTGTTTTTGTCATCGGCAGCCCCTTCTTTGGTGCCGATTATCAAAGATTTAGATAAAATCGCAAGCTCCCAGGCCTCTGTATTCATTTATGGAGAATCTGGCACTGGTAAAGAGATTTTTTCTCAATCTCTCCATCAATTTTCTCTAAGACAAAAACATCCTTTCATCAAAGTAAATTGTGCTGCCATTCCGGAATCTCTGATGGAATCAGAATTTTTTGGGCATGAAAAAGGAGCTTTTACAGGGGCTATTCAGAAAAGAATAGGTCGCTTTGAGCTAGCTCACAAAGGAACCCTTTTGCTGGATGAAATATCCGAAATTCCTTTGTCTTTTCAAGCAAAGCTATTAAGAATTATTCAAGAAAAAGAATTCGAAAGAGTGGGCAGCTGTGAAACTAAAAAAATTGACGTCAGACTCATATCTACTTCGAATAGAGATATGGAAGAAGCGATTGCCTCAAAGTTATTTAGGGAGGATCTTTTCTTTCGTTTAAATGTTATTCCTATTCACTTACCACCTTTAAGAGAAAGAAAAGAAGACATCATCGCTCTTGTTAATTTTTTTGTAAGACTTTTTTGCCAGCAAAATCATAAAACCGAAAAACCCTTGAGTCCAAAATTAGAAAAAGCCCTTTTAGACTACTACTGGCCTGGTAATATCCGAGAACTAAAAAATATGACAGAAAGAGCGGTTATCATGTCCAATAAAGACCACCTGGAAGATACAGATTTTCTTTTTTCTTCTCCTTGGGCGATCAAGCAAGACAAATGGATTCCTCAAGGGATCACCATTAAAGAATTAGAAAAAAAATTAATCTTAAAGACTTTGAATTCTTGCCAACAAAACAAAACAAAAACAGCTAGTGCTTTGGGGATTAGCATCCGCACTCTAAGGAATAAACTGGTTGAATATCAACTCTAATTCACCAATAATCTGAGCAAATACAGCATACGTTTTAGTTTTTTTACTTAAATCTATTTCTTCTTTAGTGAGTCCAAAGGAATCGATAGGCCCCATTGGTTCAATTAAAAAAGGGATCTGTGTTAGAAAAATCTTGTATAGTGGTTCAGCTTCTAACTCCTCTTCCAAGAGGAATAATCTCCCGCCGTACAAATTTTTATTGTTTTCTATTTCCAGGCTAGCTTTCTCAAGCAGCTTTTTGACTCTAGGAAAACTATGTTTCAATGATTGTAATTTTTGCACAATAAAATCATTAGCCAAACAACCGTTTGGAAAAGCTTGTAAAACTTCTCGGTGAATAACGCCTTTTATATCTTTTTGTATAAAAGAATGGTGTTGTAACAGTTCCTTTAAAGACAGATGAGGGATGTTTTTAAAACCTATTCCCCCTTTGCTTAAATTAATGAACTTACAATCGGGATACTGTGAGCTTATATGGCTGATGACATCAGCTTCCATCACCCATTTTGTTAAAGAAAAAATATCCTGATCATAAACATCTTTAAGCTTCAAAAGCTTCTCTCCCACCTTCGACTCTTTTTCTAATGTTCGTAAATCAATCCGCTGATCATCAAGAACCCCATGACTGTAAGAGTGGTTTTTTGTAAACGCTAAGTCAATACCCAAAAATATAATAGGATAACAACCCAAATATCTGGCCAACCAAACGGCTATTGTGGTCACTGATAAAGCTTCATCCGTTAGATCTTGCCCTACATTTTCATCATTTAGACCAAGTTGTTCAATCATCCATTTTTCTAAAGGTCCCTCGGCATGTAACTTCGCATAACCCCACATGTGATTGAATAGTTGAAAAATAGAGGGATGTAGTCGATTCCCGTATATAAATGGTGTTTCAAAACTAAAAGCCTCTTTTAAGCGATCTTTTTCCGTTAAATTCGGATCAAAAGCTAAACAAAAGTGAGGTTCAAAGCCAAGGTGATTGAGGGCAGTGATTGAGGATCCTCCGGCAAATATGATCGCTTTATCTTTTAGTTGATGAAGCTCATCGCAAGAATCTGCTAACGAAGGTCCAGCTCCACAGACCAAAGCAGGGATACCTTTAAATTTATCCTTTAAATTTAAAGGATCAAAAGATTCCAATAAAAATCTGTAATTGGGCAAAATATTTTTAACGATCTCTTGATAATGTAAAGCTTCTTGGAAAGCGCCATGTATCACCGTGATCCGTCTAGATAAAGATAGGGAAAAGTCCTCTTTCAAATGAGGCTCCATTTCTTGATAAAAATCTGTAAAGTAAACCTCGAATTTGTCAAACGGATAAGTGAACGCTAGTTCTTCGATGATTGATTCTTTAGGTTGAGGATCGAAAATAAAATGGAGATAGATCTGAGGGTGTTTAATAACATCAAAAGCTATACTTGTTTTTAAAAAAATTTCTAAACACTCCCTGTCTTGCTCAATAAGGACTAATTTTCGATGAGGTTTCTTGTCTAACCATGACCTGACATCCTTATAGTATTCACCAAGACCGCAGCCATAGATGAAAAAACCATCTAGATCTTGAGATGAATCAAAATGAAAATTCTTTTGGAAAGTTATGTCTTTTTTCTTGCCCGGCAGTTCTAAACGATCGGTTGTTTGGAGATATAAGTGGAGAAAAGGGTATCTGCTCGCGATGAGTTCTTCAATCATGTGAGCCTATTGGGTTAAATAACTGAATCGCTAATTTTGGTTCCGGTTTGATAATGTATCTCCCTTTTTTGTGTACCATCGGGCCAAAACAACTCAACAACCCCATGCAACACTCCTTTCATGTAAATCATTTTTGTTTTTAACTGTCCAGAAGCATAAAAATAACATTCAGCTCCTTCTTTGAAGCCATTTATAAAAACTGTCTCTGCATAAACCGAACCGTCCATATAATAACGATAAGATCGACCCCATTCTCTTCCCTCTAAAAACCAAGTAGAAGAAACTAACTGACCATCTAAACCGTAATAAAATGAAGGGCCATGAAGTCTCTTATAGGAATCATAAAAACAAAGCCCTATTAGACGTCCGTAAGAATCGATCTCCTCATATCTTTGACCTAATGGAGAATGGATACAAAGATTAAGCTCTGGATCTTGTATGATAAACTCTTTATCAGTGATAACATATTTTTGCATGAGAAAAAGCATCAATTATTTTTAATAAAAACAGTATTTTTGCCAAAAGATCATCCCCTACTTCGTCTTTCCAAGCTAGCCATACATGGGATAAAAATGTTTTATAAGCCAGCTCTTGCTCCAATTCCCAAATCCCTAAAACACCCTCAGAGTGTTCATTTAACTTTAAAGGGAATTTTTTCTCAGCTAATTTTAAAAGTGATTCACAATTAGCTCGACAAAAACTTAAACTATCCACCCATTTCTTTTCAAAATCGTGAATGGATTTAGTATCATAGGACTCTAAAGCTGATAAATCAACCAAGCTGTCCTTACAAACATTTTTACCGATAAGAAGCTCTTGACAAACATCAGAAAATTCTCGAAAAGGGATGAACTCAATTTTTCTACCACCCCGGCTGCTATTGATATAGACATTAGGATTGTTTCTAACAAAATGACTTTGCCAATGCGCCGCCATCAACCAGTCCTTTTTATCAATCTTCTCAACACAAGATTCTAAAGGTGATGCATAAACCTTACCCTTTTGTCCGCAAAGATCAAATCCTAAAAAAATCAAGGGAGAGCATCCCATAAAATGAGCGATTTTTGTCGTAAAATTAATCACATTCCAACCACACTCAAAAGGATTATAAGAATGGCCGTTTGTGGAGCAAAGCTCCTCTTCAAATCCATATGAGCCATTATCAGGACACCAAATCAAAGGATTTTTCAATCTATTGAGATCTGATAGTAAGTCATGGTTAACCCTCGTTTGATAGAAAATAGGAACATTCTCTGGCAGGAGATGATTATCTGTCGCCCAACTAGATAAGGGATCTATCACAGAACCAAAATCAAAGGCTATCTGTGCGTTTTTTAAAACGCCCATAGCGCTACCCCCAGCAAAAATCAAAGCTTTATCCTTGATTTCATTTAAAAGATCGATTTCTTGCTCGATAGAGGGACCTGATCCACAAATAATAGCGGGACAAGAAGGAAATCGGCCGGACAATCTTTTCAAAGACAAAGAAAGAGGTAAAAAATGCAGATTTTTCAGGATATTAAAACCCGTTAATGATCCCAAATCTTTATAATCAGATAAAATAAGAGAGTTTTTGTTTAGAATTTTTAAGTGTTCCAGATCACTTTGAAATAGATCGGCAAAGCTCTTCATATGATGGCAAATAAGAAATAAATTGATAATGATCATCGGCAGAAGAAGGGTATCCTAATCGAACTTCTTTACCATTAGCGAGAGCTATAAAGTAAGCCTTCACAATTTGATTATAACCTATCACTTGTTGCTCCGCTTTATGATCTAAATGACCTTTCTTGCATTCTACAATAAGTAACGGATAAAGCGCATGTTCATGATGAATGTTTTTTGCAAAACAGACAATATCCAAGCGTCTTTCAAAGGATTGAAATCTTTTTAGATGAGGAAGAGTGTTCAACTCTTTCTCAACGGCCATCAATTGGATAGGATAACCGAGAGTATCAATCATATGGGCCAGCAAGTTCTGTCGAACAATCTCTTCTTCAGTCTTCTGTACCCATGATTGTCTAATACGATCGTATATTTTACCATTAGACGGCTTGGACAAGTCCATAATGACCATCAGGTAATTTGTACAAGACCTTTAGCAGTAAATCCATTTCATCTTTGAAAATGATAAAAGGCTTTTCCGATAATTCGATTTTCATTAGGGCTTCCTCTAGAGTTAAAGTTTTTAACTTCATCGTATCGGTTCCTATGATTTTGGGGATCTCTATAGTTTTAATCACCTCTTCTTGGTTCAAAGCTTCTATATCTTCATTGATTGCCTCGATTTCATCATAAGGTCTTTTGATCACATCGACAGACAAATCGACATAAGACAGTTTTTTACTGTGATGCTGATGAATTTTATCTTTCCATCTTCGAAGTTTATTTTGTAGGCGATGGACAGCTTCATCTATCGCTGCATACATATCTTTTGTTGCACTATGAACCACAATATCTAAATGACCAGATTTGACAATGATGTGACAGATATGTTCTGTTTTTTGAATATCCAAGGTCATATGAGCTTGGATCGCTTGGCCGTACATTTTTTCTATTTTAGCTAGTTTTTCAACGGCATGTTTCTTCATCGCATCTGTTACAGTGGTATGTCTTGCTGTCACTTGAAAGACTGATTCCTTAGACATAAAAACTCCTCAAGGTTTAGTTAGACTCATCTATTGGCTATCATAAATAAGGACCCTCCTTAATACAATCTAAAATTGATTTTTCTCATCATTTATTTTCATCTAGCAAGGCTATTAAAAATAAAGCCAAGGGGATTGATGTCGATCCTTGCTGATGTTTTCATTAGACCTCTTTCAAAACCTCTGCCCTAATTCCAAATGATAGATTCCAGTCATCACATGGGGCCTTAGACCAAATTGTTTCAACATCCTCATTATACAATTAGACTTCTTTCGAAATTAAATTTTTGAGGATATATTTAAGCCACCGAATGAG
>JBMLRQ010000019.1:0-25335 GCA_049240945.1 Rhabdochlamydiaceae bacterium
GAACCCTTTCTCCTAGTTCAAATCCAGTAAAAACCATAAAATCCAACCGTAATGTTAAAGATTCTTCTAACCCAGGATCGCTTAAGCTATGCCATTGCCCTAGCAAAATAGCTTTGAACATAGACAGATTGTTGTAAGCTTTCGGCCCTCCTTTAGGATTAATCTCATTAACATGGATTCCTTTCAGCTCTTTTTCGATCTTCGTCCAATCAATCAATTTATTTAATTTTATAAGATAGTGATCTTGCTTAATTCTGCCTTCAACACCAAGAGAAAAAAAGTTCATCCTTACCCCCTTAAAGAAAATATTATTCTAACATATGGAGGTTGTTAATGGAAAGTTGTGTATTGGTCTTTAAAAAAGGGGAAATGAGAAATTTGATTAAAAACAGTTCAAAAGGCTTTATCTCATTAGACTCAATGAGTCGGCAACAGTAACAGTGTCGGTTTATTTATTTTTTAAATAGAATTTAATCGAATATATTTATTTAATCCCCGATGGAAATTCGGATGGGTCACAAAAATATGGGTGGTTTGTTTTCTGTCCACCCAAGAATCATTCATAGATGAACCTATAAAAGATTGGCATCCTAAATCAAAAATATTTTGAAATTCCGGATGTTTGTCATGTTTTTTGATCATATAATTAGTCAAATGAGCCATTTCAGAGTCGGACAATACCCAATAACAAAAATGGCCAAAGGTTTTTCGATTGGTGGGAAATAATTTATGATCGATGGCAGCTTCCATGGCTCGTAAATGATGTTTCATGCAGGCTGAGGCGAGAAAATCGTTTAAATGACTCTCATCTTTAATCTTCACATATTTTTTAACCAATACACTTTCTTTATAAATGATTTTTGAGATTTGATAGAATGCGTAAGAGAAAAAATCCATTACCTTATAAAGCCTAAGGCCTAAAAAAACGAAAATTGTTAAAGCTAATTGAGTGATCGTACAATTCTTATAATAATTGAGAGCTTTAAACAAACACATATTAGTTGGGGATAAAGAGCAGAATTTGATAGAAGAAAAATGAGGGGAGTGTTTAGAAATAGAGAAAGCTGAGTAACTAATCATTAAATAGATAAAGCTTCTGCTAAAATGCCATTTTGCTTCGGTTGAGTGATCTTTATTTGTTAAGTATTTAGGGTGAGGATTGAGTTGAATCCCTAAATGCGTTAGAGAAATAAAAATGGATAATAAAGCAAGATTTTGAGCCGCACAGCTGATGGATAGAGTAGCTCTATATAAATAAGGAGAGTTTAAAGGAGATGGGGTGATCAAAGAATATTTAGAGTAAAAAGATAAAAACACAAAAGAAGCAAAGGTAGCGATACACATCACCTCTGCTCTAAAATTTTTAACTCCATGATTTAGAGTGAAAACATCATCATGTATGAGTTTGTAGCTATCGGTAAAAAACTCCAAAGGAGATAAATTTTTTAAGGTCATCATTGTTTTTACGTGTTTCTTTAATTAATGTCATTTAATTATTAATTATGTGTTAATAAAAATAAATAAAAAATATTATTTTTTTATTAATTATTTTTTTGTTTATTTGGAGTTTGAAGCTTTCTTGATCGAAGACTTCATCCCCAACATCATGACCCATCCGATGAATCGATAAAAGTCTTATGATTTAACATTGAGATTTTGTGTTATGGGTGTTTTGAAATAGGAGGATTAAATCAAATTTCAGTAGTTTTTAATAGGATTATTGTATAATCCAAAATGAGATGAGCTTGGTTATCCGATACTTTTGATGTCTGGCTTCATCACTCAAAATAGATCCCTAGAAGTTAATATGTTTTTAGAGGGTCTCTTTTATATCTATTATACTAATAACTTTGTTTCGGAATAATATGAATCATTTTTTGATAATTGTTTCTGGGCTTCTAAGAATTTTTTTAAAGTTGAGATATCGTATATCTATAAAAGGTCTTGATGAGATTAAAAATGGATCACTTTTAAAGCAAAAAGGGGCTTTATTTCTTTCTAACCATCCAGCCGTTATTGATCCGTTGATTATATTGAGTCATTTATTTTCTTATTTTCCATTACGTCCTTTAGGAGATAGTCGTTTTAAAAAAGTTCCTTTTATCAGATATGCGATGGAAAAAGTACGAGCTTTTTGGGTTCCTGATTTCTCCGAAGCCAGTGCAAGACATGAAAATCATCAGGTTGAGACAATTTCTGATGAAATCATAGAGGCTTTAAATGATGGAGACAATTGCTTAGTCTATCCCTCTGGCTGTCTCAAAAGTCAATCCGAAGAGATGTTGGGAGGAGCTTCTTTAGCTTATCAGTTATGGCAAAAAGACCCTTCTTTATCGATTGTGATGGTGAGGATAACAGGTTTGTGGGGCAGTTCTTTCTCTAGATATTTAACGGGAAAGACTCCTGATTTTTTCTCTATTTTAAAGAAACATATCTTCACTTTACTAAAGAATGGTGTTTTCTTTTGCCCCAAACGTGAAATCTTAATCGAGCTTGAGAAAATAACGTTCTCTTTAGATGAGAAACTATCCAAAGTGGCTTTCAATGATAAACTTAGTGCTTGGTTCAACGATTATAAAGGACAAAAACAAGAAGATGTATCATTAGTTTCCTATGCTTTTTGGAAAGAAGATCATTGGAAACAATCGATTTCGTATCAAAAAAATCAAAAAGAAAATTTTTCTTATTCATCTGATTTGGCTTTACAAATTAAAAGTAAAATAAGCTCTCTCATTTCTATTCCTGTTGATAAGATTCAAGACGATATGCACTTACAGACCGATTTAGGTCTCGATTCTTTGAATAGAGCGGAATTGGTGGTGTATATCGATCATGTCTTTGATAGACCTGATATCAAGGCCGATGACATTCAAACGGTTAAAGATGCTATTGTTTGCGCGGCTGGTCAAGAAAAAAAAACGTTTCAGAATCTTATTTTCGAAACAAAAGAGCTGTTTATTTGGCCCCATGAACCTGCAAGATCTGACCCTAGGAGACCTGATTCTGAAACGCTTGCACAACTTTTTTTTCAAGTTTGTAAATCGAGAGGAAATGAGATAGCTTGCGTAGATAAGTCTCAGGGATCGTTAACTTATAAAGAGCTTTTGATCAAAGTGCTTATTTTAGCTAAAGCCTATAAGTCATTAGAAGGTCGTTATGTAGGTGTTTTACTGCCTTCAACATTAGCCGCTTATATGAGTATTTTAGCTGTCCTATTAGCAGGTAAAGTACCTGTCATGTTGAATTGGACGATAGGTAGAAAAGCTTTGGAATCGATTCAAAACTTGAAATTATATTCTTCTGTGATCACATCAAAACAATTTATCAATAAAATTCGTAATAATGATCTTAGCATTTTTTCTCAGCAGTGGTTCTTTTTAGAAGATCTCAAAAAACAGATTACATGGAAGGATAAAGTTTACGCTATCCTAGAAAGCTTTAGATCTTCAGATTCTTTAAATAAAAAAATTCATCACATCCGAGCAGAAGATGAGGCTGTTATTTTGTTCACAAGCGGGACAGAATCAATGCCTAAAGGTGTTCCTTTGACACATAAAAATATTTTAAAAAATTATCAGTCTATCTTTGATCACGGCTATGGGTTCGATGCACAAGAGATTTTCTATTCGTTTCTACCTCCTTTCCATTCTTTAGGCTTTTCCTTAACGGGTTTGTTTCCTTTGTTAACAGGTTCCAAAGTTGTGTATTCTCCAGATCCAAATGATACAAGGGGGGTCTTGGATGATATTATTAAATATAAGCCCTCACTTATAGCTAGCGCTCCTAGCTTTTTACGTCCCATTTTCACTATTGCTCAGAGATCTCAATTAAGTTCGATCAAGACATTTTTTTCAGGAGCAGAGGCAGCTCCTCCTGATTTAGTCAAGCAGATCAAAGATTTAGGATCTGACGTTAAGTTCATAGAAGGATACGGTATCACAGAATGTAGTCCCCTGGTGACTTTAGCTCCTAAAGATAAACCTTATAAGGGGGTTGGCTCACCTCTACCTGGTGTTGATATTATGATTTTTGATTTAGAAAATCAAACCCCTCTTTCTTTCGATCAAGTAGGAGAGATTCTTATTTGCGGAGAAAATGTATTTGATGGGTATTTAAATGAATCCAAAACTCCCTTTTTAATTTTACAAGATAAGAAATGGTATGTATCTGGTGATAGAGGTCTTCTGACGGAAGATGGATTTTTAATTTTAAAGGGTCGTTCTAAGCGATTTGTGAAGCTAGGTGGAGAAATAGTGAATCTGGTGGCTTTAGAAGAGGAACTGAATTTAATGCAAATGGATCAAAAATTGACGATTGGCGAAAGTTGCAAAGGGCCTTTATTTGCTGTTAGTCATAAAGTCGACGAATCTGGTGCCATTTCTATCGTTTTATACACCCCCTTGAATTTATCTAAAGAACTTATCAATTCTCTGTTATTCGAAAGAGGGTTCCCAAAATTGGCGAAATTCAAAGAAATTATTCATTTAGAAGAGATTCCCTTGACGGGGACAGGTAAAATTAATTATCGTCTCTTAGAAGGTTCGTTTTAAGGAGGATTTGTGACCCTAAAGCTTTATAATACGGAAACGAGGAAAAAAGAGGTTGTTCGACCTTTGAGCGGACGTTGTTTCAAGATGTACACTTGCGGTCCTACGGTTTACAATTACGCTCACATTGGCAATTTTAGAACCTACGTATTTGAAGATCTCTTAAGACGATCCATAAAATATTTTGGTTGGGATCTTATCCATGTTATGAATATCACCGATGTGGATGACAAAACCATCAAAGGTGCGATTGAGAAAAAATGTTCTTTAGATGACTACACATCTGTTTATACAGATGCTTTTTTTAAAGACTTAGAAACTTTGAGAATTCAGAAAGCAGAGCATTATCCGCGGGCGACCGATTATATTTCCCAGATGATTGAGATGATCCAGATTCTGATTGATAAAGGGGTGGCTTATTACGGGGCCGATAGAAGTATTTACTATGCGATTGAAAGGTTCCCTTCTTACGGGCGATTGTCTCATTTAAGGCTTGAGGATTTGAAAGTTGGAGACAATCAAAGGATTGGCAGTGATGAATATGATAAAGAGCATATCTCTGATTTTGTCTTATGGAAAGCTTATGACAAAGATCGTGATGGAGAGATCTATTGGGATAGTGCTTTTGGTCCGGGACGACCTGGATGGCATATTGAGTGTTCGGCTATGGCTACGAGTCTGTTATCAGAGAGTATTGATATTCACGTAGGAGGTGTGGACAATATGTTCCCTCACCATGAGAATGAAATAGCGCAGTGTGAGGCATGCACCCAAAAAACATTTGTGAAGCATTGGTTACATGTAGAGCATTTACTTGTAGATAATAAAAAAATGTCCAAAAGCTTGGGCAATTTCTACACTTTGCGTGATTTATTAGACAAGGGATATAGTGGAAGAGAAGTCCGTTATCTGCTTTTACAAACTCATTACAAAACACCTCTGAATTTTACTCTGCAAGGTTTAGATAGCGTTCGCCATACCTTACAGAGATGGGATGATTTCATTTACCGCATGCAAAGCCTTAAAGAAGATAGAGAAGATGGTCATCTGGAATCGATGTTGAGTGTCGTCGAATCTAAATTTAAAGAGGCTCTTGCTGAAGATTTAAATATTTCAATGGCTTTATCCGTTCTTTTTGAGTTTATGAGAGAAGTGAATGCTACCTGTGATCAACGCTTATTAGGTAAAAAGGGAGCCTCACAAATTTTAGAACTATTGCGTTCTTTTGATCAGATTTTAGGTATTTGGCCAGAACAAGTAAAAGAGCCCTTAGATCATGAAATTGAAGAGTGGTTGAAAATAAGAGAAGAGTCTCGCTTAAATAAGAATTGGGAGATAGCCGATCATTACAGAAATAAAATTTTATCCGCAGGATATATGATAGAGGATTCTCCTTCAGGAGCTCGAGTCAAAAAAGCAGAGAAAATATGAAAAACAAACCCCTTAAAAGCTTGACAAAAGATGAAATGTTCTTAGTCAGATTACACGAAATAGCTAAAAAGAAAGGAGATCCCATGCTCCCTATCGCGAGTGAAGAGATAGGGCAAACTTTGGGTTTAAACCATCACGCTATCTCAAATATTGTACGACATTTAGCCCAAGCTAATTTTGTTAAAAAAGACAAAGAGAAGAATGTATGGCTAACACCTCAAGGAATACGTTTATTGGATCTTTTATTCAGTCAAGGCGACACGGTCTGTTCTGCCTAAGAGTTCATAAACGATAGAACATTTTCGTTCACTGATTAACTGTCTTATAAGTCTAGATGAAACTTGAGTATGGTTCACCGCTATTTTAGGGAGATAGAGAGCTTTGAAATCGTGTTCTTTCGCAAATTTCACAACGTTTTCTTTTCCCCCTTCTCTATTTTTCCCAAAGTAACTATCTTCTCCTAAGATGAGATGATCGAAAGGATACACTTCTCGGATCTGACGAAGAAATTCTTCATAGGTGTAATTAGCGAGGCTTTTATCGAAATCTAATGAAAAAAGGATGTCAACTCCGTGCTCTTTGAGTAATTCCACCTTATCTTTGTATCTACAAATCTCTTTGACTGGGTAGCCGAATAAATGAGAGGTGTGGTGCTTGAAAGTAACAGCTCCCACGCATCCGTCAGAACCAGCCAGTTTTTTTAGATAAGCCAATAAAAATTGATGTCCTTTATGGACCCCATCGAAATTGCCTATAGTTAAGGTTTTTTTTCCTTTCGCGATAGGTATTGGCTTAAACTGATCTAAGATGAGCATAGGCTTATATTAACTTATAAAGAGCGTAGGTAGCTCGTAATATTTTGTGTTGTTAGCTCTGAGAGTGTAACAGCATCAGAAGCATCGTAAGGTCCGATACGTGTACGGCGTAAATCTTTTAAATGAGCCCCTGTTCCTAAGAGCTTTCCTAAATCATGTCCTATGCTTCTTATATATGTGCCTTTTGAGCATTTAATATCTAGAACGAGTTCAGGGTATTGATAACTGACAATCTTAACTTCTATTTGCACCTTTACAGATTTTCTCTCAATCTCTTTTCCTTGTCGAGCTAGTTCGTAGAGTCTTTTGCCATCCACTTTTTTGGCTGAAAACATTGGAGGAATTTGATCGATTTCTCCCTGAAATAAAGCCACTTTATCTTCAATCTCTTTTAGGGAAGGGATGAGGTCGGATGAACTAATCACACGTCCATCAACGTCATAAGAATCCGTAGTTATACCTAAATGGAGAGTGGTTATATATTGCTTATCGAAATTTAAAAACTGGTTGGATAATTTAGTATAATTTTTGCCTATAAGCAGGATCATTAGACCTGTTGCGAAGGGATCTAAAGTTCCTGCGTGACCAACTTTTTTTACTCCCGATATCTTTCTTAAAACGGCGACTAAATAAAAAGAAGTTTTTTGAATGGGTTTGTCCACCAAAAGAAAACCTTCCATAAGGTCAGCCATTTGCTCTCTTTTTCTGAGCTTCTAGCTCGGCTAAAACAGCGTCGATACGCATGTGTTTATCCACAGAATCATCAATTTTAAAAACAAGAGACGGGAAATACCGAAGAACAACCTTTTTAGAAGCCGTAACGGCGATAAAACCAGCGGCCGACTCCAAAGCTTCTAACGTTTGTTGTTTTTGTTTGATATCTCCGATAACACTGATATAGACTTTGGCATGGTGTAAATCTTTAGATACTTCTACTTGTGTCACTGTCAGAATAGAATTTAAATTTGGATTTTTTACATCTTTATTAATAACTTCTGAGATGACTTCTTTTAACAGGGAATTAACTCTTGGGATACGATTTTTCATCACAACTCTTGTTCTAAATAAGTAATATCAAATGTTTGAATGGCATCTCCTTCTCTAATGTCGCTATGATTATTGAGTAGGATACCGCATTCCAATCCTTTAGAAACTTCTCTTACATCTTCTTTCCCTCTTTTAACGGAGGCTATTGTTCCTTTCCAGACCACATTCCCTTCTCGGATTAAACGAGCTTGCTGGTTCCGTCTGATGATCCCATCTGCCATTTGACAACCCGCAATCACTCCCAACTGAGAAGCCTTAAAGATCGCTTTCACTTGAGCTAGACCCGATTCATTTTCTTTTGGGATCTTGTCTAATAGTAAACGCATAGATTCCTTGATATCATCCACAGCATGATAGATGATGTCATGCATTTTTAAAGCCACTTTGTTTTGCTTGATAAGGAATTCAGCATGTTTTGAGACTTTTGTGTGGAAGCCTAAAATGAGAGCTTTAGACGCCATCGCTAGTTGCGCATCTGATTCAGTGATTTCACCTACAACTGCGGAAATGATGTTCAAGGAGGCTTTCTCTGAAATAATTTTTTGCAAAGAAGCTTGCAAAGCTTCAACCGAACCTTGCACATCCGCTCTGATGATTAAATTAAGAATTTTTTTATTTTTATTGTCGGTTTTTTGTTTCAACCAACCTTCTAACCCAAGAGCCTTAGATTGATGAAGTTGATGTTTCTTCATCCCTTCACTTCTTTGATAAGCTAATTCTTTGGCGTCGCTTTCCGATTCTACAGCAATAAAATCGCTGCCAGCTTCTGGTAAAGCTGATAGACCTGTGATTTTTACGGGAGTAGATGGCCCCGCGACATCAATTTTTTTCCCCGAAGCATCCTGCATAGTTTTGATCCGAGCCCAATCTTGATCAAACACTAAAGCATCTCCTATTCTTAAAGAGCCGTTTTGCACAAGAACAGTCGCGACTGGCCCTAATCCTTTGTGCATTTGAGATTCGATAACGGAACCTCTTGCTCTTGATGAAGGATTAGCTTTGAGCTCTAGAACCTCAGCTTGAAGAGCTAGCATTTCTAAAAGCTCTTTAATACCATTCCCATTAATCGCAGAGCAATTCACCGTTATAACGTGTCCTCCCCAGCTTTCTGGAAGAAGTTCATGTTCAGATAATTGTCTGTATACATTTTCAGGATTAAAGCTAGGCTTATCAGACTTATTAATCGCGACCACAATAGGTACATTAGCTTGTTTAGCTTGAGCAATAGCTTCTTCTGTTTGAGCTTTTATCCCTTCATCTCCGGCAATAACTAAAACGATGATGTCGGTGATATCGGCTCCTCTTGTTCTCATGGCGGAAAAAGCTTCATGACCTGGCGTATCCAAAATAGTCAAAGCTCCAACAGCTGTTTGACAGCTAAAGGCCCCAATATGTTGAGTGATGGCTCCAGCTTCAGCGGCGACGACATTGGTTTTTCTGATATAATCGATCAAACTCGTTTTACCGTGGTCGACATGACCCATAAATGTGACAATCGGAGGACGGATGACTTTTTGATCGTCTGGAGTCTTTGCAATTTCTTCTTTAATCGTTTCTTCTGTGATTCGAATTCTCTGTTCTTCTGCACGGTCTATCAAAATGTCACAATCAAAATCCGATCCTAAGAGTTGTACTGTCGTCTCGTCATCTAGATAATCGTTCAACGTTAAAATAATCCCTTGCATAAAAAGCTTGGCGATTAGTTGAGAGGCTTTTAGCTTCATTTCAGCGGCTAAGTCTTTTACCGTGATGGGAAGCCTAATTTTTAAGTTTTTAGGTCTTATCACTTCCTCTTCTTTAACCACTTTGTGCTTTATATGCTTTTTTCTTCTCCATTCTTGCTCGTCTAGATCCGTTAAGCCTTGTCTTGCTCTTGAATCAAAAGAGCCTTTAATGGTTTCTTTTTTCGCAGGCTTATTATCCTTGAATTCTTTAAAGTTACTGGCAACTTTTTTCTTGTGGTATTCTTCTTCTTCTGTTTTTGTCTTTTTGACTCCTTCATCTAACCGAGGCAGATTGGGCATCTTTGTTCCTAGATTGAAAGGAGTTCTTTCCGTTGTAGGATAGCCACTGCCTTCTCTTCGAGGAGTGAATGAATTGAAAGGTCTCGGGCCTGATCCCGGAGAGGTTGGTCTAGGAGATCCTTGGCTCGGGAATCGTGAATTAGGATAAGGCTGTGAGCGCTGGGAGGGGGTAAACTGGTTTCTCGGTAAAGAGGGCCTAGGTGGATAATTCGAATGATTGGGACGGAATCTGTCTCCAGTTGGTTGTCTCGGTTGCGAAGAGTAGGTGTTACCTTGAGAGTAAGGTTGACGATTTTCTTGATAAGAAGAAGGTGAAGAAAAACTTCTTGTCTTGGGTTTATCAATCTCCTGTCTTATGGGGGCAGGATTGGCCTTTATTTGATGTGGTTGGTCGGGAGAGGATGATTCTTCTTTAGCTTGTGGCGCCATGGTAACGGCCTGTTCGACCGGATGATTAGGAGGCGTGTTTGAAGACTCTACGTGCTGTGTTTCAGGGAGAGCAACTGCAGAAACAGCCGGAGAAAGAGTGTCTTCTTCTTGAGAAGCAGAAGGCACAACCTTTTTAACCTTATTGAGTTTAATGGCTTCCGCTAACTGAGCGTTTTTAATATTTAGCTTTAGATTTTTAGCCAAGATTTACATCCTTGTTTTTCTGATTTGTTCTAAAATTTTGTCGGCCATTTCCAGGCTAATCCCTTCGCAAGCAGCCAAGTCATCTCTTTTCGCTGATAACACTTTTCTTGGAGTGTCAAAACCTGCACTGATGAGAGTTTCTATAATCATATGGCTGACACCTTCTATTTGTAAAGGTTCATCCAAGGAAGGATCTTCTGCATTTGCTAACAAATGTCGTTCCATATTCATAGCATTTTGATAGTCGCTCATCTTTTGGATATTTAAATCGGCTTCTAAAAGTTGACCAATTAAACGAGCATTCATTCCTTTTTTACCTAGCACAATTGGGTACTGCTCATCATCCACTAAAACGGTGACTTTTCCTGAGGTTTCATCAAACTCTATTTTTTTTGCTTGTACAGGGGCTAATATCTTTTGAAGAAATTGAAAAGTATTTTCTGCAAAAAGGACGACATCAATTTTTTCATTATTTAATTCTTGAATCACATTTTTGATTCGATTGCCTCTAGTGCCCACGCAAGCTCCTATCGGATCTACTTTCGGGTCCGTTGAGCTTACAGCCATTTTTGTTCTATATCCGGGATCACGAGCGATTTTTTCAATCTTTATGGTGCCATCTTGGATTTCGGGAACTTCTTGAGCAAATAATTGAAGCACGAATTCAGGGTGATTACGACTCAGAACCACTTCGGCTCCACCTCCTTCTGTATCCTTAACTTCTAATAATAAAGCTTGCACTCTGTCGCCAATGTTGTAAGTCTCTGTTTTAGGATAAAAGCGCTCGGGTAAAATCCCTTCTACTTTGCCCAAATCAACAATCAAGGTTGCCCCTTTAATGACTCTTTTAACAGATCCGGATATCACCTCTTTGACTCGATGCCTATACTCTTCATAAATAACATCTCTTTCGGCTTCTTTCAGTTTTTGCGCGATCACTTGTCTCGCCACCTGAGCAGCTATACGACCGAAATCTTGAGGAATAGTTGTGATGTTGATCCATTGGCCTAATTCACAATAAGGATGTAATTTGCGAGCTTCTTGTAAAGAGATCTCTTCTTCAGGAATAGTGACTTTTTCGACTACTTCTTTCTGTCCAATCACCTCGATATCACCAGTTTTTTGATTGATTTTTATCGAAAGGTTCATGAGTCCTTGCACACTTTTTCTTGCAGCGACTCTTAAAGACTCTTCTATGGCCGAGACGATTATATCTCTTTTAATGCCTTTTTCCCTTTCCAAGTATTCTAAAATAGCAACTAAATCTTTATTCATCTTTTGAAGACCTCTGAATTATAGGGGTTGTTTGGGACAACAAATTAACTTTTCCCTTTGGAAACTAAAAAACTATTGTATACGAAATAAAGGATAATCTAAAGAAAAAGAAATTCCCAAGACAAAATCTTGGGAATTTCTTTTGTTTTTCTTTACAGAGAAAGATCACTCTTCGCTAAACTGATTCAGGTCAGAATCATTATCTTTCGATTTCTTTTTAGCTTTTTTTGTTATACGGGTCGATTTGACTTCTCCAACAACAATATCATCTCTGTTGAATTTGTTCTTATCAACTAGGTGATCTTTGATAGAAAGAGCTATTTTTTTATGTTCAGGATCCAACTTGATCACCTTTGCTGTGATTCTTTCTCCCTTTTGGATAACATCTTCTACTTTTCCAAACGGCTGATCAGACAACTCAGTGACGTGAACTAAAGCCTCGATTCCATTGTCTAACTCTATGAAAGCTCCAAAAGCTGTTAGTTTTGTCACTTGGCCGTGAACAAGAGATCCAACTGGCATATTTCTTTCAACAGTTTCCCATGGATTGGAGCTTAATTGTTTTACACCCAAAGTGATTTTCTTGCTTTCTTTATCCACCGATAAAACAATAGCTTCTACCTTATCTCCCTTTTTCAATATTTCAGAAGGATGAGAAACTTTTTTGATCCAGCTCAGATCTGAGATGTGAATAAGACCATCAATGCCTGGTTCTAGTTCTACAAATGCACCATAGTTTGTCAGGTTTCTGATTTCAGCTTCTACGCTGCTGCCTATAGGGTACTTGTTTTCTACATCTTCCCATGGGTTTTTCTCCGTCTGCTTCATCCCTAAAGAAATTTTGCCTTCTTCTTTTTGGATAGAAAGAACGATGGCTTCAACTTCAGAACCTTTCTTAACAATCTCTGTAGGGTCTGTGACAGTTTTAACCCAAGACATTTCAGAAACATGGATTAATCCTTCAATGCCAGGCTCTATTTCTATGAAGGCGCCGTAGGGAACGAGGTTAACGATTTTGCCTCTTACTCTGGTTCCTGTAGGGTATCTTTGTTCGATTTCTTCCCACGGATTGGATTCTTTCTGTTTCATCCCAAGAGCGACACGGCCTTTCTCTTTGTCTACATGGAGAATGATCACTTCTATTTCTTGCCCTACAGTTACGATTTCTGAAGGATGTTTAATTCTTTTCCAAGTCATGTCAGTGATGTGTAGTAATCCATCTACCCCGTCTAAATCTAAGAAGACGCCAAAATCAGTGATGTTCTTGACAACGCCGATTCGGATTTCTCCCTCAGAAATGTTTTCAAGCATCTCAGCTTTCTTGGAGATTCTTTCTTCTTCTAGAATTTCTCTTCTAGAAACGACAATATTCTTTCTTTCTTTGTTGATCTTTAAAATCTTGAAGTCAAATGTATGACCAACGTATTCATCTAGGTTTTTAATTCTCTTGTTGTCAATTTGGGATCCTGGCAAGAACGCTTCCATGCCTATATCCACCATCAATCCGCCTTTGACTTTTCTGATCACCTTCCCGCGAACAAGAGATCCTTCTGAACAATGATTAATGATGTATTCCCATTGTCTTAGGCGGCGTGCTTTGTCTCTAGATAAAACGATTTGACCATCTTCACCCTCAGTTTCGTCCAAAAACACTTCGACTTCATTTTTCAAGAAAAGTTCTTCCGGATCAGAAAATTCCTCGATAGGGACAAGACCTTCTGATTTTAGACCTACATCGATCACTACAAAGTCTTTTGTGATTTCTACAATTTTACCTTTCAAAATATGTCCAGCGTTCATGCAAGATACCGTGCCTTCTGACGCGCTTGATTCTTTTCCGTTTAATAAATCTCTAAATAAAGAGGCTTCGTGTTCTTGGAAAGCTACGTCATCGATGACTTTACTTTCTTGTTGGGGATCTTTTAAATTTTTGGACATGTTAAGGGTTTCTCCTAAGATTTATAATAGTTAAATTTTTAGTTCAAAATAGTCAGTTATATCGAACAAATAATGAGCATTAACTGCTAACTGATATTGATATATATAACAAGAACGATTCAGATCTAATCTTAGAAAAAGCCTAGCAAAAAAATGCTAATATCAGCAAGGAATAATTGTTATTAAATAAGTTGATAAAAGAGATGAAAAACTGCTATTTCTTGAGAGAAAAATCAAAAAAGATGTATTTTCTCACTTTTTATTGAGGTCAAATGGATAAAACTTTAGTGATGAAATTTGGAGGAGCCTCAATGGCAACCCCAGAACATATCAATCGTGTTGCACAGATCATTGAGAATAAAAAGAAGTGTTACAAAAAACTTATAGTTGTTGTCAGCGCTATGGGAAAGACAACTGATGATTTAATTAATTTGGCGCTTAAGGTTCACCCTAATCCTCCGAAAAGGGAGTTGGATATGTTGATATCTGTAGGCGAAAGAATCAGTATGTCTCTATTAGCTATGGCTCTTATGCAGTTGGGTATAAAAGCGATTAGTTTTACAGGTAGTCAGTCAGGTATCATAACTAATGAAAATCATTCTGAAGCTAAGATTGTGTGTGTAAAACCCCAGAGGATTGAAAAAGCCTTGGAGGCGGAGCAGGTTGTGATCGTAGCAGGATTTCAAGGGGTGAGTCGTAAGGGGGAGATCACGACTTTGGGAAGAGGTGGTTCGGATACAACAGCTGTTGCTTTAGGGGTCGCTTTAGCCGCTTCTAAAGTAGAGTTTTATAAGGATGTTGACGGCATTTACTCTTCAGATCCTAAGATGTCCCATGATTCGTTTTTATATTCTTTTTTGAGTTATCAAGATGCTTTAGAAATTATTTATAAAGGGGCTAAGATTTTGCATGCTCGTTGTGTAGAGCTAGCCGCTAAAAACGACATGATTTTGCATGTGCTTTCTTTTAATGACCCAGAAGGGCTTTTATCCAATGGGACTAAGATAGCTAATCAACCAAATGAGGAAAATAAGATAAAAAACAAAAAAGGTCTATCTGCTTGTTACGAAGAGGTTTTCTGATCTTTTATATTAAAAGATTGCTTGACTTTAGAAACAATCGCTTTTAAATTGGCTGCAATTTTATTTTAATGAGAAATTTATGTTAAACAATTTTAGAAAAGTCAATCCGTCTATTTTATCGGCTGATTTCGGTTATTTAGCAGATGAAGCAAAAAAAATAGAAAGTTCTGGGGCAAATGAGATTCACATTGATATTATGGATGGACACTTTGTTCCGAATATCGCTTTGGGAATCAAATCAGTGGCGGCTATTAATCGAGCTACTAATTTGTTTTTGGATGTTCACATCATGGTTTATAATCCTTACAATTTTATTGAACCCTTAGTGCAGGCTGGCGCAGATAGGATCACTTTCCATTTTGAAGCTACAGAAGATGTGGAAGATACTTTAAGCTATATAAAAAAATGTGGGTTAGAAGCGGGCTTGGCTTTTTGTCCCGATACATCTCTTTCTTTTATTCCTAAATTTCTAGATAAAGCGGATCTTATTTTATTAATGACGGTCAATCCAGGTTTTGGTGGCCAGCCCTTCATCCCTGATGTATTAGAAAAAGTAAAATTCACTAGACAAGTTTGCGATCAGTTAAAGTTGGTAAAGAGTTCTAAAGTGCCTGTTAATGGTTCTCAAGCTTACGATATTCAAGTTGATGGAGGTATTAATCTGGAAACTGCACGTGCTTGTATAGAAGCTGGCGCGAATATACTTGTGTCTGGTGATTATCTTTTTAAGTCTCCCGATTTTAATAAAGCTGTACAAACTTTAAAAGAGTTGACATGAAAAAAGTGGTAGTGATTGGAGGGGGAACAGGCAATTTCACTGTTCTTAAAGGTTTAAAGCAATATGATGTTGATTTGTGTGCTGTTGTTTCCATGGCCGATGACGGGGGCAGTACCGGTATTTTAAGAGACGAATTGGGTGTCTTGCCTCCAGGGGATGTTCGTCAATGTTTGGTGGCTTTATCAGATTCTTCTCATCTCATGCGTAGTTTGATGAACTATCGTTTTGAAAATGGTGGGCTTCTTGGCCATAGCTTTGGCAATCTTTTATTGTCAGCTTTGGAAAAGGTTACGGGCAGTTTTGAAACAGCTGTAGAAGAAGTGGGTAAGATATTGAACATCAAAGGAAAAGTTATTCCTGTGACCACTCATCAGGTTCGCTTAAAAATGATTTTGAATAATCGGGATATTTTGGAAGGAGAGAAAGAAATTTATCTTTCCCAAGAAATAGAGCAGGGGTTTCGTAGTATTTATCTAGAACCTCATCCGAACGCTAATCCAGAGGCTTTATTGGCTATTGAAAATGCGGATGTGATTGTTGTGGGGCCGGGAGGGTTGTATACATCTTTAATACCTAATTTTCTAGTGCAGGGAGTGAGCGAGGCTCTTGTGAATAGTAAAGCTAAGAAAATTTTTGTTGTGAATCTCATGAATAGGAGAGGGCAAACCACCGGGTACACTGTGAGTCGCTATTTAAAGCACATGGCTGATTTTGTAGGCTCTGACATATTTGATTTTGTGCTTGTTAATTCACAGTTGCCACCTAAAGAGCTTATCAGGGTTTATGAAGAAGAAGGAGATCTTATAAAAAACGATCTTACAGAAGATAAAAGGGTTGTGCTAGCCAGTTTACTTGGAGAAATTAAAGCGGAGCATAGCTGGGATCTGATTAAAAGGAATCTGATTAGGCACGATTCAGATAAATTAGCCCAGGAGTTAATGAAAATTGTTAGTGATATTTGATTTAGATGATACATTGATTGATACTTCTGTTTGTTTAACACCTCCTAAGCTAGAAGAGGCTCTCATTTGTATGATAAAAAACGGAGCTCAGGTTCCCTCTTTTTTTGATGCTTTTAAAGAATTGTTAGAGATAAATGTTAAAGCTGGAAGTGGAGCAGATGCTTTAAAAAAATTTTGTGAGCATTTTTCGCTTGATGACTCTTTTTGCCAATTAGGGATAAAGATGTTGTATGGGGAATCTCAGCTGGATATGCCTATCTCTCCTGTGAATGGTGCTTTAGATTTATTGAAGAGTCTGTCTTCCGAATGCCATTTAGCCTTAGTGTCTGTAGGAATTGAAAAACAGCAACTTGCTAAAATGGAAAAAGCTGGCATTGATTGGTCTGTTTTTAGTAAAATCGCTATCATTGAAGATAAAAACAAGGGGAAATGTTATCAAGAAATTTTTGGTCATTTTCCTTGCCCCAAAGAAAAAGTGTTTGTTTGTGGAGATAAGATCTTGATTGATCTTTCTCCTGCTAAAAGATTGGGTTTCACGACAATTCACGTCAGGAATGGTAGAGGAAAACATGTCTCAGGATACCAAGAAGATGTAGATTATAGTGTACAGCACCTCGAAGAAATAAAAAAAATAGTAGGAATCAAATGATTGCAAGTAATCAAATAACGGCTGGTACGGTTATTGATGTGGAAGATAGGGTTTATAGAGTAGAATCTGTAACCAAAGTGGCTGTTCCTAAGGGAGTTTCTTTCATCAAAGCTAAGTTAAAAGATTTAGTTTCCGGGGAAATTTTAGAAAAAAGTTTCAAGCTGAATCAGTCGATCCAAGACGTGATTTTGTCTGAAAAGAAATTAGAATTCTTATACATTGAGGATAGTCAATACCTTTTTTTAGATATCAATACATTAGATCAAATTTTTGTTTCACAAGAGGTTATTGGAGATAAAATAAACTTTTTGAAGGAAGGAACAGAAGTAAAGGCTATGTTTTATGGCCAATCGATATTTTCTGTTGAATTGCCCCAGTTTTTAGAACTCATGATAGCAAAAACAGATGATGATTCTTTTTCTCATTTGTCGAATTCAACCAAAGAAGCCACCTTAGAAACAGGAGGGAAGCTTCAGGTTCCTTTGTTTATTGAAAGTGGGGATATCATAAAAGTAGATACGCAAACTAATGAATATATTCAACGTGTTTAATCAGGAGAAACATCATGGAATTGAAGCAAGTTAAAGAACTAATATCTAGCATGGAAAAGGCGGGTTTAACCAAATTAAGTATAAAAGAAAAAAACGGTTTTGAGCTCGTTTTAGAAAAGAGCTCCAAGGATGTGTTCTGTTCCACAGAAGCGCCTGTTTATCTCACTCCTCAATCCTCTAATCAGGTTATGCAGAGTGCGATGGCTCCTAAGATTGAAGCGACTGTTAAAGAAAAAGAAGTGGAAGGTGTTTATGTTAAGTCTCCTATGGTAGGTACATTTTATTCCTCTCCTTCACCGGAGCATTCTCCTTTTATAAAAGTAGGAGATAAAGTGGATGAAAATACAGTGGTTTGTATCGTAGAGGCCATGAAAGTTCTCAATGAAGTTAAAGCGGGAATAGCTGGTACTGTGGCTGAAATTCTTGTTAAAAATGGGCAAGCCGTTGAATTTGGATCAAAAATTGTCAGGATTGTTCAATAATTAACAAAAGAGAGAAAGCTATGAAGAAAGTGCTCATTGCCAATAGAGGGGAAATAGCGGTAAGAATTATTAGAGCTTGTCACGAACTTGGATTGCAAACTGTAGCTGTATATTCGGAAGCTGACGCTGAGTCGTTGCATGTTTTACATGCTGACGAAGCTATTTGTGTAGGTGAAGCTCCATCTCAAAAATCTTATTTGAAAATTCCTAACATTATTTCAGCTTGTGAAATCACAGGGGCAGACGCCGTCCATCCTGGTTATGGGTTTTTAAGTGAAAATGCGAATTTTGCTTCTATTTGTGAAAGTTGTGGTTTGAATTTTATAGGACCTTCTTCTGAAGCCATTTCATTACTTGGTGATAAATCACAGGCTAAGAAGATCGCTAAGAGTGTGAAATGTCCAACTATTCCAGGTTCTGCTGGAATCATTAGTGATGTTAAAGAAGGTTTAAAAGAAGCTGAGAAATATGGCTTTCCTATTTTCATTAAAGCTTGTGCTGGAGGTGGAGGGAAAGGGATCCGCATAGCGCACGATCCAGAAGAATTTGTTAGACAATTCACTGCTGCTCGTTCTGAGGCTGAAGCCAGTTTTGGTAATCCTGATGTTTATTTAGAAAAAATGATTGTCAACCCGAGACACATAGAGGTACAGGTGATGGGGGATAAGCACGGTCATTACGTTCATTTGGGAGAAAGAGATTGCACCATACAAAGACGTCGCCAAAAATTAATAGAAGAAGCGCCAAGTCCGATCTTGTCCGACTCTTTAAGGAAAAAGATTGGTCAGTATGCGATTGAGATTGTGAAGGCTGCTAATTACCATTCGGTTGGAACTGTGGAATTTCTTTTAGATAAAGATAAGAATTTTTACTTTATGGAAGTCAATACAAGAGTGCAAGTGGAGCACACGATCACAGAAGAATTGACAGGCATTGATATCGTGAAAGAGCAAATCAAAATAGCTATGGGCGAAAAATTAAAATTTAAGCAGAAAGATATCACTTTTAAAGGGCATATCATTCAATGTCGTATCAACGCTGAAAATCCTGCTCATAATTTTGCTCCCTCTCCAGGTCACTTGGATTACTACATTGCTCCTGGTGGGCCTCATGTCAGAATTGATGGGGCTTGCTACGCTGGCTATAAAATACCTCCCAACTACGATTCCATGATTGCGAAATTAATTGTGAAGGGGGAAGATCGTACACAAGCTATTGCTATTGCTAAAAGAGCGTTAAGGGAATTTCACATTGGGGGAGTGCACTCCACTATTCCTTTTCATTTGTTTATGTTTGAAGATGAAAAATTTTTAACAAACGACTATTTTATTAATTATATTGATCAGTTGATTGCAGAGGGATGCACATTTACTGAGGATGAAAAAAAATAAATCAATGTGAGTTTGATCTTTCATATGATTGAACTCACATTTTTTTTATGAATGGAGGAATGTGAAAGGTATTATTCTAGCAGGAGGAAGAGGTTCAAGGCTTTATCCCCTTACGACAGCAACATGTAAGCAGTTTCTTCCCATCTATGATAAGCCCCTTATTTATTATCCTCTTTCTGTTTTGATGGAAGCTCATATTCAAGATATTTTAATCATTTCGACAAGGGAAGATTCTCCTCGCTTTCAGCAACTTTTTGGTGACGGGTCTCATCTGGGCTTGAACATTAGTTACGCGGTTCAAGAAAAACCAGAAGGAATTGCTCAAGCTTTTGTTATAGCGGAATCTTTTATAGCGGGGGAATCTGTAGCTCTTGTTTTAGGGGATAATTTATTTTATGGTCATCAACTTAAAGACATTTTAGCTGATTGTCATCTCTTGACAGAAGGGGCTCTTATTTTTGGTTATCATGTGGCTGATCCTTGGAGGTACGGGGTTGTTGATTTTAATGACAAATTGCAAGTCATTTCTATCGAAGAGAAACCGGCTCATCCCAAAACTTCATACGCTGTGACGGGACTATACTTTTATGATCGAGATGTGGTGAATATAGCTAAAAGTCTTTCTCCCTCACCTAGAGGCGAGTTTGAGATCACTGATGTTAACCTGGCTTATCTGCAAAAGGGCTCTCTCTCTTTAAAAATTTTAGAGAAGGGGATAGCTTGGATGGATACAGGTACTCATGAATCTTTTCACAAAGCCGCTAACTATGTGCAAAATGTGCAAGAAAATCAGGGAGTGATGGTCGCTTGTATTGAAGAAATAGCTTATAGAATGGGTTATATTGATAAACAAGCTTTCATGAAACTCATCAAAGAATATCCCTCTAGCGGTTATTCTTCTTATCTTAAAAAATTAGAGCTTTGATCTTATTTATTCAAACTAGTGATTTTGCTTTTAGTTCTTTTTTTTCTTGGTAGTTCGGCTTGCTTCCCGTAAATCACTTCATGTAGATTTTCTATAGCTATAAAAGCCGAAGGGTCATTCATTAAAACCACTTCTTTCAATGCGGCCAAATCTAATCTTTCTAAAATAATAAATAAAATCTCTCTAGCGTCTCCTGAAAAGCCTCCTCTACCGTGCATGATCGTTAGCCCAAGGCCTAATTGGTTAGTTATTTTGTCGGCTAGTTCTTTTGGTTTTGAAGAAATAATCAAAACAGATTTCAATTCATCCAGACCAACAATAACAAGGTCCATCATTTTAAAAGCGACGATGTAAGTCATGAGCGATTGCAAAGCCATGTGCCAGTCTCGAAAGATCCATCCGTAGGCTGTAAAAATAAAGAAGTTGATGAACAAAATAACTTGTCCAACGGTAAAGCCTCTTTTTCTGTTGATGATGATGGCTAAGATTTCAGTTCCATCCAAACAGCCTCCATGGCGTATAATCAGACCTACACCTATGCCCAATATGGCTCCTCCTATCACCACAATTTCCAAAGGATCCCCAATAAAAGGGGGAGCCATTTGTAAAATAGCTAGAAATCCAGCAAATAGAAGAACAGCGAGACCCATGTAGATAACAAATGAGCGTCGAATGGATTTATAGGCCAGATAAATAAAGGGGAGATTGAGGGCTACTAAAAAAAAGGAGAGGTACTCATGACCTATGAGTCTGGCTAATATCAAAGCAATACCTACAATTCCTCCGTCAATCAGCTTATTTGGTAATAAGAAAATCTGAACGCCTACGGCGGCTAAAAATGAGCCGAAGGTTATCCAAAAGTAAGAAGAAATGTGATTCCAAAGATAATTTGCCCATTTGTTAGATAAAACCATAGAGAAACCAACCTTTTATTAAAAGAAAACAAGAAAAGTCATAAGATAATCAAGTATATTTAAAGTGCGCGGGAGACGGGGCTTGAACCCGCAACTTCTGACGTGACAGGCCAGTGCTCTAACCAATTGAACTACTCCCGCAAGCAAAGGATGGGCGCAACAGGACTCGAACCTATGACCACCTGTGTGTAAGACAGGAGCTCTACCAACTGAGCTATACGCCCTTGCTAATACATACAATGTACAGTGTTCTTGGCATTTTTCTCAAGTACTATTATACTAATTTGAAAAAAACGAAAAAAAATATGATGCGTCTAACTGTATTTCTGACTTCTTTATTTTTGCTGCTTTCTTCTTGTAGCTTTCGCCCTTCAGATCAACACCGAAAAGAAGGCATTTATCTTATAAAAGAACTCACTAAGAAACTGCATAATATCAAATCTAGAGAGCAATTGCTTTTATCTGGATCTGATTTAAGCAAACTCTTTGATCGTTTTGTTGATCTTATCATAGAAGCCAAAAAATATAGATTAAAGCATGTTGAGTCTTGTTCAATAGGGGTCTTTGATGATTTAGAAGACCTTAATCAAAAGCTGATAGAAGAGCTCAAAAGAATATACGCTTTTGAGGGGGGAAGAGAGTTCATAGAATCTCTGCAAAGAGAGCCTATGATTCGCTTGGATGCCTTTAACTCAAGAATTAAGCAAGAAAAATTCAATCATTTGCCTTGAAAAATTCTATCTTTTCTTTATCAAGATCGATCCTATTAAAATAAAACAAAGGCCAGTAAAAAAGCCTGGGATGATACTAGGTATATTTTTTTCATATATAAGAGGATTTATGAGGGGCCACAATAAAGATGTCACCCCTCCTATTAAAATGCCCAGAAAAGCTGCGTATTTACTCACTCTCTTTTTATATAAGCAAGCTATTAATAAAGGGCCAAATGTAGAGCCCAGACCTGACCATGCATATAAAACCAAATGATAAACAGATCTGGAACTCAGTAAAGCGATCCAAAATGAGCTAAAAGCGATAAAAAGAATACCTAAGCGAGATATCTGAACCAATTTGGCAGGGGAAGCTTGTTTGTTAATAAATCTTTTATAAAAATCTTCTGTAATAGTGCTAGATAACACAAGGACTTGAGAGCTCATGGCATTAATAGTCGCCGCGAAAATAGCGCATAAAACAAAGCCAACCCAGAAAGGATGGAAAAGCTGCTTCACCATTTCAATAAATACAAGCTCACTATCTTTAAGGCCACTTTTAAAAAAAGCCGTTGCTACAAGACCTATTAAAGTGGCTGCTGATAGAGATAAAATCATCCAGCTCATGCCTATGTATTTTGATTTGGGGATATCTTTGACATTTTTAATGCCCATGAATTTTGTGATGATATGGGGTTGGCCAAAATAACCAAGACCCCATCCTAACATTAATAACAGAGGTGAGGCGATGGATGCATTGTCGACTATTTGAAAGCTGTGTGAATCAAGAAACGACAACAAAGTGTCCCACCCCCCTATGTGTGCAACAAAATGAAAAGGAACGATCAGAATCACAATCATAAGGAATAATCCTTGAAATAAGTCTATCCAAGCTAGAGTCAAAAATCCGCCAAGTAAAATGTAAGGAATAGTGAGAGCGATACCTAAGCAAATAGCCAAAGGAAAAGGGATGCTAAATAAGGTATTTAATAACGTCCCTAATCCGACTAAAGAAGCGGAAATGTAGATGGAATAGAAGATTAAACACATGAGAGCGGTTATAAGTCTCAAAAGTCCAGATCGATCTCCTGTGTGGCTTTCAAAAAAAGAGGAGAAAGTCAAGCTGTCGTATTTTTCTGTGTAAACTCTGATTTTTGGAGCGATGAATTGCCAATTTAAATACATAAAAAACACTAAACCAATAGCGGCCCAAGATTGTCTAAGCCCTCCGAGATAAACGAGAGAAGGATATCCCATAAATAACCAACTGCTCATGTCGCTGGCATGGGCGGCCAAAGCTGTTAACCAGTAATTCAAAGAGCGGCCTCCCATAAGAAAATCGGAGGAGGTGAGGTTTTTTTTAGAAGAGAACCACCCTATTAAAACAATACAAAGAAAATAAATGATGATCGCAGAAAGCTCAAAAAAATACATAAAATTCATTCCCATTCAAATTAGATTAAAAATATCCTACAAGCTAAGGTTTAAGTGCTTTCTTGGATCCATACTTTAAAACAGACGAAAATAAGTTTTGAGACGATTGAGGAAACTCTTCCTCTAAAAACTTTAAAGTGTTCTTTGCTTTTTGTCTCATCGATTTTTGACCTACTGGGCATTGGCATGTTATCCTGTTGAATCCATATAGTTTTGCAAATTCTTTGATTTCATTTTCCCCTACATAAAATAAAGGGCGAACAATCGTCACGCCGTAGTGTTGCATAAAGACTTTAGGTAAGTTTCCGGCAAACTCACCTTTATGTAATAGATTCATGATGAGAGTTTGTAAACAATCATCTTTGTGATGCCCAAACGCTACGGTATTGATTTTTCTTTTTAGGGCTTCTTTAAAAATCAAGGATCGTCTATCTCTTGAACAGCTATAACATTCAAGATTTTCTTTTTTTTGTTCAGATGAAAGGATGATAAGAGGGATTTGTAGAGAAGAGCATGTTTTTTCTAGGAAAGAAAGATCAACTCCCGCTCCACAAGAAAACATTCCACTCACATGGATAGCTGTTATGTCTAAAGGAGGAAAACCTCGATTGGATAAGGCCTTTAATAAATAGAGCAATGTTAAACTGTCTTTCCCTCCACTTAGAGCGATGGCTATTTTATTGTCTTGGGGCCATAGGTTAAATTCATGTATGGCTTTTCTACATAAACTTTCTATTTTTTTACCTAGTTTAGTCCAAGGAGGGGAAGGGTGGGCTATCGAGTCTATAATTTTCAGTTTCATTGTATTTGCTTTTTATCATACGATAAATTCTATATGTTATGTAAAATCGAAGCAATCATAAGATAATTTTTTTGTTTTTTAGAATAAATTAACGAAACAAACGCCCCTTTTATGGATTTTTTGGAGTTAAAATGACAAAGATAGGAAGAAATGATCCGTGTTCTTGCGGATCTGGTAAAAAATTTAAAAAGTGTTGTGAATTAAAAGCCGGTTCTCAAAAGCTAAAGGCGCATTTCGTTCATGCCGAAACGGATAAGACAACCGATAAAACACATAAAATTTCTTCTTTTTTCAAAAAAGTGAGTGTAGGATCAGTTGATTCATCCATCCCTGCTCACGAAGATAATGTGTCTGACAAAAAATCTTGCGAATAATCTAAAGAAAACATAACATTCTTTTAAATTTGCTGGAGTAGCTCAATTGGCAGAGCACCCGACTTGTAATCGGACGGTTGAGGGTTCAATTCCTTTCTCCAGCATTTTTTCCTTCTTAGGGGGTATCGCATAGCGGCAATTGCAAGGGACTGTAAATCCCTCTTCTTCGGAATTCGTTGGTTCGAGTCCAACTGCCCCCAATCCATCATAATCAAACAGTTATAACCTTTGCTTTACTGCTAAAAATTGTCGAAAGCAATTTTTTCCCAATCCATGTCTAATCTTTTGGTGGTAAAGGAGAAGGAAAATCTGTGAATGATAACTCTCAGGAGTTGAGTGGAGGATTCATATTCTAAACCAGAGGAACCGAAGAATGAGTTCTTCTCTTTTACTCAGAGCGCCTGCAAAGTTGCATAAAAAATTGAATAATTGTAAAATACAGGCTGTTTAATTCATCTCAAGGAAGCTTCAAGCCGATTTGGAACTAACTGAAAGAGCCTTTAGGGTGCAACTGCACAGAGCCTCCAGATCCTACCACGATTCGCCGCATGCTCAATGGTGTTAAGCCGGA
>JBMLRQ010000020.1:0-56396 GCA_049240945.1 Rhabdochlamydiaceae bacterium
TGATTGCGGGGATACATAATTTAGAGTTGCCGTAATGAATTTCGAAAGAAGTCTAGTGGGCTTTATGGGACACAGTTTCTCTTCTATGAAAAATATGGACTTTTCTTAAAAAGCTTCTTTAAAGAATCCATTAACAGAAGAAAAATATTTCACAAAAATATCTGATTTCATGCTACTCTAGCTACCTATTTAGGAATAAATCAACCTAATATGAGGTATATCATGAGTGCTATTGTCTCACCCCCCCCCTTCTCTACAAGTTCAAGTGATTTAAGTCATCATCAAAAGGGCTTTTCTTCCATACCTAATAGTTTAGGGTCTGATTTTTTTTATCAAATATGGACACCTAATGATCCAAAAGAAAAGCCCTTCAATGTGAGCCATGCCCATCTTCATTCAGAACGGATGGCGATGGCTTTTTCTCAATTCCTAAAACTGTCAAATTTAAAAAAGGCTCAGTCGTCACCCAATCCCTCTGAGGCAAACGATCAAATCACAGAGTCTCAAAAAAATATTTTTTTACAAGACAAATATGATCTTTTTTCTTTTACGCTTAAACAACCAACAAAAGAATTTGAAAAAACCCTTCCTTATGATTCTTTAGAAGAGAATCTAGAAGTTGAAAATGAGTACAGTCAAACACCCCTTTTATTAGCTTGTTCTCAAGAAGATGAAGAAATCATCTTATCCTTACTCCCTAAGTTGTCCTTTGAAGCTCTTAACCATGTGGATCAATATGGGAACTCTGCTCTTATCTTGTCTATATGGAACGGTCATATCTCAGTTGCCAAACACCTTTTAGAAAAAGGATGCGACCCTAGCTTGACCAATGACGAAGGTATTTCCCCGTTGATGCTTTCCGCTTTTTTGGGATACGAAGACCTTGTAGGGCTTTTAATCAATCACTCTCTTGTGAAAGCAGATATCGATGCCGTTGATGAATCTGGAAGGACCCCTCTTTTCTTTGCTTGTCTCAAAAGCAAAAAAAAGACACCCGAGAGTCAACAAAGAATCGTCGATCTTTTATTAGACCGAGGATCTGATCCTCTCTTTAAAAATGAGGAGGGCATCTCTCCTTTAACAATCGCTATTCATGCTAACAACCCTCTCATTTTATCTTCTATGTTTGAAGTGGTTTGTAGATTTAACCCTTCTTACCTTTCATCCGATGAAAAATATATCGATTTAAGATATGCGATCTTAACTGATAATGAAAAAGCGATCCGTTTTTATCTTGAGAAAACCATAGATGTCACTTACCAGCTTCCAGAAGATAGGCAGACTCTTCTCATGATCGCTTCCTATTTCGGTACAAAAGAAATGATCCAAGATATTCTAAAGACTCATAATCAAACAGCGATCTGTTTTTCTTTTAAGAACCTCATAGATCTCACTTACCAGTTTCCAAAAGATAGGCAGACTCTTCTCATGATCGCTTCCTATTGCAGCAAAAAAGAACTGGTCCAAAATATTCTAAAGGATGAATCTTCTTCTTCTTTTATCAATGCCAAAGATTTCTTGGGACGTACAGCTCTGGGCTTAGCCACCTCTATTGGAGACAAAGAAATTGTAAAACTTCTTTTGAAGTCTAATGCCGATAGATTCCTACCTGATATCGATAAAATAACCCCTTTAATGATCGCTTCGTTCGACAATTATGTAGAGATCTGTTCACTCCTTTTGAACAACTTAGATGAATTGAAAAAAAGAGACTACATGATCCAAAAAGATGTGAACCAAAACACCTGTTTCACGATCGCCATTTCTCGTAAACGATTAGAAACAGTTCAATTCCTTATCCAACAGGGATACCCTCTTGATTATCAACATTCATCTGGTAAAACCCCTCTCATCACGGCTTGCGAGGTTAATAAAATCCCTTTAGAAATAGTGACAGCTCTTTTAGAAAACATCGATGGTGGTGAATTAGAATCTTATCTTAACAAACAAGATATGTATGGGAATACCGCTCTTCATCTGGCCTTACAAAACGAAAACTTTCATCTTGTGGACACCCTGTTAGCAAAAGGGGCTGATCCTTTAATCCTTAATAAAAAAGATGCATCTTCTCTTCTATGTGCTATTCAATCACAAAACATCGAATCTATTCTTAAACTACTTAAACATGTTTCAAAGAAAAAACTCAAAACGCATCTAAAAATACTCGATAAAAATCTTGTTAACCACCATATAGCTAACGCAGTTATGCAGCAAGATGATCCGGATAGTTTAGAAAAGATCCTTTCTTACGGCATCGATGTTTTTTCAACAAAGACTAGATTCTTTTTGTTTATGCAATCTATTCATTTGAATAAAAAAAATATGTTTGAGCGTTTATTTAGCCCTGATTTACTTAATCAAAGGGATGGTATGAATCAAACTCCTTTGATATTGGCTTGTGTAAGTGGACATCTAAAAATAGCCGACACTCTCATGAATAAACCGGAAGTGAATCTAAAGGCCAAGGATGATGACGGAGACAATGCTCTCATTTGCCTTCTTAAAAAAGCTAGAAATGCCAATTGGGATGAAAAAGAACTCGTTTTATTCAATAAAATTTTCCATCGATTGGTCGATAGTTACGAGATCGCTGATATCAATCATGTGAACAAACAAGGGGTATCCCCATTTATTATCGCTTGTCAATTAGAAGATCCCTCACTAGTTGCTTGTTTAATTGAAAAAGGGTGTGATTACATGGTCACACTGCCACCTTTTGAAGCCACTCCTTTAATGATAGTCTGTTTGAAAGGCAATAAAAAGGTGTTTGATGTCTTGATAAAACGGTCATACCCTCCATCTTATCTGTCTAAAGTCGACAAAGATGACGATTCCTTACTTTCAATTCTTAGCATGTCAGGTGAGTCAGAGATCTTTTCCATCCTCCTAGAAAAAGGGCTATCTTTTGAGACTCAAAACAAAGAAGGGAAAACACCTTTGATGATAGCCAGTCGTCGGGGTCATTTAAACATCGTCGAACAAATCTTAGAAAGAGCCTCTTCTTCTTACATCAACCAAAAACAACAATCTTCTGGCCGTCATGCTCTATTTTTTGCTGTAGAAAATAAACAATTAGAGATCTTAAAAAAACTTGTTGATAAAGGAGGAGATCTTCGTGTGGAAGACAATGAAGGGATGAACCTTCTCACTTATGCCGTCAAAAATGAACACTGGCCTATCGTGCAATTTCTATTACCCTACTTTTCATCAGATGAAATCAATGCTACAGGTAAAAAAATATATTCTCTTTTAGCTTACTCAGCGGCACAAGGCAATTATCTTATCAGCAAAGCACTCTTAGAAAAAGGAGCGAATCCAGTATCGTTGGGCGCTCTTGGTAATCCTTTAACAAGTCTATTGCGTAAAGAAAAAAACCACCAATTATTTCGTTTGTTTCTAAAATATATTGACACAGCAGAAAAGATCAAAACACTTCTGGCGAACGGACAGGTTCTTTTCAAGAGCATTCAAGGAAAGCAACACGTTTTCACAAAATGGTTGATTCAACAAGGTATTGATCTCAAATCTCAAGATTATTTTCGCAATAACCACTCCCCTCATGTCGAAAAAATCACTCCTTTGATGCTAGCTGTTGACTCAAGACAACAACAAACCGTAGCCCTTATCACTAAAGCTATATCCGATCTAAATTACATCAATGAGCAAAATGAAACAGGTCTCTCAGCTTTACTGATAGCAGTCAAACACGGCAACCTTTCTTTAGTCAACCATCTTCTGAAAAAAGGGGCTATCGCTCATTTAACAAATAAAAACAAAATCTCACCTCTTCTTTTAGCGTGCTATCAAAGAAATTTAAAGATCGTAAAAGCTCTTTTACCCCATCTATCTCCATCTGATATCAATTTAAAAGATCCTTTTGGCTACACACCTATCATGATAGCAGCTCAAAGAGGAGAGGCTTTAATCATCTCTCATCTCTTGAAATGTAAAGCAGACCCTTTTTTACAAAATAAGGATCAAGAAACAGCTCTTTTACTCGCTGTGAAAAGCCAATCCCATAACGCTTTATTGACTCTTCTAAAAGGTGTGTCTTATCGTGAACACATCAATCACCGTAACAAAGAAGAACGAACAGCCCTCATGCTTGCCTCTTTGCAAGAGTCAGAAGACATGAGAGAAGTCCTTCTCAAAGAAAAAGTGGATCCTTCTTTGAAAGACAAATATGGGCTGAGAGCCGATGATTTACTGCATCTCATTCAGAATGTCAATTTTTCCTCCCCCTTACATCACACCTTAGATAAAAGTGCTTTCGATTGGCTTGTTCAAAGCATCTCTGATCAAGATCATGACCTCATGAACGCCATCCTAGCTAAAATAAATAGCAAGAGTATCAATCAAAAAACGAAAGAGGGCGAAACTCTTTTAACAATAGCAGCTAAGAAGGGATTACAAAAACCCACAGAAAAATTACTTGAGAAAAAAGCTGATCCGTTTATGCTAAACGCTCATTCAGAAAGCGCTATTTCGATCGCTATTGATCAAAAAAATGCAGCTCTGTTACAAACATTGTTGGCAAAAACATCCAACCTCGATAATCAGGAAAAATTGAACGATCATTTACAAATAAAAGATAAAAATGGGGAAACCCTCTTAAGTAGAGCCTCGTCTTCAGATGAACTAAAATCTATCATAAACGAATACGTACCCGAATATTATTTGAATAAAGATACTCGCTCCGAATTGCAAGAGAACAGCCCTGATTTCACGAGCCCTCCTGATACTATCATTTTTCCGCCTTCAAACACCCTCACTCAGCGTAAAAAACCAAGTACTGAAAAGAAGCTCAAAGTAAATGAAGATAAGCACCCTCCTCGTAAAAAGAAAGGTGAAGATCATGAAGAAAAACAGCCTCTCATAAAAAATCAAGGTGTTTGTGAAGGTGTTTGTGGGGATGATAATCTCTGTATCATTTCTTAATTTATATTTACTAAGGAGATAGTAATGTGGTTGACTAATCAGATGACTAATCAGACTCAAAGGACGGAGTCAATGCCAATTTACCCTTATCCAACGACTTCCTCTTCAAGTTCACAGGCTCCAAACGCACCCCATCATTATTCCCAAGGTAATAGTGGGTTAGCAAGAGGATCCAATACAACGTATGATCTGACTAATCCTAATCCAAGAATCTTATTCCCAACCAACAATTCTACATCTGATCTAGCACAACTAATAAATAATTTATCTCCCTATGAACCCACTTCTGACAATCCTGAAATTTTAGGTACTATTGTCAATCAATTTCTATCCGTTTTCACCAACGGGCAGATCCCCTGTTCCACAGATAAGATTGAGAATCTCTTAAAACACTTAATAGGACGTTTAAAATCTGATGAATCTTTACCTAACGAATCTGAATCTTTAGATATTATTGGTATCTTGTTCCGTTTAGTTCATCAACTCTTGCCAATTTCATATTCCCAAGATAAAAGTGAGATTCTCTTAGAAAAATTAATAGAACGGTTAGGCTCCAATCAACACTCCCGTTACGAATCTGAATCTTTAAATATCATTATCTCCTTATTCTCAATAGCTCACCCTCAACTAAACACTCCCTATAACCGAGATAAAAGTAAAACTCTCTTGGAAAAATTAATCGGTCATTTAGAACCTAATCAATCTGGGGATAACGCATCTAACTCTTTAAATATTATTGTTCGTTTATTCCAGATTGTTCATCCTGACCTATCCATTTCATACACCAACAACCAAAAAAGCACCCTCTTAGGGAAATTAATTAAACATTTAAAACCTAATCAAATACCCCTTAATGAACCTGACCATTTAAGCACTATTGTTAGTTTATTCCCAACGGTTCACGAAAACTCACCAATCTCATATACAGACGATGAAAAAAACACCCTCTTAGGGAAATTAATTAAACATTTAAAACCTAATCAAATACCCCCTAATGAACCTAACCATTTAAATATTATTGTTAGTTTATTCCCAACGGTTCACGGAAACTCACCAATCTCATATACAGACGATGAAAAAAACACCCTCCTAGGCAAACTAATCACCCATTTAAAACCTGATGAAATACCATCTAACGAATCTCAATTTTTAAACACTATTGTGATGTTATTCCCGATGGTTCACCCTCGCCTACCCATTTTATACGACAACAAGAAAAAAAGCCTACTCTTAGGCAAATTAATCACCCATTTAAGGCCACATCAAGATAGCTTTGAGGAATCCCACCTTGTATCATTATTGAAATCAGCGTACCCCAAGCCTTCAGTCTCATATGACTTAGAAGAAACTAAAAAATATGATGAAAAAATGCAAGACTTGAAAGGATTCCCACATGATTTAGTGAGATGGAAACATACATACATACCAAAGTCAATTTTAGAATCTTGTGATGATCATACAAAGCTGTGCGATGCCTTTCAAAATTTCATTGATACAACAAAAGAGACGTTATCATCAATAAATGACTCCGAATTCAACACTATTAAAACTAACATCCTGAATAGAATTAACACGATGACGGATGAAAGATGGGACAGAGAACCCCACAAGAAAATCCAAATATTGAAAATTAGTATACAAACCTTCGTAACCAACTTTGAAATCTTTCAGATACAATTTGAAACAGGGCAGCTAGAATTACACAACAACAAAGTCGACAATTATATTCTAGAAATTTTGGGGCGAAAATATGCGAAAAGGAATGCTCGTCTTATTCAAAGCATCAGAAGATGTGAGCCTGAATTTGCATCACTAGTTATTTATGCACACCTTCTTTTACATATCCAAAGCTCCAAAGCACATGATTTTCTTAAGGAATGGAATGATTTAAGAGAACAATGTCATTTAACATCCAAAATCGATCTAGCTAAGGTAGAAGAATATCTTGAAGAAAGAGTGGCATACACACTCCCATTGGTGCAAAAGCAATTAGAAAAAGAATTTCCAGATGTTTATGAAAAAGTCAAAGACTACTTCGATGAACTTGACAGCTCTAAGAAGTCAAGCTGCTGCTCAAAGACAGTACCTTGCTGCTCAAAGATAGTATCTTGCTGCAAAAGAATAAGACCTTGGTGGAATGGTAAACCTGCAACCATTAAAGACGCCATGTTAATTGGGGGATTGGGCTTTGTGAATGCTCTCTTTGTAAAAAAAGAGGCGGGATGGACCTCTTTTTCCGTTTTGGGCTCTTATGCCTTCACTGCTATTATGGTTATACCTTGTCTTGTAGAAAGTGTGTTATCTTGTCGATCAAAAAAGAGAAGACAAATACAACCTAGCTACTGATACCCCTGGTTTAAAATATTTTTTGTAAAATACTTTTTTAAGAAAATTTGTATTTTTTAAATTAATAAATAGACTTTTTCACTAAAAGATAATATAATTATTACAGTTTTACTTTTTCATTAAAACAATATATGTTTTCTAAACTATTCATCCCTCATCATCCGTACGCACCCATTATGCTCCCATCTTCTTTTGGAGACGAGGAGCGTCTTGTATTTAATGAAAAATTATACAACACGACAACAGAGACTCAAATTCAGCTTTTAACCAACAAATTTTGTATACAAAACACTCTGAAATGGTACAGCCTGACCATGCTTGTGATCTCTTTTATAAGTTTTATATGGGATCCTTTCGGCTTAACTAGACTTCCTTCAAAAACAAAGATCTCTTGGCTATCCGTTGTGATTCATTCACCAGCTTTTATCTACTTGCAAGTTCATAGCCAGGCTGTTAAAAATCATTTGTTGTGTGAAATCATAACTGATGAATCTATAAAAAAAACACCTGAAGCCTCTTTTGACGCCGCTATCCAAAATCTAAGCCCTTTGCAAGTACAAGCCTATGGCCATACGATAGAACTGTTAACTTCCCAGAATGAGGAGCCCATCTCTAAGGCTAAGACGACTTTGTTGGCGAGGAGGTTGCTTGCTCTTCATAGTTGCCATCTTTTGGTAGACCCCAATTAGATTGAGCTAAGACAACTCCTCCCATGCCCATGATCATGCTCAGTAAAGCGATGAAAATCCCTAAAACAGGAATGGCGGTTAATCCAAAATACAACATTAAAACCAATAGAAAACAAATACGAGAATTTTTACTCACTTTTCCCCATTTGTGAAGCCAATCGGCAAGATACATCAATGTATAAGTTTTAGCCGTATAAAAACCGAGCACATTCACAGCGATCAAAGTAAAAGCAAAAGGTATACCTAAAATACTGATGATCAAACAAACAGATAGTATAGGAAGGGCAAAAACAAATACCCCTCCCGCCAAAAGAGATGGCAGAGGAGTTTTTCTGATATAAGCCTTTACAGTTGTGGTGCTTTCGGGGAAAAAGTGTTTCAAAATATAGGCCGCAAATACCGTGTATATGACGTTCATCAAGATAGAGATCCATTTGCTATTCAACAAAAAAGTGAAAAGGTAGTTATCTCCTAAAAAGCTGTCGCTTATAGAAGACTGATAGAGCAAAGGCCCTTCAATCTGAGCTTTAGGGTCTATCCATCCCGGATAACTAGAGCGATAAGAAAAAGTATTCTTAATCACAGCGTCCGCTCCAATTCTCAGCTGACTTAACGACGCCTCGATCGGGCCCCATATTTCTCCTACGATACGCAGATGAGAAATGAACGCTTTGAGTGAGTTTTGAAAGACACCGGCTAATTCGGCATTTCCTGCCATTAACAGGGCTTTTCCCTTGATAACGCTCGATGAGGTGAACTGGGTGTTAGCCCCCAAACAAGTGATATTTTTTTCAATTTTACCTGAAATATTCACTTGACCAAAAGCGACTCTTAAGTTTCCTTTGACTTCTCCGCTAATATCTAAACTACCGCCAGCGGATAAAAGATCCCCATCAACTTGACCGTCAATAAAAATTTGAGAGCCTAATAAGTAAGCATCTCCTTTTACAACGCCTGCAATTTCTATCGTATCGGCAGCCACGTATAAATTATCTTCATAAACTTCATCTTTGGACAATATGAAAATATTTTTCTGATCAGAAGCTTCCTTGGAATCAATAGCGCTTAAAGAGGATATGCAAAAGAAACAACTCAGCAGTAATTGAAAAATTGACCAACTCATCTAACCCTCATGCTCATATATTTTTCTGAAATGAAAGAAGGCTTCTTTTCACTAAATTCTCAGCTTCTTGAGTGACGTCAGCGATCTTGGTTTTATGTTGTTGGATCATTCTGCCTAAATCATCGATATTGAGTAACTGGACAAAAGGATTTAATCCTATCCTAGGGTCAACATTTCGAGGGACACCTAAATCTAGAATCAAGCGACACCTCATCACACCTTTGATCTGTTCTGGAATGATTAAAAATTCATCCGTTTTGGTGCCTGTGATCATTAAGTCGTAATTCATCCAATTCGGGATTTTATCCCAATTTTGTATATTAATGGGAGCCTGTTCTAAAGCTGACTTAGCTGATTGCGGAGACCTTGTGCATAAGTCAATGAGATAAGAACCACGTTTTTGTAAACAGTTGATGAGTTTTCTATTTATATCTGAATTTCCTACAAATAAAATATGTGGTGTATGTTCAATAGGAGACATTTTTTTTATTAACCGTAAAACCATCTCATCTAAAGTCACAGCTGATTTCATATTTGGATAGGCACTCCTGATTTCTTTAGCCACTTTAAAACTTTTTTGGAAAAGGTAGTGCATATCTTTTGTTAAAGAATATTCCAATAAAGCCTGTTGGTAACTCGTTTTAACTTGATGCTGAATATCTGATTCTCCTACAACAACGCTGTCTAATCCGGAACAAACAAGAGATAAATGAGTGAAGCAATCAACTCCAAAATAGGAATAAAAAGCATGACCTAAAGGACAGCTAGATTCAATACTAAGCATAGACAAGATGAGGCGATGAGCCTCAGAGAGATCATAAAAACTAAAATAAATTTCTGTCCGATTACAAGTAGACAAAAAAACCAAGGAAAATTGTTCTTTCCAATCGGAATTAGATTTTAAAAAAGCATTTGCGCTTTTGGCAACAAATTCTCTTAGAATCAAATCGGAAGATTTATGGTTAATACCAATAACGCCTATTTTCATACTCCCCCTCGCTTTGTCCTATATAGAGAATTTTTAGAATTATTGGCAATCTTGTTTCGCTAAAGGCACTTTATCTTTGATAAGAGATAAGGAAAAGCCTTTCCTGATTAAAGCAAGAATGACTTTCTTTCTCTCCTCTGGATGAGAAATTTTCTTTTGATAACTCTTTTTTTTCAATAAATTATCTAGTGAAACAGCGTCTACATCCGTTTTCGAAACCACAGACACAAAAGACCCAAATTTCTCTTTCATTTTTTGCTCAATCATCTTAGAGCTGCGCCCTTTTCTTTGTTGATAAAGAAGAAAATCTTGTTGATAAGATTCATCATCTAAGAATTGTTTTTCTAAACAAATTTGGATCACAAGCTCTATTTTATCTGTTCTGAATCCTTGTTTTAATAGTTTTTGTTGTAATTCATATTTAGATAGTCTTTTGAGGGCGAGATATCTGATAGCTTTACGATAAACTTCTTTTGACTCATCATCCATCTTTTAATTCCTATTGATATCTTATATTTTTTATAATAAATTAAAATTGTAAAACATGGGTAATTAAATATGTCTTCTTCTATACCTAGTGCTTCATTAAGTAGCCGTTCACCTTCTTCCTCATTCACCAATCCAGTAGCCACTCCTGCCAATTTTAATAGCACAGAAACGCCGGCCTATTTATCTTTATGGCAACAATTATTTCCGACGGCTTCTGTAGAAGAATTAAAAAAACTGAATGATCAATTTTTGCAAAACATATCTAACCAGATCAGAAAAGATACGATCAAAAATCAAAAAAGACAAGCTGCCATAAAAAAAATGTTAATCACAGGGGAATATGATCCCCCTATTTTCTAATCATTGTCTATAAACTAAATGATCACAGATTCCATCATCGTTGAAGAAGAAGATACAGCACAGAGAATTGATAAATGGCTGTGTTCTAAATATCCTACTCATTCTCGCAGCTACTTCCAGTTTCTCATTGAACAAAAAGCGATCCTTGTTAACGGCTCTCCCGTAAAAAAACGAGAGAGTTTAAAAATAAATGATGAAGTTGAGATATGCTTCATCTTGACGCCCGAAATTAATTTGACACCTCAACCGATTGATTTAAATATTGTGTATGAAGATGAGGATCTTCTCATCATCAATAAGCCCCCTGGGCTGGTGGTACACCCGGCTCCAGGGCATTATGATCAAACATTAGTGAATGGCCTTTTGTATTATTGTCAGCAACTCAATGAACAATTTCAAGATACCATCCGTCCCGGCATTGTCCATAGGCTGGACAAAGACACCTCTGGGCTTTTGATAACGGCGAAGAACCTACAAACTCACACCAAAATGGTGGAGATGATGAGTCGCCGCGAAATAGAAAAAAGATATTTGGGCATCACAACAGGTAAACCAAAAGAAGGTCTCATCGATTTACCAATTGGACGCCATCCTTCAAAGAGAAAAGAGATGTGTGTTGATCATGAAAAAGGGAAAAAAGCTTTAACTCATCTCTCGATTTTGAAGGAAAGCAAACAGATGACATTGATAGACATGAACTTATTAACAGGTCGGACACATCAAATTCGGGTTCATTTACAATATCTAAAGACTCCTCTTATAGGAGATCCTGTATACGGCTATCTTCATCTTAATCATGCTTTAGGAATCAAAAGACAGATGCTCCACGCTTATCGCCTGTCTTTCACACACCCCCATCGTCAAACCCCTCTTTGTATAGAAGCTCCTCCTCCAGCAGACATGGCTGAATGGATTAAAAAAATAGATCAATCCTCTTGAGCGACTTCTTCTTTTATTTTTTTATCTATTTTGACAAAAAAGTAGATCATTTATAGCTGATTGGGTTATTTTAATTTTTAAGTACATATGATCATGTACCCACAAACAGTATTTATCAAGAGGATCGAACCATGAAAGAATTTGTAGAATATATCGTAAAAAATCTCGTTGACAATCCAGATAAAGTGCAAATCAATGAAGTTGGAGGCACACACACCCTCATTATCGAACTTTCTGTTGAAAAATCAGACATCGGTAAAATTATTGGTAAAAAAGGAAAAACGATCAATGCGATCAGAACTCTCCTTATGTCGGTGGCTAGCCGTAACGGTATCAGAGTCAATTTAGAGATATTAGAAGAAAATGGTTCTCCCGCTTCCTCTAACGAATCATAATCAACCAATTTTTGGAAGATAAGGTGACACCATCGTCTTACGAGAGTTAACTAAACCTGGCTTAAATCGTAAAACGATCAATGTTTCATCCTTATCTTCTATAAGACCCTTTTGAAGATCAAGGTCCTTATATTGATACTTGATGCTATTCATGTCTATGACTGGAGCGCCGAACACTTTTATTTCAAAAGTACCTTCATTGAAGGGACTGGCTTTAAGAAAGCCTGACAAGAAGCCTCTTAGATGTTCTTGATTTTTGGCCCATATCCACATTTCATCTTTATGCGTATAAAGGGGATCTTTTTGTTCATAAGCCTCTTTTCCTCCAGATACAGTGCTGATCATGTGTATATGAAGGTCAATAAGAGGATTTCCTTCATAAATAGTTAAAGCCTGTCTAAGCCAATTCAATCTTAATTCTTTTTGATGTAGATGAAACGATGTAAAGTTATCTTTGAAAAGTTTACTTTGACCTACGCGACAGCAACCATTCTGCTCTTTAGTATCCATGAATAAAGAGGACTCTTCACCTCGGGATGCGTGAATAATAGACATTTCAACATGTCTTTCTTTAGCTTCATATATTCTACTATATAAAGAATAAACATCTTCGTGTTGTAATAATCTCTTGGCCGCTTGTTGAGCATAATCAGGATTCATGGCCAAGTCATCTAAAGAAATGACAATCTCCTCTTTACGAGAAGCTAAACTTTTTAATCTATTTACAAGCTCGCAACAAACATTCACATCTTTTGGGGTCACTTTTGCCAATAAATCAGTGTCATCTAAGATGGCGTAGAAGAAGTGCAAGTATTCAAGAAATTCTCTTTGCGGACTGATAAAATAGTCCGATTGAGATAAGGAAATCCTTTTTTTATTTAATAAGTTAGACAAGATCTTCAAATCAACAAGATGAGAGCTCTCTTTTAGAGAACCGATAAGTCGATTGATTTCATTTGGATCTATAGAGCCTAAGCTATATAGATCGTTCATTTGAAAAGCTTTTTCCGCTAATAAAGTATTAGATGATTGAGCGTCATTCACATAAATACACGAAGGGATAGGAGTGGTAAAAGAAGATTTGTGATGGTCAACTATGCTAATGATATCTAAGTAAGAGGGCAAATCTCCTTCCGATCTCGAAGAAAAATCTCTCAAGGAAACAGTTCCCCAAATTTTTTTGGTGAAATCAGATCGACCGATGAATCCCAAAACATTGTCTTGATCATCGACCACTTTTAAGGCGTTGTGATTTAAGAATAAATTCTTTACTTCTTCGTAGCTCGCTTTAGATCGAACTGTCTGCTCAACACCTTCCCAAGACTCTAAGCCCATGAGGTCAGCGGCCTCAAGAGAAAAAATGCGATTTGAGGAAGCAAAAGCATCAAAAAAGCTGGATCCTAAATAATTTTCAAATAGCAGATTGATTTCCACTTGTCCTTTGGGTGGTCCACCTGGTAAATTCCATAAATGGCGACCAGAAGAAAGACGGCAAGAAAAAGCATCCAACCAACCCCAAAATGAAGCCACGGTGGTGTCTAAATCTGGAGATGTATGAGCACTGACAACATGTACCCCTTTATAAGATTGTCCCATTCCAACAGGATAAACAACCTGGTAGGTGGAACGGGGTATATATTTACCAGCGATCTTACCCCTGATCTTCAATTGTAGCTCGACATCAGTGACTAGACGATTGAAATGAAATTCGAAATCAGAGAAATGAAACAAGGGCTGTATTTTTTCATTATGCAGACGATTGATGTAAGAGGCCATCGGGATAAGAAGAAAATCATTTCCTTCATGATTTTCAATCGATAAAAGAATCCTTTTCGTGATCTCTTCGTTTTTTTCTGATAGAGCTAAATTTTTAAAAGATTGATCTTTGAAAAACAAAAAATCCTTATCCTCTGAAGAAAAAGAAAAAGGAGATAGTCCCATAGAATCCATAGAAGAAACAAAAGGCATTTTTGAAGAGGCCCCCATGAAATGTAAAACAGTGAATATGGATTGAGCTGGATTCGAACCAGCGACCGTCCGCTTAGAAGGCGGATGCTCTATCCAACTGAGCTATCAATCCTTGATTATTTTTTAAAGCCAAATTATAGCGAATCAGCTTCCTATTTTCAAGAAATTTCCATGAGATTATTTTTTTGCTAAAAAATCACTCTCCCAAAATATTCAAAAGCTCTTTTCGAGATGCATCATTTTCTATTTTTTTCATCTCCTTCTGAGAAACAGTCTGATAATCTTGATGAGAACGAATAATGTGAGGTCTAACAAAGATGAGAATGTTCCTCTTTTCTTCTCTTTGGTTCGTTTTACTAAAAGCACGACCTATATAAGGAGCTGCCCCTAAGCAAGGCAACCCAGCTTTATGCTGTGTTTTAGCATTTCTGATCATTCCACTAAGAACTAAAAAATGTTTATCTGGCACATGGACATGAGTTAACATGTTAGTCTTCGTTGTTCTGATCCCATTCACTTGATAGTTGTTTTCAAAAGGGGTGGGATTGACGCTTTCGCTGATCTCTTGTTCGAGGTCCAAGCTAATAACATCTCCTTCCCCTAATCTTGGGGTGATGCTTAAATTGACACCTATATCTCTATACTCTATGTTAGCCGTTGTTTGCTGACTTTGACCCACAGTTTGAACAACAGACCCAGTAAAAGGTATATTATCCCCTACAAAGATTTTGGAATTTTTATTGTCTTGAGTGATGATTTTTTGGTTCAAGACTATCGTGCTACCGCCGTCCATCTGCAGGGCAGATACTAAGGCCCCCAGGGTTAAGTAAGAGCGTCCCTTATGCAGGATAACATCCCCGATAACACCTAAATCAAAACCCTTGCCCGAAGAAAGCACTGAAGAGCCTCTTCCTTGACCTTGATTCACGTGGTCACTAAATGAAGAGAGGGGTCCTTTCTGAGCAGAAGCCGATCCACCCACAGAGAATTGGTTTTTAATCTGGCCACCAGCGGCCCATTCTAAACCGAATTCTAGGCTTTTAGAGATATCTGTTTCTATCACTAAAACTTCTATAAAAACCTGCTTTAAAGGGACATCGACACTAGAGATCAGTCTGTTCAAAACTTTTTGAGTTTCTTGATCACCGGAATAAAGTAAGGAATTTGTGGCTTTTAACCACTGGATGGATTCAACAGCTGAAATGATCTTTTGAGGGATTTGCCCTTTAACCTTTAGCTCCACAGCGATTTTTTTGAGAGCTTCCTGGATTTCTAGACCTTCATGATACTGTAGTTTATAAGAACAAAAGCTGTATTCAGTGTTTTTATCTTCGTTGAAAAAATCAACAGATTGATTGTCTAATGAGGAAGAATGATCCTGGCTATCTTTATGGATAACATAGTAGTCGTGTTCCCTATTAACAGAAAAACCATGAGCTTTTAGTAAATTAGAAACCCCTTTCAACAATTGGTTTGTAGAAACAGCTTTCCCTGAAGAAACTGTCACATCAAAATTTAATTGTTTCTGATCAAATATAAAATTAGCTCCACAAGTTTTACGTATAAAATTGAGAAATTCAACTATCGGAATATTGTGAAAATTTATATAGTGCACGTCTTCAGTTGCACTTTTCATTGGTTTATTTTCCTGTTCCAAACATCCTAAAGAGGAACAAACCAAAGACACCCAGCATAACGCCAAAACAGTTTTTTTGTTTATCATTGAACACCACTCAAAGCTCCCTCGAACATTGTATGAATAAAACCATTTTATTTCAAGTTGATTGCGTAAAAAAAACAACTTGTGAAATAAATATATTATCTAAATAATCTGTGCTATATTTAAGGGTTAAATATGGTTTCTGAAAAAGTTACTATCGATAATTTAAGGATCAAAGATCACAATAAATACGCAAATAACCAAAAGGCCTTCAATCCTGTCTTTGTAAAAGACAGTCCCTTCATTTCTCAACAATCCACTATAGACAGCATTGAACCTTTCTACCACTCGGCTTTTGATAAGTTATTTGGCCTGATATTTAAGAATCAACCATGGGCTCGATTCGAAGCCCCTCCGTTTTCTTTAAATCGTTTTCATTGTTTCAGCTCTTCAATAGTTCCTTTTTTAGATTCGGAAAATCATCTCAGCCAAAAAATTGATCAAGCTTATCTAGATTCCGTGCACATGTTTTATGCCAAAGAAGAGATTCCTTCTAAATTCAGCCAAGAGAATCTAACACAAACAAAACACGACCTGATCCAATCCCTAGAAAACACCATTTCAACCGAATTTTTAATGCAACAACAAGAAATACTCAAAGAACTCATCACTTGCGTGGAAGACTTAAACAAGATGATCGTAGAGTGTAATACTAGAAGATTACAGTATCAAAAAGGTTAGAAAATGATATCTATAGGGATCGTAGGGATTACAGGTAAAGTGGGAAGAAATCTTTGCACTCAATTATTAGACCATCCAGATATCATCTTGATTTGGGGCGTTTCGTCTTCCTTGATCGAAAAAGAAGATCCTCTTTTAAAACTCTATCCTTCTTTGACAATCACAACTTTAGATAAAGCCGATTTCAGCCAAGTGGACATTATTGTTGATTTCTCTACGGCGAGCATTTCTCACGATGTCATCCAAAAAACATGGGCTCATAACAAAAAATTAATCATGGGCACCACTGGCCTTTCTGATCAAGACTTTGCCATGATGAAAAAAGCGGCAGAAGAGATCCCCATCCTTTACTCACCAAACTTCTCCCCAGGTATTCAAATATTTATTAAGTTGATGGCTCAAGTGTACGCATTATCCCAACCTGCCGACGTGACAATTTCAGAAACACACCATATAGAAAAAAAAGACACTCCCAGCGGTACAGCTATCATGCTAGCCTCTCACTTGCCTCATCTTGCCCCTATTTCATCTAAACGTTCCGAATCTAATGTTGGGGAACACACGATGACTTTTCATTTTAAAGGTGAAACACTTTCTATTTCCCATCAGGCTTTATCAAGAGATTTATTCAGTCTAGGTGTGATCAAAGCCCTTTATTTTATGGAGCAGACCCCTCCTAAACTTTATACGTTTTCTGATTTATATGAGTCTTAAAGAAACAGAGCAGGTTTATCTATCTCTAGGCAGTAATTTAGGTGACTCTATTTCGTGTCTTAGAAAAGCTATTGATCTTATCTCTCACATACCAAATGTTTGGGATGTGCAACCATCTCGTTTTTTTCAAACCTCCCCTGTGAGCTCAATCCCTCAAAATGATTTTATCAACATTGCCATCTCACTAAAAACCTCTTTATCTCCAAAAGAACTATTCTCCTACACAAACGCTATTGAAAAAAAGCTCGGCAAAATCCCAAAAAGTAAAGAAGAGCCAAGACACATAGATATCGACATCATCTTGTTTGGGTCTTATTACTCAGAAGATAAAGAGTTAACTCTTCCCCACCCCCATTGGACGAAAAGACTCTTTGTCTTGATTCCTTTGTTGGATCTAGTCTCTAAGATTGAGGTTCCCTTATCGAAGACAGAGAGCAAAAATGTTTTTCTACAAGATTATGTTGAAGGGCTTCAAAAACAAACAAATGACTTTGTGAGTGAGTTTATTCCCTCGCCGCGAAGCAACGAGGGGATAGACATAAAAGATTAACGGTTAGGATGAATCTCTAGATCGGAAAAGAAAAATTTAAGCTCAATCACAGCATTTTCCAAACTATCGGAACCATGAACAGCGTTCTTGTCAATTGAATCAGCAAAATCGGCTCGAATGGTACCAGCTTTAGCTTCTTTAGGATTTGTAGCGCCCATGATTTCTCGATTTTTAGCCACAGCGTTTTCCCCTTGCAAAGCCATCACAAAAACGGGACCAGAAATCATAAAATCGACCAATTCTTGGAAAAACGATCTGTGTTTATGTATCGCATAGAAAGCTTTGGCTTGAGACTCGGTTAATAACATCATTTTTGCCGCTACAACTCTTAATCCATTGGTTTCAAATCGATGAATGATGGCGCCTATATGATTGCCTTGGACCGCATCAGGCTTGATAATAGATAGTGTATGCTCTAAATTCACAATTAACTCCTGTTTTTGAATTACCTCATTAAGATAGCATTCTATGGCCATAATTCTCAACGAGCTTATTACTCCCATTTATATTTCTCTCTCATCCTCCGATCTAAAAAAAGTGGTAAAAGGCAGAGTCATATAAAAGATGGTCTACAAGAATGAAGGGGACAGATATCTAGAAGAGTCCATTAAAAGATCTAATTAGGTGACAATACATCTTTCTAATTAATATATGTATTTGAATATTATCTTTTTTTTATCTACAATTTATGTCTAACATAAAGAGGAATAACTCATGTCTACTCATCACATCCCCTCATCGACGATGTCTTCAAAAACTTTGATAGAACACATCAACATCCCCGAGACTGTTTCTCAAAAATTGCTCATATCTTCCATCATCACATCCTTGGCTGTTCTCTGTTTATCGAGCGCTTGTGTAGCGAAACTTATAAATGTCAAGTTCATCCCTTTTTTCGGTAAAACGTTGTCTGAATTTTATGGAAATATTCATCTCATCCAAAGTATCGCTGTTTCAGCAACTGGGCTATTCTTAAGCTTCGATAAATTTCTCGATATCAAAGAATTGTCATCTCAAAATCCCAACCATCCAACTTCTATCGCCTTATCAATTAGAAGAAAAACGAATAAAATACTTCTTCACATGTTAGTGGCGGCTTTAGCTCTTGCTGTCTTTAGTTTTTGTTCTCTTGGTATGATCTCAAAACGTTTTTTTTCTTTTCATATCATCCCCTTCGTAGGACCAGCCCTATCTGGTTATTACAGAAACATTTTTATGGCTAGTACACTTTATCACTCCCATTTGATTTTTTGTTTAGCTATTGCAAAAACCACCGAATTACAAAAAACATTAAAGATTAACTCAAGTATTCAGAGTTAAAATCTTAACCATTAAACTAAAATCGAATTTTATTACCCGGAAATTAGAATGAAAAAGGTGAAAATCAAAAATTTTTATGTCGGACAAAACATGCCTTTGGCATTAATTTCTGGTCCCTGCGTGATCGAAAGTGAAGATCACGCTTTGAAATCGGCAGAAATACTGAAAAAAATATGCTCAAAACTTAACATCCCTTTTGTTTATAAATCTAGTTACGATAAAGCCAACCGCTCTTCGTTTCGTTCTTTCAGGGGACCGGGATTGGAAGAAGGTCTGAAAATCTTAGAAAAGGTTAAACATGAATGGGACGTTCCTGTATTGACCGATGTACACACTCCAGAAGAAGCTAAGGCGGCCGCCGAAGTCTGTGATATCATACAAATCCCAGCGTTTCTATGTCGCCAAACTGATTTAGTTTATGCGGCCGCTCAAACAAAAGCTGTGATCAATGTAAAAAAAGGGCAATTTATGGCTCCTTGGGACATGAAAAATGTGGTGGATAAGATATTGGATGCTCATAATGAAAATATCATTTTAACGGAAAGAGGCGTCACCTTCGGGTATAACAACTACGTGAGCGATATGAGAAGTATGCCTCTTTTAGAAAAGTTAGGTTTTCCTGTTTGCTTCGACGCTTCTCATTCTGTTCAGTTACCAGGAGGGGCTGGGCACGCTTCAGGTGGGCAAAGAGAATTCATACCCACTTTAGCGAAAGCAGCTGTGGCTTCCGGAGCTCATCTTTTATTTATTGAGTCTCACAATAATCCTGCTGAAGCTAAAAGTGATAAGGACTCTGTTTTACCTTTCGATGAACTATTGAAACTCCTGACAAGCTGTCAGAAAATACATCATATTCTGCAAGATGAAAAGAAACTTTAATCTCATCGTATGGAGTACAGGATTTATTCTTGTCTTGATAGCGGTGTTAAAACTATGCCTTGTGTCAGAGAAAGACATCGCTTCTTATCAAAATAAAATAAACACTCATCAAAGGCAAAAAGAAGAAAGTTTGAAAGATAAAAATCGCAGCACACCCAAGAGAAAAAACGTACAAAAAGACATGTGGCTGACCCAGGATAATGGTCAACGATTTCATTACAGGCTATGTAGCGATCTATCTGTGCTGAACCTCGTCTCCCTTAATAACAAATGGGAAATTGTAGAAGAACTAAAAGGGATTACGGGATGGATGCAAGAAAAGCTCTATTTTGTAGACGAAAAACCGTGGCAACAAATCCGTTATTTATCTGCTGAAAAAGGGTTTTACAGCTATTCTTCTCATTATTTTGAAGCCGACAGCGTTTTTTTATCTTTTTATCGTCTTCCCTTTCATAACTTACCCGTCTCTATCCCGTCAAAATACAGCCCTTCATTAGAAGGAAAAGCTTCTCAAGTCTCTTTAACAATTGAAGGGTCCAATCCTCGATTAAAAGCCAAACATTTCGAAGCGCTTGTGGCTTCTTTAAAAAATGAGAAATCATGAATATAAACTTTTTATCCTTTTTACTGGTTTTACTTCCTTATTCAAAAAGTTTGCTAGCAGATGATGAGAAAGGCAAACAGTTCAGTCTCTCTGCTTTAGAGATTGAGTATAAGGAGAATCAAATTGATTTATTAGGTGATATCAACATCAAACACCCTTCTGCAGCCCTTAAAGCTGAAAAAGGGCGCGTTTTCAGAAAAGAGGGAGAGCAGGGAAATCTTTTTTCAGAGATACAACTGGAAAACAAAGTCTCTTTTTCATTTAACAAAGATTCCCATCTAAACGGAGATGAGGCTGTCGTCAAATTAGATGAGCAGGAAGCGAAAGTGAAAGCTTTGGAAAATTCTTGCGTGAATTATCGCACCTTGATCCGAAATAAAGACAATGTACTCACACCTTTGTATATTGAAGCGCAAGAATTTATCTGTTCGTTACAATCTTTTAATCCAGAAAAAAAAGATGTGGATGTCAAAAAAATCGTCGCTTCAGGTTTTGTTAAAGCCACCTATGGGACAGACTTCTTGGCTCAAGCGGACCAGGGAGAATATACTCCCGAATCAAAAAAAATTCTTCTTTACCAAACAGATGCCCCTTGTCAGCTAGAATACCAAAATCATTGCCTAAAAGCGCATAAAATAGAAGCCTCTGTTTCTGAGAATATGTTCTTATTTTATGAAGGCGATGGATCCATAAAAAAGAAAAATGATGGTTCCATCAACTTTTCTTATTCTAAGGCAAGATGGAACAAGAACCAAAATACCATAGATTGTTCAGGCTACACTTTATTGGAGATGCTACCCATCGGCAAGATCCGAACAACCGATTCTCTGCATATGTTAGAAAAAAATGGATTTTATTTTTTCATCTGCAAAGGAGCTGCTCAGTTTCAATATGCTCATAAAGGGAAGGCTGTCCATATGAACTGTGATGGTCTTTTGATCTTTAATCAAAAAGAACAAAAATGCACTTTAACACCCATTTTAGGAAATAAAAAAAGCCTTTTTAATTATAGTTATGATGATTCAGTGATTGAGGGAACTGCATTTGAAATAGCCTATCAAACAAATGAAGGTCAAACGACACCCACTCAGCTTAAACTTAAAGGACCTGTTTACTTTTCCCGCCGTGAGACCTCTTTGAAACCTTTTTACGGCATCGCCGCTGAAATGGATTTTGATTATTCCTCTTCTGTATGGCATCTAAAAGGCCATAAGAATCAAAAAGTTCTTTTCTATGATAAGACAAGAAAATTATCCATGACAGCTGATGAAATTATATTAAAATTATCATCTATTGGGGACATAGAACACATCCAGGGCGTTGGGCTTATCAAGTTATCTTTTAAAAAAGAAGAACTAAAAATTTTAAACAACTCATTCCCATCTTTTGAGAAAAATTATGCCAACTAACAAACTTCTTCCTCTATTGAGAATAGAAAATTTAGAGAAAGCTTACGGCTCTAAAAAAATTTTAAAAGGACTATCTTTAAAACTTTTTCCCGGAGAAGTTGTGGGTCTCTTAGGCCCTAATGGAGCTGGTAAAACAACGGCTTTTTATATGACAATGGGCCTTATCAAACCTGATTCTGGCTCCATTTACTTTAAAGGCCAAGATGTTTGCCATTTAAGTATCGATAAAAGAGCCAAATTGGGCATGGGCTATTTGGCTCAAGAGCCATCTGTGTTTGGGGATTTATCGGTCGAAGAGAATATTTTATGTATTTTAGAAACACTGTCTCTTTCAAAAGCTGAAAAAGAAAATCGTTTACGTCAATCTCTCGAAGAGCTGCATCTCACAAGCTTAGCCCAAAAAAAAGCTTCTACCCTTTCAGGAGGAGAAAGAAGAAGATTAGAGATCACAAGATCTCTTATCACCAATCCGTCTCTTTTGTTATTAGACGAACCATTCGCTAACATTGACCCTATCGCTATTCACGATGTTAAACAACTGATAAGACTTTTAAAAAGTAAGAGTATCGCTGTTTTGATCACCGACCATAACGCTAGAGAGATCTTTTCAATTGTAGATAGAAGTTATTTAATCAAAGAAGGCAAAGTGTTCATGGAAGGAAATGTGAGAGAGCTTCTGGATAACCAAGAAGCTCGTCGCACTTATTTCGGAGAGGATTTTAAACTTTAAAAAAATCTTCTCAACCATCCGAATGACAAAATGTAGTACAGTGTACTAGGTTCATTTGACTCTGAGGATGAAGGCTGAGAATCGGATGAGGTAGAAGCAGCTACATCATTTTGTTTCTCATCTAATTCCTCAACAATGGTAGATGAATCTTCACTTTTTCCCTCTCCTAATAGTTGAACTTTCGGATCTTCTTTTGGTGTGTTTGAAACTAATGAACGATCAGCATCTTGTGGCTTATAACCCCAAATGGCATAACAAAGAGCTGGAATGGATAGAACCAATAAACTTCCACCAATTTTATGACCATTTTGAGAAACTGTTGAATCCAGTAAAGGAACAGCCTTAAATATATGGGTTTCTTTACGATGACCCCAAAGGCTTGCTATCCCCAAAACAATGGCTGATACAGCGATTTTTGTAAGTGTCGTGTTAGTGGGTAACGAAGGGGACACTTGAGAGAAAAAAGAAGGGGCCGAATCTTTTGATATAACAGGCGAACTCATAAATACTCCTAAGAAAGTTAAAAAAATTTTTAATATATTGACCGATGATTAATATAAAATAAAGATTTTTTTAAATAAAGTGAAAACCATGAAGAGAGAAAGGGGCCTTGAAACGATCGTACAAGATCAATTAACCAAGCCCTTTCTTCTTTTAAATTTATCAAGATACTCCAAAGCCTTACCTGTTCCTAGGCAAACAGCTAAAAGAGGATTAGGGGCCACAATAACTGGCAAGCCAGTGGCTTTGATCAAAGCCTTATCGAGTCCTTTGATTAAAGCACCTCCACCTGCTAAAACCATGCCTCTCTCCACCAAATCAGCAGCTAGTTCAGGAGGGCATTTCTCTAAAGTGAGGCGAACACTTTCAATGATTTGTTGAATAGGCTCAGCTAAACATTCTCTGATTTCAACGGAATTAATGCGTTTAGTGATGGGTAATCCGGCGACTTGATCACGACCTCTGACTTCCATTTCTAATTCATTATCTCCCAGTGGATAAGCAGAACCGATAGAAATCTTAATCTCTTCAGCCGTACGAGGACCTATCATCAGATTATAAGTTCTTCGCATGTAGTTCACAATACACTCATCGAATTCATCTCCAGCAATTCTAAGAGAACGAGATTCTACAATACCCCCTAAAGAGATGATGGCGATCTCGGTGGTTCCCCCTCCAATGTCAATGATCATGTTGGCAGCAGGCTCATGCACAGGCAGATCGACTCCGATAGCGGCCGCCATAGGCTCTTCGATCAAAATGACTTCTTGAGCACCCGCGCGCAGAGCAGAGTCTTCTACAGCTCTTTTCTCTACACCAGTGATCCCTGAAGGCACAGCAATTAAAATTTTAGGCCTGAATAAGCTGCGTTGAGGAGTGACTCGCTTGATGAGAGCTTTTAGCATACCTTCTGCTATTTCAAAGTCAGCAATCACGCCGTCTTTCATAGGGCGTACAGCGTGTATTTTTCGAGGTGTTTTACCTAACATGGCTTTGGCTTTATGCCCCACCGCTAAAACTTCTCCAGTAGCCGAGTCAACCGCCACAACAGAAGGTTCAGCCAAGACAATCCCCTTACCTTTTACATACACGAGAGTATTCGCGGTTCCTAAGTCTATTCCTATATCACTAGAAAAAAGTCCATAAAAATGGTCTATTTTGTCTTTAATCAGGTTTTGCAAGTCTAAAAATTTTTTATACATAATGATGCGCTTAAGTTTTCAATAGTTCTAAAACTTCTTCCCATGTCAATTTACTAATTATCTCATCATCGCAACTTACAACTTTCTTGACCAATCCTTTTTTCTTTTTTTGCATTTCTGCTATTTTTTCTTCGATCGTTCCTAAAGTGATCAACTTATACGCAGAAACAGATTTTTTCTGTCCCATACGATGGACTCTGTCTGTGGCTTGGTTTTCCACAGCAGGGTTCCACCACATATCGTAATGAATAACAGTATCGGCGCCAACTAAGTTCAAGCCTGTTCCACCCGCTTTTAAAGAAACTAAGAAAACAGCTATCTGATTATCTTCATTGAATTCTTTGACAAGATCCAATCTATTTTTACTTGAACCATCTAAATATAAAAAGCGGACACCCTTTTGCTCCAGTTCACTAGAAATGATTTGTAACATCTTAGTGTACTGGCTGAAAATGACTGTTTTATGCTTGCTATCAATTAAATTCTGTAAAAGCTCCATCAACATGTCATATTTAGCAGAATCACCTGCGATCACTTCATCTTTAGCAAAAATAGCGGGATGGCAACAGATTTGCTTCAACCTGGTGAGAGTGGCTAGAACATGTATTTGGACACGATCAAACCCTTCTTTATTAACTAATTTCACAAGTTCATCTCTAGCCGATTCTGCATAAGATTTGTAAAGAGCCATTTGAACATCGCTTAGTTGGCAATGATAGACAATTTCAGATATAGGAGGTAGATCATCTAAGACATCCGCTTTCATTCTTCTGAGAATAAAAGGAGCGATTTTTTTACGTAAATAATCGAGATTCTTAGTTAACTGAACGCCACTTGGTCTAATATATTTTTCTAAGAATCGATCATAGGAACCCAAAAAGCCTGGCATCAAGAAATCAAACAAACTCCATAATTCATCTAAAGAATTTTCTATCGGAGTCCCAGATAAAATTAGTTTATGTTCAGAAGGGATTTGTTTAACTGATTTTGCGTTTCTCGTGCTTCTATTTTTAATATGCTGAGCTTCATCTAAAACAAGGTAAGAAAATTGTTTATTTTTGTATAAGTCGACATCTTTTTGTAGAAGTGTATAAGACGTGATGATCACATCGTAATTCTCTCCACTTTCTATCATTTTTTTACGAGCACTTGGAACGCCGTCGATCACCATTCCCTTTAGCTCACCATTGAACTTATTGAGCTCTTCCTTCCAATTGTACAATAAAGAAGTTGGGCAAACAATCAGTGAAGGATGTTGTGCTACAGATTGGTGTTGGGTCATGGCGACTATGGATTGTAAAGTCTTACCTAGTCCCATGTCATCAGCCAAAATACCGTTAAGGAACATCATCCGCAATCTTTCTAACCAGTTCACACCTTCTTGCTGATAAGAGCGTAAATTAGCTTTAATATTTTGAGGAATGGGCGAGAAGTCAACAGGCAATTCACCTATCATTTGTCTTCTGATCTCTTCCAACTTAGGAGTCATGCTGAATTGTATAGGAAGCCCTTCACAATGAGAAGCATCCATGTTGGCCAAGCTCCATAAAGGTCTTTCGATTTTATGATTGTCTAAAATTTCGACCCCAAGCTCATCAAAAACTTGAATCAAAGAAGCGATCCGATCTAAATCTAGAACCAGTATTTTTCCTAATTTTGTTTCGGTTCCCCTTCTCATTTTTTGTCTGATAGCATCTAATTCTATAAACGCTTTCTTAGAGGCTACACACTCCCATAAGTGATCCACTTTAACGCCCTTTAAGGCTCCATCTACTCTTAGATCAATTTCATAAATATCGATTCTGTCTGTGTGTTTTAAATTTAAAACGAAAGTTGTCTGATCATAAATAAATTGATCTAAAAGATTTTGAGGACAATTAAATTGTATTCTATGCTGATTTCTTGGAATAATGTCGGTCATAAATTCCACGATTTTCTTTTCAGATTTTGATATATAAGAGCCTTGTTCGGCGTTATAAACAAAATCTTGGAATAAATCCTCTATGATTTTTCTTTCTTCACCTAAATTTCTAGACAAAACCCCTTGTTCTGATACGAAAGACATCATCTTTTTATAGTCCAGCTTAGAAGTGGAAGCAGGAATCTCTAGATTATTATAAGTGAACGATAAAAGGGCATCTAATTCCCCATCCAAATAAGTCAAATCACATTTACCTTTTACGTCACCCACATATGGGATGGTTACAAATTCTTCAATCACATCTTTGTTTTCTAAATGAGCAAATTGAGAGAGTTCAGGTAAAGCATCTTCCACAAAGCTTCCTAAAAGAGGCTCAGGGATTGTCATATCTTTCATGGTTTTAAGATTTTTTAAATGCAATCTCGTGATTTTTTGCGAGAATTTATAGTAAACACCTTTGTAAAGCATGCCTGGATATACACACTCGAAAAACCTGCCCTCCCCGATTTCTATGCTATCTTGATCAAGAACCAACATAGGTTTTAAAAGCAATTTAGAAACAGGTGGCTTGATATATTGCATATGGAATTTAATAGACGCAGGATGAGAAGAACATTTCAGAGGAGCTTCTAGACTATTTTCGTAAAAACCTGGAATAAAAGGGAGCTCTTCCTCTTGATGATTATAGGAACTGTGATTTAAAGCGATCTCAGAGGCGGTACGGAGAATAAGACCGAAAGATTCTATATCAATTTGAGCGACTCTTAGAGCTCTTTCTGTATGAGGATGATCTTGGAATCTAAGGTAATCCATAAACATTTTAATGACTGATCTTTGATTCTCTTCAAAAGATTCTAAAGAAAAGCAATAACGCTTGCCTCCCATAAATATTTGCTCATTATACTTCAAAGAAGTGAAAAATTCTTTAATGTGAGGAATGTAAAGTGGTTTAGAACGATAAGGCAGCCTTAAAGCAAATTGAATTTCTACAGGGGCACGTGTTTCCCCATTCACCTGTGGAGGAAGAGCGAAAACCAAGATAAGTTCGGCTTTATCAAGAGTGTTTTTTTCTTCTTTTCTAAAAAAGGGAGAATAAGACAACAATTGGGAAGCGACTGTGTACTCTTGAAGCAATTGCTTTTGATAAAGTTCTTCTTGTTTTTGAAAAACCTTACTTTCTGCCGCTTTGATTTTCTCTAAAAGCTCTCCTTTTTTTTCTTTCTCTCGATCGTTTGATTCTGCGATCGAATCTAAATCGTTTTCTTTAGAATAAGCCACTAATATCTTATCGATATTATTTTCTAAATAAAACACTAAAGCCGCTAAATGTTGGCAATCGTAGTTATAAGGGCAATCACAGTCTGAATCTACAGCTTCGCACTCCTGGCGGTCTATCTCTATTTCGCTTTCATAGCAATTATCGTATTGTCCTTTGACTTTACCAGTTAATCGAATCACTTTATTGTCAACATGCAATAGTTTAGCACTCACTACTTTTGCATTATCAAATAAATCTTTTCCCTCTTTTAATACGGCAGAAGGGAAATCCTGCTTCAGTTTACGGAAATTTAGCATAGCAAACACAGCCACTAAGTTCTAGATATGGAAAATTCTTGTACCTGTTTTTGGAAACAGACGCAACAAAAAAATTTTGATTTTTCTAAAAACACAAGTGCTTTCACCCAATAAAAAAATAAAACTGACTATTGTTAAATTTGTTAGCTCAACGAACAAAAAATATTGATGGAAAATGTTTAAAAAAGTAAATTCATGTCTTCATACGTGTTTTTGCGGGCGTAGCTCAGTGGTAGAGCATCACGTTGCCAACGTGAGGGTCGTGAGTTCGAGCCTCATCGCCCGCTATCTTTCATTTACCTTCAAGGAGATTCTCGTGAACGAAGTTCAAGATACACCTACTTTTTCAAATGATTTATTGTCTTTTTCTTTACAAAGAAAACCTAATTGTATTGTTGCTCTTGACATTAGTGCTTCGGGGCTTCTCGTAAAAAAAGCAGAAATAGCAGCCGTCAAAAAAGTCTCTAAAGAGGTTTCTTTGCCCGGTTTCAGAAAAGGAAAAGCACCAGAAGATCTCATAAAAAAGCAATACGCCAAACAAATAGCTTCTCACTTAAACGAAGAATTAGCTCATTTATGTTTCTTAGAGTGCCAAAAGTTAAGCTTTTGCAGCCCTTTGAATAAAGACACGAAAATTGTTTTGAATATGAAAACCGTATCAACTGCCCAGGCTGAATTATCTTTGGAATTTGAAACACACCCTTTAATTTCTTTAGTTGACTTCAAGGAAATCAAATTAAAGCAACCTAAACGCCCACAAGTCGATGAAGAGATCGTGAAAGAAACAATACGACAAACGCAATTTTTCTTCGCTAACTGGTCTCCCGTTACAGATAGAGCAGCCAAAGAAAATGACTTTGTGTTATTGAATGTAGACGTCATAGAAAACGATCAAAAGAAAAGACTCTTTTCTCAGACTAGATTTGAAATAACCGATAAATCTATGAGTGAATGGATGAAAAACATGGTGGTCGGGTTGAAAACAGGGGAAAGTAAAGAGGGTGTTAGTTATCCAGATCCCCACTTAAGTGAAGAAGAAAAAAAAGATTTTCAAGAAAAATCTGTTTCTTTGGAACTCTTAGAAATCCACACCGTGGAACTTCCTGTTTTAGATGATACTTTTGCTCAAAAACTCGGTGTCACCGATGTCGCCACTCTACACACAAATGTGAAAAAGATCCTTGATGAACAATCAGAAAAGCATGTTAGAGAAAAATTGAGAGAACAAGTTGGTCAAGCTTTATTAGAAAAATGTCAATTCGATCTACCTATTTCTCTTGTACAAGAAGAATTAAATTATCGTTTCACTAACTTGCAAAAAGATCCTTCATTTAAAAATCATTGGGACACTATCTCTGAAGAAGAAAGAAAAACCTTCCAGCATTCTTTATTAGAACAGTCTAAGAAAGCTGTCCAGATGTTCTACATATGCCGTAAGATCATGAGTGATGCGAAACTAAGCGTATCCGAAAAAGATCTAGATAAACCTGCTGATAATATCCTCTCACATCTTTTACAAGCTATGGACAAACAAAACGACCAAAATGGGCAAAATCTTAGCAAAGCAGAGTCTCTGTCAAAAGTTTTTTTAGAAAAAGCGGAAGATTTAGTCATTTCTATGGCTCAGATAGAAGAAGCATCTTAAACTAGTTTTTGATCTCATTTGTGTTTCCTCTAAAAGGCAAATGAGATATACGACTTTTTTAAACAATCATCCAGGACAATTTTATGTATATTCCATACATCATAGAAGACACAGGTCGAGGCGAACGAGCGATGGACATCTATTCACGCTTGTTAAAAGACAGAATCGTCTTCATCGGAACCGAAATCAATGATGCTGTCGCCAACACTGTCATCGCTCAACTTCTTTTTTTAAGAGCAGAGGATCCTAAGAAAGACGTAAGTATTTATATTAACTCTCCTGGAGGTCAAATCACTTCCGGATTAGCTATTTATGATACGATGAAATTCATGGGATATGATATCAATACATATTGCCTTGGACTAGCCGCTTCTATGGGAGCTTTGTTGCTTGCAGCCGGCACACAGGGTAAAAGATTTGCTCTACCTAACAGCCGGATCATGATACATCAGCCATCAGGGGGCGTCACAGGAACTTCCTCTGACATTTTTCTACAAGCCAAAGAAATATCGGAACTTAAACGACTATGCACCAGCATCTTATCTGATTCGTCAGGTCAAAATTTCGAACAGGTGCTAGAAGACACAAAAAGAGACTTTTTTATGAACCCTAAAGAAGCTCAGCAATACGGATCAAAGGGATTAATTGATAAAGTGGCTTCGCAAGCTTTTTCTTATTAAGATAATATGAGGTCAGCCCTATGAATAAAAAGAGTTCTGTTGACTTACCCACATGCTCCTTTTGTGGCCGCGCCGAAGATAGCGTGGAGAAACTGATTTCGGGACCTAATACATTTATCTGTGATAAATGCATCCGTCTTTGTATGGAGATCGTAGAAAAAAAACCTGTTCAGCAAGAATTTAAGCTTCTCAAACCAAAAGAAATTAAACTCAAACTTGATGAATATGTCATAGGGCAAGAAACCGCAAAAAAAACTATTTCAGTAGCTGTCTATAATCACTATAAAAGAATCCGTTCTTTAACGACTGATAAAGAAATTGAATACAGCAAATCAAATATGCTTCTATTAGGCCCCACAGGTTCGGGAAAAACTTTGATGGCTAAAACATTGGCTCAAATCTTAGATGTCCCTTTCGCTATAGCTGACGCCACAACTTTAACAGAAGCTGGATATGTGGGAGAGGATGTAGAAAATATCATATTACGCCTCGTTCAAGCGGCAGATTACGATATTCAAAGAGCGGAGATGGGGATCATATACGTCGATGAAATCGATAAAATCAGAAAAACTTCCTCTAATGTTTCTATCACAAGAGACGTGTCCGGAGAAGGTGTGCAACAGGCTTTATTGAAAATAGTTGAAGGGACAGTCGCTAATGTGCCTCCAAAAGGAGGAAGAAAGCATCCTAATCAAGAATATATTAGAGTCAACACTCAAAATATTTTGTTTATAGTCGGAGGAGCCTTTGTTCATCTAGACGACATTGTCGCTAGACGTTTAGGAAAAAGCACCATTGGATTTGATGCTGGCACAAATAGAGATTTTAACATACAAGAAACGAACTATCTTCTTTCCAAAGTTGAACCAGAAGACCTCGTGCAATTTGGGATGATACCAGAATTCGTCGGCCGTTTTAACAGCATCGCGAACTGCAATGAACTCACCACAGATGATCTTGTAGAAATACTCACAGAGCCTAAAAATGCGATCATCAAACAGTATAAACAATTGTTTTATGAGGAAAATGTCGATCTCGAGTTCACGCAAGAAGCCTTAGATGCTATCGCTAAAAAAGCCAAACAAACAGGCACCGGCGCAAGAGCTCTACGGATGATTGTTGAAAGCGTTCTCTTAGATCTGATGTATGAAGTGCCTTCAGATCCATCGATTAAAAAAATCATCGTAAACGAGGAAGCTATTTTGCAAAAGCTCCCTCCTGAAATTATTTACAAGGATTAAATCACCACTCTTCTTTGGAAAACCAAGAAGGAGAGCTACTTATGGTATTCTGCTCTTGAGAAGCTTGTCGGCTCGTCTCTATCATGTTTTCTGGGTTAATCCCCACTGATTTCATGAGTGTATTAAAAGCGTCAAAATTTTCCGTTTCATACCTGCTTTCAGAACCGTCTGTACAAGCTTGGATCAGCACCCTAAGAACTTTATTGGTTTTTGGTAAAAGATCTCCTCCCATTTTCCTTGTTAAATCATAAAGGATTCTTTGGTTATCAGCTGAAGATTCGGGACTGAGCATTAACGGAATCATATCCAGGATATGTTGTTGTTCTTTGTGGCTTAGTTTCCCCATTTCTAATAAGCTAGATTGAGATTTGTTATCCCCCATCCCAACCATCGACATGATATAAGAAGAAAGACCGTCGATAGAAAAGGAAGCACTATTTCTTTCAATATCTTTTCTCAAAGTTTCAAGAGCTTTTTCTATAGAAGGAGAGACATTTTTTTCACCCTCCTTTTTAAAAGCTAAAGCATACATGATCAAAGTATGGTCTGCGTGATTTAACGAGCCCAAACAAGCTTCACACATCTGTAACTGTTGACTTAGGCTATCGTATTCCCCTTTTTGTTCTTTCGGAGTTTTGTTTCTTTCCTCCACTAATGTTGCAATTCTTTCTTTAAAAGCTTTTTTTAATTGCCGATCCAAAGAACGATACCTATTGATCCTAGATCTTATGACCGACCCCTCATTTCCAGACGCTGTAGATAACCGAGAAATACCTTGCTCCTTTAAATCAATCTTCATGAGAGAAGCTAATTTTCTCTTTATCGATCCATGCTCTACATAAGCTAACTGGTGATGCCTACCTTCTGGTTTAATGCTAAATAAATCTCTTCCGTTTCTATCTCCTAAATAATTCGTATCTACCTTTAGCCACTGTTTGGCAGGGTCGTATTTTTCTCGAAGTTGGCTAAGATAAGGTTCAGGGATGTAGGCGCTATTCAATTCTTGATCTCTTTCAATAGTGCAAATCCCTATATCTAGATTGTAAGTGATTCTGTGTTTGGATGGATCAAAATCTTTCAATTTCTGAGCAAATGGAGAATCGTCTTGAGCCAAGACCGTCTTCACTTGTGTGAAAATAGGAGCCAAAGCTTTAGCTTTTGCGGAATTCGTCACTTCGGTAAATCGATTTGATCCATATGTCTGTAAGATCTTTAATTCGCTTGGAGCCATCTTGGCTTCAATCTCACCTACATTCTCGATTTTTGCTCCCACACCATTTATAGCCGAAGATAAAATAGGAACAGAAACACTTGTTACTTTGTCCGCTTGTGAAGCAAGAGCAGGAGTTAAGTTGAGCCCCACGCCGGTTATTTGATCTGATGAAGAATTCTTAGAAGCACTTAAAGTCAAACCGACACCGGTTATTGGCTGTTGTGTATGAGAAGAAGAAGATGAAGAAGATGAAGAGTGAGAAAGAATCTTCATACTCACAGCAGTCACTCTATCATCTATTGGCGAGGTGTTTGATGTAGAGCTCACTCCTGTTATAGAGCTACTAGACGGTGAAGGATGATTGGTCGAATTAACCATATAATTTTTATACTCCTTTTTATCCTTTTAAAACTTGGTCTGTTCCTCTCATAGAACCGAATAATTTATTCAAATCGGGAAGTAAAGAATTTAATTGCTGGACACCTCTTTGCTCATCAGACTGTATGGATTGCCAAGATCTTTGTAGGAGATCTTTTAAAGATTTCAATATCACAGTCTGCTCATCAAGAGGAGCTCTTTCTTCCAAAACACGGCTAACATTCTCAGCCGCCCTCATCTGCTCAGCTTTAACAACAATATGTAAAATATGCAATGTTTGTGTCAGCACTTGCTTTAAAACTTTGAAGGATGTGCTCGATACACCTTCCGCGATTTTTTCTAACCCCTGTGCTCTTGCGTAAGTACTCGGCTGGTTAAGAAAAGAACTATTCCCCTCAGCCCCGGCTTCGGAAGCTCCTTGCACGGGTTTACCTGCTCCTCCTGCTTTGGGAGCGGCTAAGCTTCCCTCTGCGTTTCCAGACCCTCCCGCTAAAGTGATGAGCAATGAAAGAACCACTGTCAAACTAATCGCATACCACTTATCTCGATCTTGACCTGGAATGATCATGGTCGTCAATCCTTCGGGCATACCCCCTAAAACAGCTCCATTCGCCGCTCCTATTTTGGCCAACTTCATATACTGGGCGGACTTGCTAGATTTTTCACTCACTTGAGAAGCCGCTAAATTACTTTGAGCCGCGGCTTCATTAGCGATTTGAGAGTTAGAAAGCTGAGATTGTGAAGCCGAAGCGGAACTTGCCTGAACTCCTGATTCAACAGCTGACTGGTTACTTCCTTCAGCGGCTGATGAAGCCGCACTACTTGTTCCACTAGCAGCACCTGTTTGAGCGGCTTGCTCTGATACGGTGAATGATCCCGCTCCACAGCAAAGAAGGGCGACAACAACAGCGATCAAAACAGCTCCAAGAATTTTAGCGGCCGCGTCATTACCCGTCCAAGTGAAAAGACTTTCTGAGGCTTTGTTGATTTTCTGACCAGCTTCTGTGGCGTACACAATAGCCACACCTGCTAAGACGAATAACTCGGGCTGCAAAGTCGCTGCAGCTAAAACAGAAAAAATAACAGCAGAAGTGATCCCTAAAATCTTACCTATTTTTCCCCATTTCCTGGCTTCTGCTTCCGCTCTTTCTTGTTCTGCTATCTTATCTAACAAGTTTTTCATGTCAGCCTGACATTTCAATAATAAAGCTTCATTGTTAGCTGAGATGATTTTACCGTGAGTGGCGATATCTTCAAGTAGCAGTTCAAGCATTTTATTAATCGCTCGACCAATAGCTAAAATAGCTTCTTTTAAATCAGTCGGTATTTGATTATCTTGCTCTTTGTTTAGATTGGCATTTTCTATTTCTTCATTCTTCAGAAACTGCTCTTTTTGTCGGTCTTGTGCGATCTTTTGTTCTTTAACCGGTTGCGATAAAGCGGCGTCTAACTCATCTAAAACCTGTTGATAATCGTCAAAAGCTTCTCCTATTTTTTTCATTAATTGAGCTAAAGAACGCAAAACAACATCAGGGGCAAGAGGCTCAGAAGATGACAAAGCTTCATTTTCATCCATAATTCTTTGAATGTTTTTTAAAAAAACTGATGTTTCGGGTGTGGGATTAGAGCTCTTGACCATATCAGCAAGAGTCTCCGTCATCAAATTTTTTAAAGAAGAAAGATTCCCGATGTTGTAATCGGACAGCCCTTCAAATAAATCTTGATGATTCAAAGCAAGTAACATATTTAATTCTTGAGACGTCGCGCCTAAAGCCAAAAGAGCGTTTTGAAAAGAGGATACATTTTCCGAAGGAACACTGCCTGTTAGACGATCTACACGAGAGCTCATCAAGGAAACAATATATCCTATTTGTAGAGTCGTGTATAAATTACCAAACTGCTGATTCATGAACTGGTTGATCGCATAAGAAGGAGGCTGCACGATAGGAGTTGGGGGGGGAGTGTCCGAAGAAGGCGATGAACTTGTTGAACCTCCATCGGAAACATCAAGAGCCTCTGTCATGTTTTTAGCCATGGCCAATAAAACATCGGGAGACTGATTAGTTGATGAAGTGTCTGAATTAACAGGAAAAGAGGTTGAATCACTTTTGGATTCACTTGTCGGGTTGGTCATAATTTTTTAATCCCTAATAGTTAATGAGTATTGTGGAAAAAGGCTCAAAAAGAGCCTTTTCTATTAGCCTCTTATCATCGACTGAGACGCTGTATCAGCTGTTTTACTTAAAGCAGAAAATACTTGGCTGATCAAATCCAGAGCTCTTCCTCGGCTGTCGGTCAACATTCCTATGAATTGAGACGTATTTCCTTTGATCGCCTCAGCCATAGCTTTCACCTTTTCTGCATCAGCTTTCACATTTTCTTGTTTAACTCTTTCTGTGGTGCTGATCATGCTACCCATTTGCTGAGAAGCGCTAAATAAATTTTGAAATAACTTGCTTCTATCACGGATATTGGCTTCCATTTTTCTGATCTGTACATCATTACGTCTCTCTTCTCTTGTCCAACTTCTTTGAGCCGCGTCTCTAGCAGCAGGATCACTTGCCACAGAATCAATCACAGCCCCCGCTTCTCCCAAAGAATCGGCTTGGCCTGCTTGGTTTGCTTGGTTTACTTGAGGCTTGTTGATCGTTTTTTCCAAAGTTTCAACATCTCCTAAACGAACAGCCTTGATTTCATCGTTTCGAATGGCTCTCGGTCCATTATTTGCTCTTTCTGATGCCGCTAAAGCCGGAGATCCTTCGTTGAACTGTGTATGAGCCGACTGAGGATTGTCTAATCTCGTTTTAATATTTTCAATATTAGTTCTGCGATCTTCTAAAGGTTTTAATTGTTTTTCACCATATACATTGGAACCAATCTCTAGAGCGGTGCTTCCCACCATCACACCTAAAGTGGTGGCAGCCGCGATCATTTCAGCTTGAGCTTCTTTGGAATTAGCGATACAAATATCGGCAGCGGCTTTACCTATAGCTTCCCCATAAGACATCTCGAGTTGCATGTTAGCGCTGATGAGTTCATTTTGATTTTTGTAATATTCAACAAGAACAGCGATTGTTGAGAGCATCGATAAAGTCACAAGCGCTCCTAGGCCCCCACCTATTTTTTCTAACGTGTTCACATCCAAATCACGAGAGTTGTTGACGGCATTTTGAATGCTTTGCTTATTCTCTTCTACTAATTGTGGAAGAACCTGCTCTTTCAACATTTGCTTGAAAGCAGCCGAAGTGGGCTCCCCATTATAAAAATCGGCAAACTCAAGTAATTTATGAGAGATTTTGTCCTCCAATAAAGACATATCCTCCGACTGTTCAAATCCAATGACATATTTAGTGAGCAGATCACCTATTTGCTCACTCAATTCATCGGTTGCAAACGGATGAGTCTGATTTGAGATGGTAGAAACAGAACCTAAAGGGACTGATTGAGGGGTACTATTTTGTGGGACTGTTCCTAGATTTTCAGATAAAATCTTGGATAAGTTAGCCAAAAGCAACATTCTCTGTTGGTCCACTTTCTTTTTTTCTTCATCGAAGCTTGTTTGATCAATTGGTTGATAACCATTTTGACTGATCTTCGTATTAATATTATCTGTCATTTAATCCCCTCTTGATTATAGTTTACCACTTTGCAACAACGATGTGAGAGACGAAAGCAAAGACATCATATCCTGTGTGAATTGGACCCACATTTGTTGATTTTGTCCTTGAGTTGTTGTGTCTGTTGTTAATGTTTGAATGATTCCGTTAAAACTTGTTTGGATATTGTTAAAAGCCTGAGCAATAGCCGTATACTTTTGCTGATCAACTGAAACCTGCTGATTTGAGTTTCCATTTAAAGCATCTTGTTGCATGACCCTGGCTCCTTCTTTGGCCGCTTTGGTCGCCAATTCATTATTATCACTAGCTATATTGTTTAACTTGTTCGTCATTTCGGTGGTGACCGAAATAGAGGAATTAATAGCATCGACTAATTTATTCACTCCTAAAATGGCTTCGTATATGTAATTCCCTGTTAAAAAATCTTTTGGTGGAGCTTTGAGATTGACACCAGATACAACAGGACTAGAAGAAGTTTTCTCATTGCTAACATTTGAAGCGTTTATAGAATCAATCATGATAATTCCTTAATTGGTGTTTTTAATACTATTGTTAACAGAAGTGAGCCAATTATTAATAAAAGAAGCCGTATTGTACATTAAACTCTGAGTCTGAGAATCCATTTGCTCGTAAAAGGTGAATAAAGATTTTTGATCTGTACTAGCCGTTGATACCTGTTGCTGCATGGAAGTAAAATCATTGGTGATATCCTGCATATCAGATACAGCCTGATTACTTGGAGCTGTGGTTCCTTGGGCTTTTTGAGCTTCCCAAAAAGCCACTACACTGGCTTGCACTTCTAAAGCTGATGCTGATTTTGTAAAATCTAAGGAACCATTGGAAAGAACAACAGCTGGATCAAATTTAGAACACACATCTTTAATACCGCCAATCAGTCTTTCGTAAGTGTCTTTATCAATAGTTCCATCTAAGTGAAGGCTTCTGATCAAATCAGCCCTTGCGCTCAATTCTGTGATGAAATTTTTAGCGTCATCTTCTGATAAATTTGTCGCCTTATTAAAAATGGATTGGATTTGGCTGATTCCTTGTGTTAAGTCCGATAAATGGCGCATCGTTGATGTCACACCTTGAATGGTGACAGCATAGTATTGGTTCATTAAATACATCACGTTCACAAGATCATGTATTTGATATTCCCCGTAAACATTCGTATTCGTTTTTATATCATTCAATACTTTTTGGATCTCTTGTCTGATTTCACTTTGTTTATCAGCCGTCGAAGAAGTGAGTTTCAAATTACTGGCTGAAGCAATCGGAGGTATACTGCTCATAAATAAACCTTTTTTTTATTAGTTTCTGTTTTTAATTTAATTAATTTACTTTTTTTAATTAAAAATCAAACAAATAATTTTACAATTTAATCCAAAGACTTCTTTTTAACATTTTTTTACCAACAGGACGTGAAGGAAGTTTTTTAGGGTCTTTAGATGATGGATCAAGAATCTGTGAGTCACTGTCCTTTTTCAAAGAAGCCGAGATAAGAGTTTCTTTAGCCTTTTGTAAATCATTCCACTGCTCTTCTGTGAAGTTATCACGACTATCTAAAGATTGAGAAAGTTCTGTTTCATTCAATCCTTCTTTTTGGGTGTATTTTTTGAATTCCTCTCTCAAAGAGTCTTGAAAATGATTGATTGTTTCAATGAGATCACTTTTTTCTTCTTCAGAGGCTGAATTGAGGGATTCTTTCATTTTTAATAAAGTGTCAATGGACTGTTTCATCACGAGGTGAATATTTTTTTCTTCTCCATTGAAACCATCCTTAAAAGCTTCTAATAAACGATTGAATTCATCTTCCACAAAAACACCATAAAAAAATAATAATCAATTATTGTTTGGTTATTATAAAAAATAATTTGACGTCAACTAAAACATAGTAATAATCGAATAAAAAACAAATTCTTGAAGAAATTTTCATTTTGACTTTATTGAATCTTTAATAACTCAATTTCAGATTTAACTCTTTGATTTACAGTTGCTTAAAAGAATTTATTTGCCTTTAAGACAAAAAAGATATAAATATATTAATAAAAAGAGAAACTTGAAAAAATGCATTTATTAGAAATTTATTTAAAACAGTTATATCAAGAATGGGGGGCAACAAAAAAACCCATAGCGAATAAACAAGGCTGTTTTATTTTATCTTTAGAAACTGACATTAACCTATTTCTGCAACCTTTAGAAAAGGACGCTCACATATTTTGCTTCCTCTCTCCGATTTTTTTAAGAGAAAACGAGGAATTGTTCATTCACTTATTAAAGGGCAACTTTTTGGGAATAGGAACAAACGGATTTAGTTTAGGGTTAGATCGGGAAGAAAAACAGATCACCTTATCTACTTTTTTTAAACACACCTCTTCCTATTCTCATTTCAAACAAACTCTCGAAAACTTTGCTAATATAGCTGATTTCTGGAAAGAAGAGATCAATAAACTACAGAATCATTCAGAGCCATTAACAGGAACTTTGCATAAATGACAGATATAATAGAACATCCCAGCTATCTTATAGGAGAAGAGGGGCCTCTATCAGGCCATATGTTCAGCTTTAAAAAAGGTGATCATTGGATACTTGGACGAGACCCAGACGAAGCCTCGATACTCATGGAAGATCCAATGGTATCTAGAAAACACGCCATTTGTCGGCTGACGAAAGATGGATTCACTTTGGAAAATTTAAGCGCTGTGAATCCTATCACTCAAAACGGGAAGGTTGTGGAAGATGTTGTTTTACTCAAAGAAGGTGATATCGTAAGAATTGGTAGCACGTTTTTCCGTTTTACAATGAATCCTATTTTGGAACCCGCCGACGAACCTGAACCTTTAGACAGTTTAAATGAGATCCTCGATCTCAATAGCGCTCGCTTAGGAGAAGAAGGAACACATAAATGGATGCTCAAAGTTATTTCAGGACCTAATAGCGGCGCTGAATTTTTCATGGGGGCAACAAGTGAATATAAAATAGGTAAAGATCCAACTGTTTGTGAAATCGTCTTTCAAGATCTCAGTGTCTCTCGTCAACATGCTGTGATTAAAATAGATGAAAATAACGCCGTTTCTATTCAAGACTTATCCAGCAAAAACGGGGTGACAGTGAACGGGCGTCCCATCACAGACACATTCCTTTTATCATCTCAGGATTTAGTCGGTGTAGGAACAACAAGCTTCCTCATATTAGATCTATGGGAACAAAATGAAACTATCATATCCCCTCATCATGGAAGTGCGGATGAAGCGGAATCAAATGATCAAGATTTAAATGGGCTAGCCACAAAAAAAGCAAGTCACAAAGATTGGAAGGATATCATCATTCCCAACAAACATCTGGGTATAGCCTTTGGGGGACTCTTGATGCTGTTGATTGTTTGCGGCATGTTTATGGCTCTGTTTAAAACAACTCCCATACAGACTCCTCCCAAAAATGAGCATCAACACATTCAAGAATCACTCAGTCACTACCCTGGAGTCCAATTTTCTTTCAATACACAAAATGGGCAATTACTGATTATAGGACACGTGCTAACGGCTTTAGACAAACAAGAGCTCATGTACATCTTGAAACAGTCTCCTCATGTTAGAAAAATAGAAGACAATGTCGTTGTTGATGAGTATGTTTGGCAAAACATAAACGCTCTATTAAACACAAATTCGCAATGGCAAGGGATCAGCGTCCATTCTTTTCAACCAGGCAAGTTTATTTTAAGAGGTTATTTAGCTACCAATGAACAAGCCTCTAACCTCTCTGATTACCTCAACTTGAATTTCCCCTATATTGATCGTCTTGACAACCAAGTGGTTGTGGAAGCGGATTTGAATGCCACTATCAATAATATGCTGATAGAAAAAGGATTCAATGGTGTTATGTTCCAAATTAATAATGGGAACCTCCTTCTCCAAGGTGGTCTGGATCAAACACAAGCCCCTGCTTTTCAAATGTCTACAGAAGAAATGAGTCAAATTAGAGGCATCAAATCCATAAAAAATTACGTTTTATTCACCTCTAAAGAATCTATGGGCATCGATTTATCGTCCAATTATCAAGTATCTGGCTATTCTCAAAAAGATGGAAAGAGGAACTCTGTTGTCATCAATGGTAAAATTTTGAGTATGGGGGATTGTTTAGAAGGAATGCAAGTTATTGATATTCAAGATAATGTAATTTTTTTAGAAAAAGATGGATTAAAATTTAAAATTAACTACAATCTGCAGTAATTGAGCATATTAAAATAAATTATGCTTTTTATTAAAAAGGTAAAAAAATGCAAATCCTATTTTATAGGATGCATAAAGGAGATCAATCTATGTTTGGATTAGAAAAAGGAAGTCCTCAGCCTCTATTTCAATTTGATTTAGAAAAAGACTTGATGAGCAACCCTGAAAAAAGTCAAAACTTGTTAACCGAGATCGAAAGTAAAATCACTGAGTTAAAAAAAATGATCAGAGAAGGTGCAGAAAAAACAGAATTCAACTCCTGCGGCGTTCTTCTCCATGGATACACGGCTTTACAAAAAGTCATCTTAAAAATTATCAATAAAAAATAAAAGAGATCAAACATGTCTAGCCCTACTAACAATTTCGCTTCTTTAACATTTAAAACAATCATCACCAAATATGTAGCCTTACAAAATACATTGGTCAACCAAGTTAACGCTTTAGCCAATTCAATAAGTAGCGCCACTCCAGGTAAATTTATTTTGCTTCAATTCCAAATGAGCCAAGTGACTCAAATAGGAGATTCCATATCCAATTTGGTGAGCCAAGTGCAATCCGTTATCAATAACGCCGTAAGAAACCAAAAAACTCAATAACATAACCAAGAGATTCATCTATGTTCGATTTGCAACCTTACAAACAAAACTACATCCACTTTGTGGAAGCCGGTTTTATTGCGATTAACCAGGGTGACGAAGAAGCCGCTCACAAGCTTTTCTCGGCAGCAACTCTTTTAAACCCTGAAAACACTCTCCCTAAAATTGGATTCGGTTATTTCCATCTTTGCAAGTTAGAAATCAAATCAGCTTGTCAATATTTTGAAGAAGTGTTAGCTAAAGAACCTGAAAATGAAATGGCTAAAACATTTTTAGGACTCAGCCTATCTTTTTCCGCTTCAAAAAGCCAAGAAGGTGAAGACAAACTAAAAAAAGCTCTGGACGAAGTCAAGGACCCTCAAGTAAAATCTTTGACAAAGAGTGCTTTGTCTTTTGTTGAAAAGTTTATCAAAAAACCATTTAGCCATTAATTTATATAAGGAGACTCTTTTATGGTCCAAATCCCCCCCCTTTCAAACGGCTTTTCTTCTGTGTCTTCTGTGTCTACTCCTTCATCAGGAGAGCATTTTAAAAACTTGATGAATGATCAGACTCAAGGCCATAAAGAAATATCTCCTTTTGAATTAACTTCAGATGCTCATCCTATAGGTCCTGTTAGCTACGCTCAGCTTTCTCAGCAAACCAATACAATTCATACACAACTCTCCCAGATGCAAACTCAACTCTCTTACCCCAATTTACAAATCAACCCTAATCATGCTCAATTGATCAATAATAAATTACATGAAACACATGAGCTTATTTCTTTCGTTTCTAACAAAATGGGACTGCCTTCTTCTGAATTTTCCAAAAACCATGAAGGTGGTATTTTGGACAAATTTTTAAACATGGTAGCTGATGGGCAATCTCAGATGAAAGCCGCTAAGTTACAACTTGAACACATGCAAACTCAAGAAGGGTCTCTTGATCCATCTCAAATGATGCTGATTCAGCTAAAACTCAATAAAGCTCAACAGCTATTAGAGTTTTCTTCTATAGCTTTAAGCAACTCTATCAGTGGGTTTAAAACTTTGATGCAGATACAACTTTAACCATTCATTCACAAAAAGGTTTTTTCTTGAAAACAATCCCTTTGACAGACCAACTCCTCTCCCACCTCGATCATTTGGAATTAACACAAGTTAATGGGCGTATCACAGAGATTGTTGGGATGCTTATTAAAGCTATTGTACCAGAAGTGAAAATTGGTGAGGTCTGTTTGATCAAAAGGCAGGGAGATCCCCTTATGGCCGAAGTGGTCGGTTTCACCCAAGAGCAAGTCTATTTATCTCCTTTAGGAGAAATGAGTGGTATTGGACCTTCTTCTGAAGTTGTTCCTATGAGAATGCCTCTACACATCAAAGTAGGAGAAGATCTCTTGGGAAGAGTTTTGAACGGTCTTGGAGAACCTATAGACACAGACGTCAAAGGGCCTTTGAACTTAACCCAAACATATCCGGTCCTGAACACTCCCCCCGATCCCCTCAAAAGAAAAATGATTGAGGAGCCATTGTCTGTTGGCGTCCGTTGTATTGATGGTCTTTTAACAGCTGGTAAAGGGCAAAGAATGGGTATATTTGCCGCAGCTGGCGGTGGTAAATCCACCTTGCTCGGTATGATAGCCAGAAATGCAAAAGCGGATATCAATGTCATCTCTTTGATTGGAGAAAGAGGTCGTGAAGTGAGAGAGTTTTTAGAAAACGATCTAGGAACCGAAGGGATGGCTCGTTCTGTCATTGTTGTCTCTACTTCTGATCAAGCCGCTCAACTGAGACTAAATGCAGCTTACATTGGAACAGCTATTGCCGAGTATTTCAGAGATCAGGGTAAAACAGTGATTTTAATGATGGACTCCGTCACTCGTTTTGCTCGAGCTTTAAGAGAAATAGGGCTAGCCGCTGGGGAGCCTCCAGCAAGAGCAGGATACACCCCTTCTGTCTTTTCCACGTTACCCAAATTGCTAGAACGTTCGGGCAATTCAGATAAAGGCTCTATCACAGCTTTTTATACTATCTTAGTGGCAGGGGATGATATGAATGAGCCTGTAGCCGATGAAGTGAGATCCATTTTAGATGGTCATATCATTTTATCTAGCGATCTCGCTAGACAATACCATTACCCGGCTATAGATGTTTTATCGTCAGCGAGCCGTATCATCACTCATATTGTCAGTAAAGAACATCTGGAGCTTGTGGGCAAGGTGAAAGAGGTTTTGGCCAACTACAAAAAAAACGAATTGCTGATTCGTATAGGAGAATACAAAGCGGGTTCAGATAAAAATGCAGACTTTGCTATCAAATACATAGACAAAGTGAACAGATTTTTAAAACAGCAAGTAGAGGAAAAATGTTCTTTTAATGAAACATTTCAACAATTAAAAGTTTTGTTTAGATGAACATGAAGTATCCTCTTTTAGAAGTTTTATTTATTAAGAAAAAAAAACTAGAAGAAGCAGAAAAAAACTTAAAAGCAAAGAAAGAAATTCTTGTTAAAGAAGAAGATAAGCTAAAGGATTTGAGAAAAGAGAGAGATGAAATCAAAACTCACAAGGATGAGAAATTAAACCAGTTAAGAGAAGAATTAGACAAAGGGACAACGAGCGATAAAGTTCAACAAATGAAAGCTTATCTCAAAATCGTCGATGAAAAACTTTTGGAAAAGCAAAAAAAAGTCAATGATCAAAAAAAAGTCGTCGAAAATGCCAAACAAGAGGTGGAAAAAGCTCGGCTAGAATACATAAAAAAACAACAAAATGTAGAAAAAGTCGAATTACACAAGCAAGAATGGCAAAAAGAGCAAAGAATAGAAATAGAAAGAAAAGAGGGTAACGAAGAGCAAGAGCTCGGCTCTTTGCTTTACGAAGCTCATAAACAAAAAAACCATCAAAAGTGATTATGGTAGAAGCAGGTAGTGGTGTTAGTGCAACAAATAAAGATCTAGGGACTCAAAAAAAAGAGTCTCATGGAGGAGCCAGCTTTAAAGATTTTTACATCAAGGATGTTTCCGAAACTGATCCAGACGAGCAGAAAAAAAGAAAATCCCAACATGAGATCGAGCAGGATACCCAAACAAAAGCAGAAGAGCTTAGTCTCACTAGCAAAAGTCCGGTTGATCTGTTCAAATCAAAAGAAAGGGAGTTGAAAATTAAATCTTCCCCCACATCATCTTCTTTAAGTTGGCAACAAGAAAAAGAATTGGATCAGCGATTAGCACCTTTGGAAAAAAAATCTCCTATTTCTTATAAACAAAAAATATCAAACATCAATAACGTATCCAAAGATCAACAAAAAGATTCACCATCTCCTCTCCAAATGGAACCATCAACCGAAGTAACGGAAACCCCAATCACCTCAGAGCTGCCCGTTTTCCTTACAGAAGAACATTTAGTTGAGTACGATGCCTCCTCGTCAAATCTTCCATACTACACTCAAAACTCAAATCTCTCAAATGTTCAACAAAAAGACATTCAAGATGGAGAAGATCCTTTGCTCAATCTTCCTTTATCTCAAGATCTCCCTTTACATACCGCCCCTTTCTTAAATGAAGGAGCGATTTTAAGACGTAAAGGATTAGTGGAAGAGAATCCAAAACAAGATCACGAGAGCTCTAACATAGAAAAAGAAAAACACAGACTGATCAATCCGGTTTCAGGGCTGTCATCTCCTAAAGAAAACTATTTATTTTTTATGGATAAAGATACACATGACCTACTGACAAAAATTGTAGGTGTGATCACTTGCATGTCTTATAATAAAAACTCAGCTTTAGATAGTTATTCATTAACAGCGATAGAGTTAAACGGGCATGAATACATTAATTCTTTGTTTTACGGAACAACGATTCAGATAAAAGAATATGGAACAGCTAAAGGAGAATTAGAAATAAAATTGTTATTTCCTTCTTACGAAGCTCTTTCCAGAGCTTCAAAAAACATCGATCATCTCACTAAAGCTTTTGAAGCCCCCAAATATCAAAATAAAAATATCAGAGTTAGAATTAGCGCAGAAACTCGCTCCCCTGGTATGATCGAAGGCAGTTAAATCGTAAAAAGAAGATGTGATAAACAAACCTTTAGTCTTATATCACAAATCTTATGACCTCACACAAAAGGCAAAAAAAGAAATGTTGTGTTTCAAGTTTCGACATGTTAATAAAAACAAAGATGAACAGGATAAGTAAATGGACACCTCTCTCCCTTTTTGGATTAAACAACTTTCGCCAAATCTACAACACTTAGAACAGATCCCGTTATGGAACGGGAACTTTAAGTTTCCTTTAGATAAGGTTGTAGACTGGTTAAAAAATGAATTCGATCTCAAACATCTTTCCATTCAAATCTCGGAAGCCAAATTCATCTCTTCCCCTTTCCAAGGGCTAGCAAAAGATCTAAACATATTGCCTATTTCGGTCATTCCCTTAGAATCATCTTGTTTTTGGCTATGTGCCTTAAACGACTTAGGATCTTTAAATCGCTTGTTTTTATCCCCCCAGCCAACTATTAAAGGCTTATCTGATCCCAAATTGCAAGAAGGTTTTTACTATTTTCTTTGCAGCTCTTTTCTAGCTGGGTTAAAGGAGCTCAATATTTTCAAGCAACTCTCTTTAAACATCGGCTCTGATTCTTTAAAAGAAAGTGAGGGGGTTGCTTACGACATCACCCTATCGGTTGATCAAATCTCTGTTTATACTCGCTTGTTTTTCCCAAAAAGCTTCCACGAAGAATGGCAGCAAAAAGTAGAGAATGTGCTCGAGCTTAAAAATCATTCATCTTTAGGGAAAAAGATCATTCTAGATATACATTTAAAAATTGGAACAACAGTTCTAAGCCCCTCTGATTGGGCCAGTGTAAAAAAAGGAGATTTTATCTTATTGGATAAATGCTCATTTGATCCCAATACACGCAAAGGGTATGTTGATCTGTCTTTACCATCTCATCGCTTATTTAGAGGAGAATACAAAGACAGCCAAATTAAAATTAAGGATTATATTTTTTACGAACAGGACAATTTATCTATGGACAAACAAGATATTTTCGAAGAAGATCTCCCAGATGATTCTAACCATCACTCACAAAATGATGAAGAAAATCACGAGTTAGAAAGCTCTGCTCTCTCTTTTGAAGAGGAGGAAGAAGAGGTACAACAAGAAGATCTGGATCCTTTTCCTGTATCTGAAGACTTAAAGCCAAATGAAATTGACCTCACCTTCCATTTAGAAATTTGTCGTTTACAACTTTCATTAGAAAAATTGTTACAAATAAAAGAAGGGCAGCTGATCCCTTTGTCCTATAAAGCAGAAGACAAAGTTAATCTTGTCTTAAATGGCAAAGTGGTGGCGAGAGGCGAAGTGGTCAAGATCGGAGATCATATAGCTTTTAAAGTATCAGAAATGGGTTGATCCTTTATGAACGAAGCTTCTTTTTTTAAACAAAATACACAACCAGGTTTTAGTGAAGCTTCTCCCACTCCCCCCCTACCTTCTCACATAGGTCCTTATAAAATACAAGGATTATTGAATAAGGGGGGAACAAGTTTTTTATACTTAGCTAGTCATCCCCAGTCTAACACCCCTCTAGCCATTAAAGTGATGCTGCCAAAGTATTTAAGTCATCCTGAAATGATCAGTTTATTCATGAAAGAAGCTGACATCATCAGGATGACCAATCATGTTAACATCGTCAAACTATATGGCCAAGGTGAATGGGAAGGTGGCCTTTATATCGCGATGGAGATGATCCAAGGCGTCTCTTTAAGACAATTTATTATCCAACAATCTCTGTCTACTAAACGCTCTTTAGAGATTATCTTACAAGTGGCTTACGCTCTTTTACATTTACACACAAATGGTGTTATTCACAGGGATCTGAAACCTGAGAACATCTTAATCAATGAAAAAGGGGACATTAAGGTCATCGATTTCGGCATCGCTCAGTTATTAGGAGACGACAATAAACATTCTGAGCACGATTCACTATCAAAATTGGATCATTACCAAGGGATATTGGGGACCCCTAATTACATGAGTCCAGAACAAAAAGACAACCCTCATGCGATTTCATTTTCTTCAGATATTTACGCTCTTGGAGTGATCGCCTATGAGTTATTGATCGGCAAGCTATCTTTTGGGATCATTAACTTAAGCTCTTTAACAGACCCTTTAAAGACTATTATAGGAAAGGCTCTTGCGATCTCCCCTAGAGACAGATATGCTGACATCGTAGACTTCATCCAAGATATCCTCAACTATCTGCGTATAGAATCTCATAAAAAGAACACTTCCGGATCAGAAAAATTAAAAGAAATTGTGGAAATGATCCAGCATGCAGAGTTGGATCTCTCTCCTTTACTTTTACCTGACTGGCCTTCTTTGGAAATAGGGTTGGCCAAAAGTAAATTTATAGATTCATTCGGTCTTTATTACGATTTTTTCGAACTGCCCCATCGCTCTTACGTCATATGTATGTTGCAATCCATGTCTAGAGAAATCGACAGTACCGTAAAAACAGGTGTTTTAAAAGGGATGATCTACAATTACATGCACAATCGATCCACTTTCGCAAAAGAAAATTTTGATTTGCTTGAAATGATCAATGTCTTAAACGATCAACTCACTTCCTTTCATAAAAAAACGCCGTTTATGATGAATTTCGTGTCTTTGACACCTTGGAAGAACGAGATATCTTTTGTTTCTTCCGGATCAATGGGGCTTCTTAATTGGCAAGCAGAATCCCAATCAGCCAATCTTTTATCTTTGAAAAATCCTTGTTTAGGAGAATTTGTCGAAGCACAATTCTTGGAAACAACAGACAATTGGCATGTTGGGGACCAACTGATTCTCTATTCTCTGGACTCACTGAGTCAAACACAGCTTTCTGCTCAGAAAAAAGAAGAGCAAAAACTTGTGCAAATGGCAAAAGCCAAACAAAATATTTCATGCCAGAAACAGGCTGAATTGATCTTGAAAAACCTTTCTCTATCCACTCAAGAAAGCTCCTATTCTAAAGCGGTTATAGCGATCAAAAGACTCAATTAACCATTTTTCTTGATTGAGTGAATAGAAAGCTTAGACACTAGATCTCTTAGTTTTCAAATTGGGTTCAATACAAAGCAAATAAAAAAGGTTATATTCATCATCCATAGGGATGGTTCGCGATAAACCGGATCTATTCTTTATAAGGCTTTGGATCTTCAAAAAGCGATTCAAAGAGTCTCTCAAATTCGTTAGATTGATGACCCGAATAACCTTTTTAACAAGGAAGGTTTTAGCTACTCTAGGGCGTCTTTTGATAGCTAAAACGATAACCGAATCTGCGTAAGATCTCTTTTGTAGTTTCATGCATGAAATGTCGATCAAATCAAACAAGTCTTTCCAATCGGGTCTATCAACTAGATTCTGCTTTACGATAATGGTCTTCCCCCATTTGAGATGAAGCTTATGAGGCTAAGTTTCAGGTGACGGCTCATCACTTAAAAAGATCACCACTTTGTTGATTTTCCAGGAAGCGGGAAATCAATCAAAATTATTTTAAGATGACATGTTTACAATAATAGGTTCGTTCTTTAGGATCAGGAAAAAATACAGAAAGTAAATATTTATCAATTTTTTATTGTTGGCATTCTTTTATATATGAAAACCTTCTCTTGCTATATTAAAAACTGTTTTAAAAATCTCTGGTTAGTTCTTAGTTGCTTACTGATGGGATTTTCTATTTTTCAGGAAAAAAAACCTGTCATTGAAGAAGCTCCCAACCCAACAACTCAAGACCCCAATTCAAACGAAGTCAAAGAATCATCAGATGGGTTTGTCATCAACTACAATAACATTTCTATGAACGAATACTTGCGTTACGTCAGTAAAATGCTGAATGTCAACTTTGTTTTTAATGAGGATGACATCAATTTCAACGTCACTATTGTATCTGAAGAACCGGTATCAGCGCAAAACATCTTGTCAACCTTAGTCCAAGTATTACGAGTGCACAGATTGTCTCTTGTAGAAGAAGGAGACACTTTGATCATCAGCAAAAATCCGGAAGTGAATCAAATACCAGCTATTGCCGATCCAAATAGTACCGAAACAGGCCATTCTTTATTGGGAACACCCATGATCACACGTGTTTTTAAAGTGAATCATACATCTGTAGGGTCTTTAGCGTCTATTTTGAAACCAATGTCTTCAGCACAAGCTATTATCGAAATACTTCCAGAAACTCAACAATTAATCGTGACCGATATCACAACAAATGTAGATAAGATCGCTATTTTAATCGATAATTTAGACACACCTAATAATCATTTAGAAATTGGCACTTTTTTCGTTAGGAATATCGCTATCTCAGAAATGATAGAATTAGTGACCAAAATTATAACGCCTATCGCTCAAAGTCATCCCTTTGTGTTAGTCCCTCAAGTAGAAACAAACTCTATATTCATCGTATCAACCAAACATCTGATCGAAAAAACTAAAAATGTGATGAACGATTTAGACAAGTCTTCTTTTGACGTGCAACGCAACAACCAACAAACTATTTTTGTTTATAATATCATTTATAAAAGAGGTGATGAATTACTTCACGAGCTCTTTAAAATCGCTCAAGATCTTCAGCAACAAAACAATTCCCAAGGTCGTTTAGGACAAGCTTTAACTTCCGCGAAGTGGATTAAAAATTCCAATTCCCTTCTATTCACAGCTGATGATGCCACTTTGGCTAAAATCAAAGAAATCCTCGTTAGTTTGGATATTCAGCCATTATCTGAAACGTTTATTTTTCCAGTAAAAAATGGCAATCACAAAGCTCTACAAGATGCTCTTATGCAAATGTCTAAAACATTATCAGAGCATGGGATAGGAGATAGCAATCTCATCCAAGCGATTGGCTCAAGCCAATGGATTTCAGATGCTAATAGTTTAGTTTTCAGTGGGGATCCTCAATCTTTAAACAAAATCCGCTCTTTTCTAGAAGTCTTCGATAATAAATCGGATTTAACTCACTCCTCTGTTGGGTTCACATTCAAGCTTTTTCATTTGAGCAAAGTGAAGGGGAACAAAGTCATTGAGCATCTGTTGAAAGTAGCCGATCATTTAAGTCAATCAAGTTATCCAAATAAAGAGCTTATTCAAGCCATTCGTCAAACAAAATGGGAATCGGAAAATAATTCTTTGATTTTAACAGGCACAAAAAATGCTCTAGAAGAATTAGTTCCTATTATCGAAAAATTTGACACAGATGAATATCAAACACCTGAAAAATCTTCTTTTTTTATTTACAAACCCATTCATAAAGCTCCCAAAGAGGTAGAAGCCTCTTTACAGGAATTAGTCCATGATTTGGATATTTCGGGTGTTATAGATAGTGAAATTTTAGAAAGCGTCTCTGGCGTCAAGTATATCCCTCTCACAAACTCTTTAGTCTTCACGGGCTCTAATAAGACGATCAACGCAATCAAAGATCTTTTATCCTCTTTGGATGTCCCTTCAGAAGAACCCACTAAGGTGCAGCATCTGGGGAATATCACTTTTTTGATTTATAAGATCAAACACACATCTTCTCAGCAAATTCTTAATTGCTTGAAATCTTTCAGCCTTGATTTACAAAAACATCCTGCCGTTGATGCCGAGATCATCAATATCATTGATAAGGTGGAATGGCTAAAAGAAACAAATTCTCTTCTTTTTTCTGGAACACAACATGGTTTAGAAAAAATTGAAAAATTGGTGGAAAAACTAGATACATTAGAAGCTCCCTCATCTATTTTGCCAGATGTCACAAAATTACAAAATGGGGAGTCCATGTCCTTTGCTATCTATAAGCCCCATTATAGAAAAGGAGAAGAGCTGATTGAATTACTACAGGAATTTAAACAAAATCTGTCTCATTCAGGTATACAAGACAACTGTTTGTTCACCAGTATCAATCAGCTAAAGTGGATCCCAAGTACTTCATCTATCTTGGTTTCAGGATTCAATTCAGCGATTGATAAAGTGCAAGAATTGTTGCAAAGATTCGACGTGACAGAGCATGCACAAGGACCTTTAAATACGATAGACTCTATCGATAACACGAGCTTCTTGGTCTACAAACTGCAGTATCATAAAGGAGAAGAAATTTGTACTGCGTTGAAACAAGTGGCGCAGCAAATCCTAAAAACTCCCACGCAGACAAATAAAAATCTATCTGATGCGATTAATTCCATCCAGTGGATAGGTATAACCAATTCGTTACTTGTCACAGGAGAACAAGAGATCTTATCAAGACTAAGAGAGTTAATCCAAAACCTAGATGTTCCATTGCGACAAGTATTTATAGAAGTGCTTATCATTGAAACCACCATGAATAATTCCCAGCAATTTGGCCTTCAATGGGGTGGTAAGCTACAATATCTCAATAAAATAGCCGCAGGAACAGGTTTAACCCCTCCAGCTAATCCTGCAAATGGCTATCCTACTTTCCCAACCCAAGGATCCCCTTTTTATAATAACTATAATGGGATCGCCCCTCCTGGTGTCACCCCTAATGCCGCTTCAGCTTTTCCCCTACCGACTAGTGGCTTCGACTTTGGTGTCATCGGAGATATCATCATGCATAAAGGCAAATCTTTTTTAACTCTGGGAAGCTTATTAAATGCTCTGCAAACAGATACCGATTCTACCATCGTGATGAATCCTAAAATCATCACTCAGGATAACAATGTATCCACTATTTTTATTGGTCAAAACCTCCCTTACAATGCCTCTGTAACCAACGTAGCAGGTAATGCGGGCGTGACTCAAACAGGGAATATCCAATATAGAGATATTGGCTTCAATTTGACTATCACCCCGGTTCTTGGCAATAATGATGTCGTGACTCTAGACATCTCTACAGACATGACTTCTTTGATCCAGAATCTAAACACTAATAACAATTCCAATTTTAATATCAATGGTATAGCGACAAGTCATGCCAGCATGAAAACAAAAGTACACGTTCCTAACGATAATTTCCTTGTTTTGAGCGGTATGTTACAAGAGTCAAAAAGTCGCTTTAAATCTCAGATTCCTTGTTTAGGAGGGCTCCCCTTTATCGGAGCCGCTTTCTCAGAAAAAGATAGAGCCACAAATAAAGATAACATCATCATATTTGTTAAGCCTCATATTGTTAACTCTTACGAAGAATATAGACAAATCACAGAACATCAGCAGACTCTACATCAAGAAAGCGCTCAAACAAAAATCCTTAAAGAAGAATTCGCCGCTGGGATCGATATGGTCAAAATAGAAGATCTCGAACCATGAGTTTCTAGATACTTATAAAATAATCTTTAAAAGAAAAAAAAAGGAACTTATACTTGATCTAAATATAAAATATTTAGCCATGTATATTGTTCCTTTATTAGTTTGCCTCTTTTTTTTCTCTTCATGCACTTTGAAACACTCCCGTATCGAACCCCAATTCTCTCCAACAGTCCAAGATAGTTATGTAAAGAGTTTGGCTTCTTCGTTTCCCCCGTTATCTGAGGAAGAAAAACAAACGCCCTGGGGAATAGAGTTTGTGATAGGGCAAAAATTTGCCCGTGATCTTGATTTATATCAGGCGATCACAGCTTTTAAACGTTCCGATATCCTTATTCCCAGCGAATTGAGTCATCGAAAAAAAGAACTTTTCTACAATATCGTCCTCTCTTATTACTTGGGTCAGAAATATCAAGATCTCATTTATTTTTATGAAAAAAGTAAAATGGCGGACCATCTTATAGACCTCAATATATGGGAAGATTTTTTAACCATTCTTTACGATAGCTACAGCAAAGTTGGTGACAAAGGGCAAACTAAGCGTTTTATCGATTATCTCAACCAAAATCATCCTCATTTAGCACAAAAATTACATCTTCATCATTCGATCGAGATGGCTGATCTAACTGATCTAACAACGCTATCCAAAGCTTCTGTTCCTTTGCAACAAGCTCTTCATTCTTATCAGATTCATAAAAAATCTCCATTTAAAGCCAAGTCTTTGAATGCTTTACTACCAGGAGCAGGTTATCTTTATTTAGGTCAAAAACAATCTGCTTTAACAGCTTTTTTACTCAACGGGGCCTTTATCGCCGCTGCTTATCAATTTTATCATAAAGGCTACATAGCTGCGGGAGTCATCACAACAAGCTTTGAAGCTGGATGGTATTTTGGAGGGATCTTAGGAGCTGAGATCGAAACAAAAGTATACAATGAAAGGGTTTACGAAAGCTGCTTTTACCCTTTTATGTACCAAGAAAAAGTCTTTCCCATTTTACAACTGAAGTACGGCTTCTAAAGATGTTATGGAACGGGATCGTATTTATAGAGCTGTCCTTTGATCCATTTTTTTCGATAGACCCAATTATCGTCATTTTCTCTCAATAGACGATCACAGCCTAGTGCATACCCTTTCAAAAAACCATGCTTTTTCATGGCTTGCAACATATACATAGAGCTTGTCGGCCTGAAATGACTTCTTGGACCATCAACAGGAGAGAGTATATTTTGATGAAATAGAATGACCTTTTCAGCCAAAAAAAGAGAAAGCCCCGAACGAATGGAAGGAGGTTTTTTAATATGATGAGAGATCAAATGCGCATCGCTTCCCCAAGGATCCACATATCCTACCGTTCCAGATAAACAAGGACATACAAATAAAAAATAAAAAAGGCTACTTATAATAGCTTTCATCTAAATCCATATTTTCTGACTCTTCTTCGAATAATTCATCTTCATCAATTTCAAGGAAATCATGTTTTTCTGGGGAGACAAAAGAAGTTTCTTCTGCTTTTTTATCTTCGTCTTTAGATTTTTTACCTTTTAAAGCAAAGATCAAAGGAACACCTGTAAAAGAATACATCTCTCTAAATTGGTTGATGAGATATTTTTTATAAGTTTCGGTCATCCTATCAGGATCATTCACAAAAAAAACAAAACGGGGAGGAGAAACATCTACTTGAGCTAAATAATAAACACGAAGTCTTTTTCCATGAATCATAGGGGGATGATATTTTTGCATCGCTTGTTCGACAAATTTATTCAGTTGCCCTGTTGTGATGCGCTTAGTCAGGTTTTCATAAACTTCTTTAACAGCTGGCAAGATCTTATCTACGTTACGTCCTTTTTCAGCCGAAAAAAATACGGTCGGACAGTGGCTGACAAACGCATTATCGATTCGTAAAGAATTTAAGCAATGCTCCATCCTATAACCTTGAACAAGGTCCCACTTATTAAAAGCCAAAATACAGCCCTTACCTTCTTCTTCAATTTTGTTCACAATCTTTTTATCTTCAACAGTCATCCCTCTTACCGCATCCAGGATGAGCACACATACATCTGCTCTTTCTATAGCTCTTTCTGTGCGGATAGCTGCGAATTTCTCAATCACATCCCCTTCTTTTTTCTTTCGACGCACACCGGCTGTGTCTATCAAAGTGTAGTGGCAATCATGAGCTGTTAACTGAGCATCGATACTATCTCTTGTTGTCCCAGCTACGGGGCCCACCACAGATCTTTCTTCTTGCAAAAGAAAGTTCAAAAAGGTGGATTTACCAACATTAGGACGACCAACGATAGCGACCTTGATCGTGTTTTGCTCCTCTTCTTCCTCTTCGGATTCAGGTATCACAGATAAAGCCGATTCCAAAAGCTCAGCAATATGAAATCCTTGAGTGGCAGAAGTAGCGATCACTTTTGAAATACCCAAAGAATAAAAAGGATAAATCAACTCTTGCTTACTAAACTGATCAATTTTGTTGACAGCTAAACAAACTTTTTTTTCTTTTCTCAACAAAATTTTAGCCACTTCTTCATCTAAGCTCGTGACACCAACTTGTCCATCGACGACCATGATGATACTGTCAGCTTCTTCCATGGCAATTTCAGCTTGTCGACGGATCTCTTCCTGATAAGGGATTTTAGTTGAAGGGTCAATACCTCCTGTGTCAATCACCTCAAAAAAACGACCAAAAAAGTCACCTACTGCATATAAGCGATCTCGGGTCACTCCCTCAGCTTCGTCTACAATAGCTATACGTTTTCTGCACAAACGATTAAATAAAGCAGATTTACCAACGTTTGGGCGACCTACAATGGCTATTTTTGGTTTTTTTTTCATAAAAGATCCATGAATGAATACGGAATAAAGTAGTACTTTATAAGAAAAACCATAAAAAGACACGCATTTTATATAGATTAGAAGATTTAATCCAAAAGAAAACACGCCTTATTCAGGCGTGAGACTCTTTATAAAATGCTCAAAGCCCGAAGTAACTCAGGTTTAAGCCTCCAAGCTTCTCGTCGCCATCTTTAAATACCCCTTCATAGGCCTGTTCAGCCTCCCGAGCATATGCTTTCGCCTCTTTGGCAATTTTCTCATGATCCTCTAAGGGAGACGTCACACTCGAATAATGGCGGTAGGAACCCCAATAATTTTGATAAACTGTATGAGCATAGCCAGCATTCATAATAGACGCAAAAGCAAAAAAATGAGCTTTTTCAACAGCCTGTTTACGGACTGAAGGATCATTAACATTAAGTTGAGCTTCACTAGCGGCAGCCTTAGCTCGGTCAGCAGCATTTTTAGCAGCCTTAGCAGCATTTTTAAGATTATCCCTAGATTCTTTTTCTATATGCTTCATAAGACAGTACGGACTCATATTGAAATCTTCATTAGAGCCATAAAAAATTCGACCACTATCTTTATCCTTATCTTTATCCTTTTTGTGCGCAACATACGCAACGATAGCTAATGAAGTAGCGAA
>JBMLRQ010000021.1:0-125954 GCA_049240945.1 Rhabdochlamydiaceae bacterium
TCAGAACCTTAGCGAAGAAACTTCAGTGGAAAAAAGAAAGCATGCCGAAATGGAGTGCTCAAAGGCTGAGTAGACCTAACTTTAAAGGAATGAACGATAGTTGGGAAAGAATATTACGTCGAACTTTTGTGAAATAATTAAAAGATAAGTTGAATCGAGGTTTTTTATTTATTTCCAATATTTTCTTGCGTGTGCTATGATTTTTAATTATTAATTTTTAATTTTTAAATGAATTCAAAATATATTAGTTTTTTCACTCCTATTCAATATCGTTATTACCCTATTTCATGGCGTCAAAGAATGATAGAATCTATTGATGCTTATTTTCATTTAGGCGGTCGGGTTGCTATTGTCTTAGGTCCCCCGGATAAAGATGGAAAGGAGCCTATCCAATTTCAGAACAGCCCATTTTTTTGCTGGCAGTCCGTTTTGAAAGTAATGTCGTATGTTAGTTCCTTTTTTAGTGCAATCGCAGCGATCCTATTTGTCCCCATCGTAGCTCGCTCCACTATCCAAGTCCTAGCAGTTTTAAGTTCTTTTCCTGTTCTTATGTTAATCACTAAAATTGCACTGCGTGCGACTTCTCGCTTTTATCTACCCTCTCAACCACAGCTTTCACCAGAGAGCCCAGAATCTGTTAGAAAAAATAAAGGTAAGACAATCAGCTCGAAAGAAATAGCTTCTCACACGGCGAAATCCCTTGATGCCATATGTTATCCCAGCTTTTTCAGTCGGTTAAAAGCAGTCTACTACAACAAAAAAGCCATTTCAAATGATGATCAACAGATTTGGCTCTCGACTGTGCTAGAGCTTTTTTTAGATGCTTACATTGACGATGGATGCCATCCTCGAGTGACCTGGAAAGAGAGCAGAGATTATTGCTACGATTCTCTTTCTATTCAACAGCGTGATGGAACATTGATTTATCGTCACGATTGTTTGAATGACCAACAACATCATGTGATGGCTTTATCATTTAAAAGAGCGTTAGATGAATTAGATCATCAAGAAAAAGCAGAGCTTGCTATAGCGTGCTTGTCTTCAGATGATCAAGAATTAACTGAAAAACCATATCAGTGTCTGACTCTATTAAGAGAAATTACATTCGGTATCCAAGGCCGGTATGGCTCAAAATTACTAGACTTGGATTGTATTGATGTCAAAGATTTGATCTATAACAAACTTAAGGCTCTATTAAGAGCAAATTTAGATCGAATAAATGCAGAATCAGAAGTTTTAATAGACCCACAATTTGTATTGGCAATATGTGAGCAGCTCATTACTGATCTTCTATCGAATGCTAAAATTCAAGAGGAGCAGCTTTTAATAGAGCCTCATATTTGCCTTGATTTTAAATGGATAAAACCAAACTGCTTGCATGAGGATGAAATAAAATATATTAGTTTTTGCCACGCCAACGATTTAAATAGTAAAAACGTATTGGATGAACCCTATATAACTGATCAACCTTTAAAAATCGCACAATTGTTAAACACCAGATCTTTTGATAGCATTAAAAAATCTCCTGAGTTCAAAGTTTTTAGGCAATGGATTGAGAAAAACTATTACAATCCATTTTGCTCCCAATGGATCCGGCAACTACAACCAAAACAAGAAGTCATTCAGGTGAAACCTAAGAGTAAAACCTCTCTGAGGCGCGTGATCCCGAATGATCGATTTGGTGATACTTATATGGACTGTATTAAGAATCAATTTGAAATTAAACCTTCTTGGTCTTTTAGCGGTAGCTGCTTTCTATCAACTTTATTTCCTGAATATGAAAAAAACACCCAAAAGGGATACGAAAAACTGGCAGAAATGAGAGCTTTGATCAGTGTGAAAATCGTAGAGCAGTATCAAGATTATCTCAATTACGTAACGGTTATTCCGAGCTTTTCACAATTGGATCAATCTAGTAAGGTAAAGTTGAAAAATGAGCATTGGGCTATAGCTGAGGATGATTCCTTAGAAAGTAAACAAAAGGCAATCAAGGCGAAAGCTGCGCAACTTTTGAAATCGACAACCTATTTGATGGAACCTGAATATGAATTAGCAGCTCAGCTAGTGAATCGCCCAATTTGGGTTTATAAAAGGAAAGCGGAAAAATTTTTCCTAGATATAAATTCAAAGCTGTTACCCCATGTCATTTATGGAGAGAATCTCTCTGGCACACCTTGCTATTTATTAGATGATTATGATCATTATAAGCTCTTAAAGCCTAAAAAATTTAAGTGATTTAGGTTTTTTTTGTAAATAGTTAAGCTATAATGGCTTGTAGACTTCTGTGTCTATTCAATCTCTTTTTCAATTTTTTGTCTGTAGGGATTGTTGCGAGATGAAGAGATTTTCGGTACAATGTGTCTAAAATTATATGTGGAAGAAATGAGCTCAGAACATCAAATGACCATCGTTAGCTTAGATGTTTAGTCCCACTAAGAACTGGTTAGGATTAAATGTAATTAAAAACGAATTGCCAAGAAGTACTCTCCTGTACAAATATAACTTACTTTCAGCTGTTCTTGATTTGGGAATGTCTATATGAAAATATCCAATTAGATATTGCTTAAATTTTTTCCTAATAGCAGAAATAGAGAGTTTTTTTTTAGGCAATACACAGAGGACATGACGTTTTAAACATCTGTGCAGATTTGATCTGCTCAAATGAGATATCGTTTCTTGCAAGCTATACAAAACACCATCCAACGGTAGTTCTGTTATTTTTCTGAATACTACTATCGCTTTCGCTTCCTCTTCTGAAAGGATTGTAGATTTGATCCTTTTAGGTCTTATAGACAGGTTTTGTGTATTTTCTCTTTTTCTCTGCTTCAAGATAGTTTTCGTGTTTAGATTAAATCATTTTGCAGCTTTTGCTATACTCTCTTCAATATGACGGATTTTTCTTATGCACTGCCTCCGTTGCTTGAAATCTATAATTTGGAGTTATAGTAAAGATTTCGAAAGAGGTCCAATAAATCTTTTGTATTTTAGATCTTATTAGGGAGGTTTATTAAGAGATCTCCAAAATGATGTAAAAAATAAGGTGGAGATGAAAAAGCCGATCATTAAACATCGGCTTTTTTTTAGTGAATCTAACAGTTAATGAGGGAGGCACTTGATTTCTGAGTTGTCTTCCACCGCTTTTTCCCAAAAAAGGTCGTTTCTTTGCAGAATACGAGCTGTTGTATCGTGAATGGTTTTGATTTTTTCATAAGCTGTTTTTTCTATAATTTCCAGTGTGCCCTTTTGAGAGGAAGACTCTTTGTTTTTTATCCAAACAGCGGCTAATAAAGCGTCTTTTTTTACTTCATCCCGATAATAGAATTCTATTTTATCGGCATACTTTAAAAATGTATCATTGATCCGCTGAGGAACCAGTAATCCTTTTTCTTTTACATCCTCTTCTGTTGTTTGTATAAATGTTTGATCTCTTTCTTGAATCGACTCCCAACGGACTTCATCAGACGCTGAAACGTGTATAAGCTTAATTTCATACCCTTGGTTTTTAAGAGCTTCAAATGACTTGTATGTGGCTGGACCCGAAGAGGTGGATCCAAAGTAAAAAGGATTCTCATTTTTGATCAGATTAGCTAGGATGATGTGAGCTGCTGCATTAGATCCTGGGCGCCACTTATTGTAGGCCTCAAGTCTGGCTTCTTTTGATCCATCAGTATTTGTCATGTCTTTTACAAAAGTTCTTTTCATCTCTTTTAAACACACATCGTCAGGGCATACGTAAGCAAATGAGCCTTCGTTTGAACGATTTAATTCTAAATCTTGGTTTAATTTAATGGTTTTGCCTGCTCCAGGGGCTCCAGCTGTGATGATAGCTAACTTAAGTTTTTGTATTTGAGTTTTACTGATAATTTTTTGATACAAATCATTGATATCTTGGACCAAGTTTTCTAATTCATTTTTAGTGTAGGGCTCAGAACGACCAAAAGCTTTCCCATGCAAAAAGTCTTCTAATATGCATTTAGGTAAGGAATAATTGTTTTCTTGGTTATATATAAGGGTAAGGTCACAAATATTGGTTACAGCTTGACTTGACATATTTGTCTCCAATAGGAATAAGGTTATATATGTTATTTATTAATTTTAAATGAAAAATTTAAAAATCTTCTAGATATGTTACAGATAAAAACAATTAATTCAATCTTTAATGGTTTGTTCTTTAAGCTAGAATCCGCACGATCGATTTAAAAAAATGATAACAAAACGGATTATGTTCGTATAGGGGACTAGATCGTAAAAAGATCTGAATTTTTCTTATGTAGAACCCTTACTTATTAAGATTTGCTATAATTTCATTGGCCAAAAATGGAAGATCACTTAAGTAATCATTGTGCTGGTCGGGAACCCCTATAAATAGTTTATTAGTTTTTGAACAGGTCGTGTCTTCTAACAAGGCTGTAGCCAAACTTGCTTTAGAGTGTATAACGCCATCATCAATGATTTTTGAGGGTTTAGGTGATTTTGTGTATTTTTTGACTTGAGCTGTTTGGATAATTATTTCGGGAGCTTTTAATTTTTTTGAGGATAAAGCTGGTTGCATTTTCCATCCTAAAATTAAAACCAGAAAGCCGAGAACTCTTGTTGTCAATAACGACGCCGTCAAACTCAAATCTGAAAAAGTTCTATCCTTAACAAAAACATACTTAATATTCGATTTTAACACATGCTGATTCAGCGCCTCTGCTTGCACAGCGCCTCCAATTGAAAGCCCATATCCGATGATTTTCTTTGCCCCTATACCTTTTATATCATCTTCTAGAAAGGTGAGCATAGAGCGATAGGCTTTAGTCATGGCTTCTTTACTAGGTAAGCTTGAACTAGATCCCACACCAGGGTAATTAAATAAAAGAGCATTACTATTTGTAAGAGTTAAGAATTCACGCAGTTGACTATAATTATGAAGGTTGTATTCATAAAATTGGGCGTTACCATTAGAAAATAGTGTCCATTGACCATTTTGGAGAGTCTTAGGTTTTCCGACAATAACAGCGTCTACTTTATAGCCGTCAACTTCTATGGTTAGACGTTTGTATTTCCATTCTTCATCCAAAGGAGTATTTGATCTTATGTCGTTAATCATTCCTTTGGATTTATCTAAGATCCATGGACTTGACGAAGGGAGAATGGCTATTTTGGCCGCAAGAATGTGAAGACCTCTATAAATGGCTAAAGGGAAAAATAAAATTTGAAACACCAGCCTGGCTATTGTGATGATTTTACTGTCTGTATTCCATTCATAAGTTGTGGGTAAATGATTTGTTTGAGATAAATCTTTTTTTGTTGATTCTTCGTAATCTTTTTGGTTGTAGAAGGCGTGAGGTCCTCCTAATTGCTCTTGAAAAGAAGGTGCACATGTAATCATTATTTTATTTTTTTGATTTCTAAAATTGTATTTTAGTTTTATATTATATTAAAATTTGATTTTTTATTAAATATTAATATTCTTTACAGTGTCAGAGCCTAAAAACGTTAACATTGATCTTTTTGTTAAAAATATAGGATTTTAAGATAAGTGAAGAAAAAAATGAGGAGTTTGATGAAGCTCGTTGTCACTGAAAAGCCTTCTGTAGCTAAAGAATTGTCTATCTATCTCAAAGCAAGTAAGAAATGCGATGGTTATTTCGAAGGAGAGGGGTATCAGGTCACTTGGGCTTTGGGTCACTTGATTTGTTTAAAAGAACCAGATGAATACAACCCTCAATTTAAAAAATGGCGACTCAGTGACCTACCGATCATTCCTTCTGTTTTTGAATTAAAGTTGATTGGTGATAAAGGTGTTTCTAAACAGTTTGCGGTGATCAAGAAATTAATGTTAAAAGCCGATTCTCTGATTTGTGCTACGGACGCTGGTAGAGAAGGGGAGTTGATTTTTCGTTATATATTGGCTTTGGCTAATCCTTCTCATAAATCTTGGTCGAGACTCTGGCTCTCTTCTTTGACGCATGAAGGAATGGATCACGCTTTTAAAAATTTAAGATCGAAAGAGGTTTACGATCATCTTTATGAAGCGGCTCGCTGCCGTAATCAAGCTGATTGGATTGTGGGTTTAAACGGCACACGTCATCTGACTATTAAGTATGGTCGAGGTAAATTTTTGTGTAGTGTAGGTCGGGTACAAACACCTGTACTATCTATGATTGTGAAAAGAGATAGCGAAATCAAAGACTTTGAAAAAAAAACGTTTTGGGAAGTTTTTACCCTTTATAGAGATATTTCTTTCAAATGGGAAGGAGATCGTTTCACAAAAGAGGATCAAGCAAATGACCTCATTTCTTCCATTAAGGATCATCCGTTTCATATCCAATCAGTGGAGCATAAACAAGAGAAAGAATGGTCTCCTTTACTTTATGATTTAACAGAATTGCAGAGAGAAATGAATCGGAAATACGGACTTTCTGCGGCCGACACATTAAAAGAAGCGCAATATTTATACGATCATAAATTCATCACCTATCCTCGAACAGATTCTCGCTATTTAAGCAAGGACATGGAGGGTGAAGTCGTAAAAATTTTAAAGCAGTTAAAACAAATAAAAAAGGAAGAAATCGAGCCCCTTGATTTAGACAAATTGCCTTTTTCTTCTCGGATCATAAATAATAAGAAAGTGACAGACCACCACGCCATTATCCCTACTAGCGTTTTACCTTCAAGTTTGAATAAAAGCCAACAAGATATTTACGAAGCGATTGTGACTCGTTTCATCTCTGTTTTTTATCCCCCTTGTATCAAAGCGGTCACTCATGTGGAAGGGAGTGTTCAAAAAGAGCTTTTCAAAGCAAAAGGGGTATCTGTAATAGCAGCCGGATGGGCAGCTTTGTACCCTAAAAAGAAAGAGCTGAAAAGTAAACAAGAAGATGTGATTGAGCTTCCTCTTTTTCAAAAAGGTGAGGGAGGGGGGCATTCCCCTTTTATCAAGAAAGGAGAAACAAGTCCCCCTTCTTACTACACAGAAGCTTTGATTTTGAGTGCTATGGAAACAGCTGGTAAATGGGTCGAAGATGAACAGCTTAAAGAAGCCCTTAAAGAGAGAGGTCTTGGAACGCCAGCAACAAGGGCTTCTATCATAGAAACGTTGATAAAACGAGATTATATCAAAAGAGAAGGTAAATTTTTAAAGGCCACTGATAAGGGCAAGTATCTGATTGCTGTTATTCAAGATGAAAAACTTAAGTCCGCTGATTTAACCGGTTCTTGGGAGGCAAAACTAAAAAAGATGGAATTGGGAGAATATGATCCTAATCAATTTATGCAGGAGATCAACAATTTCACGAAAGAAGTGATTGACTCGCCAGATATCCATAAATTAGCCTCCGGTTTTTTGGGGAATTGTCCTCAATGTGGTTCTGAAATTGTTAAGGGTAAAAAGGGGTTTGGTTGTTCTTCTTGGAGAGAGGGCTGTTCTTTTGTATTCCACCCCTCAGATCAGCTTTATCAATTAACCGATGATCAGATCAGACTTTTATTACAAAAAAAGATCATTTTCCTTCACCAAGAAGTCCTTGTTTTATCTATGAAAGGTAAAATAGAAACTCTTAAACTACAAACTATTGGTTCTTAACCAAAAAAACATTGACAATATTAGCTTTTGTGCTAACTTCTCTACCTATTTATGATGTAGGATGTTTTATGTTTAAATTATTTTTTTATATAAGTTTGATTGTTTTTTTAAATTCGGAAATAAAGGCTAACGAATCGGAATCTTTTTCCTTAAATAAAACCCCTTCTTCAATCGATTTTGCCTCTCAAGCGGCCCCTTCTCCCAAAAAAAACACCTCTTCTTGCGGAGTTAACTTTATCTTTGGAAACTCTTATTATCTTTTCCATAACCAAGATCTTTTCAAGAAGTTTTCTGGTTTAGCAACCGATATCGATCCCACACTTTTTGGTTTTCAGATCTTTTGTGGTAAGTATTTGTCTGAAAAAGATTGCGATTTGAGTTCAACTTTTTCTTGGCTTCAAGGAAACGATTCTATAATCACTCACACTCCTCTTAGTTCTGATGATTTATCTATCGTTGAAATGAAAAAAAAAGATGATATGAATACACGGATGTTTCTTGGTGATGTCGAATTATCAAAGCTGACCTATTCGAGTGCTCATTTATCCGTTAGATCTTACGTAGGAATGAGATCCCTTTTTTATCAGCAGAAGACTCACATGACTCGTTTTATAGAAAAGAATGTGGAAATTGAAGACGAGAACACTGATATTACAGTTGAGGGTAACTTTAAAAACCATAATGACGTATTTGCCGTGGGGCCTAGATTTGGAGCTAAGATTGAATGGTTTTTCTCAAAAAAATGGTCTTTTTTTGGTGATGTGTCTTACAATTGCTTACTTTCAAGTATAGATACCAAGAACAACTCAGAGTTACTTACTTTAGTTAATGGATACACGACTAGGCGTAACAAGTCTTTCGAAGTCTATGAAGACATCCAATGGAAAAAATCTATGGATTTATCTTTTGGTGTGGTTAAGTCCTTTCCCTCTAAAGATGGAAGAAAGTCATCATCTTTCGCTTTTAAAGTTTTGTCCAGACCAGGTTTGTATGAAGGATGTTCATTAGAGTATCTATTTAATTTCTAATTTTGATTGAGCTTTTGCTCTTAAAAAGCTAGAGCTCAACTTAACCCATCAATTTGGTTATAAGCCTTTTATGGTTGCGAAAAAAATCTCTTTGTTTTCTCTTATCCTTCTTATAGTAGCTGCTATCGATAGCATTCGTAATTTACCTTCCTCAGCTATTTTTGGCTCATCCCTTATATTTTTCTTCCTCTTGGCCGCTGTTGTTTTCCTGATACCTGTTTCTCTCATTTCTGCTTATTTTTCTTCTTCTTTTCCTTCTGAAGGGGGGATCTATTATTGGATAAAGACCGCTTTTGGAGAAAAATGGGGAGTGGTCGCTATATGGTTACAATGGATAAATACCATGGTGTGGTATCCCACTGTTCTCTCGTTCATTGCCGCTACTTCTTCTTACTTAGTAGATCCTTCTTTAGCTTCTAATAGTCATTATTTAGTGGTTGTGATCATATCTGTTCTTTGGATATTGACATTGGTTAACTTAAAAGGGATCCATTTTTCTTTAAAGATCAATAATATATGTGCTATTTTAGGAACTGTTTTGCCTTTATTCTTATTGATTATTTTAGGGTTGTCTTTTTTATTCACAAATGAGGTTATCTATGTTTCTTTCACACCTAAAGACCTCATTCCTGATCTGAGGAGGCTTGATGAATGGACATCTTTAGTCGCTATCATGGCTTCTTTTTTAGGTATGGAGCTTGCAGGTGTTCATGTTAATGACATCGCCAATCCTCAAAAAAATTTCCCCAAAGCTATTTTGATCGCTAGTTTTTTCATTTTAATCACCATGTTAGGTGGTTCTTTGTCGATTGCCTTCATACTTCCCTCAGAAGAGATTCACTTAGTGGCCGGTGTGATGCAAGCTTTTGATAAAACACCTTTAAAGTTTTTAACCCCTTTGATGACTTTGTTTATTGTTTTAGGCACGATGGGGGGAATGACGAATTGGTTGATATCTCCAGCAAAGGGGCTGATGCAAGCGGCGGAATATGGGTTTTTACCCCAAATCATGAAAAAGAAAAATAAAAATGGAGTGGCCTCTTATTTGTTGATCACCCAAGCTGTACTCATTTCAATCTTTACGTTTTGTTTTCTTTTTCATCCTAGTGTGAACCAATTTTACTGGTTTCTAACCGCTTTAAGCACCCAGTTATATATGTGTATGTATATATTGATGTTTTTGGGAGCTCTTTACTTACATAAAAAAAATCAAACCAAAAACACCTTCCAGTTACCTGGTAAGACTCCTGGATTCTTTTCTATCTGTGGTCTTGGTATTCTGGGATGCTTGATAACGATTGTTGTTTCTTTTATTCCTCCTTCTCATTTACGCGTGGAATCTTATGGGACTTATTTAAGTGTGATAGGATTGGGAAACTTGCTTTCACTCTCTCCTTTGGTTTTTTTATTTTGGTACAAGAAAAAATATTCACGTTCATAAGGAAAATATATGGAAATTTACGTACATTTAAAATGCTCTACTTGTAAGAAAGCTCTAGAATTCTTAAAGCAAAATGGAATAGAGATCACGGTTAAAAATATCCAAGAAAAGACACCCTCGATTGAAGAATTGCAAAAAGCTTTAGCTTTTAAAAACAACGACATTAAGAAACTATTAAATACGTCGGGATTGCTCTACAAGGAGATGAATATGAAATCGTTGCTCCTAGAAAAATCTCTTTCTGATATTTTATCTCTTATGTCAAAAGAGGGAATGTTGATCAAAAGACCTTTCCTTATCACCCCTTCTTTTTGTTTAGTCGGCTTTAAAGAGGTAGAGTGGAGACAACAATTCCCTACTCTTTAGTGGTTTTGTCTATAATAGCCGTCACGCATAGATCTGACCAAACATTTAAAGCGGTTTCTATCATATCTAAAATAGTGTAAAAGGGTAAAATTAAACCTAAAGTTTTTAAAGGAACCCCTAGCCCGACCAAGAAAGTGCTGCTTAAAAAGAAACATCCCATAGGGACTCCCGCGTTTCCTATAGCAGCCAGGGTGGCTAAAAAGACCCATAAAATTAAATGGAAAAATGAAAAAGAGAGCCCTTCAGAGCAGCTGACAAATAAGACGGTTGATAAAATAAAAGCGGCGCAGCCGTTCATGTTAATAACCGTACATAAGGGCAGCGAGAATTTAGCTATTTTGGGCCTGATCTTTAAATTTTCTTCTGCACACTTTAAAGAAATCGGTAGAGTGACGTTAGATGATTTAGAGAAAAAAGCCAGCACCAACGCTTTATAGACACCTTTGAAGGTCTGCAACGGAGAAATTTTTTTCCATTTCAACAAAAGAGGTAAAACAATAAACCCTTGAATAAAATTGGCTCCGATCACGCAGCTCAAATACAAAAAAAGTTCACTGATTTGGTGAGAATTTTCACGAAGCTCTTGGATTAAAAGGTCTGTAAAGCCCCAGATCCCGAGAGGAATGATTTTCATGACTAAGTTAGTGACATTCAAGATCATTTTGAAAATAGCTGAAAATAAAGGGCCTAAAACATTTCTGTCTTCTTGAGAGGACTTTAAAATAGCTAATCCAAATATAAGTGCGATAAAAGACAAGCCGATCACATTATTCTCTAAAAAAGCCTTTATTAAATTGGAAGGGATGATTTGGAGAAAAAAAGATAGATAAGAAGGGCTATCTTCTGAAGAATGAATAGATGATAAAGAAATGTTTTGATCAGCTGGGTCCAATATAACAAATAAAATAAGAGCGACAAAGCTTGCTATTAAGGTGGTTAAAATTGTATATCCAAAGATTTTTTTACCTAAATTTTTCATTTCTTCAATAGCTTTCATATTTCCTAAAGTGGAGATGATGGCAAAAAAAACAATAGGAGAAGCTAGTAGTTGTAAAAAATTTGTAAAAAGTTGTCTTGTTATATGAGCTATCTGGTGCACGTAGGTGTTGTCAATCCATCCTGTGAATATCCCTAGCATAATAGCTATCAAAAAAGTCATGTAAGGTTTAAATGCGTTCAAGAGTGTACCTTTTTTTAAACGATTGAATGATAGAATTAACAGGATAGAAAAAGCAATAAATATGCTTGAAAAAGATCTTTTTTACGGATGTTTTTAGATAAGATCATCCGTTTTTAAGGCTAGCCTCTCAATATCGGCTAGGCTTTTGTCAATCTCTCATAAAAGCCACTTATCAACACCTCAATCAAGTGCTAGGGGAGATTAGTTTTTTTAAGCTAGCGAATCGGTCGATATGTTTTTGTGTTTCAATTGTGGATGATGATGATTCCTTATGAACTGCTAAAGGAAAAATATCAGGAATGCCTCGAGATAGCTCTAGAGCACTTTCAAAATGCTTAATAATCTTATCAAGCTCTTCACTGATCAAAGAGGTAGGGTAGCTTATGTTGTCCTTTTCAAGTTTGCCTTTTATTTCTTGGCAAAGACCTTCTTATAATGGATAATGTATTCTTATTGTGAATAAAATCTTGCAATTATTTAATGAATCCTTAACGTTTTTTAAATTAAGATGAATGAATTGATCAATTGGTTTTGACTATTTCTCCAATACGCTTTCCATGCTTATTCATAGGTTTTCGTAGAGTACGGATTATTTTTTTATTATAATGTATTAATTCCTTGAATCAGGAAGTTTAATCGCTTAATAATCATAGTTAAATCTTGTGATTTGCTAGTCTGTTTAATATCCTGTAAATCTAAGTGGTTGATTTTATCCCGGCATTCTTTCTCTAAGGGCGTTATCTATTTCCGTCTGCTCTTGTTCTGAAAAGGTTCTGTCTTTGTATGCATCAAGGAGTCGAGTTTTAAATGCTTCTCCATTGTGATCAAATTTTTCATGTTTAATTAGTGCTTTTATCCATAATATGTTCCTATCTCTAATGGCTGATTCTAAGCATTCGTATATATCCCTGGGATCTTGTATATACATGTATTTTATCAAAAATAACCATGAAAACATTCTTGTTCTTATATAAAAAGAGGAAGAAAGCATATGTGTTAGAACCAAAAAAGAGTAACGCGTTAAAGACGAACTAAGTTTTAAGGTAGAAGTTTTACTAATTAGTAAGAAAGATATAGAGTAAAGAGCCAAATTTGTTATGAGTCGAGTTATAAGTATATTTGTGCATGAGCTGAGGAAATGATGATCGGTTGGTGGTAAACTATCTTTTTGGCTTTTAACCAAAATCGCTACACCTAATGTAAGGATCAAATAATTGATCATTCCTAATTTTGCACTTTCCTGAAGCAACAAACCAGCTTTGTTTGTCAAAAAAGATATTCTTTCAGGACTTTTTAAAGACGAATTAAATATACAAGACAGACATATCAATGTGGCTGCGTAAGCGATAGAAGGTATTATTTGTGTTTTAAGCGAATCATAGTCTTTTAATGTAAAGAAAGTTATGCGATTTTGTTCATAAAAATTTTGCACCATACTTGACATAAAACTTCCAGCTTTAATTTATTAAATTAAAATTTTATAAAAAATAAATATTTTTTCAATTAAAAAACAGTTTTTCGATTTCTATTTGTTTGTTTTATTTTTTGCGCTGCAGAGTGGAAGATGGCTAAGAAATTAAACCTTTGGTTTTTCTCTGTTCTCAAATCTCTTTTTCTGCTGGTTTTGAGCTTTTCAAGGGGCTCATTTTAACCTTGATTGAATACTTTTTAGCCCTTCATTATTTTCGAATGAGGCTTATTTAAGTTATCGATACTGTAAAATGTCTTTATGCATATCTCTACCTAATACCTCGTAAATCTCCACAACGGTATCAGGTGATTGATAGTCTTGCCCGATTTTCTTTTTAAGGGCAACATTTATCTCCTTCTGCTCTTTTTCTGAAAAGATCCCGTTTTTATATGCTTTAGAGAGTTCATTTTGAAAAGTTGTTTGATATTGACGATGATCCCAATAAAATGAAGGTTGGTTGTAATCAAATTTTTCATGGTTAATCAAGGCTTTAACAGCCGATAAGCTCCGATTTTCAATAGCTAAGCGTAAGCATTTGGTCACATCATTGGAACTTTGAATATACATATATTTTATTACAAAAGACAATAAAGACCAGTTTGTTAAAACATAAACACCGATGAAAACCGAATGTGTTAGAATTAAAAAACTAGAACGCATTAAAGATGGGCTAAGTTTTAAGGTTGAAGTTTTATCAATCAGTAAAAAAGATATAGAGTAAATAGCTAAATTTGTGATCAGTCGATTCATAAGTGTATTTTTGGTCACCCGAAAAAACATAGACTCTTCTTTATCCAAACTATTTTTTGAAAATTGGGCAATAACCGATGAATTCAATATAAATAATAAACAATTAAATATTTCTAGCTTAGCGCTTTCTTGAAGCAAAAGGCCAGCTTTATGTGCCAAAAAAGATGTTTTTAAAGGGCTTTTTAAAGACGAACTAAATATACAAGATAAACATATGATTGTGGCTGCATAAGTAATAGCAGGAAAGGTGTGCGCTGTAATTGAACTGTAGTCTTTTAATGTAAAGAAAGTTATGCGATTTTGTTCATAAAAATTTTGCATAATATTTGTCATTTATTCTCCTTTTGAGTTAATTTTATGTTAAAATATAATTAAAATGCAAAATAATATTTTTTTATATAATAATTAACATTTAATTTTCGTTTTAATGTTTTTTCTTGTTTTTTGTTCTTTCAATTCATTAGGGATCTTATCATTTGATTTTTAATCATTAAATAGACTTAATTTGTACCTTATTTGCTTGATAGGAGGAAAAAGATGAGTAGATCTGTTTATATAGTCATTCCGGCTCGCATGAATTCTAAGAGATTCCCAGCTAAACCTTTGGCTTTTATCAATAAAAAGATGATGTTGCAGAGGGTTTGGGAGATCGCTAACAAAGTAAAGGGTGTGAATCAAGTATTGATTGCCACAGATTCTGAAAATTTAAGAGAGATAGCAGAAAACTTTGGAGCGAAGGTCATCATGACTTCTTCTAGCTGTTTAACGGGAACGGATAGGGTGGCCGAAGTCGCGTCTTTGTTAGGAAAAGAGGAAGACATCTTTTTTAATTTACAAGGAGATGCGGTGTTGACCCCTAGCTGGGTCATACAAAGCGTGATCGATAAAATGGTTAATGATCCATCTACACAAATAGCGACACCCGCTGTTCGCTTAGAAAATGAGGCTCTTCAAAATTTTTTAAAGCAAAAAGAGATGGGAAGCTCAACAGGAACGACTGTTGTATTTGATTTGGAAGGTAAGGCTTTATATTTTTCCAAACTGGTGATTCCTTTCGTGAGAGAAGAAAAGAGATCCTATTTATATCGGCATATAGGTTTATATGGTTATCGGAAAGATATTTTGTCTAAACTCGCTTCTTTAAAAGAAACGCCTTTAGAAAAACTTGAGAAGTTGGAGCAATTAAGAGCTTTAGAGCATGGTATTCCTATCCAGGTTGTTGAAGTGGATTATAAAGGACGTACGCATGCTTCTGTTGATCAGCCTGCTGATATAGCGATTGTTGAAGAGTTAATTGAAAAAGAAGGGGAATTGGTATGACAGATAAATTGATTCATTTGATTTTCATCAGACATGGAAATACCTTTGAAGAGAAAGAAACTCCTTACCATATTGGCTGTAAAACAGATAAAGTTTTGACCTCCAAAGGACGTGACCAAATTCAAACTTTAGCCACTTATTTTAAACATTTATCTCTGACACCAGAAATGATTTACACAGGGTCTCTTTTAAGGCAGAGAGAATCGGCTGCTATTTTGCAAAACGAATTAGGCCCGAGTGTTTCAATTAAAGAGGAACAAGCCTTAAATGAACTTGACTTTGGCTTATGGGAAGGGGTAACCCAGACACAAATCCAAAAAGAGTTTTCTTCTTTTTATGAAGGTTGGATCAAAAAAAGTGAATGGCCATCTCTCATTTTTCCTAAACCTAAAGAATTTTATATTTTTGCTTTAAAAAGTTGGCTCAAAAGAGTTTTTGTTGAAACTGAAGACAAAAAAGTTGTGATGGCGATCACAAGTCAAAGTATACTTAGACTCCTAGCTGGATTGGATGAGAAATGCCAAATAAAAGGAGAAGATTTAAAGGTGCCTCCTTCTCATTTTTGCACATTTACTCTGACCGAAAGCACCTTAAACGTTCTAAAGTGGAACGAATGGGCGAAATAAGTTTCTCTTTTTTTTATCTCTTTTGTTGTGTAGGATATCTGTTTTTGCGCGGAAAACTTATTTAATAGATCAAGTGTTTATAGGTTTATTATATTTAGAATTTTTGCTTTTTTTGTAATTTTCATCAAAAGGTTGGTGTATGGTAGTTAAAAAAATGACTCATTACAGATGGGTTGTGGCAAGTCTTGTTTTCTTTATCACGTTAATTAATTTTATTGATCGCTCGGCTGTCTCTTTCGTTAAAGGTGAGTTAAAAAAAGAATTCAATTTCTCTGATACGCAATTTGGATTGATTTTAGCTGCATTTGCTTTGGGCTATATTCTTTTAACAGCTTTTGGTGGGTGGCTTGTGGACGTCAAGGGGCCTCGAAAAATTTGGCCTTTATCAGCGATCACATGGTCTTTGTGCGTAGGTTGCCTAGGATTTGCGGGTGGTTTTTGGAGCTTTATTTTGATCAGATTTTTACTGGGTGTAACAGAGGGGCCTCATTTTCCTGCTTTAACAAGAACAATTGGGGATTGGTTACCTCAGAAAGAAAGAGCGAGAGCTTTATCTCTAGGATTGATGGCTATACCTATTTCTTCTGTGATTGGAGCTCCTATCACCTCTTATCTGGTATCGGATTTTGGTTGGCGTCAGATGTTTTTTGTTATCAGCTCAATCGGGATTGTTTGGGCCATTATTTGGTATAAATTTTTTACCGACAGCCCTCAAGATAACCATAGGGTTGGGCAAGCTGAAAAAGATTTGATCAAAGCTTCTAGCATCAAAAGGGATGTCCCAAATGACAAGAAAATTGATTGGCGCTTCATCTTAACTAACAGGGTTTTAATCGCTAATAACATCGCTTACTTCGCTTTTGGCTACATGATGTTTTTTGCTACTTTATGGCTCCCTGGTTATTTTTTAGACATACATAAACTAAACCTTAAGAGCGTTGGTTGGTATTTAACAATTCCTTGGCTTGTGGCCGCTTTATTTCTAAAGTTAGGGGGAGTTATTTCAGATTGGCTCTATCAAAAAACAGGAAGCATTCGAACTGCACGCTCTCACTTGATTTGGGTTTGTCAGCTTTTGTCAGCCGTATTCTTTTTGTGTTTAGCCAAAGTAGAATCCCTAGAAATGTCGATTTTCTTATTGAGCTTAAGTTTAGGATTTGGGTTTATGCCGCAATCGGCTTTTTTTAGTGTGAACATAGACGTCGCAAAAGAAAGAGCCGCTTCTGCTCAAGGGATCACATCCAGCTGCTTGTCTTTAGGAGGGGTTGTGGCTCCGAGCATTACCGGATGGCTTGTTGATAAAACCGGAGCCTATGAAGCTCCTTTTTCCCTCATGGCCGTGATCACCATCTTATCTGTGGTTGTTGTCATTCTTTTTCATAAGCCAGATGCTCCCTCTAAGGAAGCTAAATAGGGCTTTTTTTTGAATAGGCCTTAATGAGATAAGGCCTATTCAATCATTTTTTTTAGCATCGATTGAGAGTCGTTCAAAATAAGCTCGAGGTGAGCCTCGCTCTTAGAGCTTTCTGCGTATAATTTGCAGATCTCTTCTGTTCCCGATGGTCTCACAGCGACCCATCCGTTTTTTGTTTTGATTTTGAGTCCTCCTAAAGGGATATTATCACCTGGGGCTGTATCTTGTATGCATGTAACAGGGTCACCTGCTAATTCAGAAACTGTCACAGTCTCTTTGGAAAGCTTTTTCAATTTTTCCTTTTGAGTCTTATTTAAGGGGCTATCTTTTCTTCTGTAAAAAACAGCTCCATACTTTGCTTCGATATCGCTGTAAATTTCCGAAGGGTCCTTGCCAAAATAAGTAGACATTTCAACGGCTAATAACGCAGCGATGATTCCATCTTTGTCGGTGGACCAACAAGAGCCATCTTTTTTCAAAAATGAAGAGCCAGCGCTTTCCTCTCCAGCAAATCCTAGCTCCGCTGTTTTTAAGCCTTGACTGAACCATTTAAAGCCCACCGCCGTTTCATAAACCTGTTTATGAAAACCGCAGGAAATGATATCAATCATAGAAGAAGAGACCATCGTTTTCCCTATCTTTATATTTTTACCCCACAAAGGACGATTGCTTAAAAGATAGAAAATACAACTAGATAAATATTGGTTAGAGGGAATCAGACCTTGAGTTTTTGTTATGATGCCATGTCGATCGTGATCTGTATCACAAGCCAATATTAAATCGTAGAATCTGGTTTGATTGATGACATCTTTCATAGCCTCTTTAGAAGAGGGATCCATGCGAATTTTGCCATCCCAATCAGGTGGCATGAAACTAAAAGTTTTATCGATTTTTTGATTAGTGATAGTCAAGTTGAGATGGTATTTTTCGGCGATTAGAGGCCAGTAATTCACTCCAGCACCTCCTAAAGGATCGACAGCCACTTTTAAAGGAGATCTTTTAATGAGTTCCATATCCAAAATACTATCTAAGTCGTTGACGTATTCATTTTTGTAATCATAGAGAGATATATAAGAGCTCGATAAAGCTTTATCAAACGAGACTCTATTATCGTAAAGAGAAGGATTTAATAGGAGCTCGTTCGCTCTTTTCTGTATCCAGTTTGTGATGGTTTGTTCGGCAGGTCCACCGTGTGTGCTGTTATACTTGATCCCTCCTTCTTCTGGAGGATTGTGAGAGGGGGTGATGATAAGACCATCCGCTAGGTTTTTTTCGTATTTGTGATTGTGAGTTAAAATAGCGTGAGAGATAACGGGGGTTGGTGTAGCGTCAAACTCTTTATCCACTTTAACGGACACTTTGTGAAAGATGAGCACTTCTAAAGCTGTTTTGAAGCAAGGCTCAGAAAGAGCATGTGTATCGGCTCCTAAAAACAAAGGTCCATTTATATTTGATAATTGTCTCCACTCGCATATAGCGGTGACAATCGCTAAAATATGTGTTTCATTAAAACTGCGATTTAAAGAAGATCCTCTGTGACCTGAAGTCCCGAAAACAATCTGCTGTTCAAGTTGATAAGGGTCTGGCTTTAAGTTGTAGTAGGCATTGATTAAGGCAGGAAGATCTAATTGATTTTTCTCATCAAAGTTCATAAGTGGATCCGAGCATTAAAAGATTTATGTGATTTTTTTAGCATCATCAGTATTTATAGGGATGCTACATTCCTTATTTTGATGTCAATTTCTTAGTTTTTTATTTTTTTTGTTTTTTCTTTCTCTCGCTTCTAACATATGCTAAAAAAGGATTTTTTAAAAAATCTTCCCTCGGAACAAAAAAAGTATATCAAAAATTTTAAAAAAAACTTGCCTAACTTTTTTACGATATGATATGAAAAGAATTATTAATACCTACCACAGGAGTATTATGTTTAAGAAAACATCGAAACTAGTCGTTCCTTTCGCTTTGTTAGCTTTAGGAAACGTATCAAGCGCATTCGCTGACACAGATGGATGCAAACCATGCTGCACACCAACTTGCTGCCCTCCTATTAAAGAAGAGTGCTATAACGTATGCCCTCCAACTAATGAAATCACACCTAAGGCCGGTCCTGGTGTTGTAGGCGGATCTGATCTTTACATTTCAGCAGATTTTATCTTCTGGGGTGTTCAACAAGACGGATTAGAGTATGCTGTTGTGCCTTCTAATGCTACAAGAGCAGATAAAAAAGGTGAAATTTACCAACACGGCACAAACTGGAATCCTGGCTTTAAATTAGGCTTAGGTGGAAGTTTAGGACATGATGGTTGGGATATTAAAGCTGATTACACATGGTATGAAACACGTCATGAAGGCAATCATCGCAATAGCCGAGTAGAAGGTGAAACAGATGAGACTCCTTCTTATACAACAGCTCAAATTAATGATTCTTACATATTTGCAGCTTCTCCTAACGGAGCAGTTAACAGCTATAAAAAAGCTAAATCCGGTTGGAGCTTGGATCTAAATGTTGTGAATCTAGAAATTGGTCGCAACATGTATTTGAGCCCAAGATTAGAGTTCAGACCTCATTTTGGTTTAAAAGCTGCGTGGCAAAATCAACACCACGATCTTCTTTTCACAACAGATAAAACTGGAGCTCAACCTAATACAACGCTCAATGTACTTGCAAAAAGTGCTGCTAGCGTGAAAAGTGCTGGTGTAGGTCCTCGTGCTGGTTTTGATACAGCGTGGCATTTTAACAGACATTTCAGCATTGTTGGAGATTTCTCTCTAACAGGTCTTGCTCAAGATTTTAGAAAGCACAGAAAAGATATTTCTGTGAATTTTGGTAATGCTACAGATAATGCTGACTTGTTAGTGGCTCATGTCCATGACAAAACGTACAGCTTGAAGCCTATCTTAGAGTGGAGTCTTGGATTGCGTTATGAATTCTGGACATGTGGCGATGACTACCGTTTTGCTTTCGAAGCTAATTGGGAAGCACAAAGCTGGTTGGGTCAAAACCAATTCATCCGTTTCCCTGGTTCAGCTCTAGCTGGATCTGATCTAAACCTTCATGGTTTGACATTCTCTACAAGATTTGATTTCTAATGAATCATTCTTGAAAGTGATGGAAATAAAAAAAGGAGACCTTTTGGTCTCCTTTTTGTTATTTATTCTATTTGCTTAATTTTTTCTTATTGTGTTATCAATGTAATCATCTTCTTTTAGGAGAGATTATGTTTAAAGCCAATCATCGATTTTTAACTCTTCTTTTATCTTTTGGTCTGCTGGGTTCTTTAAGAGCTCACTCTGTAGAGCTGGGAGCTCAGATATTTTACTGGGGAGCTCATGAAGGGGCTTTAGAATACGCTAACCTTGTTGATTTTTATTCAGGTGAATCTCAAACCTGTCGTCCCAAGTTAGAGTGGAATTCAGGTTTTAAACTAAAAGCGGCTTATTTCTTTTCCACAGAATCTTTGTGGGATGTAAAAGCAGAGTACTTGTATTATCATTCAGCCCCATCTGGATTGAAAAATGGGGACACGAATAAACAGGTGCAAGATGTTTATTGGGGGGTACATGTTCCTTACGGATCGGCTCTTCCTAGAAAAAGTGGATCTCAGATCTGGCGTTTGAAAGTAGAAACGGTGGATTTCAATTTAGGCCGAACTTATCATTTTTATGATAAAATCGTTTTCCGTCCTTTTTTAGGATTAAAAGGTGCTCGACAAAAACAAAGTCTAGATATCGATTTTCTTAACACGAATTATTCCTCTTTTAGGATGTTGAACCATTCTAACATGATGGGGTTAGGTCCAAAGATGGGGTTTGATTTTTCTTATTCTATCAATCAGTTTTTGGCTATATTGCATTCTTTATCGGCTACAGGTCTTTATTCATATGTGGATCTTAACCGGCGAGATTATCGCGTAGGTCCACCTTCTAAGCCTTCCCAAGAGCTTAAGTTTGGTTACAATCACTCTAAAAGATACATCAGTCCTATCATAGAATTTACGCTAGGTCCCAGCTTGATGTATAAGCCAAAGAATAAAAGCATCGAGTGGCAATTCAAGCTCCTGGGAGAACTTCAGTGGTGGATGAGCCAAAATAATTTCATCCGGATGCCTTTATCCGCTTTAGGAAGAGACATTGATTTAGCCATGTATGGACTTAATTTTGAAATCTCTTGCCTTTTTTAGTTGATTTCTTTTGACTCCCTTTTTATAAGCTAATTTTTAATCGGGAGTGTTTTATGAAGGCAACTTTTGTTGGTTATTCTTTATTTGTTATCTCTATGTCTCCTTTACTCAAAGGCACTCCTTGTTGTCCTCCTTTAGAGCCCACTAAATATAAAGTCTGTTTACTTAAAAGATCTCCTTTACCTCATGCAGGACCACGTGTGTTTGAGGGAGATAACACCTTTATCACGGCTGATTTTTTATTATGGAATATAAAAGAGCAGGGTCTTGACTTAGGATTATCTTCGGCCAACCAATCTCTAGGAAGCGTTTCATCTAAAGGGTCTATTCATCATAATGCCGGTGGATGGACTCCTGGCTTTAAAGTGGGTATCGGAAAATCTCTTTCTCACGATGGCTGGGATCTACATTTACAAAATACATGGTTAGAAAAAAAAGATTTTATAAAAACAGCCCGTTTTAGTGGGAATCCCGTTCTTTATGATTCTTATTGGTTTGTCAATAATCAAAGAAACGGCATCAGCCAGACCTATTTAGAAGGTCAGCAGCAGTGGGATTTTAATTTTAACTCATTACAGCTTGATTTGGGACGATCTTTATATTTAACCGCTCGTATGAGTATCAGGCCTTACATAGGACTCCAATCAGTTTGGCAAACTCAGAAGTTGCAAACATCTTTTCTGGGATTATCGGGATCTGTGAAAGCACAGCAAGAACTACAGAATTGGGGGTTTGGCTTAAGAGGGGGCGTGAACTCTTCTTGGCATTTGAATCGTCATTTTAGTGTGATAACGCATTTTGGTGTTTCTGGAATCTGTGAACAATTCAAAATACGAAGGAAAGACTTGAACGAGTCCGATCTTATTTCCTTATCCATCCGAGATAGCGTCACCGATATGGTCAATGTTTGGGAGTACGGCATAGGGATTCAACATGACTTCTGGGATTGTAAAGAAAGGTATCATCTTGGATTTTCTCTGTCTTGGGATGCTCAAACTTGGAGTGATCAGAACAGATTCTTGAAAACTCAGCATCAAAGCGCTTCTTATGGGGATCTTAGTTTCACTGGTGTGACTTTAAAAACACGTTTTGATTTCTAAGAGGACTCTTTTTTGGAGAGCTCTTCCCAACGATGGAATAGCTCTTCTAAGGTTTGTTGTTTTTGAGCTAATTTTTGATAAATCGAGGGGTCGTTTTTATCATCTGATGAGATGAGTTGATTGAGCTTTTCAATTTCTTGTTCTAGTTTTAAAATTGTGGGTTCTATGTTGTCGAGCTCTTTTTTTTCTTGGTAAGAGAGTTTTTTCTCATTTTTCGCTTTGGTGGTCCCACGTCCTGTTTCTTCTTGTGTTAACTTCGATTTTTGTTTGGAAACTTCTTTTTCCCATTGCTGGTAATCAGCAAACAAAGTGTTTTCTAGTCCTTCTCCCAAACCGATGATACAATTACAAACCTTATCCATGAGAGAGCGATCATGAGAAATCATCACCACAGCTCCTGGAAATTCTTTCAGGCTTTCTTCAAACACTTCTAAGGTGGGGATGTCTAAGTCATTTGTGGGCTCATCTAAGAAAAGAAGGTCCGCTGATTGTAACATGAGCCTAGCGATCAGGATACGAGCTCTTTCCCCTCCAGATAAGACTTTGACAGGTATACTTAACCTGTCTGAAGAAAAAAGAAATCTTTCAGCCCAGCCATTGACGTGAATGGATTTTCCTTGATAGGTGACAAAATCTCCATTCGGCGATAGCGCTTCTTTCAATGAAATGTGATCAGGGATTTGTTCTCTGTGTTGATCAAAGTAGACAAGTTTTAGATCTTCTGCTGATTTGATGGTTCCTTGATCGTGATTTTCAAGACCAGCTAGTATACGTAGTAAAGTTGTTTTACCTGTCCCATTCTTTCCGATGAGACCCAAGCGTGTACCTGGAGATAGAGTGATATCGATATGTTTAAAAAGCCACTTGTCGTTCATTTTTTTTGATAGATTTTTCGTCACAAGCAGCTGTCTTGTTTGCCTATTTGATCCTTCGAACTCAAGACCAGCTTTAGGCATTTTTTGTCGCTGTTGAATATCTGAAAGGGTGTCGATCAAATCAAAGGCTCTTTGTATTCGTGCTTCAGACTTCGTTGTACGGGCAGCAGGTGAGCGGCTTAACCATTCTTTTTCCTGTTTGACCATGAGCTTCAAAGCTCTTGCTTGTTCTGTTTGTTGCTGTAAAAACAGGGTTTTATTCTTTTGAAAGTCTTCCATATTCCCTTCGCTAACGAATATCCCTTGGGGGTAGCATTTATTGATCTCAATGATTTTGTGGCAAGTATTATTCAAAAAGTATCGGTCATGAGAAATCATCATAAAATTCACCCTTTCCCGTTTTAAGAACTTTTCTAGCCAGAATATCCCTTCTAGATCTAAATGGTTTGTGGGCTCATCTAAAAGTAAGATATCAGGATCTTCCATGAGGGCTCTGATGATGTCGACTCTTTTTTTCCACCCCCCAGATAAAACAGAAACCTTTTGGTCGATGTTTTCACATTCAGCTTTTCCCAATAAAACTTGAGCTTTTGTTATCCATTCAATATCTTGAGGATTTTTCATCCCACAGACCACTTCTAAAACAGTTAAATCTGGGAAATCAGGGGATTGATGGGTGTATCCTATACGTAAACCTTGTTTTTTCGTGATAAATCCTTGTTCGGGTGTCTCTTGTTCTGTTAAGATCTTGAGTAAAGTGGATTTGCCAGATCCGTTTGGCCCAATAAGCCCGATACGATCGCCTCTCATGATAGAAAAAGAGAGATTATGAAATAAAAAAGAGGGACCGTAAGATTTGGCAATAGAGTGGATAGAGATGATTGTTTCCATGCTATCAATATACTGATCAGCTTTGGTTGTGTCTACTTAATCTTTTACATGAACGAGACGGGATGGATAAATGGTGACTCCTCATAAATGGCTTTCGCTCCAACAAGAATGGGAGAAGTTAGGGATCAAAGAGGGTGATATCATAGAAAAATTCATACTTGGCTCTGGATCAGGTGGACAAAAAATCAATAAAACCTCCTCTTGTGTCTATTTAAAGCATATCCCTTCAGGCTATGAAATCAAATGCCAAAAGTATCGTTCAAGAGAGATCAACCGTTACTTAGCCAAAAGAGGACTTGTGGAGTATCTAAAGAAAGAACTGTATGGAACTAAAACAACAAAAGAAAAACAAATAGAGAAAATTCAAAAACAAAAAAAAAGAAGAAACAGAAAAAGAGAGAGGAAAATAGAACAAAATGATTCCTCAGATCTTTTGTAGGTTTACGGAGTAGGATGAATACAGATAAAACTTGTCAAGTGGTTGATGTTTTGGTTATAGGAGGGGGAGCTGCTGGTTTTTTTGCGGCTATTAACACAAAGCTTGGATGTAAAGATCGGCGCGTCGTTCTTTTAGAAAAAGGATCCCAGTTTTTAACAAAAGTAAAGATTTCCGGCGGAGGGCGATGTAATGTCACCCATGATTGTTTTGATCCGAAAACCCTAACTTCTTTTTATCCAAGAGGTCATAAGGAATTATTATCCGTATTTTTCAGATTCCAACCTAAGGACACTATCAGATGGTTTGAAGAGAGGGGTGTGGTTTTAAAAACAGAGAAGGATGGAAGGATTTTTCCGATCACAGACAGTTCTCAAACAATCATTGATTGTTTAGTTCAAGAAACCAAAAAGCATAATATCGATCTTGTTTTAAAAGTGAATGTGGATAAGATCGTAAAAAAAGACGACTATTTTCTCATCACCACAAAAGAAGGGGAAAGCTGGCAGTCCTCTTACCTCATCATAGCTACAGGAAGTAGTCGGCAAGGACATGAGTTGGTTTCTAGTTTAGGTCATGAAATAAAAGAGCCTGTGCCTTCTTTATTCACTTTCAATGTCCCTTCATCTTATTTAAAAGATTTAAGTGGAGTTTCTTTACAAGATGTTTTAATCACCCTTGAAAAAACAAATTTGCACCAAAGAGGACCTTTACTTATCACTCATTTTGGATTCAGTGGCCCCGCTATTTTAAAACTTTCAGCTTGGGCCGCTCGTTATTTAAATGAGCTTGATTATAAGACTTATATGTTAATCAATTGGATCCCTTCCATCTCTTTGCCTCAGTTGGAAAAAACATTATGTGACTTAAAAAAAACGTCTCCTAGAGCCACTTTAGATATCGTAAATCCTTTTAAATTCCCTAAAAAATTATGGAAAGCTTTAATCGGCGAAGAAATGCATAAGCCTTTGGGTTTTTATTCAGATAAGGAGCTGTGCACTCTAGCCTATAAATTACAGTCAGATCGTTTTCTTATAGAAGGGAAGACCCTGAATAAGGAAGAGTTTGTGACTTGTGGAGGTGTGTCTTTAAAAGAAGTGAATTTTAAGACAATGGAAAGTAAATTATGCCCAGGTTTGTATTTCAGCGGTGAGATTTTAGATGTTGATGGGGTGACAGGTGGCTTTAATTTTCAAAATGCATGGTCTTCCGCTTTTGTTGCTTCCCAAGCTATTTCTGATCTTGATAAGAGACTTGAAAAAGAGGGAATCTAGTCTCCCATTTTTTGATGTAATATTGCATGTGAGGAATAGTCTGTGTAGAGATGATTTCGAACAAATTATAACAACAAGGATCTAATTGATGGAGATCGTAGGCACTAAAGAAGCTTGCTTGAGAAAAAGCTCTTATCTCGCTGTTTAAGATTTTTGCTGAAGGGGAAAGAAGTTTAAAATTTTTTAAATTTTGAAGATAGTCTTCTGCTTCTTGTACACCATTATTGACCTTGATCTGAAAAACGACTATTTGTTGTTTTGGATGGGAAATTTGAGAAAAAGGTGTTAAATTCATGATTCTGATAACATTTTGATGTAACTTAGGGTACTCTCTGTAAGTGAAGCTACAAGGCCGCTCATCTTCGAAAAGCACATAAAGATGATAGAAATTAGAGATCAGTATCTCTCTTTTTTTATTTAGATTTAAAATATTGAAGGCTGCAGTGTGTGTGAAAAATATTTTTTCTCCTATCAAGCTTGTTCCATCATCTAACTCAACGTCTACAATTTTATCTTCTGCATTGAATATGACGTTTTTTACAGATGTATTCAATCGACGCTCTACATGATGTCTTTCCATGATGGCTTCTATCTTATTTATCATCTCTTGACACCCTTTTTTTGGATAGTATCCGTAGGGAGAAGCCTTGTTCCATAAACCAAGAGGATCCCCGATAGGAACCATCTCACATCCCACATACCTATCTAAAAAATGTTTTACCTCTTGACTGTTAAATAAATGATGACAACCTGTATCAACCTCTTTGAGCCCACAGACATCAATAGTTTGCCAAGCCCCACCAAGACGTGAGCTTTTTTCTACAACCAAGACTTTTTTACCAATAAGAGATTGATAGCAAGCCTCAAGAAGAACGATCGGGCTCGATCCTACGAAAATACAGTTGTAGTGATGGCTAAAAACAGATTGGCATATAGATAAAAAAATAAATAAATAACACAGCGGTTTCATTTTTTCACTCTTATTTACAATTAATTAAATCGATACCCGATCTGTTTCAATAAAGTCAAATGAAGAGATAGTCGTTTGAGTTAAATAATTTTTTAAGATATACAAAAAATAAGACTCTTTGCAATTAGGTTGTCCGATCATGGATGCTAAAACTTTTTTTAAACATAAATGGAAGTATCGTCGTCTAGAAATAGATATTTTAGGCGCTTTTTCGTTTCTGTTTCTAGCTACAGCTGTTCTTGTGATTTGGTTCACTTTTTTGAGCAGCTATAAGGTGATTTCAGAATCCGCTAAAGATATTATCGAACTGGTGAGTGATCGTATTGTATATCGGACAAAAAAACTCATTCACTCAAAGGAGAATTTATTAGAAATTACGGCTCCATTGATTCAATCCACTGACGAAATCAATCTCAATAACGTTAAGCTTTTAGATTACATGTATCAGTTCATCAAAACAATCGATTACGGTGATCAGATCTATATAGGAACTAAAGAAGGGAAGTTTTTAGAAGTCTTAAAAATAGAAAAAGAAAATCGAGAGTACTTTGTCAATAGAAATATCCCTAAAAGCACTTACGCAGCCATTAGGATGGTCGAACAAGTCGCAGAAGGGAGCAAAGAGAGTTGGATTTTTAAAGACAAAGAGTTCAATACCATTGATTCAGTGGATATACAAAATACTTTTTTTGATCCTCGACAACGTCCTTGGTACAACGGGGCGTTAGAATCAAAAAATTTTTTTTGGAGTGAACCTTACACATTTAATGAATCTGCCGAGCAAGGTATCACAGTATCTAAGAAAATCATCAACAAAAATGGAGAGGTCCTGGGCGTTTTAGCCACTGACTTGTATTTAAAAACCATTTCTTCTTTTTTATCTAATGAAACATCCATAAGAGAAGGGGAGGCTATCATCACCACTAGAGAGGGAACCGTGCTAGCTGCCTCTCATCCTTTAGGTTTAAGTTTAGGCGAAAATGTCTTAAGCTCTTCTCAGTCCAAAAAAAAAGTGTTTTCTATCTACGATCTGGATGAAAGTTTGATGGAGATATCATATAAGCATTCTCTTATTCAGAAGGAACAAACCTTTATCATTGAATATAAAGATAAAGAATATTTTAGCTTATTTAAGCCATTTTTATATGAGGGACAGCAGGAGTGGTTGATCGGCCTTTCGATGCCTTTCTATTTATACCTCGAGAAAGAAATTCAAGACTATCATAGGCTTATCCTTATCTTGATCGTTATTTTTTTTATATCCGTTTGCTTCATTTATTTGATTGCAAAACGAATTGCCAAACCTATCGTTAGTTTATCCAAAGAGATTGATAAAATCACCCATTTCCACCTGAACTCTAAGATCTCTATCACTTCTCATATCAAAGAGATTTTCATGATCAGTCGATCTGTGTCTAGAATGCGTGAAGTGATCAGGGAATTCAGCCATTTTGTGCCTAAGGAGTTAGTTCAGAAATTAATGATAGAGGGGAAGTCTCTCGAGCTTGGAGGAGAGAAAAAAATGATGACCATATTTTTTTCAGATATTTATGGCTTCACATCTATTTCTGAGAAAATGCCTGCAGAGCAATTAATGCTCCATCTTTCAGAGTATATTTCGGTTTTATCGGATATTATTTTGCATAACAATGGAACGATTGATAAGTATGCAGGGGATAATATCATGGCGATTTGGGGAGCTCCTTCTTTGGATGAAAAACAAAGTGTTCACGCTTGCTCTGCCGCTTTATTATGCCAACAAAAACTAGCTGAGTTAAATGAAAAATGGTTAAAAGAAGGTAAGCCTGTCTTGAAAACACGCATAGGTATACACAGAGGAGAATCTATTGTTGGAAATATAGGAAATGCCGAAAGATTAAATTATACGGTGGTGGGAGATCCGGTGAATGTGGCCTCTGCTCTTGAGTACATCAACAAGAAATACAGAACGGAGATCATTATCAGTGAAGAGATCGTCATGTCCATAGGTAGCCAGTTTTTGTATAGACCGGTTGATATTGTCAAGTTGCCAGGAAAAAGCCAAGGTATAAAGATTTTTGAGCTCATAGATAAACTAAAAGGCTCTCAACTTAAAAGTCCTCAACTGCGATTCATAAAAAGATTCACCAAAGCTTTCGATCTATTTTATGAGGGAGAATATAAAAAAGCGTTTGAGCTGTTTAAGGAAGTAGCTAAACTAAATCAAGATGATCACATAACGATGATGTATATTCAACGTTGTCAAAAATACCTTAGATCGCGCAAAAAGTGATCAACCCTTAAAAATAAAGGGTTGATCATTGATTAAAAAAACACTAAAAAGAGGTTTTTTCTGTAGAGTAAGAAACACTATTGAATCGCTCATCTTGTGCGGTGATTTTAAAGAATGGCAAACTATCCCAGTCGATATTATCTTTTGTAACAGAAAACTCTATAAGCCCTTTTTCATCTGATTTCAAAGATTCCATTTCTTTAATTTCCTGACCATCTTTCAAACGAAAATAGTAAATGATTTTATAATCCATTAAAGGATAAAGCCCTTTAATAAGACCTTTGCAAGTATTGTTTTCGAAATGGGGGTTGATCCGTTGCTTAAATGGTTGTAAAGCGTAGAATGACCATAAATCTTTATGGCAATCAGCATGTTTATTTCCTTTTCCTTTAACAACAAAAGTGATCCCAGAATTGAACTTTCTAAGTCTTTCGATTAAAAGATCATCATCTCTATTGAATACAACAGGATCATTTTCTTCTAGGTAGACAATCACTTTTAATTTTAACCCTTTGAATCCCTTCACATTCTCAATAGGAACTAACTTGTTTTTTTTATATCGATCTCCTACGAATTTGAGTTCTGGAGAAGATCCTCTGCCTTCTATGATTTCTTCGATAGATTTAAGAGGAACTTCCAAAACAACTATCCCTTCTTGGATCGCTGATAGAATCTCTTTTTTTTCTTTAGCGTTGATTCCTATTTGTTGCAGTTCTTTCTCAAAACGGTGAGAGTTTAAAATACTTAAGATATTGATTAACGCTCCTCCTCCTGCCGAGAATCCACAGATGTTTATTTTGTGTTTTTTTTGATCTATAACACACTGTTTCAAAACAAAGAAAGCGGGTAACAGTTCTTCAATCGTGCCGAAACAATAGCTTTCGGGGGGCAACTTTCTGTTGATACAGTCATGATCGGGAAAGTTAAACCCTAAGATTGTATCTTCAATAAAACCGCAAGAATGAAGATATTTGGCCCATTTCCAATCAGCTTGATAGCCGTGGAGCATGATCAAAAGTTCATCATTTTTGCCATGGAAGCTTTGTATGTTTAGTTCATGATCAAAGAGCGGTTTTACTTTTTGATCTTCGTTCCCATAAATACAATTAGTTATTAAGAAAAATATGAATAGTAATTTAATTTTTTTCATTTTTTTATTTATTGTCTATTTAATTTTGAATTTATTAATATGAAAATATAAAAGGTTAATTATGAAATTATTGTTTTTTATTACATCTTTGTTTTGCTTTGGATTTCTAAATTGTAATTCAGGTCAAGAATCTTTGCCAGGTATTTATAAAGATCCTGCTTGGAAAAAGTATCAAGATCCAGATGATCAAGAAGATCAAATCATCAAGAAAGGAAAAAGCGAATTATCGGAAGCTGAAACAAAAGAGAAGCAAAAAAATGCTAGATCATTGAAAGAGGAGAAGCATGAAAAAAAATGATTTAATGGTGTCACTGTTGGTTTTTGTTTTTAGCTCTTGTCTATTATCGGATATATATGATCAGAGGGAAGTGAAGTTTGATTTAGATTTGAACATAGGAGCTTACCCCTACCACGGATTTTATCCTTGGCAAGGACCTGGATGGTATGAAGGGTATTGGTTTGAGAGACCTTACGAATTTTATTATTGGCAACAATACGGTCGGCATGATTTTTCAGGTCGATCATATGTGGACGAGCAACGAATGAATCCCATGTTTTACGACCACTATCATCATCATCACCACAAAAGACACAAACATTAAGAATTTTTAACTTAGTTCTGTTTTTGAATTGTTGATTTTAGGATTGATGTCTATTTCTAGTCCAGACACAGATACAATGTTAAGTTCTTTGATACTAACTGCAAAAAACTTTGTAAAGTTTTCTTGTTTTTGCAGATCGCTGAAGAAAAGGAATTGTTCCTTTTCTTCACGTCTTAAATACAAAAAGTTGACTACTCTGACATAAAGGGAGAGGGAGGGGTCTGGGTCTAAAAATTTGGCTTTCAACGTTTTGATCAGATCAACTATCTTGTGAATCGACAACACTTTGAAGAGAAGCTTAAAAGACCGTATTCCTCAAGATCAGTTAGAGAAAAGCCATCCTGTATGGCTGTTGTTCACATTTTTCCTATGATTTAAAATGAGGAAATGGTTAGTTGTTTTGTAACGAAGAAACCACATTTTTAATATTCGTCATGTTAGCGGAAGCGAGATGAAAGCGACTTCTCCATTTTTGTTCCATTTTTGTCAGCTCTTTGCCCGTTAATGTGTTGAGCACTATAGGCCATTCATCATCACATGCATTCAGAAGAAGGTCAATTTCATCATCTCTTAGAGGATAATCAAAAAATTGTGATAGGGATTCGGCAAAAATATTTTGAGAGTTCAAAGGAAGATTGTATTGAACCGCTATATACTCTATTAAAGAAGGAGGACGTTTCATGTATTGGTACAGATCGATATAATTTCTTTCAGAAATAAATCTTTGATCCCAATCTTTTTCAAAAGATTTTAGACTTTTACCGGTGATTTCTTCAATCACTTGGATCCATGATTCCAAAGGAGCCTGGTTGATACGGGTGTATTCTTCTTCTTTAAAGCTGTAGTTAAAAAACTGCTCTACTTCTGGCCAGGTGACAGCTTCCCCGTATATGTGTCTATTATACTTAAGCATAATATATTGTGGTAAGGAGGGAGGCTTCCCAAAGCAATAGGTAAAATCTTCTATAGAAACGGGGTCGTTAGGATCTCTTTGTTGTTTGCTAAAAAGACAAACAGAATCAGAATCTGTTTTTGCTTTCTCAGACTCTTGTTTGAGTTTTTGTTGAGAAGAGTTAATTTTGGAGTTAAAAATATAATTAATATATTGAGTCAAGGTGACAAAGTTATCTAAGGGCAGACCTTGGTTGAGATTAAAGATTTCTAGGTTTGTTAAAACATATTCCGATGGTAGCTTAAGAAATTTTTTGATTTCCTCTTCATTTTCTCTTGTTAATTCTCGGTGAATATAACTTTTATAGGGCTCGTCTCTTTCTTTTTTATATGTATATAAGGGGTCAACGCAAGCGATTGGACGAACTTGTTCTGAACTAGTAGAGCTTTTATTTTGACTAATAAGAGCAAGCGGTATCCGCTTACACTTATTAAAAAGAAACACACGTCCATTCAAATCTTGAGCGGACTTATCAGTGTTTTTCGACCAAAGCAAAGAAGAAAGCTCTTGGGATGTAAACTTGTCATTTTGCTCAGGATGATCACATACGTCTCCAATGTCATCTAAGTTTTGTATGTCTAGTAAATTTTCTTCAGAGGCTATTTTTTTGTAATGAAGTGAGTTTTGAAGGGGCATGTCGGCAGTCTCAGGTATATCTAGACTATGACTGACGGTGTTTGAACTGGATGATGTTTTTGTTGAAGAATGAAAAGGAACAGCAAAGACATATTTAGCCAGAGAGGTAATGTTGTCTTCAGCCACTTTTTTCCCATATTGATAATTAATCAAGTGTTTATCCGAAAAAGTGAAGCAGCTAGGATTTTTTTTAGGTTTTGGACACTCCTGGCTCTGCAGCTGATTGATAGATTCATTTCTTGTATTTAAAGATTCGGTAGAATGGGACATAAGTGATCGTCTAAAAAATAGTTTCTGTGGTTTAGTTCCTTTTCAACAGATCAAAAAGAGACGTTTATTTGTCAATTCTCGTGCAGATATATGCTTGCAGCTGTTTTTAGGTGATAGAATTATCTACAAGATAAAAAATAAATCAAATTAAAAATCATTTTTTATTTTTAATCTTTAAAAAATGATGTAAATCATTTCTTCATTTTAGAAATTTTTGAATCAATTTTTTCACTCCAATTATAGTCCTTGATAGAGTGCTTTGAATAAAAAAGAGAAGGATTTATTCAAAGACAAACCTTGGTTGATTTTGAGAATTTTTAGGTCTGTTAAAACATATTCTGATGGCAGCTTGAGAAATTTTTTGATTTCTTCTTCATTTTCCCTTGTCAATTCTCTGCGAATGCAATTTTTATAGGACTCATATCTTTGTTTTATATATGTACATAAGGGGTCAGGGTTATTAGGCACATTTAATATGTTTTCTAAGATTATTCTTTGATAGTGAAATAACCTTCCCAGTTTCTTCTCTTCATACTTAGATATACCTAAAATATAGTTGACGGTATTTGAGCTTGAAGATGTTAGTCTTGCCCATATTGATAATTAATCAAGTGTTGATCTGAAAAAGTGAAGTGCTCAGGTCCCTTTTTGAGGTTTAGACAGAGCAGACTTTTTTGATAGAAGAATTCGTTTTTTGTATTTAAAGATGCAATAGGATGAGATATAAGCGATGGTTTAAAAATAGTTTCTTAGTTTTATTTCTCAATTCTCATGCAGATATATGCTTGCAGCTGTTTTTAGATGATAGAATTATCTACAAGATAAAAAATAAATCAAATCAAAAAACATTTTTAAATCTTTAAAAATTGGTGTAATTATTTTTTCATTTCAGGATGATTTGGAGGAAGTTTTTCAAGATCATTCTAGTTGCGCAAAAATATTTTTTTAAATTAACATACCGTTTCTTTAATAAAAATTTATGAGATCTATAATGAGCATTGCCATTACTAACCAAGATGTAACCAATCAATCCTTACCAACACAACAATCTAAAGATCCCTCTCCCTCTTTTTCTCGGATCGTCTATCTAGGAAAGATTTTTATTGAATGGCATCAATGGCCTCATATGGGAAAGCTGGCTTTATCTGTCAGTGTTTTTGTCATTTCTATTTTCTCAAAAAGTTACTTCTTGGTGACCACTACAGCCATCACTTTGGCCTGGAACATATCGGATTACAGAGATAATCAAGAGCATCAAAAAAAATTGTTAGAATTACGTAAACTATTTTCTGATCTTTCATCTTCCGCCAATAAAATCGATCAGCAAGGAGATCGTTTTGATTTGTCTAATCAAAACTTGGCCAATATATCTTCTGATTTGAAAACCCAGGTGGAGCAGCTTCGAAAAATGTGCTCCCAAGAAAATATTAGAGATATGGTGACATCTGCTCAACAGTTACAAACAGAAAATCAACAACTTCAAGCTACAAGAGAAGGGTTACAAGGTCAAGTTAAAGAATTACAACACCAAGTTAAAGAATTTCAACGCCAACTTGAAAGGTTAGAAAAGACTAGGGACTCTGTAGATGAAGGAGTCAAGCAATTGAGTGAAATGATAACAATTTGGGGTCAAAGTCAGCCTAACTCTCCCATATCTACTCCCATATCTACTCCTAAAAAACCAATATTTTAGGCTCTTAACTGGCTTGCGAGCTTTGTTTGGTGATGGTTTCTTTTTTGCTTCTAAATAAAATAAAAACATTACAGCCTACAATCAAAAAAGCTCCTATCATGGTTGAAAGATCGGGGCTTTTGCTCCACCATAAATAGTCCAAAATGGTCACCCAAAAAAAAGTGGAATAGTCTGCTGGTGCTAAAGTAGAACCACTGGCAAACTTTAAAGCTTGAGATATACAATATTGGGCTGTTGCGGTGATCAACCCTACAAGAGAGAGGATGATCCAATCGGAACTGCCTAAAGGGGTCCAGCTGCGAAATAAAAAGGGTAAGCAGAATAAACACATCACAATATTCGGATAAATAGAGATTGTTAAACTGTCTTCTGTAGCGGTTAATTTTCTCATTAAAATTTTATTGAAGGCCCCTAAAAAGGCTCCGCAAAGCACTAAACAAGAGCTCCATTCAAATAAATCTGAACCAGGTTTCATCGCAATCAATACACCCACCATTCCTAAAATCACAGCAGCCCATTTTTCTCTGCTAACAGCTTCTTTTAAGAAAACAGCGCTTAATACAATCATGAAAAAAGATGAAGTGTATCCTATCACATAGACTGTTGTGAGCGAGCACAGGCTAAACGAATAGACGAAGGCTAAAGTGAATAAAAGACTGACGGCTAGTCTAAATAGATGTTGAAAAGGGTGATTAGTTTTTAGGATCTTAATAGGGCCTCCCTGAAAAAACGAAGCGATTAACAAGGGGATAAGTCGAAAGCCTGATCTTAGAAAATTCATCTGTTCAAAAGGGAATCTTGTTAGAAGATGTTTGATAAAGGCATCAGATAAAGGGTATAAAGCTAATCCGACTAACATGATGGTTAATCCCAATAAAGGTTTATTTTGCAATTGAGTATTTTTGTCCGATTTTATAGACATAAGATCCTCTTTTTTTGAATTTTGATGAGCACTAGAAGAAACAGAATCAGGAAAAAATTTTTAGTTCTTCCCCGCTAATAAAGCATTAACAAGCCCGGTAAATCTTTTTTTCGCATCTTCATTTCTAACGCCAATAGCTAGCGCTTTTTTCGAGCCTATCATAATCACTAGTTTTTTTCCTCTAGTAATTGCTGTATAAAGCAGGTTTCGATTCAATAATTTAAAATGGCTTATGTGGACAGGGATAATAACGCAAGGACATTCACTACCCTGATATTTATGTATAGAGACCGCATAAGCTAAGATCAGCTCATCGATCTCAATAAAATCATAATGGACAACTTTATTTTCAAAAACCGCAGATAGATGTTGATCTTCTTCATTGATCGCTATGATTTTACCGATATCTCCGTTGTAGACTTCTTTTTGATAGTTATTTTTGATTTGCATCACCTTATCGCCGATTGAAAAGCTTTTTCCCATAAAATTCAAAGCATAAGGTCTTGGATTTAAAGCTTTTCTTAGAGATTGGTTTAAGTTTTCTGTGCCAATCAGCCCTTTTTTCATTGGAGAGAGGACCTGTATATCATCAAATTTATGAAATTTGAAAAAATGAGGCAATTTAGTTTGGATAAGAGAAGTGATTTTTTCTAGGATCTCTTCAGGGTTTTCTAAATGAATAAAACTGAAATCACTTTTACTTTCGTAGCGAAGATCGGGAAATTCTCCTTGGTTGATACGATGCGCGTTTAAGACAATTTTAGAGCCGTTCCCTTGCCTAAAAATTTTAGATAGTTTTGTCACGGAGAATAAATCGCTTTTGATGATATCTTTGAGAATCGTTCCTGGCCCTACACTCGGAAGCTGATCGACATCACCGATAATGATTAATCGAGCTTTGGAAGGAACGGCTCGTAAAAAATGATACATCAATTGTGTATCAATCATACTCGCTTCGTCCAATATGATGAGATCGGTTTCTAGGGGATTATTTTTGTTCTTTTTGAAACCTCCTTTCTGAAAATCAATCTCTAGAAGCGCATGGATTGTTTGAGCTTTTCTATTGGTGATCTCTGATACCCTTTTAGCAGCTCTTCCTGTCGGAGCGGCGAGTGTGATACGAGGAGTGAGTTTTTCTAATATAGTTAAGATGGCTTTGGTGATGGTGCTTTTTCCTGTTCCAGGACCGCCTGTGATGACATGTGTTTTTTGTAAAAGAGCTTGCTTAACAGCTTCTCTTTGTTCTAAGGCTAAGGAAATCTGTAATTGTGTTTCAGCCCAATCAATCGCTCTGTCCACATCCACTTGTCTTAGTGAGGATATATTTTCAGATATTCTTTTCATTTCCTTAGCGATAGAAATTTCAAAAAGGTACAAAGGTTTAATCCACAGAAAACCTTTTTCTTTGACAAGAGAAGTTGTTTGCACTAAGCGATCAATACTTTGAGAGATTTGTTCTGAAGATACATTTAAAGCGGTTTGCGCGATTGGTATGAATTGCTCGTAAGGATAACAAGTATGACCTTCGTTAGTCAGTTCCCAAAATAAGTGTTCAATGCCAGCTTCGATTCTAAGCGGCGAATCTTGCGTTATGCCCAGCTTTTGAGCGATAGTATCGGCTGTTTTAAAGCCTATGCCATGAATGTCTTTTGCTAGGCAATAAGGATTTTTTTGGACTTTTTCTGCACTTTCTTGTCCGTAGAACTTAAATATTTTCTGAGCAAAACCAGGGCTAACACCATACGATTGTAAAAAAATCATCACATCACGGATTTGTTTTTGTTCTTGCCAGCAGGTCTTAATAGATATGATTTTTTTCTTGCCTATACCTTCAATTTCGGCTAATTTTTCGGGGTTTTCTTCTAGGATATCTAAGGTTTTGAGCCCAAATTTTTCCACAATTTTCTTGGCATAAGCAGGACCTATCCCTTTGATCATTCCCGATTCAAGATACTTTTGGATCCCTATTAAATCAGCAGGAGCTTCCAATTTAAAAGAATGCACTTCGAATTGGATGCCATGTTGAGGATGATTTTTCCAAACACCTTGACAACATATGGTTTCTCCAGGCTGTACAGAAGGAATAGCTCCCACTATCCATGTTAAAGCTTCTTTTTTAGCTTCTTTAAGTTTTGCGACGGTGAATCCATTTTCTTTATTTGAAAAAACAACACTTTCAACGTAACCAAAAATTTGTTCCATAACACAAAAAAGTAAAATCAAGAGCTTTAGTATTGCACAAAAATGACTTTAATGCCTAAAATGAATTTATATTTCGTTCCGGGTTAGCTCAGTGGTAGAGCAGTAGACTGTTAATCTATTGGTCGTAGGTTCGAATCCTACACCCGGAGTCTTTATTTCTTAATGTTTATTATGCCTAAATTTATCTAAAAAATAAGCTTTCTTTTTTAGACATCATCCCATGGACTTTTACTTAGATCGCTGTTTCTTTCCCTTGCCTCTCATCAAAATCATCAAAAGGCAAAAAACTTCTTTACCCCAGCCTCTCAGCTCTTTTGATTGTTCGGCCTTAAGTCGAATCAATAGCTTTATGAAAGCTCAACAAGACCCTCCTTATTTCATAAAAAAATGGATCAATGCTCAAATCAAAGAGGGTATTTTTTTACATCCAATGAGCTATCCCTTGGAAAAAGGAGAAATTGTGGCTTGCTATGCAGGTGAGCTTGAACTAGAAGAAAAAAAAATGTGTAACCAAGATAGTTATACGTTCCATTTACTTGAAGAGATTGTCCTCACTAAAAAAGAACAATATCTGTTGGGAGGGGAGATCTCTTATGATCCACAAAAAAGATACACGTTAAAAGTGAATGCGGAAAAAAAAGGCAACTTCACCCGTTTCATTAATCACTCTGAAAAACCAAATGTGATGGCTTATTTAACAAGGATTAAAAAAAATGTCTACGGCCTAGAGCCTTCTTTGATTGAAATTGTTTTCGTTGCAAGAAAAAGAATCCATCCGGGTTGTCAGTTACTTATCGATTATGGTCAAAATTATTGGGCTCGTTTGGGTGTTGATCCTTTTCCTTTGTTAGAAAACACTTATCGGTTAGACTCTAACCTTAATTTTGTCTAAAAAGAAAAATGGTATGACGCGCTCGTTGATTAAAACCCGTTGATATTTTGCTAGCTTCTGGCTACTTTAACTATCTCTCTATCTGAATGGTAGAGTCAAACACAGCAAAGATCTTCTCTTGGCAGATTTCTACATACTACAAACATTCCGACTCCATAAAAATCAAGAGTTTGCACCACTAAATATTTGCAATAAATTTAAAATATTATTCTTTTTCTTTGGTAAAATTAAAATTTTTTTGCCTTGAGGCTGGAGTATCCAAGCTTCGCCCAGAATACGTGAGAGGTGCACATAGAGGAGCGCACCAGTGCGTTTATCATTGATTGGCTCTTCTAGGGAAAGGTCGTCCGCGATGCCTATTACACATAGAGCTCTTGTATAGAGCCTAGCCCAGCCTCATCCTTTGATCAAGTTGTAGCTGGCTTTGATGGACTTTATCTTAGCATGGATCTTTTTGTTCTGAATCGCCTTTTATTTTCTATCCTTGCCCAATTATTTCACCTGGGACAATATCCATGATGGGTCAGTTTATCCCATCGGATCGGTAGAGCTGATCGAGCTCTGTCTGCTCAAAGATTTTCTCTATCCAGAATTGCGAATGCACGTTTTTGTCTCGATCCCGCAAGCCAACATCCTTGAAGAGATTGACTCAAACGTTAAAATTAGCTATGCCCTCTTGATGGTGAGTGCGGCTTTACTCTTCTAAGGATTTTTTCTCGAAATTGTATGTGACCATCTTCTCCCTGGGTCCAAAAGCTTGAATTTAGTTTTTTTGGGATATGGGTAATTGGATAAGGGGGATTTAATTCTATTTTTAGATTTTATATAGCTATGTAAAAAATAACAGCAAGTTTTAAGATTTTTAAGATATAACATAAAAATCCGTTCATCCTGAGTGAGTGTTCCTGTTACATTTTTTATAGGAGCATTGTATTTGAAAACCCTTAGGAAGAAGATCGCTAATCGACGTTTTTACATTTAGGGTCTATAAAAAATGCTTTCATCCGCTGTATTTCGAAATTGGAAAGGCAGCGCTTCCAAATAAAGCCCTTGCTTTCATCCGCTGGCTTTCGCAATCTAAAAGTCAGCGGATCAGACGTAAAATAGTGATTCATCCGCTGCGTTTCCAGCAATCAAACCTGGCGGGTGAAAAACGAATACGTGTAAGTGTTTGATTGGCAAATAGATGATAGTTTGTTAAGCTTTTTAAATAATAATTTGATGGCGAGGTGAATATGGTGAAAAAGAGCTCCAAAAACAAGAATCCTACAGAGAAGATCATTGGTCGATTAAGAGAAAAAGATTTATTAAATGATCTTATTAGTTCGAAAAAATCTGAGTTTATAGCGGTATATGGGCGGCGGCGGGTGGGGAAAACCTATTTGATTAAAAATTTCGCAAGCTCTTTGCCATGCATTTTTTTCCATGTTACAGGACTACAAAATAGCAATTCTAAAGAGCAGCAAGAAGAGTTTTCAAAACAGATAGGAATCACTTTTTATAATGGTGCATCCATGGCTCAAAGAGAGTGATGGAGAGATGCTTTTGAGGATTTAACCAAGGCTATTGCAGATGTTCCCAAAGATAAAACTGTGCTTCTTTTCTTTGATGAATTCCCTTGGATTGCCACCCCGAGATCAAGGTTAATCACGGCTTTGGAATTGTATTGGAATCGCTACTGGGTCTTTGATAAGCGGATCAAGCTGATTATCTGTGGCTCTGCAACTTCTTGGATTATAGAAAAAATTATTAACAATAAAGGGGGACTCCACAATCGAGTCACGCGTACCATTCACTTAAAACCATTTTCTCTTTATGAAACAGAAAGCTATTTAAAAGAACACCAAATCCATCTTGAAAAGAGACAGATCCTTGATCTTTACACTATTCTAGGTGGGGTTCCTCTCTACTGGTCTTACGTGAGAAAAGGTCTTTCAGCGCATCAATGCATTGACGAGCTCTGCTTTCAAAGTAACGGTCCACTTGTGAAGGAGTTTGATCGATTATTTCAGTCGCTCTTTGAAGATCCAAAACCCTATATGGATTTAATTCGAATTCTTGCCAAACATCATTATGGAGTAGGCCAAGCTGAATTGATTGCAAAGGCAAAGGTTCCTGACGGAGGAACCTCTGTCCGAAGGTTACATCAACTCGAGGAGGCCGGGTTCATCACTAGTTTGGTTCCATATGGGCATAAGGATAAAGGAGTGTATTATCTTATTGACGACGAATACAGTCTATTCTACTTACGATGGATTGAGCCAAATCTAAAAACTGTCGCTAAAAAACAAATAAATGAGGGATTTTGGCTATCTCAATCCAGTCAATCTTGTTGGAAGTCTTGGGCAGGGTATGCATTCGAATCTATTTGCTACAAACATATTGATCAAATCCGCTGCTCCTTAAAGATTAGCCCAGGAGCTCATGTAGGAACTTGGAGATATTCTCCAAGAATAAAGAATGGAGAAGATGGAGCACAGATCGATTTGCTTTTTGATCGAATAGATGGGGTTATCACCGTTTGTGAAATTAAAAGCTCTGATAGCCAGTTTGCAATCGATAAATCCTATGCTCAGGAACTCAAGAAGAAAGTGGATATCTTCAAAAAACAAACGAGAACGAAAAAACAGATCTTCATTGTCATGATCACTACACGTGGATTAAAGCAAACTATCTATTCCGAAGAACTGATTTCTGATCAAGTGACTCTTGAAGATCTATTTAAAGAGGTCTAAGCATTAGAAGATTTGGTGACTTAAAATTGGTTTTTTATCATTGGGAAACAGTTGTTTCCCAAATACGTTAAATGATTTTTTGGTTAGTGTCTGTTATAAAAGATGCGCTAATCTAAAGAAGGGAATTAGATGTATTATCGATGAATTTTCCAAGAGAAAAACAAGCCTAAAACGTGTTAAGAAGAGAATTTGCTTTTCCTTTTCTTAATGACTGATTCCGCTATAGGTCTAATTGCTTAGAATCGGCAGTTTATCTTTATCTTGGAAAACCAGATATTCTCTCTTAGCTGACAATGTTTCGCTATTTTGAGATTCCAAAAATAGACATTTTCTCTATAAAAATGGCTCCAAAGAACGTATTTTATCTCCTATCATTTTTTCTTTTAAGATTTCTATAGCCTGAGCGTTATCGACCGTTTTTTAGAATGCCCATCCCGAAACTTTAGAATACGCTTTTTTATTTTTTCTTATCACAAATCTTTTCCTCTAGACCGAGAAGAAGTAGAATCTCAGCCTTTTTGAAATCAACTAACGCATTTTAAAAGTCAACACATACCTCTTTTTGATATCTTTCTTTGTAATGGCGGGATTTTTCCATCCTTGAGAGGGAAAATCTAATCGCGGGGTAGCTCTTTGCAGGTTTCTTTGTTTTGATCTGTTGCATCAACTAAAATGAGATCACATTCGGAATCTCTTTTCAAAAGCTTTTTGCGGCCAGGTAAATCAAAATCTGGATGTTTAATCAACGTATCTTCTACCAATCATACAGCTTTGTAATCCGAGCTTTCCCTTGTACGCGAAGCTCGAAATTTTTCCTCATCCAAACTTGTTATCTTATCAAATTTTAGTTCCTTCAATTCAAAGAATTATTTGAATGGAATGTATTTTTTATTCCATTTTCGAAAGAGATTTAATAACTCAAGCTGCTCGATACTATCCTACACTAAAATATTTCATTGTCTTTCTCACGATCTTTCCTAGGCAGCTTTCTACCTATGATAAATCTACCACGTCGCCGAAATCAGGGTTAACCAATCTTCAAAAAAATGTCTACGGCTTAGAGCCTTCTTTGATTGAAATTGTTTTCGTTGCAAGAAAAAGAATCCATCCGGGTTGTCAGTTACTTATCGATTATGGTCAAAATTATTGGGCTCGTTTGGGTGTTGATCCTTTTCCTTTGTTAGAAAACACTTATCGGTTAGACTCTAACCTTAATTTTGTCTAAAAAGAAAAATGGTATGACGCGCTCGTTGATTAAAACCCGTTATGTTGAAACAGGACAAGATGGGATCATTCATCACTCTTCTTTTGTTATTTATTTAGAAGAGGCTCGCGTAGATTTTTTTCAATCTATGGGCGTTTGTATAAATGCTTTAGAAGCAGAGGGTGTTTTTTGTCCAGTGGTGCATCTCTCTCTAGATTATTTAAAAACGGTTAAATTTTCAGATGTTTTAATTGTCAAAACTTCCTTGAAAAGCTTCGAAGCGGTGAAGTTTTATTTGGACTATCAGATCTTTAGAGAGCAAGAAGCCGTTTGTCGAGCCTACTCTAAGCATTGTTTTTTAAATAAAGCTTTTAAGCCGATCCCTATCCCAAAGCTTATTCGCGCTCAGTTTGCTCTTTTAAAGGAAAATGAAGAATGAAACGAGTGATGATTCTGGGATTAGGTTACTTAGGTCAACATCTTGTTAAAAGATTAATGCCTCCTTATGAAGTGCTTTATGGCTCTACGACTTCTTCTGATAAATTAGTCGATCTCGCAAAACTTGGCTTGGTTCCATTTGTTTTTAAATCCACAGAAACATCTCTTTTACAAGATAAGTTGTTGCATACGGACGTTTTAATTGTTTGCGTCGCTCCTAAATCAAAAGATAAATACCAAGAAGCGTATTTAGATCTAGCTTGCGTACTAAGGGAGAAATTAAAGCAGATCTCTCATCCGCTTCAGGTTGTTTATATAAGCAGCACCTCTGTTTATGAAAACGCTAAAAGCACGACGGAAGACACAGAACTCCATCCCTTATCTGAAAACATAAACATACTAGTCCAAACGGAGAAAGTTTATGAAAGTTTGTCATCTGAATATGTCAGTGTATTGATTTTAAGGTTGGCAGGGCTTTACGGTATAGGCCGAGAAATTGAAAAGAGAGTTTTACTCTATGAAAAAGGATCTATACCGGGAGATCCTTACGCCTACACTAATCATATCCATGTGGAAGATGTTGTTAGAGCTGTACAGTTTTTATTAGAAAGAAAATCAGTGGGCCTATTTAATGTTGTGAATGATTCTCATCCCACCAGGCTCGATCTGTATACAAATATAGCCAAAAAGTTAGGTATAGCCTCTCTTGAGTGGCAACCAGCGCAAAAGACCATTCACGGTCAAGGGCGGATTGTTGTGAATGATAAAATAAAAGAAAAAGGCTTTATTTTTGAATACGATAATTTGGAGATTCTATGAATAAAATATATCATCGATCTTTATTTGTTTTTAGAAGGGATCTAAGATGGCAAGATAACATCGCTTTGATCCAAGCTTTGCAGAAGTCTTCAGAAGTTATCACTTGTTTTATTTTCACCCCCGAACAGATTGATAACAACCCTTTCAGAGGAAATAAGTCTTTACAATTTCTTCTTGAGTCTTTGGAAGATCTGTATCATGCATTAAAGACAAAAGGGGGACATCTTTATTTTTTTTATGGAACGCCCCACGAAGTGATTTCCCAATGCGTCCAAAAATTGAAGATAGATGGTGTGTTTGTTAATAAAGATTATACCCCTTATTCTGTAAAAAGAGATCGATCGATCCAAGAGTGCCTAGATATAAAATCGATTCCTTTTGAAACATTTGATGATCTGATCTTGCATCCTTTACATTCAAGGCTTAAAGATGATGGCACCCCTTACACGGTTTTTACCCCTTTTTATAAAAAAGGTCTTTATCTCAATGTGCCAGCTGTCAATCTTTTGCTTGACCATCACTATTATGATAAACCGATAGAAGAAGATCTTGGTCTCGGTTTTTTACAAAAGATCCTTCCTCAGAAAGATCCTAATCCCAGATTAAAAGGAGGTCGATCGGAAGCTGAAAGACAGCTCAAAAAATCTATACAACTGAATGCTTACCAGGTAACGAGAGATTTTTTAGATCAAGCTGGATCTTCTTTGCTATCATCTTATTTGAAATATAATCTTTTGTCTGTCAGAGAAGTGTACCATACTTTTAAACAACATTTTGGGATCGATTGCGGCCTCATCAGGTCTTTATTTTGGCGAGATTTTTTTTATCAAATCGCTTTTTTTTTCCCTCATGTATTTGGGCAGCCTTTTCAAAAGAAATATCAAGGTATTGTTTGGTCGGAAAACCAAGAAAATTTTAATCGATGGTGTGAAGGTCGTACGGGTTTTCCTATTGTAGATGCGGGCATGAGAGAATTAAATGAAACAGGCTACATGCATAATCGAACGAGGATGATCGTCGCTTCTTTTTTAACGAAAGATCTTCACATCAATTGGCAGTGGGGTGAGAAGTACTTTGCTCAAAAATTGGTTGATTATGATCCTTGTTTAAACAACGGGAACTGGCAGTGGGTCGCTAGCACCGGTTGTGATGCTCAACCATATTTTAGAATTTTTAACCCTTGGATGCAGCAGAAAAAATTTGATCCTGAAACGTTTTATATTAAAAAATGGGTTAAGGAATTAGAGAACGTTCCTACGGAAATCATCCAAGATTGGGATAAAAAGAGCAGCTTTTTATTCGCCCCTCTTTACATGTCTCCGATGTTAGACCATGCAGTAGAATCTAAAGTAGCTGTAGAAAAATATAAAACAACGGTTTCATAGCCATATAAATGGAGGAGTCGATTTCTTTTTTTTATTTTTCAGGGGATGTTCCAAAAAAGTTGACTTCTTTTTTTCTTTGGATTTTTTTCTCGCTTGTTGTTTTTTTCTTTGAATAGGGCTTTTAGTCATGGATTTTAACTGATGGTTCTCTTTAATGTTCAAAAAAGAAAATCTACCAAAAAAGAGGTAAATAATCCATCTTCTTATTTTAAGGATTGCGTATGAAAAATATAAATAAGGGCTCTTGGTTCTTTTTCTTGGCCAATATCTTTGACCATTATGACACCTCTTTGTTTGGTTTTCTTATCCCTTTTTTAGCTCCTTTATTCTTTCCTTTTGGAGAGGATTTAAAGAGTTTAATCTTTATGTATTTATTCATACCTCTAGGCTTTTTTTCTCGTTTCTTAGGATCTTTTTTTTTAGGTAAGTTAGCGGATTCCTTAGGTTGTTTTTACATGTTAAGGATCTCTTTGATAGGCTTGGGTGCTGCAACTGTTTTAATGGGGTTCATCCCGATTTACGAAAAAATTGGTTTTTGGTCACCTTTATTAATGCTGATGTTGAGGTTGATTCAAACTTTTTTTGCTTCTTTGCAATCTATTCTAGGATCGATTTATATACTAAAAGATTCAAAAGAAAAACAACGAGGGTTGAGACTCTCTTTTTACGATATTTTGGGTATCACAGGAGCTTTATTCGCTTCTTTCTTAGTCAACTTGTTAGGACAAGATGATCTGATCAAAGCTTATTGGCGATATTTATTTTGGATAGGAGGCAGTCTTTGTTTTTTTGCTTATTTTTTTAAAACCAGTGTGAAGTCTTATATGTCTTCACAAGAAAACGAAAGTAGGACTTATACCATCCCTGATATGGTTAAAGAGTTTCCTGTTTTATTACAAATCTTTTTGTGCAGTGGTTTTAGCTACGCTTGCTATTATATTTCCTTCCACTTTATGAATGTGTACATCCCTCAGGTCACTAATCACACACTTTCATCTATGATGGATATGAATAGTTGGCTTCTTTTTTGCGATATTATTTTCTTGCTTTTGGCCGGATTGGTGACAAAGTATTTTGATGCTCAAAAAATGATGAAAACAGTTCTCATTTGCAGCTTCTCTTTATTGCCAATACTAAACAGTTTTGTGGTTAATAGCTCTTTTGTTTATGTGTTTAGTTATCGATTGTTTATCGTGGGATTGGGTGTTTTTTTTACTGTTCCTTATTGTTTATGGCGTTTGAAACATTTGCCTTCCTCTTATAAGTACACAGCGGTGGGGATAGCAACGGTTCTTGGCTCTCAGCTATTGGGATCTAGCTCTTCTTTTTTTTGCTTATTTTTGTTTAAACTTTCAATTAAGAAAATAGGGCCTCTTTTTTATCTATCGATTTTAGGTTTTACTAATTATATCTTCTTGATAAGGCTCAACCGAAATAGTTCTCCTTTCTCATAAAAAATAACGAATCTGATTGAAGAAGAATGTTGTTCATTAAGCGCTTTGAAGAACATGAACTTAAAACAGCAAACACTTGATCTGATCAATGTAGTAACCGATGGCTAAAAACAGCGTGACCCATAATAAGCCTCCCGAATAAGCAAACAAACAAAAGATACGATACTTTAATTTTGTCGCTCCAGTTAAAAGGCCTGTGAAATGCCTGACACCCGGTATGAAATATCCTATAGATAAAGCGTAAGGACCAAATCGGTCTATCCATTTTTTGGTTTTTTCTAAAGATTTTTCTTTCAGTCTAAACTTGCCTAGCTTAGCAGACATCAACAGCTGTATACCGTATTTACCTATTAGGTAGCTTGAAGTGATTCCACAAAAACTCCCTAAAATAGCTGCACAAAAAGTTTTTTCTAGATTGAGATGCCCTTGTTTAATCAACATTCCACAGAAAACAAGAAGAGTTTCTTCCGGAACAGGTAAAGCCAAGATACCAAGAAATAAGAGAAAAAACAGGGCTAAGCTTCCATAGGAAAGGAGCCAAACATGTAAAGAGGGATACTGTGCTATAAAATCCATAAATATATCCTGCATGTTTCAAAGCTTTTTAACAAGGTATAAGCTCTCTAGATGATAAAAGCTATTTAATCCTTTAGTTTTTTTGCTCTTCCTTCCAAAAATAGTAAAGAGAGATGAGGATGATTTTTTTTTGATATACGTGATATTAAATCATCGGATGGGGATAATTTCAAAATCTCGATATGAACGATGAAAGGTGAATCCAAAAGAGGCTTTGGAAAAGGGATCGGTTGAGGATTGATAACCTCAAATCGAATCAGATGAGGTAGGAAAGATAAATAGTTAAGATTCTCATAAAAATGAGGGGGCATCCATTTCATCACAAGGGATTTTAAAAAGAGATGGGGAGTGGAAGGGGGCGAGATCTCTTCATCAGATGAGATAAGATTGATCAAGGAGAGTTTTTCTAATTTTGGAGTATCGATCAATAAACGATGGAGCCCTTTTTCAAGACATAAACAGTCCTCTATTTTTAATGCACTCAAAGAAGTGCAAACAGGGTGGTTGAAATCAATTTCTTTCAGATGCTGGCATCCCACTAAGTTCAATTCCCAAGGGAAATCTTTCTTAAAAGGGGAGTGATTTAACAAAGATTGAAATTGGACTTCATCGATATCTACCTCTGAGAGTTCTATTTGATTTAGAAACATCTGGGAACTAGAAGAGGAGGATTTTTCTTTGACATTTTGCTTTATTATCCTTAGCTCCTTTAGGGAGCTTAGATTGGCAAGAAAAGTATAAAAAGAGGGAGCCAATAGAAGGTTTTTAGACGATTGTTCGATAGAAAATGTTAATACAGAAGGATAATGGGCTCCTTTTAAATTTGGCAAAAAAGGTGTTTGATGATCGAATATATTTAGATTCAAAAAAGAAAAAGAACACGATCGCAGGCTCATCAAAGGATAGATCTTATAAAAAATTGATAAAGGATTTTCATCCGCAAGTAAAGAAAGATTTTCCTTTGGGTCTATTTCAGAAGAGGTTGAGTTGCTATTTATTTGAATAGCTAAACGATAGTCTTTTTGTTCGCTGGCATGGAGATAAGGGGCAACAAAATGATATGTCTGGGCACAATAATTTCGTTTCATCTCTTTAGACGCCGCCAAACTGGTTTTTTGACGATACTTTCTATCAGGAATCAAACTAAGAACTTCTTCTTTTAGCTTTTGATCCCTGTAAAATAATTTTAATCTTTTTAGTCTACGTAGGGATCCAATAGCTTGAAGGAGTGTTTTGTCAGCCCAATCTAATTTGATACACCTTCTTAAATTGACGTTTGAAAGGAAGGGGTGGCTTTTAATATATTCGATAAAATCAGTTTGCTCAAGCTCGTAAGGGTGGAGTGGTGTGAACGTGTCGATCAAATGAATAAAGTCTGATTTAGAGGGGATCTCTTCGTTTTCTGTAGGCTTAGGAAAGGGATAGTTATGAGATAATCTTTTGATCTGGTTGTCCAAGATTTTTAAAATAGACAGGGGCTCTTCAGTGATTTTCTTAAATATCATTTCTAAAGATGAAGAGGCTTTCTGTGATATGGAGAAAAAAGCCTTAATTTTCTGTCTATCATTCAAGAGGCTTTTCTTTTGTTGGTAGATTTTTCCATCAAGGTAGGGTAACGATTTTTCAAAATCTTTATTCAAAAGTTCTATGTAAATGGCTCTTTTTAACTTCTGAGTGGCTTGATTGTTTTGCACAAGATCAGCTAACAATGAAAAAGTTTGACTGTTCCGCTTTAGACAAAAAGAGGCACATTCAAGGAGTTTATTTTCTTGAAGTCTTTGTAAAGAGACTTCTTTTTTTAAGGAACACAGCTTTTTTTCTAAGCTAAAAACTTTTTTATCTATCCATGCGATTTTTTGGATATCGGGAAGGATTTTTTTTAGCTTGTCCCTTTCGAATCGGATCTTTTTTATGAGGCAATCTATTTTATCAATGACAGGTAGATCGTGAGCTAAATGGGAAGAGGGTCTGAACTGATTATTTAACACTATGATTTCAGCTACTTTTTTTTGGTAAAAATGCACAAAAAAAGGAGTGACGAGAATTGTTTTTCTAATCGCTTTTAAGGATTGAGAGGGAAGGATTTCTTCTTTATTTTCAATTAAAAAATGAGCGGCTTTTTGCAGCTTTGTGACTTGTTTTTCAAGAAAATTATGGATGAAAAGCAAGTCTTTCTTGACGAGATTGGGAAAAAAATCAAGAGAAGAAAAGTCAATAGGACTGTCAAGTTCCATCTGTTGAGAAGCTAAACTAAAAAGATCTTTTTCCAATCTAAGGAGATCGGATGAAAAAGCTGTATTTGTTTGAGTCGCTTTTTTTATCAATCTTTGCAATATACAAGAGGGCCAGTAAGAGGTTTTTGTCTCACTTAGGTAGCTTTTAGCTTGCTGGATGTGAATAAAGGTTTGGATGAGCCATGTTAAGTGTATCATTCTGTTTTTTAATGAGTTAGGTTTTGTGGAGGGAGTGTTGGGGATTTTAAACAAAGTGATAAGAGCCAAATCCTCTTGTTTTGAAGAAAAAAGACCGATTTTATTGTTATTAAAAAAAACAGTTTTAGGATTGTTAGTAGTGGTGATAGGATAAGACATAAGTTTATTGATCTGTTTTTAAATGGCAGGCCACTTCATGATGTGGGTTAATCGGTAAAAGTATAGGTGATTTTTCCCGACATTTCGGTACACTAAAAGGACAGATATCAGCAAAACAACATCCTTTGGCTTTGAGCACAGAGACATTATTGTTTCTTAGGACAACTTTTGGATATTTGCCCTCTTCTTTCCTAAAACAATAAGATGATAAAAGAGATTGTGTATAAGGATGGGAAGGATTGGTATAAAGCTCTTCAGCTGGGGCTATTTCTACGATACGACCCAAATACATAACAGCTACTTGTGTGGATAGATATTTAACAAGTGTTAAATCGTGAGAGATAAAAAGGTAAGTGAGCTCCATCTCTTGTTGGAGTTTTTTTAATAAATTGATGATTTGAGCTTGGATTGATACGTCTAAAGAAGAAGTGGGCTCATCTAATATAAGAAATTCAGGATCTACAGTTAAGGCTCTTGCGATACCAACTCTTTGTCTTTGTCCCCCACTTAGTTCGTGAGGAAAGCGTGATCCAAAATGTAAAGGCAATCCCACAAGCTCCATTGTTTCAAAAACTTTTTGAACTTTTTCTCTTTGATCTCCTAATTTGTGAATATCTAGTGGTTCTTGAATGATATCTCGAATGGTCATTTTAGGGTCTAAAGAAGAGTAGACATCTTGGAAAATAATTTGTGTTTTTTGAGCCCAAGTTTTTTCATCTTCCGATGAAAAACACTTGATATCTTTGTTTTTGTATAGAATCGATCCCGAAGTAGGTTTTTCAAGACGAGACAAAATCCTGCCTAAAGTGGACTTGCCACTGCCACTTTCTCCAACTAAACCTAATGTATCTCCTTTTTTTATTTTTAAATGAATATCTTTGAGAACATGAAGAGGTTCTTTTTGCCGCTGATAGGACTTATTTAAAGCCTGAACACAAATCAAGTCGTTTTCATTCATGAAGACTCCTTTGACAACGAGGATCATAAAGCCAGCAAGCGCATAAATGTTCGCTAGAACGTACAAACAAAGGAGGAGCAGCGTTGGCACAAATATTCATAGCAAAAGGACAGCGGTCGCAAAAGCTGCACCCAAATATTGGTCTTGATAGATCTGGAGGATGCCCTTCTATGGTGATAAGAGGAAGGTGACGAGGTGTATCCATTTTTGGAGTTGCTTGTAACAACTTTTGGGTATAGGGATGTGAAGGGTTAGAAAAAATTTTTTCGACAGATCCCTTTTCAAAGATTTTACCTGCATACATAACAATAACATCCTCACAAAAATGAGACACTAAATTTAAATCATGAGTGATTAGCAATAGGCTCATATTTAATTTGTTTTGTAACGATTTTAGAAGTTGCAAAATTTGTATTTGTAAGCTGGCGTCCAATCCTGTGGTTGGTTCATCTGCAATAAGGAGTTCGGGATCACAAGCAAGAGCTATGGCAATTAACACTCTTTGTCTCATTCCTCCACTTAAAACATGTGGATAAGCTTTTAAACATTCAATAGGGTCCACAATGCCCACTAAGTGCAGCAAATCCAAAGCCTTTTCTCTTGCTTGTTTGAACCGACACCGATTGTGTTGAGTGTAAGCTTCCATGAGTTGATATCCAACTGTCAAGGAAGGATTGAGGCATGATAGAGGCTCTTGGAAAACAAATCCGATCTTTTTTCCCCGAATTTGACGCCATTCTTTTTCTGTGTTTAAAAGAAGGTTTTTGCCTTTGTAAAAGACTTCTCCTTTGCAGCTTATTGATTGTTTAGGAAACAAATTGAGTAATGACTTAGCCAGTGTGCTTTTACCACTACCTGATTCTCCCACAATCGCAATAGAAGAAGCTTTAGGTATGTCGAAGGAGATACCTCGAACCGCTTCGATTGGATGATTCCTATTTCGAAAAGATACAGAAAGTTCTCGAATTTGTATCAAAGCTTCTTTTTTCATATTTGGTTCCTAGTCTCTAAAGCATCTCTAAGAGCGTCTCCGATGAGATTAAAACAGAGCATTGTTATGCTGATAAAAGAAGCGGGAAAAAAAAGACGCCAAGGATAATATCTTAAAGCCGATAGCCCGTCGTGAGCCATCGTTCCCCAGCTAGCCATGGGGGCTTGTACACCCAAACCTAAGAAACTTAAAAATGCTTCAGCGAAGATAGCTGAGGGGATACTTAAGGTCAAAGTGACGATGATCGAAGGCAAAATATTAGGGATCACGTGTTTCATCAGAATCCAGTAAAAAGAAGCTTTATTGGCTAACGCCACTTTTACATATTCTTTTTCTTTGATCTGTAACACTTGAGCTCTCACCATCCTGGCCATATTAACCCAGCCCGTGAGACTAAGAGCCAAGATGATCGATAGTAAACCTGGGCCCACAACAACGATGAGTAGAATCACGACAAGTAGATAAGGGATGCTATTCAAGATATCTATGGATCTCATCATGAACTGATCAAGTTTACCTCCTTTGAAGCCACTAATAGCTCCATAGAAAACACCTATGATTAAGTCTATAAAAGAGGCCGTTAGACCAACGAATAAAGAAATTCTAGCTCCTGCCCATATTCTTGCAAAAATATCACGTCCCAGTTCGTCCGTACCAAAAAGAAAGAGGGAAGAAGGAGGCTGATTTTTTAAAGATAGCACAGTTTCATAGTAATTATGCTTACAAAAAATCGGAGCTAACCAAGAACCAAGTAACAAGAGAGAGAGAAACAAGAGGCCTCCCCAGCCAAAGGGGGTTAGTTTGAATTTGTAAGAACGGTGATAAGATGAGAAAAAAGCCTCTTTTGAACGTTTGCTTTTTTTATTCAGAGGACTAAAAAGATGATCATTCAACATTGAGTCTTATCCTCGGATCAATTAAACAGTATAGAAGATCCATGACGAATATACTCAACATTAAAATCGTGCTATAGAAAATAGTTGTGCCCATGATTAAAGTGTAGTCTCGATTAACAACACTAAGGACAAACCAGCCTCCCAATCCAGGAATGCCAAATATTTTTTCTACTACGAAACTCCCTGTCAATATGGACGTGGTCAAAGGTCCCAAAAAACCAACAATAGGAATCAATGTATTAAGAAGAACGTGTTTAAAAATGAGGGAGTATGTCCCCAATCCTTTTGCTTTCGCTGTTTGAATATACTCTTGTTTGAGGACATCTATCATATTGGCTCTTGTCAACCTAGCGATGAAGGCTGTGGGCAAAAAGGCCAAAGAAAGAGAAGGAAGAATGGTATGGCTAAATGAACCCCATCTAGCGACTGGAAATAGATCTAGCTTCATAGAAAAAATGTATTGAAGAAAAGTTGAAACAATAAAGCTAGGTACAGAAACCCCTAAGACGGCTAGCAGCATAACAAAACGATCTTCCCACTTATTTTCTTTAAAAGCAGCGATTGTTCCTAAGGTGAAACCTAGAAATAAAGAAATAAACAGAGATTGTATTCCAAGGCTCAAAGAAATAGGAAAAGATTGTTTGATGATATCAAAAACAAGTCTACCTTCATATTTAAAAGAGGGTCCCATATTAAAAGAAATAAGACCTTTCAGATAAAGAAGATATTGAACAAATAACGGTTTGTCTAAACCGTAATGTTTTTTGAGAGCGTCCAGGATTTCTGCCGGTATCCCTTTATCTTCTAAAAAAGGATCGCCCGGAATGGAATGCATCAGAAAAAAAGTCAAAGTGATGACAACAAAAAGGGAAGAAAGGAGTATGAAAAACTTTTTCATTAAAAAACGTTTCATATACAATGACTATGTTGTGAGAATCGATTTAAGGATTTCTTGCATTTTCAAATGTTAATTTTAATCTAATCATGATTAATCAAACACATCTTTTTTGATTGTCGGCAATATTAGGAACACTATGTTGAAAAATATAACAGGAAACAAGATTCATTTTACAAGCTTAGGATGCGCGCGTAATTTGGTCGACACTGAAGTGATGTTAGGTCTTGTTTTAAAAGAAGGATATGAGATCACCGATCACAAAGAAGAAGCGGATTATTTAGTGATCAATACTTGTGGTTTTCTGGCTGCTTCTAGAAAGGAATCTAAAGACACGATTGCGGAACTGACAGCTGGAAAGAAGAAGGGAGCCAAAATCATTGTGGCTGGATGCATGGTGCAAAATCATAGTGAAGAGTTAAAAAAAGAGTTTGATGATATCCATTATTTTTTAGGCTCAGGAGATGTTGAACACATTTTGAAAGCTATCCAGACTCCGTCAAAAGGAGAAGAGATCACCTCAGCTCGTAGTTACTTGCAGTGGGGAGAGATTCCAAGAACACTATCAACACCCAAACATTACGCCTACGTTAAAATCGCTGAAGGGTGTGCTAAGCGGTGTGCTTTCTGTATCATTCCTCAAATAAAAGGAGTCTTAAAAAGCAAACCCGTTGATCAGGTGATCAAAGAATGTCGAGCTCTTTTGGAGCAAGGGGTCCAAGAGATCATTCTGATCGCTCAAGATTTAGGTGACTACGGAAAAGAGCAAAAAGATCATCCTCGATTAGAGCAACTCATCAAAGAAATCTTAAAAATAGACCAGAAGTTTTGGCTGCGTTTGCTCTATCTTTATCCAGATGAAATAACCGATGAATTGATCCAAATCATAAAAAATGATTCTCGCATTTGCCCTTATTTGGATATGCCTATTCAACATATCAATGACGACATTTTGAAGTCTATGCGACGTAAAACGAATAAAGATCAAATTGTGACAACTATTCACAAATTGCGCTCAGAGATTCCTCATATTGTGATTCGTACGAGCCTCATGGTCGGGTTCCCTGGAGAGACAGAAAATGAGTTTCAGGAACTAGTGGATTTTGTGAAGCAGTGCCCTCTAGACAATGTCGGTATCTTTAAATATTCTCAAGAAGAAGGGGCCGCCTCGTCTAAATTTGACCACCAGGTTTCAGAAGAAGTCAAAGAAAAAAGGTATCATCTGTTAGCAAAGACCCAGATGAAGACTCTAAAAAAACATTTGAAAAAATATGTTGGGCAGACCCTAAAAGTTCTCGTTGAAGGTTATCATCCAGAAACTCCTTTATTGATGGTGGGGCGTTTTTACGGACAATGCCCAGAAATTGATGGGCAAATTATCATCAATGATGGACGTTTGGTCAAAGCTTTTGGTCGTTTTTACGACGTCCATATCACAGAAGTGGCTTCTGTTGATTTAATCGGTCAAGTCATTGGGGCTTCCGATGATCAAAAAAAATCAAAAAAGAACAGAGATCTGAAGATTTTATGAAAGAAGGGGTTGTTTTAAAAAATGGTCGAGATAAATCTCTTAAGCAAAAGCATCCTTGGATTTTTTCCGGTGCTATCGATCGCTTTTATGACGTAGAAAATGGTGGTGTTTATCCGGTTTATAGCGCGCAAAAAGAGTTTTTAGCTTTAGCTTATTTTCATAAAGATCATAGCCTTTGTGGAAGGGTTCTTAGTTTTGAAGATAAGCCTATACAGATGATTATACGTGAGAGGTTGTTGAAGGCGTTTGCTTTACGAGAAAAATTAATAGACATTAGAAGAACCTCTTGTTTTCGTTTAGTGAATGCTGAAGGTGATGGCTTACCCGGTCTGATCATCGATCAATATAACGATATTTTTGTCATACAAATCGGAACTTTGGGGATAGAAAAGCTCAAGAGTTGTATTGTTGAGTTATTAGTATCCTTATTTTCCCCTCAAGGTGTTTACGAAAAATCTCATTCATCTTCCAGAGTATCAGAGGGTTTACCTCCTTCCGAAGGTGTTCTATACGGCACTGTTCCTGATGAGATCATTGTTATAGAAAACTTTATTAAATTTAAGGTCTGTATTTCTAAATCTCAGAAAACAGGATTATTTTTAGATCAAAGAGAGATGCGGCAATTGGTTTATAAACACTCTCAAGGTAAAAAGGTTTTGAATCTATTTAGTTATTCTGCAGGATTTTCTCTTTATGCCATGGCCGGGGGCGCCTTAAATGTCACGAGTGTGGATATTGATGATGACGCTTGCTCTTATGCTTTAGATAACACGGTTTTAAACGGCTTTAGCAAAGAAAACCATCATGTTTATAATCAAGATGTTTTTAAATTTCTTAATCAGAAAATGGATCATGATTTTATCATCCTAGATCCTCCCGCTTTTGCGAAAAAAAGAAAAGACATCGACAATGCTTGCAAAGGTTATTTAGAAATCAACAAAAAAGCTTTAAAAGGTTTGCCTCCCTCTTCTCTTCTTTTAACTTGCTCATGTTCTTATTATATTAGTAGTGAGCTTTTCCAAAATCTTGTCTTTCAAGCTTCTCAATCAGCTGAGAGAAACGTTAGGATTGTTTCTTCTCATGTTTTAGCCCAAGATCACCCAATCAGCATTTATCACAAAGAGGGTTCTTACTTAAAAAGTTTACTTTTATTTGTTGATTAAACTATATCTTGCTTTTTAGTTAGATAAGGCTTTTATCGATGCATTTTAGATTCATAGATTCCAAGCATCCAGAATATAAGAATATCCAGCTATTTATATGGGATAATTTTTATAAGCAGCAGGGGATTTCTTTTGAAAAATTTTCATCTTTTTCTTCTTCAACTTTGCATTTAGCCGCCTATCAAGATCAGCAAATAGTGATGCAAATCAGCTACCTTTACAAGGATTCTTCAAGTGTAAGAATTTCTTTATTGGTGCGCCTTGAAGATGAAGAAAAAAAAGGGTTTCTTAGGAAAATGTTTCATCATTTTGAAATGCATTTGTATGCAAAAGGGTATCGTTATTTGTTTGTGGAAAAAAAAGAAGAAACCTGTGAGCTTTACAAGATTTTGGGTTTTAAAGATCACATAACAGAGGAAGGTCCTACGCTGAGAAAGGCTATAGAATCTTCTGAGGAGACACTATGAATCAATTTTATTATCATTTAGAAAAGCATCTCGGTCATGAAGTGGAAGATCTTTTAACGCATAAAGCCATCATTCCTAAAGAGAGTCTTCATTTACCAGGTCCTGATTGGATCGATAGAATCTTTGTGGCTTCAGATAGAAACAATCGCGTTTTACAAAATCTACAGCGTTTATTCACAGCGGGACGATTAAAAGATACAGGTTATCTTTCTCTTCTTCCCGTTGATCAAGGTGTTGAACATTCAGCGGGAGCTTCTTTTTCTTCATGCCCCGATTATTTTGATCCGGAGCAGATCGTGCAACTGGCTTTAGAAGGAGGGTGTAGTGGACTGGCTTCGACACTTGGTACTTTAGCTATTGTGTCTAGAAAATACGCCCATAAAATCCCTTTCATCTTAAAGATTAATCATAACGAGTTATTAACGTATCCAGAAATATACGATCAAACTCTTTTTAGTTCTGTCAAACAAGCTTATGATATGGGCTGTGTGGGAGTGGGGGCGACTATTTATTTTGGTTCAGATACCAGTCGTCGTCAAATCCAAGAGATCAGCGAAGCCTTCGAGCAAGCTCATGATCTTGGCCTTTTGACCATTTTATGGTGTTATTTAAGGAATCCCTTTTTTAAATCTAAAGATAAGGACTATCACGAAGCGGCTGATTTAACCGGGCAAGCTAATTATTTGGGAAGCACCATAAAAGCTGATATCGTGAAGCAAAAATCACCTGAATGCAATAAAGGTTATCACGATTTAAAATTTGGTCGTAGCCATCCTTTTATGTACGATAAGCTTTGCTCTGATCACCCGATTGATTTGACTCGCTATCAACTATTCAATCAATACGCTGGGCGGATAGGTTTGATCAATTCAGGTGGCGCTTCCGGTCGCTTGGATGAAAAGGATATCTTGAGAACCGCTATCATCAACAAAAGAGCTGGAGGAATGGGATTGATCAGTGGTCGTAAGGTGTTTCAAAAACCTTTTAAAGAAGGGGTGAGGCTTTTAAATCTTTTACAAGATGTGTATTTATCTAAAGAAATCAGCATCGCTTAATCTTTATAGCTCTTCAAACAAGGTAAGATTGCAATTTTTTCTTTTGCTCATTTATCATCACTTTACTTTTTGAATTTTAGGAAAGAATGTGTGTGGTATTTTAGCCTGTTTAAATAAAAAATGGGGTGTTTCTTCCGATTCACTTTATGAGTCTTTATTTTATCTTAAACATAGAGGACCTGATCAGAAAAATGTTTGGATCTCTCCTAATGGAGATATCGCTCTTGCCCATTCTCGTTTAGCTATTACCGGTTCTTCCAATGGATTACAGCCTATATCTTGGACAAAAGAAGGGATTCACATAGTTGTTAATGGAGAATTTTATGATTATAAAGAGATTCGCTCTCGATATGAATCTTTGGGTTATTCTTTCCAAACAGACAGTGACAGCGAAATCCTTATTCCTCTTTATTTAGAGTATGGTCTTCAATTGTTTTCTCATCTGAATGGAGAGTTTGCTTTTATTCTTTGGGATGAAAAAAAAGAAAGAATGATCTGTGCAAGAGATCGTTTTGGTATAAAGCCTCTCTTTTATGCCCAAAAAAAAGGGGCTTTTTATGCCGCTTCTGAGATCAAAGGACTTATCCCTTTTCTAGGAGAATTCCATCTGAGCGATTATGATTTGTTTTCTACTTTTCAAGGTGTTCTACATCAAGGAAGAACTTGTTTCAGAGATATTTACCAGGTTCACCCCGGACACTGTTTAATCTGGGATAAAGAAAAAATAGTCGAGTCAAAATATTGGGATTTTGAATACAAAGAAATGGCCTCTTTTGATCAAAAAGAGTATGTATCTTTGTTTAAAGAAAAGCTCAGCTTAGCTATTAGAAGAAGACTTGATACATCAGCACCCAAAGCGCTTTATTTAAGTGGAGGTATTGACTCTAGCGCTTTATTGGCTCTTAGCTCTGAAATGGGTTTTAACCTAACGGCTTTTAACATGTCTTTCGAAGATCCTGTTTTTGATGAAGCTCCTTATGCTGTTAAAATGGCTCGTCACAGGGGGCTAGATGTCCACTCTTTAATGATTTCAGAGCAAGATGTAGCTGATCATTTCGAGGAAGCGATTTTTCACAAAGAAGGTCTTGTTCATCAAACAAATGGAATCGCTAAATTTTTACTCAATAAATATGTTTCTTCTTTAGGCTATAAAGTGGTTTTAACAGGAGAGGGAGCTGATGAAATTTTAGGAGGTTATCCTTGTACACAGGAAGATGTTTTTGAACAACAAGCCTTCTCCAAAGATCTTTTCCTCTCTTTACAAAGAGAATACAAAGCGGTTTCTTCAGCTTTTGTGACCAGTAAATCTCTTTTACGTTATAAAAGTTTAAGAAGTTTCTCACAAGAGCTTGGCTATCTTCCTTCTGTTTGGAAAATGGGAAATGATATTCAAAGACGTCTTAAAAATTTATACGATCCCTTATTTCGTCAAAAGCTTTCGGGCTATGAACCTCTAAAGGATTTTTGTGAGCGCTGGGATTTAAAAAACAAAAAACATCTAAGCCGGGTGAACCAATCTTTGTATATATCTTGTAAAAGTTACCTTTCTGAATTCGTTCTTAATTATTTAGGTGACAGGATGGAAATGGCTCATAGTCTTGAAGGAAGACTCCCTTTTTTAGATGTAGATCTTGTGGAATTTTGCAACACATTACCTTCTTTTCTCAAGATTCATGGGGAAAAAGAAAAATTTATTCTATATGAAGCTGTGAAAGATCTGATCCCTCTTTGCATTTATGAGCGTAAAAAACAGATGTTTAGCGTCCCTCATGCGTTCCATAAAAATAAAAGCCCTATCAAAGAACACATAGCTGATATCATCTATAGTCAAGATTTTGCCTCTCTTCCCTTTTTTTCTGCTCAAAAAGTAAGAGAATTATTTGAAAAAGCCTCTTTCTTACCTTCAAGAGAGCGTATGATTGCGGAATTCGCTTTTAATCTTATTTTAAGCACTTATTACCTTGATCGGCTGTTCGTGAAAAAAGCTTATCTCTCTCGATCTCTAACCGTTTGTGCTTAGAGAGGAAGGTTCCCATGGGTAAGGTTTTCTAGGAGAAGGAGATTTTTTATTTTGGTCAGGTAGAGGCACTATTTTTTCCAAATGACTCAAGGGAGATAGTTCAGTGATTTTTTTATTGATGAGGGTCTGATGCTTGGCCATCAGAATGGCGATTTTAGTTGTTAAGCTTTTTTTGTTGATAGTGGGGTCTTGCCATGTTCCTTTCAAAGGTATATGGAGCATATATTCTTTAGGTAAATCTTTCAGATGGAAAGCTTTTTCTAAAGATTGAGAGGGGACTCCTAATATTAATTGTAATTTTTTGTTTTCAAAGCTTGTCGATCCCCATAACGCCATTTCATAAAGCTTGTTGATGAGAAAATCTGTTCTATTTAAAAAGAGTTTGTCGCCTGTTACATCAAAGTTGAGTGTTTGAGGCCAGATAAAGTATTGTCCATTTTGATTATCAAGGAAAGAGAAAGCGTTCAGGATGAAAGAATCTGACTCTAGAGTCATAGGTGGAATTTCAAAAGAAGCTTGGGAAACTTTTATTTCATTTTTATTTCTTAAAGAGAGGACACTTTCTTGAGGGATACTCAGTTTGATAGGGTTTTCACCCGAAAGGGTGATCGTTGGGAAAGAAGGAATACGTTCTTTGATATAGCTATTTAAATCTTTCTGCCAAATCATTTCAACAAGCAAAGGTTTTTTCATATAAAAGAGATTCTCATCCACATGCGCCAAACCAGATAGATGCAGATGGTCCAAATCGATTTGCACATCTAAAGAGTGACCCTTAGCTTCTGGGATGAACAGCATTTTTCCATCTAAGATATGTCCAAAAATAGAAAATGGTGAATGAGGAATGAGCTCTTGCCAAACAATCATGGGGAATTTTTGCACATGTAAAGTCACTTTTTGAGGCTCCCAGTTCCCAGTTTGTGGGTTTTTGGAAATTTCCCCTTTAGAGTTTAGCTGTCCTTTTACAGATGTTTGAGATTCTGTATCGGCTGATATAACAAAATCAAGAGTGTCTTCTTTTTTTTCCAAAGAGGAATAAAAAGATAAATGAAGATCTGTGTCATCAGGCGATTTTATTGTCTGCTTGACTTTAGCTTCGCAGCTTAACTTCGGTATAAATAGCACTTTGTCTTTTTGTTCCCATTCAGCTTGATGCATTGTGAGGTCTAGAACTCCGTTCTTGCCTAACTCAAAAGGCGTCTTTAAAAACGATAGGATGGGATTGAGATAAGAGGGTGATAGAGTCATATAAAAGTCGTTTAATATGCCTTTTTTGAAGTCTTTTGAGGCATATCCTTTTGTTTTCAAATCCCATTCATTTCCCTTAAAATGGAGGTTGTGAATATGCCATTTACCATTTTTTTCCGATAATTCGCCCTCTAGATCACCTATAGAATCAGACAAGGAAGAAAAAAATATTTCTTTATCTAGACAAATAAAAGGAAAGCGAGAGGCTTTAAAAGACACATGATCGAAGGTTGGGAAATCATCAAAAATAAAGGAACCTTTTGATTTTAAAAAGCCTTCTGATTGATCCTGATTAAATAGACTCGATAGTTCAAAATGGTAACTTCTCTGATCTCTTTTTTGAGAAGCTTTTCCTTCTATTTTTTGAAAGGTAAAAGGGATTTCTTTGATCTTTAGCTGCAAAGGTTTAATAGAAATATCGATTGTATCTGGATACTCTAAACATTTTTTTTCGGATAAATGGATAGTCCCTTTTGATAACTGCAAATCTGCATCGATTAATTTATCAACCACTTTAAGGGATTCAATTCCTATAAACTTCTCTACATAAAAACTAGGCCATTTCCCTTTAACCCACCAACTATCGATTTTAAAGAGATCATTTTCGACAAGACCTTTTAACTCACTTTCACATTCAGAGCTTTTTAATTTGTAATCAATTAAATGGGTTTTCTTCTTCAAAGAGACAATCAGATTATTCAAAGAGATCGCATGGCTATCCAAAGAAGAGGATCGGAGCTGAATATCGTATTGAAGGTTGTTTCCATCTTTTTGATATTCAAAATCGTTGATCCATCCATTGATATAAAGAGGGGTGGTCAAATGGATCGAATGGGTAGAAAACGCAGGAATGAGAGAAGAAAAAGAAAGCTTATTCTCAATTTTAAACCCTTGTTCAAAAGAAAAGGTCATCTCTTTAGCTGATAATAAAGGGATTTTAAAAGTTTCTAACACCCCTTTTTTCGTCATTCTATTGAAAGATCCTTGAATAGACAGGGTTTCTTTATTTTTGATAAAAGGATTGTCTTTAAAGTGTCCATTGACATGGAAATGACACTCTTCATTATTCACATTTAAAAGAATTTTTATCGTTTCTGTGTCAAAAGGAAAAGAAGCTATTTCAAAAGAGAGTGGAGATAAATCGAGCTCAATTTTACTGTCTAAAATCTTCTCTTTGGAGAGGGAAAAAACTCCCTCTGGATAACCCTTTAAAGACAAAGAAGAACTGGTTTTAAGAAAAGGCAAATGGCTGCTAAAAATGCTTTTTGGCACCTCATACTGGAAAGTTGAGCCAGGTTTAATCCTTAACTCGTTGGCATTCCCATCTAGTATGAGGGATGTGTGTATGTAAGGGGTTTTTAGATCAACCTTGCCTTTCACCTCACTCTCTTTCAGTGAAATGTTTAATTCTCCATTTAGATAAGGCCCTAAAAAGGAAACGATCTTTTCTCCCTTGTCTCCCAATAAATAAAAAATTTCTAAAGGGAAGTTTTTAAATGAGCTTTTTAAGATGTAATCGGAGGTTTGGGGATCTTGATCGAGGAAGAAAGATGAAAAGCCTTTTAGATTGTTATTTTCTGTAGATACTTGAAAAAAAAGAAGCTCCTGACGAAATAAATCATAAGAGAGCTGAAGATCTGTGAATTTAAAGGTGTTACCTATAGAAAAAGATCCATTTTTGATCAAAAACTTTGAAGTTTTAGGGGACTTATGACTAATTTTTTCCCTAATCGGGAAGTGAATATCCCAATTTTGTTTTAAAAGAGTAAAAATGGAACTGTGACACTCCACTTCTTCTAAATACAATTCTTTTTTACTTTTAAGATCATTAAGAGAAAGTTTTTTGATGGATTGAGGTCCAAACCATTTTAAATGTATTTGATCCACTCTAAGGTCTAATCCATAAACTTGTTTGATAACCCAAAATACCGTATTGTGACCAGGTGCCGTTGAAAGAATGTAAGGAACTGAAAATAAAAAAGCTCCTAGTAGGGATGATTTAAAGAGAAGAGTTTTTATTTTTTGTTTCATATCAGCTTACGGATGCGTTGATTTGATTAGATGCAAAACTTTGATAATGAAGCTTATCAAAATATAAGTCTATAACGTCATGTCCTGGATTGATTTCTAAGGCAACTTCGAGATTGTTTTGCCCTTTTTTCCAAATACGGATCGTCTTGTTTTCTTCTTGAGCAAAAAAAGCAAAAAAGGGCCCATCTACCCAAAAGTTTTCTTGTCCGACAAAGAGGGCATAAAGAGCTTGCATTTTTTTGTATATCTTATCTTGTTCGTCTGATGGTTGATCTTTTCCTAAATCATCGGATAATTTAAAAGCTTCTTTCATGTAATCTTTATTGATGTAATGTTGTTTTATCTCGTTTTCTAAATCGTTTATGATGGTCGATAGTATATTTTTATCTTCATGAGTAGAATTATTGATTAGTTTTCGACATGTTTCTAAATCGTATGCTTTTATGGCCAATAAGGCTTGTTCATTCCTAAAGCCTAGTGTTTCCAATTTTTCACAGGTAGTGGTGATGGAGATTTGCAAATCTTCCTTTGCTTTAATAAACAAGCCTACTAAGTTTGCTTTTTGATCTTCGTCAAGGTTTTGCTTGGGAAATTTTTTTGAAAATTTTTTTCTTAATAAGGATTGCTGTGTCTTTTTTTCTTCCTCGCTCATATCACTTGTGATTTTGCCGAGGGCATAAGCAAGGCTTGCTGGGCCACAATTGCCTCCATTCAGAACGTCTACAAGGTTTTCAAGAGAGGGATTAGAAATGACTTTATCAGCTAGAAATCCTTGATAATGACCTGGAGTAAAATATAGGTTCAAAGAGGAAGCTCCCTGACCAAAAGAAGCTTTTCGTGTGAGTGGATTATGATTACCTTCCCAAATATGAATGGTTATATTGTTTTTACGAGCAAAAAAGTCAAAAAAAGGAGCATCTACATGAAATCCATCTTGTTCAATACAATCTGCATAAAATCGCTTCATCTGTTTGATAGATCGGTTTTTTTCATCTGGAGTTTTTGCTTTTTCCCAATCATTTAAGAAAGTTTTTAAATCTTTTAATTCGTTACCTTTTACGAATTCTTGTGCGTCTTTTAAGGCTGTCACTAGTAAATTGATTTGAGTTTCTTCAAGGTTCTTCTTTTGAAAATTTTTAGCAAACTCATTTCTTAACGCTTTTTGTTCTTTTTTAATTTCTTGTTTATCTTTTGGATTTTGGATGTTACCAAGGGCATGTGCCAAGACGGCAGGACCACAGTTTCCGTCCCATGCGATATCTATACATTTTTCTAAAAGAGGAGGGGGGATTTTTTTTTCAAAATTAGAAGAGAGAGAGGGGGGAGGGGAGCTTTTTAATTTGCAAGTGATTTGAGCATCAATATCTTCTTGATGGAAGGCTTCTAATCGATACTCATCTTGATCATATCTGCTGAATAATTCTGTTAAGCTGACCTCTTGAGGCTGGCCGTTTTTCTGGAAAAGTTTGAATTTGTCAAAGACCTCTGAAACTTTGGCTGCAGTTGCTGATTCATCTTTTAGAGAGTAAACGAATTTTTTTTTATCAACAAACTCTCCTTTGACTTCAGAGGGAGAAAAAGTCAGTGAGTCCACTGTTCCCTTGTCACTCATGGCCAGAATCGCCATCTTCACTCGTTCGGCGCTTATCTTCCAAAAATTTTCATCACAACCTTTTACTTCACCATTTTTTTTGAAAGATAAATCATAGGTGAGGCCGTTAACTGTTATTGAATAAGTGGTTGATATAGATGGCATTTTTTACTCTCTTATTTAAGATAAAGCCATACTATTTAAGCAAAATTAAAACAAGAGATTATCAAAAGGCTATTCGACAGTGACTGATTTCGCTAAATTTTTTGGTTGATCGATATCACACCCTTTTAATTTAGCTACATAATAAGCAAATAATTGGGTCGCTACAGCAAAAGGTACAGAAGATAGCTCATCGATCACTTCAGGTAAATAAATAATATCTTGGGTGACTGATTCGAGATTTTTCGCATTTTGGGAAGCAAAAGCTAAAATAGGAGCTCCCCTTGATTTGACTTCTGCTAGATTACTCAGTGTTTTATCGTAAGTTTTTTTACAGCCACACATACCCACAACGACGACCTTTTCATTGATGAGAGCGATAGGTCCGTGTTTCATCTCTCCTGCTGGATAACCGCTAGCTGGTAAATAGCTGATTTCTTTTAATTTCAAAGCCGCTTCTAAGCTTGTCGGATACATATACTGTCTGCCCAAAAAGAAAAATTGTTCGTGATCGACATATTTTAAAGCCATCTCTTGAATCTGCTCTTTTTTCGCAAGAACTTCTTCCACTTGTTTAGGAAGGGCTTGGAGTTCATGTAAAAACAGTTGACCTTCTTCCTTGCTCATATGATGTAAACGAGCTAACATCAGGGTGAAAAGAGCTAAAACTGTTAACTGGCTGGTGAAAGCTTTTGTCGAGCAAACGCTGATTTCAGGGCCAGCTCTTAAGAATAAACAGCTATCAGCTTCTCTTGTGAGAGAAGAATTACGGACATTGCACACAGCCAAAACTTTAGCTCCCTTTGTTTTGACTTCTTTCACAGCGGCTAAAGTATCTAAAGTTTCTCCTGATTGAGAAATGGCGATGACTAATGTATTTTGATCAATAATGGGGTTTCTGTAGCGGAATTCAGAAGCGATTTCTGCTGAAGCGGGTATTCTCGCTTTATCTTCTATCATAGAAGCGGCTATACAGCCAGCATGCCAAGACGTACCACAAGCTAGAATGATGATTCTTTTTACAGAAAGCAGATCCTGCGGGGTGAAAGTGAGATTTTCAAAATCCGCTGTTCCGAATTCCATGATGAATCGATTATGCATCGCTTGTTGGATTGTTTTGGGCTGCTCTAAAATTTCTTTCAGCATAAAGTGGTCATGGCCGTTTTTATTGATGAGATGCTCTTCTTTCTCAATTTTTTGTACATTTTTTTTCACCAAACTAAAGTTAGCATCAAAAACATGAACGTGGTTAGCTTCCACAACAGCGATTTCGTCTGAGTGCAGAAACATGACGTCTAAATCTTTGTTGTTAAAAGCATTGGAGTCTGAAGAAATTTGGCTTTCTTTTCGATATGAGCATGTGCCTATACAAAGAGGGCTTTCTTTAGCAGCGGCGATGATCATATCGGGATGATTTTTATGAATCACGCAAAGTCCCCAAAAACCTCTGAGTTGAGACAAGGTTGTTTTAACAGCTTCTAGGATATCTCCTTGATAGTAGAAAGCAACTAGCTGAGCGATAACCTCTGTATCTGTGTCCGATTGAAAAACAACTCCCTTAGATATAAGAAAACGACGCAGATCAGCATGATTCTCTACAATACCATTGTGCACAACAGCGACTTGCTTGAGAGAATCTAATTGGGGATGTGCATTGACTTGAGAGGGTTGACCATGTGTCGCCCATCTGGTGTGAGCGATAGCTACATTTAGATCCAAAGATAAATCTTTTAACGCATTTTGCAAACAATCGATTTTACCTACTTCTTTACGAAGGAAAATAGCTTGATCGTGTATACCAGCCACCCCTGCTGAGTCATAACCTCTATATTCTAAATTTTTTAACCCACTTAAACAAATACTAATCCCATCTTGAGGTCCAACATAGCCAAAGATACCACACATAATACAACCTCCTTCATTCGTTTAAAAAGTTGAAAAAATTAGAGACATGCTACCTGACCATAAGAAAAAACTCTATTTAAATGAATCTTTAATAACATGAGATTTATTTATTTTTTTAACTTGTAGACACATGAAAAGAGGAAATTCTGATCGACTCTTGTCTTCCATTTTTGCTTTAGCTCCTTCACTTTTTTTATCGGAACACCATTCGTGGATCTCTTCAATCATGAATCCCGCTTCTTTAAGCCATTTACTGTATGCGGATAAAGGGTAGTGAAAAGATATGGTCTGGATGGAAGAAGAGAGACCTGGATGGGTCTGTATGGGAATTGTCAACGAAGACATGTAAGCATCTACACGGCGATATTGTATTTTTTTTCTTTCATCCACTTCCCAGCTGGTTTGCCGAGGAATGCGGAAATAAGGATGGTTCATGACAATAAAAAATGAGCTTCCCGTTTTTAAACAGGAATATAATTCACTAAAAACTTTGTAAGGTTCTTTTATATTTTGGATAGCCAATATAATAGTGGCTGTACAAAAAGTGTCTTTTTCTAGAAGGAACGGCTGTTCAATATCTTTTACTAGGAATGTATGGTTTTCACGACTTTGGTAAGATTTTGCTGCTTTAATCAAAGAAGGAGAGATATCTAAACCTGTGTAAGAAACAGAAGCAGGGATGTGTCTTGATAAAATACCCTGCCCACAGGCTAGGTCTAACAAAGGGCCTTTAAATCCTTGATTTTTCATCAATTTGAGCAGCTGAGGAATGATCACATTTCTATGATAGTAGTGCCCTTTTTCTCCGACAGATTTGTTATACCAAGATGAAGCGGGTTCCCAGGAAGATTTATTTTTTTCTTTTTCCATGAATGAGCTTTCCTAAGTTGAACAAAAAAGGGATAGAGGAAGTGATCAATATACCTGAAATAATGATCTTAAGGTAAGAGCCATAATAGTTGTCTGGTATTTGAGAAGGTTTCAAAAAGCCTACTAATAAAGCTAAGATGCAACTCAATAGACCTAAAGATACACAGATTTTCATTCCCAAAGACCCTCCAGGTACTTTATAGGCTCTTGGCGTGTTCGGTTGACTTGAGCGTAATTTTAAAGCAGCCAAAAACAGCAAGATATACATAAGAACATAAAGCTGGGCTGCTATCACAGAAATCATCCAAAAGGCTTGGCTGACACTTGGCATGGTCAAAAATAACAGAGAGATAATCGATACAAAAGAGGCTTGGACCATTAATAATTTGTAAGGCATTCCGTATTTATTTAAATCACATGTCCAGGCAGGTAAATCGCCTGCTTTTGCAGCAGCTAGTAAACTTTTAACGGGACCGACTGTCCAAGTACTCATAGATCCTATAGCGCCTAAAGCCAATAAAACTGCTAAATAAGGAGTAAGACATTTTAAATTATAGGCTGATACAAAGTGAGAAAAGGCTTGTAAAGCTCCCGAAACGAGGCTGATGTCGTTCTGTGGGATGACGATAGCGATGGAAAAAAAACCTAGAATATAAAGCATAAGAATCAGGAAAACAGATAAAAAAATCGCCTTTGGATAGTCTTTTTTAGGATTATTAACATCCTGCGCATGGACCCCTGACATTTCAATCCCTGCTAGAGTGAATAGAATGCCGATAAAAACAACTAAATCATTTAAATTATTAAAGTTTGGCAAAAGTTTATTCATGGAAAATTCTAAAGCTATAGGTTTCTCTCCCAAGAGCCACGAGAGACTCAACATGATGATAAAAAATGCCGGGATAAAAGAGCCCAGTATCACGCTAATAGATGTGATAGCTGAAGAAATTTTCATTCCTCTCAAATTGATAAAAGTTGTTATCCAAAACAAAGGTATCATGGTGAAAAGACTAAACAATTTATTCTCAGCTAAGCTTGGATCAAAAATGTAGGCTATAGAAGCTGTGATAAATGAAAGAATAGTGGGATACCAAAAAACATTTTCTATCCATAGTAACCAAGCGGCCAAAAATCCCCAGCGATGACCAAAAGCTTCTTTAACCCAAACATATATACCTCCTAGATGAGGCCAGCCTGTAGCTAATTCAGCTGATACAAGAGATAAGGGAATGAAAAAGATAAAAGAGGCGAGGATGAGGAAAAAAAGAGAATTAAACCCATGCTCAGCTAGTAAAGGCCAATTTTTTATCGAGCCTATAGCGGCAACATTAATCATAGCCAACCCAAAAATGGTTAGCGCATTTTTTTTAGAAGAACTTGGAGGTTCCATAAATCCTTATTTTTTTGGACACATCTTAAATAAAAAAGAGAAATAAAAATAGCGAAAAATACCAAACCTTAAGGAAATGAGCCAGAGCTTTTTAAAAACCTCTTTGCTTATCAAAATGTATTTGTCGTTTCTGATAGAAATCAAACATCAGGTGAATCATCATAATCTTCAAATCCATGCTGTAGCAGTATTTCGACAAGTTCACTATCATTTTTAGCTATTTGAATGGCTGTAGATTGGGGTCCTTGAAACATAAAAAGCGCTAAGTCTAAGCCTTTTAGTGTTTTTAAGACGAATGGAATTTTCAAGAGTTTTTGAATTTCTGCTTTGTTAGCGGATAAAAGGTTCTCTTCAAACAAAAGGTAAATTCGTTTGGTTTTTTCATCAGCAAACAAATCTTCGATTTCTAGACCTAATCCATTTTCTCTTAAAGTATTTAGAAGCTCCTTTTGATCAGAACTCTCAAGCTTAAAAAAATAAGGAATCAAATCATCTTTGCAAATCTGTAATACTAATCGTTCAAGTTCTCTGAATTCTACATCTTCAAGAGACTGAATTTGTTTAATGATTTCTAAAATGGCTGTATTTTGTCCATTAAGAATGCTCCGTTTTAGGAAAGCAGGCAAAGCTTGATTCATCTTGTATTTTTGAAATATGAATTGTAAAAGATTTTTATCTTCCAAATCCGCTATTAATTCAAAAAGAGAAAGCTTTCTTATTGAATTAAGCTGAGTTGGTACTTTAATATAATTTTGACTATTTGTTAAATAATTTTCCCTAAGAGGTGAGAGTTCCATCAGAAATTTAACTGTTTCGGAGTGTCTACCTAATATAGCGCAAAAGATTAAATCAACATGGATAAACTTGCTCGATTTTAAGGGTAAAGTCCATTTAAGCAGTCTATTATATCCACCAAAAGCAAGGTGGAAAGGTATTTGGTGAATCTGATTTTTGAGTCGGTCTACATTTAATGTTAGCAAGTTACATAAAAGATTGTAGGGTAAAATAAGATGTTTGAGCATCTTAAAGTTTTCTTTTGACGCATAGGATCTGAATAGGTAGATTGACAGGTGAGCCGATAAAATGCTTACGTTGGGTTGAAAAAAGAGCTTGAGTAGATGTCTCTCATAAGGACGCATCATACTCCAACTCGCCCACCCAAATAATGGGATAAAGGATAAAAGGAATATGGATACTACAGTATCTTCTCTGCTTTGTCCTTCTTTAAACCAATCGCTTGATATGATAAACGGTGAACAAAATAAAAATCTTTGCGTGTATATATTAACAAAATGTTTCAGAAAACAGGCGGAAAAAGGTTTTAAGATTTTTGGGTGTGTTAATAAACTGTTAACTTTTGGGCTGATATAAAAAGCTCGAGTGATTTGTATGGCAGATAGAGCTAAAGCAAGTATAAGAGTTGTTTTTAGCCCTTCCTCAATTGTGAATGAGGGATACATTTCAGTATTTTCATTAAAATAGCTTTCGATCATGTGTGGGTATAAATGATTTTTTATCTCAAAGTTAAAACTGTTCATGTTTCTCTCTTCTTTATAATTTTTTTTCGAATCCAAATTAATCAATAAATTTCGATGAAACATCAAATTAGAATTGTTTTTTTGGGGTTTTAAAACAGGTAGATTCTTTTTATTTCTCCTGTATCAAAGAAAACGATAATTGTAGTGTCCCTCTCGAACAAAATAAAAATTTAACGGTTCACCATCCATTGTGATAAGAAATGGAGTTGTATACTCATCTTTGTCTTTTAATCGGTAGCTGAAACCGAAGGCTGTCTTCCCTTTTTGTATAGTGTATCCTAGATATGCCGGTGTATTCGCACGGATTGTATTAGATGCGGGGCTGTCGTCCATTTCCCAAGCTGATTGATTCGAAAGAAGGATATTTTGTCGGTAACGGAAATTAAATTTTCGTCCATATTGATCATATAAAAAACTGACCAAATTTGGTGGTTGAGCATAAGTTATGCTCAAAGGTGTTTTTAATAAAAATACTTCTACGAGTTCGTCTTTTTTATGATTAAACAGGTAAAAATGCTTTCTTTCTAGAATATACCAGTCGGTTGTGATTCTAAAATCTAAATGTACTTCATCTCCCTTTTCCCATTTGCATAATTTTTCATGGTCTTCTCTGTCAATTCTCCATTCAGAGCCATCACTCAGAACAGCCACCAAGTCATTGATTTTTACATTTAGTTGATTGATTTCTTGGATGTAATATCTTTCATATTTGTGTGTTAAATAAGATCTTAAATTTTCGTTTCCCCGCATTAAAGAGGGGAATAACACACAGAGAGTACAGAAAAACGTATAGATAGTTTTTTTCATTTTACGCATTTTTTTTAAAATTTTCTAAAATTATAATTAAAAAAAAATTTCGCAAAAGGTTTTTTTTAATTAATAAAAAAAATCATAATTTAAAAAGTTCATTAGTCAATAATAAGAAAATAGATGCCTTTAAAATTAAAAAATGTAACGACAACTCTATCATTCAATTGAAAAATTCTGGGTTTATCTTCGTTTCCTGAAGTTCAACGTTTTGTGATAGATCGATTTTCTATTAAAGACTCAGTTGCTTTCCCTCTTTGAGTGTCTTTAAATATTGAACCATGATAAGTGGATGAAAAAATAAAAGGTTTGAATGTTTGTAGAATAGTTCTTATCTCAATAGAAAATAGTTGCATGTAGAGTCGAAATAATATAAAATAATGAATTCTGTGGGGTAATAGCTCAGTTGGTTAGAGCAGCGGACTCATAACCCGCTGGTCCCTGGTTCAAGTCCAGGTTGCCCCACTTTTTATCCATTTGATTTCAGTGCACGTAAGTAATATTGCGTAAAACCAAATAACATCTTAAAAAAAATTTTACGAAACGGTGCAATGAAAAACAACTCAACAGTGCTCTTAATGGAGCACCTACTCTCGTTGACGGAGGGATCCCTGCGTGTGTAATTTCTGACCAGTAATTGGAAGGACTAATTCCAGAAGTTTTAAATTTGATGTTAGACCCCAAATAAGGAGATTTAAATGGAGCCTGATATTTACATCAAAGTGAGATTTAAAACAACTGCAGAAGGAGGACGCAAAACGTCCGTGAAGCGTAAGTCTCCTATCGGACCAGACTTTTATGCATGACCATTAATTGTTGATGATAAAGCTTATGATTGCCGACTATTAATGGGAGATAATGAGATAGAATTAGGAAAATATTATGAGATCTCCGTAAAGTTTTTAAATATTGATCTAGCATTACCAAGTCTATCCATAGGAAAAAAAATAACCTTGCTTGAAGGAAAAGAAATAGCGGATGGAGAGATGCTAAGAATAAAGAAAAAGTGACAGAAAAAACCTTTTTTTGATAATTTTAATATGATCAACATTATAAATGAATTTTATTTTTTAAAGTTATTCTGAATTATTTAAAATCTAATCATTTCATTATAAAACAGGGGAATGTCTGACATTTAGTTGCTTTTATGAAATCAAAACAAAACAAACAATGTCCATGTCCTTGTCAAAGTAAAAAGATGTATGAGTTCTGCTGCCAATCTTTTCACGAAGGAAAAAAAGCGGATACAGCTCTAACTCTTATGCGATCAAGATTTTCTGCTTATGCGCTTTGCCTCCCTGATTACATTATCCTTACAACACATCCGAATAACCTTGAATTTGACAAAAACATTAAAGAATGGACAAAAAAAATATCTTATTTTTCTTTGAATACTCTTTTTCGAGGATTAAAAATCCTTGAAGTTAAGACGAATGAACGCTTCGCTACAGTTCTTTTTTTTGCCCATCTCATGCAGGGAGAAAAGGATATTTCATTCACCGAAAAGAGCTATTTTGAGAAGATTGACGGTAGATGGCTTTATATAAGGGGTGAATTGTTTAGAGAGAACTTTACTGATGATCAGAATAATAACATCGTTTATTAGTCAGTCATCTTCCTATCTTTTTGAGCTAAATCAAGCCTGTTTTAATAGGTGAAAGAAAACAAAAAGATGGGGTATTAATTTTAATAAGAATAACTTGTACTGAGCTTATGATTTTTGGGGGATTGACTTCAGTAGGTATATATATTTTAAGCTATTTTTTTGTGGGATCGTAAAAGTAAGGCGAATTATCATCAAAAATGATAAGCTCACTTTTTTATTTTTGGAATGTAAACGGATTTATGAAAAAATTAATAGAAGGGATATTGGAATTCAGAAATTCTTTAACCGAAGAAAATCGAGCTTTATTTGCTGATTTGGCTTTGGGTCAGAAACCCAATGCCTTATTCATCGCTTGTTCAGATAGTCGAGTAGTCCCTAATCTTTTCGCTTCTACCAATCCGGGAGATCTGTTTGTATTAAGGAATGTAGGGAACTTAGTTCCTTCTTATGCCCATCAGGATACAGGCACTTTAGCTGCTTTAGAATTTGCTGTTTTATCTTTGAAAGTGAAAGATATCGTGGTCTGCGGACATTCTGAATGTGGAGCTATGCAATCTTTAATCAACCAAACCAAGTCGAGTTGTTGTTCACATCTGCCTGCTTGGTTATCTCACGCTGAATCTTGTTTGAGCAATCAAACACACATATCTTTTTCTAGCGATGAATTAGCTTCCCACAATAAAGCTTCTCAAATGAATGTGTTAGAGCAAATAGATCATCTGATCAGTTATCCTTTTATAGAAGATTTAGTGAACAAAAAAGCTTTGCGATTACATGGATGGTGGTTTGATATTGCTAGGGCCGATGTTTATTGCTATGAATCTAATGTGGCTCAATTTAAAATGATAGACCAGCAAGAAGCTAAACTCATTTTAGCAAGACTTGGATGAATACAAGTTGAATTAGCTGCTAGTTGTGTGAATTTTTTGCATATAATTCCCGAATCAAATATAAAGCCTTTAAGAGGTTCTTTATGCAAAATAATCGTTTCAAAAAAATTTATTTTACACTGTTTTTGTCAATTGTTTCTCAGGCGGCTATTTTTGCCGAAACGAACGACAATCATAATCAATTAGACCGTTCTCTGCAAAGGAGCGATAGTATACCTATTCAAAACGTAGAGATGTTATCTGATCACTACCTAGAAGGTTACATACAAGCTTTATTAGACGCCCATTATTACGAATTTAAAGTTTTAGCAACTGTGCATCATGGAGAAGTGGTTTTATCCAATTTGCCTAACAATGATTTAATCGCTAAAAGTATTTGTGCTTTTGTCCAGGATATGCCGAACATTAAATCGGTAAAAATTGAACAGAGTCATTTTGATACGGAAAATATTTTGAAAAAAGGATGTCACATTGACCCTAAAGTTGAAGGGGTTTGGTTTCCACAATCAACCGTTTTGTTTTTACCTCTAATAGCTGATCCGAGACAGCCTATTAATTCCGTTAATTTACGGGCTAACGATCATATTTCTGGTAAAAAAGCGATTGCTGTTTCTTTAGGTGACGATTTCCCTATATTTCGTTGGAAAAACATCGGGAAGTTCCATGGAGCTATGCAGTTAGGGGTAGAAGCTGGAATTTGGGCTGTTTTTAACTTCGAAGATGTGCCTGTTAATGAAAATGGCGATGTCTGCCGAATGCTTAATACTGATTATTTTGTAGGATTTCCTCTTACATATGCTTTTGATAGCTGGTCTTTTAGATTGAGACCTTATCACATTTCTTCTCATTTAGGGGATGAATACATCGTTGATCATCCTGAAACAGTTCATAGTCGCAGAAATCCAAGCTTTGAAGCGGTGGACTTGATCACGTCTTACCAATTCACTAGCGGTCTTAGATTATATGCAGGCCCAGGATTTATTGGACATAGCGATAATTCTTTTAAATTAAAGCCTCTCTATTTTGAATATGGATTGGAGTGGCGTTTCCCTGGTAAAAAATTGACATATCATCGGCTTTATGGATCTCCTTTTTTGGCTGCTCATTTATCTCATTGGCAACATCATCATTGGCAAGCTGACACCACTATTCGTTTGGGTTACGAGTTGAGTAAACTACAGGGAGTGGGAAGAAAGATGCGAATATATTTTGATGGCCATAAAGGTTACTCGAGAGAGGGCGAATTTTTTAATCGAAAAGCTAATTATGTTGAGCTTGGAACTTCTTGGGGCTTTTGATAATAAAAACCTTCACTAAATATGGGGCCAGAAGGCCCTATCTTTAGACGGCCTTCAAAAAAGCTTTTGTAAATGGATAGAGCTTCCTCAGCGTTTTCAACGCAGTAATAACAGTTAGAAATCCATTCGTTTCCTTTTATAGTACCTTCTTTTAGATTGAGTTGGAATTTGTGAGAGATTTTTTCTCTCCAATAACTATACTCTCCAAATAAGATGATTGGCACAAAATGAGAGCGACAAATTTTGATATTTAATTCTTCTAAACTCAATTCAAAGTCAGTGCCTATTCCTCCTTTGGTGAAAATGGGGAAGTCTAGTTGGAATGCTCTTTGTCTTTCCCAAATTTCTTGTGTCTGATAAGTCATTTTGTGTTTGGCGTATTTGTTTTGTTGTTGTTCGTTGATAAGAGGATTACTAAAATCTAAAGCGTGAGCGCAAGACAATAAGCCCAACTTAATCGCTATCTGATTACCCATTTGCATGACTCCAGGCCCACCTCCTGTCACGATCGCTAGTTGATGTTTAGCATTAAATAAAGGGTGGTCAGAGGTTTTCTGTAGTTCAATTAAATTTTGAAAAAGCTTGAATATTTCATTTTCGAAAGATCCCATGTTCAAATTAGATCCATATAGGCCAAATAAGGTGGCTTTTTTGAATGATTCTGCTTCTTTAATAGGACTAAAAATACTGACTTTTTTATCTTCTCGGTATACATAAGATAAAACGTCTTTTAAATCGGTATCTAATGAGTAAATATTCATCCCTTTTTTGTGTAAATCCAAGAGTAATGATCGTTCCTCACTGGAAAAAAAATTGTTTCGTGAGTAAAAACAAATGTTTTTGATCACTTTAGATATGTGGGGATGTGTCAGCAAATGGAGAGTTTCTCTTGAAGGTGATTCTGTCAAAAAGAGACTTCCAGTTTTCAGAATAATATTCTCTTGTATGAGTTTACAGATGAAGGCTTCTGGAGAAGATTCTTGGGTTGGGATCCAATTTTTTGATAGATCGGATAAACTTTCTGGAGAATCATAACAAAACAGAGCACATCTTTTTTCTTTATAAGGACATGTTTGGAAGATGTCGGAAATTTTGGCGTAATCAGCAAAAAAATGATGATCCATAGAGCTGTCAGTAAAAGACACAGATTGTCTAAAAGACTCTACATGGTAAAACTGAAGGGGAACATTGTCTATAGAAGAAGATGATGTTCCAAAAAATTCATAAATATCTCCAGATAAATGAGTAAAAGGGTCGATTAAAAAGGCGGATGTGTGAAAAACTTTTTCCGGCAAATATTGTTCGGCTACTTTGCCAAAACACTCTTTTATGGTCAGGGGTTCTGCCGTCAAAAGTAGTATTTGGTCTTTCTCTAGAAGATATTGATTTTTTTTCTGTCTTATTTGTTGTATTTTTAACCAATCTCTTATTTTTAAATGAGGGTGGTGCAAGGCTAAACTCATACAGTTTATGAATTGGTGCATGCTATCTAAATAAGAAACTTCTCCTCCAGAAAGAGGGATAAAAATTGTAGCTATATTTTCTTTAAGTTCTAAAGTCGCTGATGAAGGAATTTTAAATCCATGAGGATGATTTTGCATCTTTACGATATGGTCTACTTTCTTAATCAGTCGACGATCATCAGCAATAAATAGCTTGCCCAAGTAAGCTCCCGGTTTTAGAAAAGACAAAAATTTTGTAGCTAACGAACTGAAAGAAATCAGATTGAGATGGATGTAAGCGCTTTGATTAGGGGAGTCTAAAATGATTTCTTTGGTTTCAGATTGTAATCCTATTTGAGCTAAAGTGCTTTTTAAATTGAATAAAACTAGATCTTTGGGGACTTGATAACCTAAAAAATTGGCAGGAATATCTTTTATCACTAAGTCGATTGATACCGATCTATCATTCACTTTTTGGATGGATTTGATGAATCCATCAGGAGATATTAAATCGAGATATTTAGAAAAATGAGAAATTACCATAGAGAGTTAATTTATTTTAAAGCTATACTTGTATGTTACTTTTTTGTCTTATATCAGAGCTTTGTTTTAATGACAGGTTTTTTTAAATAGGAAATAAAATGACTAAATCTTCTACATCTCCCTTCAGTTTTGGTACCCATAATGGACCTTTCCATGCCGATGAAGTCACAGCTTGCGCTTTACTATTATTGTTTGGATTAATCAGTAAAGATCAGATTGTGCGTACGAGAGATCCTCATTTGCTGTTGGAATGTGAATATGTCTGTGATGTTGGCGGGGTGTATAATAAGGATTTAAAAAGGTTCGATCACCACCAGATAGAATATCAGGGACATTTAAGTAGCGCTGGTATGATCCTAGATTATTTAAAGCAAATAGGACGCATTTCTGTAGATATTTATGAATACTTAAATCGTTCTCTCATTTTAGGTGTAGATGCTCATGATAACGGACGGGTTGATTATGAAATGGGTTGGGCGAGTTTTTCTCACATTATTTCTGCTTTTGTTCCTTTTGAATACGATGTTTCAAAAGAAAAAATGGATCTAGCTTTTCATGAAGCTTTGGAGTTTACAAAAAATCACATTCAAAGACTGTTAGATAGATATGATTATATCTTAAGCTGCCAAAGTCTTGTAAAAAAAGAGATGGATAAAAAATTAAAGTTTTTAGTATTTGATAAGTCTATTCCTTGGCTAGAGAATTTTTTCGAATTAGGAGGGGAGTCTCATCCAGCTTGCTTTGTCATCATGCCTTCTTCTAACCACTGGAAATTAAGAGGGATTCCTCCTAGTTTAAAACAGAGGATGGCCGTACGTATACCGATGCCAGAAAAGTGGGCAGGGCTCCAAGATGACGTATTAAAAGAAATCTCGCAGATTGAAGGCGCTGTCTTTTGTCATAAAGGGCGTTTTGTTTCTGTTTGGGAAAGTAAAGCAGATGCCTTGAAAGCTTTGGAAATGATTATAGGTGATTGAAATGAGTTCTGTTTTTAGCAAAATCATAAAAGGAGAAATTAAAGCCGAAAAGCTTTTTGAAAATGAACACCTGATCGCTATTCATGACATCGCGCCTGTCGCTCCCGTTCATATTTTGATCATTCCTAAAAAAGAAATTTCTGGATTACAGGATATGAAGGAAGAAGATTTGTTTCTTTTAAAAGAAATTGTACAAGTGGCTCAAAAATTAGCTGTTGAATTCGGGATTGATGAAGGGTATCGATTGGTCACTAACAATGGAAGTGATGCAGGTCAGACGGTTTTTCATTTGCACTTTCATCTAATCGGAGGCAGACCTTTATTGCATTTAGTTTAGAGGGTGATCGTGTTTAAAATAATTTCTGCTTTCTTGTTTTTTAAAATTTTTTTGCAAGCAGCTAGCTATGAGGATATAAGAGAAAAATCTCTTTGTGCCCTTGTTTGTAAAGATTACGATTTAGCCATACAAACCATCAAACAAGCAAAACTGGCAGAAGAAGATGTCTTTAGAATTTCTAATTTAGTTGGTGAGGCTTATTTTCTAGGCAAATATGATTTAAAATTCATCAATTTTTATCAAAAACTGTATCCTAAGTATGAAGGGCGACAAGAAGAAAAATCTTTGCTGGAAAATCTTTGTTGGACCGTTTTAAGCAAATCTTTCGAATCTAGTCAACAAAATTTTGTCTTACATAGTTTGATAGGAGCGGCTTTAGCTCATGATGTTAATTCACTTTCTTTTATTCTTCGTTCTCTAAAAAGCTCTAATTCTCAAGAAAGGCACCTGGCTGTTAAAATATCAGGCTCTTTTAGAGATGATTTAATACAGAAACGGTTGCTCGATTTATTAGAAAAAGAACAAACGTGGTATGTGCGAGCTGAAATCATAACAAGTCTAGGGAAATTAGGTGTTGTAGCTTCAAAACCATATATAGAAAAGATAATGGCAGATAAAGTTTCTTCTCTTGAAGAAAAAAAAGCTTGTTTTATGGCTCTTCTGCGTCTTTATGATATCCTGCCTGATAAAGATGTGTTGATGCTTTTGCAACATGAAGCCGCCGGATTCCGGGAATTGGGTTGTCAAATAGTTGCTTACTTTAATTTGAGTGCCTATGCCTCTAAAATTATTTTGCTCACAAAAGACCCCTGCTTGGATGTCCGCTTAGCTGCTTTTAGTTGTCTCTCCATGATAGATATAGATGATCATTTATGTGAAAAGGTGAAAAATGCCTGTGATCAGGCGCTTTCTGATAATCAATTAGCGACGGCTTGTTTAGGTTTTTATAATTTGTGTTTATTGGAAGACGAGCAAACTGTCAAATGTTTTATTGACTGGCTTCAAAAGCTGCCTTTAAAAGAAAAAAGAGAAGGAGCTATTTTATGTTCCAAGCTGGGAGTTTTGGGTTTGAGTGAGAGGCGAGATTGGTTACTTTCTGAGGCAGATCCTGTTGTTCAAGCTAATTTAGCTTTGGGTTTAATTTATTCCCAATATCAAGTTTTAGAATCGTGTGCGTTGTTATTTGAAACTGTTTTCTCTTCCTCCTTTAAATGGAATCTCATTCAAAGTTCAGATTTAAGTTTTATTTTTCTTGCTCCTAATCAAGTACCGTGTAACGTTTATAATCCCGGATGGTCTGATATGGTCAATCAAGCAACAAAAGTAGAGGTTTTATCAATTTTAATGGCTCAAGGTTATACACCGGCTTTAGACAAAATCAGATCTTTTTTGAAAGAAGAAGCTAAATATAGTTTTTATGCTAGTGGCCGGCTTCTTTTAGAGCATGGGGCTCAAACCGATTTAACGATCATTAAAAGTTTTCTTGTCGATCCTGACGAAGAGGTGAGAGTACAAGCCGCTTTGTTGCTTTCATCTTACGAACCTGATTCTGTTGTTTTAAATGTGTTTTACGAAAGTTTTTTTCATTTAAAAAGAGAAAAGCAGATTCAGGTCTTAGAGCAATTGGGACAAGTAGGAAATGTTGAGAGTTTTCCGTTTTTAATTTCTCTTCTTGAACAGCCTTTCGAAAGCATTAAAATCGCTGCTTGTTCAGCGTTAATCCGGTTGATCTATAGGTGATGACTGGTTAGAGAGGATAGGGTTGCTTGGAGGGCTGAGTCTCTCTTTACATTCCAAATATAAATCATTAGCTATTTTTTTTGTTTTTTCAATAGATGCTTCAAAGATGTTTTTGTAAGTTACAGGGGGCTTGTTTAAAGATAAGAGGTAGCTGGTCACATTTTTTGTTAAAGCGGATCTTTCAGGTGTACGGGTGAAGCTTGAAACTTCGAGATCTTTTTGGGACGCTATATCTTCTAAGAGGTTTTCTTTTAACTGGGAAGAGAGGTTCCCACGAGTTTGCTCAAGATGTTCTATCCTTAGGCGTATGAGTTGCATTTTTTCTATAAGAATGATTTTACGCAATCGGTCTTCTTCTTTTATGTTTTTGGGTAGTTGATCCTCTGAAAGATTCGTCCAGGTTTTATACAAAGCTTTTAGTTCTTCTTCCAAAGAGGTGATTTCCTTTTCTGAATGATCTATGAAATCTTGAATGCAAGATTGGGTCCTATCGTTTAGCTTAGATAGAATAAATTCAAATTTTTTGGCGATTTTTTCTTCTTTTTCTCCTTTTTCCAGGGTATATGACTTGATCGTTTTTTTCATGATCAATCCTGTTGGGAAGCTAAAGGCTAATTGTAGTGCCCCTTTTAAAGGAGCGTCGTATATGCCTTTCAGGTTGTGAATAGCGTACAAACCCAAGCCAACAAGGGCTAAACGATATAGTTTATAATGGGATTTAGCTTCTGATTGATATTTGGAGATGTAGTTTTGAACTGTTTCTCTGCTCAAATTGTAGCTTTGTTGAGTTTGATGAACTGTCATTTTTATTTATGAAAAAATATTCTTATATTAAGATTAAGTGATTAATTTGTATTTCTGGAAAAGACTAATGTCAACACAAGATGATTCTTTTTATTCTTCCTGTCTAAATAAGCAAGCGCAATTGTGTAGCATATTTAATAAATTAGCAAGCAGAGAAATGAAGTACGAAAAAATTATTGCGATGGGTAAAGATCTTCCTTTTTTTGATCCTTTATTTAAAATTGAATCCAACTTAGTCAGAGGTTGCCAGAGTGAAATGTTCTTAAGAAGTCAATCTTTTGATGGTAAAATGGTTTTCTCTGTTTTTTCGGAAGCTTTGATCTCTTCAGGATTGGCTGCTCTTTTATTGTTTGTTTATAACAACGAGTCTCCAGAATGTTTATTAAAAATCCCTCCAACTTTTCTGAAAGAGATAGATATTTACGTTTATTTAACGCCTAGTCGTTCGAATGGACTGAATAGTTTGCATCTTAAGATGAAACAAGAGGCGATGAAAACCATTTTGAATCATCATTAGTTGTTTAGTCCTTCAATTGAATATAAATGAGGCTCTTTTAATCTGTTGAGTTAGTTTTAAGTCAGGGGGAAATTTTTTTTCCTTAAAGGTGAAAAATGGAATACAAATAAATAAAACCCTTTCTTCTTATAAAAACAGATTGACAAGAAAGAGATTTTTGTGATTTGATCCAGTATGTTTTATGGAAAATTAGGAAAAACTGCTTATCTATGCCCAAAGAAGATACAATCAAAATAGACGGTAAAATTGAAGAACTATTGCCCAATATGCACTTTAGAGTGATTTTAGAGAATGGCATGCAGGTGATAGCTCATCTTTGTGGCAAAATGCGCATGCGAAACATTCGCGTTTTAGTGGGTGATACAGTGACCGTCGAGATGTCTCCTTATGATTTGACTAAGGCTAGAATTACTTATCGTCAGAAATAAGGGTGTCTTTTCCAGTTTTCAGGGTTGATTTTTTTGAGATTTAAAGAACTTCTTTACGATCCCTAAGAGATTGCGCCCAGATAGCTCAGTGGTAGAGCACTTGCATGGTAAGCAAGTGGCCGTAGGTTCGATTCCTATTTTGGGCAAAAAAATGAATTATTATTACCAAACATTATTGCTGACCTAACGGAGGATATAATGGCAAAAGAAACATTCCAAAGAAATAAGCCTCACGTCAATATTGGTACAATTGGCCACGTTGACCATGGTAAAACGTCTTTAACAGCTGCGATTACAAAGGTGCTCGCTGAAAAAGGGGGAGCGAAGTTCCGCGACTACGCTTCTATTGATAATACCCCAGAAGAAAAAGCTAGAGGTATCACAATTAATTCTACTCACGTAGAATATGAAACAGCTACAAGACACTATGCTCACGTCGATTGCCCTGGGCACGCTGACTATGTCAAGAACATGATCACTGGAGCTGCTCAGATGGATGGAGCTATTTTAGTGGTTTCCGCTACAGATGGTGCTATGCCTCAAACAAAAGAACATATCTTGCTTGCTCGTCAAGTGGGTGTTCCTGCGATTGTTGTCTTTTTGAACAAAATGGATATGATCAGTCCTGGAGATGAAGAACTTGTTGATTTAGTTGAAATGGAATTGCAAGAACTTCTTGAAGCCAAAGGTTACAAAGATGTTCCTATTATCAGAGGTTCAGCTCTCAAGGCTCTTGAAGGTAATCCTGAATATGTTAAATGTATCGAATCTTTGATGGATACTGTTGATGAGAAGATACCTACTCCAGCTAGAGAAGTTGATAAGCCTTTCTTAATGCCTATTGAAGATGTGTTCTCTATTTCCGGTCGTGGAACTGTAGCGACAGGACGTGTTGAGCGTGGAATTGTTAAGGTTAACGATAAATTACAAGTTGTGGGTCTGAGAGACACAAGAGAGACAGTTGCGACAGGTCTTGAGATGTTTAATAAAATCTTGGATGAAGCGAGAGCCGGAGAGAACGTTGGTATTCTTTTAAGAGGTTTTGAGAAAAAAGATCTTGAGAGGGGTATGGTTCTGGCTGCACCTAACACATGCAAGGCTTACGCTAAATTTGTTGGAACTATTTACGTTTTGACTAAAGAAGAAGGTGGAAGACATAAGCCTTTCTTCACTGGTTATCGTCCTCAGATTTATTTCCGCACAACTGACGTAACAGGAACAGTTACATTGCCTGAAGGTGTAGAAATGGTTATGCCAGGTGATAACGTGGAAATCACAGTTGAATTGATTTCTCCAGTTGCTATGGAAGAAGGAATGAGATTTGCTATTCGTGAAGGTGGTAAAACTATCGGAGCGGGAACAGTTTCTAAAATTGTGAAATAGTATATGCGGCAATTTAATTGCCGCTATTGGGTGGGTAGCTCAGCTGGTAGAGCAGCGATCTCCAAAGTCGCCGGTCGGGGGTTCGATCCCCTCCTCACTCGTTTGTTCAAGTTGTCTCCTTTACTGTAATAAAATTAAAATAAATATGAAAAAAACAGAAAAATCGTTGCCTGACCACTCTACTTCTTTTAGTTTCTCTTATTTTTCAGAAGTTAAAGAAGAGATAAGAAAAATATCGTGGACAGAAAAAACAGAATTGATTTTTTTTGTTAAAGCTTCCTTGATTTCAATTTTTGTTTTTGGTTTGAGTATTTATCTGGTAGACCTGTCTATAAAAAGTGTTTTAGAATTTTTAGAGTATTTAGTTCGAATTCTATTTTCTTAAATTTTGAGGATCATTGCATGCATAAATGGTATGTCGTTCAAGTTATTTCGGGACAAGAAAAAAAAGTGAAAAAGTCTCTTGAAGATTATCGTGAGTCTAAGGGGATGGACGGTGTTCTGCTTGATATTCTGGTGCCTACTGAAAATGTGGCCGAAGTGAAAAAAGGTCAGCAAAAAGTGAGTGAGAAAAAAATGTGGCCTGGTTACATTTTGGTAAATCTTGATTTGACTGACGAAGCTTGGATGTATGTAAAGGGGACGAATGGTGTCATAGAATTTTTGGGTGGCTCAAAGCCTACTCCTTTGCTTCAATCTGAAGTCGATGCTATGTTGAAAGATTTAGAGGTTAAGAAGGGTGGAGTTGTTCAAAAACACAATCTCACTATTGGAGACAGAGTTAAGATCGTTGATGGTGTTTTTGTGAATTTTGTCGGTGTTGTCACGGAAGTGTTTCATGAAAAAGGCCGAATCAGCGTTCTTGTGTCTATATTTGGCCGAGATACTCGCGTAGATGATCTAGAGTTTTGGCAAGTTGAACAGGTTCCTATCGATTCAGATTTAAGTTGATTTTTTTTGAGGCGGTCTTTTGATTATTTTAAAAGTAGTGAAGAATACTCTGGTGTAAAATTCCTTTGTTGTTTACCATCTGTAAGATAATCCGAAAGTCTTCCTTTGTTACTGGTTAAAAATGGGATATATATGGCGAAAAAACTTATAAAGACGATTAAATTGCAAATTCCTGCAGGTAAAGCTAACCCTGCCCCTCCTATCGGTCCTGCTCTTGGGTCTGCCGGAGTCAATATCATGGGTTTTTGTAAAGAATTTAATGCTAAAACACAAGACAAGGCAGGAGACATTCTTCCTGTGGTTATATCTGTATATTCAGATAAAACTTTTTCTTTTATCACTAAACAACCTCCCGTGTCTCGTTTAATTCTTAAAGAAATAGGCGTTCAATCAGGGTCAAAGGTTCCTAATCGCGATAAGGTAGGTAAACTTAATTCTTCGCAATTGAAAAAAATTGTAGCCCAAAAGCGTTCGGATATGAGAGTGAATTCTGATGAAGCTGCCGAAATGCTTGTTAAGGGAACAGCTCGTTCTATGGGCGTTGATATTATTGAGTAATTTTTGACTAGGCTCTTAAAGAGTTTTAAAACAAAACGCCTTATTCTAGTCAAAAAATAGGCGTTTAAAAACCTTGCTAATTTTTTAGTTAGGAAAGGAATGTATGACACGAAAAAGTAAGAGAGTTCGGGAGATGCTGAAATTAGTGCAGCCTAACAAGGTGTATTCACTAAAAGAAGGCCTCGAAATACTAAAAAAATGTCCGGCTGTTAAATTTGATCAGTCGGTTGAAATATCGCTCCTTACTGGTGTTGATGTCCGTAAGTCTGATCAGCAAGTCAGAGGTACTGTTACGTTACCGAACGGAACAGGAACCAATGTTGTTATTGCTGTATTTGCTAGAGGGGAAAAAATAGATGAAGCCCTTAAAGCCGGTGCAGAATATGCTGGTAATGATGATTTATTTGAAAGAATAAAAGCAGGATGGACCGATTTTGATGCGGTTATTTCAACTCCAGATATGATGAGAGAGGTGGGGAAGTTAGGTAAAGTTCTCGGTCCCCGAGGGTTGATGCCAACTCCTAAAGCAGGAACAGTTACTACAGATGTAGCCCAAGCCGTAAAAGAGGTGAAAGCTGGTAAGGTAGAATTTAAATCAGATAAAAGTGGGGTTGTCAACGGCATGGTTGGCAAATTGTCTTTTGCTTCTGATAAGTTAGTTGACAATATTCAGGCTTTGTTATCGGCAGTCTTAAAAGCTAAGCCGGCGACAGCAAAAGGTCAATATTTAAGATCTTTGGTACTGTCTTCTACTATGGGGCCTGGTATTAAAATTGATCTTCATTCAGTTGAATTGTAAAGGAGTATGTAAATGAGAAAAGAAAAACAGTTGCTCCTAGACGAAATTAAATTGAAGATTGATCAATCTACAGCTCTCGTTTTGACTTCCTATAAGGGATTCAATCCGAATATGGCTGCAGATTTTAGATCAAAGATTAGCCAGTCTGGTGGCACTTTTGAAGTGGTGAGGAAAAAGGTCTTGATTAAAGCGGCCGAAGCTTCTGGCATCTCTTTAAATGCGAAAGAACTTCATGGTCACATTGGTGTTGTGTTTGCTCTTCAAGATCCGGTTATGACAACAAAAGCTTTATATGATTATAAAAAAAATAATCAAGACGTTTTTGATGTTCTAGGTGGACGCTTTGAAAATCAAGTATGCTCATCATCTGATATTGAAGAAATTTCTAAATTGCCTTCAAAAGACGAAATGCGTGCTCAGCTGTTAGCTATGTTAGAAGCTCCGATGAGCCAAACTTTAGCTGTTGTAGAGGCTTTATTAACAAGCGTGCTTCATTGCATAGAGAATAAGGTTAGTAAAGAGGATTAATAATACATAGCCGATGCCTCCTTGAGGAGAAACAGAAACATTTACATCGGTGTTATTTTTTTAAATTTTCATATATTTTATAGAGGTATTCCCGTGAGTCATCAAACATTAGAACAATTAGTCGAAGCTTTAAGCGCTCTCAGCGTTTTGGATATGTCCAAATTAAAGTCTGCTTTAGAAGAAAAGTGGGGCGTAAAAGCTGCTGCTGCCGCTGCTCCTGTTGTTGTTGCTGCTGCTGCTCCTGTCGCTGCTGCTGCTGAATCTACAGAATTTAAAGTTAGTTTAGAAGCTGCTCCTGCAGATAAAAAGATCGGTATTATTAAGGTTATCCGCGAAATTACAGGTTTAGGCCTAAAAGAAGCTAAAGATCTCGTAGAAGGAGCTCCTAAAGTAATTAAAGAATCTACAACAAAAGCAGATGCAGAAGACATTCAAAAGAAATTAGATGCTGCTGGCGGTAAAGTAACAATCGTCGGGCTTTAATGATAGATTGCAGATAGTCAATTCTTATATTGACTATCTGCTTTTAGCTTTTTGTTATCTTTTTAAGATAAATTTTTTAAATATTTTTTTATTATTCTTGTTTATTTCATCATAACTTAATGTCTTTTAGGAGCTTTCAATGTTAAAAAGACCGCCACAACGGGTCAGTTTTCGTGAGCGAGAGGAAATCATTGATCTTCCCAATCTTATTGAGATCCAAATTAAATCCTACAATCATTTTTTACAGACTAATCGTCTTCCTCATGAAAGAGAAAACGTCGGAATCGAAGAGGTTTTTAATGAGATTTTTCCGATTAAATCATATGATGAGAAAACCGTTTTAGAGTATTTGTCCTACAGCCTTGGTGTCCCTAAATACACGCCCGAAGAATGCATCAGAAGGGGAATCACCTATAATGTTACACTTAAAATCAAATTCAGATTGACTGATGAGACAGGTATTAAAGAAGAAGAAGTATATATGGGCACTTTGCCTATAATGACTGAAAAAGGAACGTTTATCATAAATGGTGCCGAGAGAGTGATCGTTTCTCAGTTACACAGATCTCCTGGCATTTCTTTTGAAGAAGAGAAGCATCCCAAGGGTATGAGTATATATTCTTTCAGGATCATACCTTATCGAGGAAGTTGGTTGGAAGCTGCTTTTGATATCAATGACCTTATCTATATATACGTAGATCGCAAAAAACGACGTCGCAAAGTTTTGGCCACTTCATTTATCAGAACTCTAGGTTATTCTACAGATGCTGATATCATAGAAGAGTTTTTCAGTACCATTAAAGTCAAAATCAAATCTGAAAAAGATTTTACAGGATTAGTCGGTAAAATTCTAGCAGAAGACGTCATCGAAGAGTCCTCAGGTGTCTTATTCGGAAAAGCAGCGGAGAAACTGACGACAGCTATGTTGAAGAGAATGTTAGATGCGGGAATTGCGTCTGTAAGAGTAGCTGAAGACGCAGACGAAACAAGTCCTATCATCAAAATGTTAGCCAAAGACACGACAGATTCTTACGAATCAGCTTTGAAAGATTTTTACAGAAAAATCCGGCCAGGTGAACCGGCTACTCTTTCAAATGCTCGTTCAGCCATCATGAGACTTTTTTTTGATCCTAAGCGTTACAATCTAGGGAAAGTTGGTCGTTATAAACTGAACCGCAAACTAGGCTTAGCCACAACAGACGAAGATCTGAACAATGTTACCTTGAAAAAAGAGGACATTGTTGGAGCTATCAAGTATCTTATCAGCCTTAAAAAAGGAAGCGGGCAAGCGATTGTAGATGACATTGATCATTTGGGCAATAGGAGAGTCCGCTCTGTTGGAGAGTTGATTCAAAATCAATGCAGAGTTGGTTTAGCTCGGATGGAAAAAATCATAAAAGAACGTATGAACCTTTTTGATTTTTCTGCTGACACCTTAACTCCTGGAAAAATTGTTTCAGCCAAAGGTCTAGTTGGTGTTTTAAAAGATTTCTTTGGAAGATCTCAGTTGTCTCAGTTTATGGATCAAACCAACCCTGTAGCAGAATTAACTCACAAAAGACGACTATCTGCTTTGGGGCCTGGAGGATTGAACAGAGAAAGGGCTGGTTTTGAAGTGAGGGACGTTCACCCCAGTCATTATGGTAGAATATGTCCTATTGAAACCCCTGAAGGACCCAATATTGGTTTGATCACCTCTTTGTCTTCTTTTGCTAAAATAAACGAATTTGGATTTGTTGAAACACCTTATCGAATCGTCAGAGATGGTGTCGTTACGGATGAAATAGAGTACATGACAGCTGATCAAGAAGAAGACTGTGTCATAGCTCAGGCGTCAGCTTCTTTGGATGATTTGAAAATGTTCGCCGAAGCTCAATGCTGGGCAAGATATCGTGGTGAGTCTATGAAAATAGACACAGCACGTGTTACTCACATGGACGTATCTTCTAAACAGCTTGTATCTATTGTAACTGGATTGATCCCATTTTTAGAGCATGATGACGCTAACCGCGCTCTGATGGGTTCCAACATGCAACGTCAAGGTGTGCCTTTATTGATCGCTGATGCTCCTATTGTGGGTACAGGTTTAGAGGCTAGAGCCGCAAGAGACTCTGGAGCTGTTGTGATCGCTGAAGAAGATGGCGTTGTGGAATATGCTGATGGATTCAGAATTGTTATCGCTTCAAAGGCTAATCCTTTGAATAAAAAAACTTATGTACTTAAAAAGTTTTTGAGATCGAATGGCGGTACGTGTATCAATCAGACCCCGATTTGTACAGTAGGAGATCAGGTGTCTGCTGGCGATGTGATTGCTGATGGTCCAGCGACAGACAAAGGTGAAATTGCTTTAGGTAAAAACGTTTTAGCGGCTTTTATGCCCTGGTGCGGTTACAACTATGAAGATGCGATCATCATATCTGAGAAACTTTTAAGAGAAGATTATTACACATCTATTTATCTTGAAGAATTTGAGCTAACCGCTAGAGATACTAAATTAGGTAAAGAAGAGATCACAAGAGACATTCCTAATGTTTCTGAAGAAGCTTTGGCTAATTTAGGAGAAGATGGGATCGTTCGTATTGGAGCAGAAGTTAAGCCAGGTGATATTCTTGTTGGTAAAATTACACCTAAAACTGAAACAGAACTCGCTCCCGAAGAGCGCTTATTAAGAGCTATTTTTGGTGAAAAAGCAGCTGATGTTAAGGACGCCTCTTTAACTGTTCCTCCAGGAACGGAAGGGGTTGTCATGGATGTTAAGGTGTTTAGCCGTAGAGATCGATTGTCCAAAACAGACGACGAATTAGTTGAAGAAACATCCAGGATTAAAAATATCCACCAAGACTATAAATCTAAAGAGTCTGAAATAATCGTAGAGTTCCACGAGAAATTAGGTGCATTATTGTTAGGAGAAAAAGCTCCCGGACATATTTTACATCGCAAGTCGGGTGAAATCATCATCAAAGAAGATGAGCCTATCACTCAAGAAATGTTGGAAGTTTTAGAAACTGAAAAAATTGAAGACTTGATCATCTCTGATAATGATTCTTATACAGCTTTAAGGCAGATACTGATCGACTTTGACAAAGCGATTCAAGCCTTACAAATGCAGCATAAAACAGAAATAGAGTTTATGCGTAAGGGAGATACAGAATTAGAAGCTGGCGTGATTCGACAGGTTAAAGTCTATATCGCTTGTAAAAGGAAATTGCAAGTTGGTGATAAGATGGCTGGTCGACACGGAAATAAGGGTGTTGTGTCAAAAATAGTGCCAGAATCTGATATGCCTTATTTGCAAGATGGTCAGTCTGTAGAGGTGATTCTTAATCCTCTTGGTGTGCCTTCTCGTATGAATATGGGGCAATTATTGGAGACTCATTTGGGTTTTGCAGCTAGACGAGCAGGTATTTACGTCAAGAGCCCTGTTTTTGAAGGCTTCCCTGAATCTCGCATATGGGACATGATGAAAGAGTTAGGCTTGCCAGAAGACGGTAAAATGTATCTATACGACGGAAGAACCGGTCAAAGATTTGATAATAGAGTAGTTGTTGGATATATCTATATTTTAAAATTAAGCCACTTAGTTGCCGACAAAATTCACGCTCGTTCTACAGGACCGTATTCTCTTGTGACTCAGCAGCCTTTAGGCGGTAGAGCTCAGAAAGGGGGACAACGATTCGGGGAAATGGAAGTGTGGGCTTTGCAAGCTTACGGATCGGCCAATTTGCTTCAAGAAATGATGACGGTTAAATCGGATGATGTATCAGGTAGAACACGTATTTACGAAGCGATTGTAAAAGGCGATAATTTATTGGATGCTGGTATTCCAGAATCAAGAAACGTTTTGTTTAAAGAGATGCAAGGTTTGTGCCTTGATGTAAGAACAGAAAAAGTTACTGAATAATAAAAGTTACATATTTTAGGGAGACCAAATGTCATTTGACGAACACAATGATTCCCATTTTGATAAACTTACCATAAAAATCGCTTCTGATGATGTGATCAGAAATGAGTGGTCCAGAGGGGAGATCAAAAAACCTGAAACGATCAATTACAGAACCTTTAAAGCCGAAAAAGGTGGTTTATTCTGCGAAAAGATTTTTGGACCTACAAAAGATTGGGAATGCGCCTGCGGAAAATATAAGAAGATTAAACACAAGGGTATTGTCTGCGATCGCTGCGGAGTAGAGGTGACTTTATCTAAGGTCAGAAGAGAGAGAATGGCTCATATTGATCTTGCTGTTCCCGTCGTCCATATCTGGTTTTTTAAAAGCATGCCTTCTCGTATTGGTAATATTTTAGGGATGACTTCGTCGGACTTGGAGAGAGTGATTTATTATGAAGAGTATATCGTCATTGATCCAGGTCGCACGACTTTAGAAAGAAAACAGCTTCTGAATGATAATGAATACAGAGAAGCTCAAGAGAAGTGGGGTGCTGATTCATTCTCCGCCCAGATGGGTGCCGAAGCTATTAGGGATTTACTCGAAAAAGAAGATTTGAATCTACTCGTTACGGACTTAAAAGATAAATTACGTAAAACTAAGTCAATCCAAGCAAGAATGAAGATAGCTAAAAGATTGAAAATCGTCCAAAGTTTTCTGTCTTCTCCTAATCGCCCAGATTGGATGGTTATGTCCGCTGTTCCTGTCATCCCTCCAGAACTTAGACCTCTTGTGCCTTTAGATGGTGGGCGTTTTGCTACGTCTGATCTGAACGATCTTTATCGAAGAGTCATCAACCGAAACAATCGCTTGAAATCAATCCTGAAGCTAAAAACTCCAGATGTGATTGTCCGGAATGAAAAAAGGATGTTACAAGAAGCTGTGGATGCTTTGTTTGACAATGGAAGACATGGACATCCTGTTATGGGTGCTGGTAATAGGCCTTTAAAATCTTTATCCGAAATGTTAAAGGGAAAGCAAGGTCGCTTTAGACAAAACCTTTTAGGAAAGCGAGTTGATTACTCCGGACGTTCTGTTATTATCGTCGGCCCAGAGTTGAATTTTAATCAGTGTGGTCTTCCCAAACAGATGGCTTTGGAACTTTTTGAGCCTTTCATCGTCAAACGTTTAAAAGACATGGGTTTTGTTTATACAATTCGTTCTGCTAAGAAAATGATTCAGAAGCAAGCTCCTGAAGTTTGGGATGTTTTAGATGATATGATTAAAGGACATCCTGTTCTTCTAAACCGAGCTCCAACTTTACACCGTTTGGGTATACAGGCTTTTGAACCTGTCTTAATAGAAGGAAAGGCTATCAGGATACATCCTTTGGTCTGTTCCGCTTTTAACGCTGACTTTGACGGTGACCAAATGGCCGTTCATGTTCCTTTATCTGTGGAAGCTCAATTAGAAGCTAAATTATTAATGATGGCTCCAGACAATATCTTTTTACCTTCTTCTGGGAAGCCTGTTACCGTTCCTTCACAGGATATGATTCTAGGTCTATACTATCTAATGTATGACCCTCTTTACATTCCTGAAGAGCATGGTGGAAAAACTAAGCTATTTGCCACTTCCAACGAAGTTTTGCAAGCTCTAAATAGTGCCGGCAGTTACAGTTGGTACGAGGGAAAAAAAGAAAAGGAAGGTCGAATAGACGATTTAGGTAGAGGTCTTAGACTACATGAAAAAATTCGTTTAAAATTGGATTCAGGGGTGATTGAAACAACTCCGGGTCGTGTTTTGTTTAATACCATAGTTCCTAAAGAATTGGGTTTCCAAAACTACTCTTTAAGAAAAAAGAAGATGGGAGAGCTTGTTTTAGAAACTTATAAGAAAGTGGGTCTAGAAGCTACAGTTCAGTTTTTGGATAATGTAAAAAATCTAGGATTCGCTGAAGCCACTAAAGGGGCTCTGTCTATGGGTGTTTGTGATGTCAAAATCCCTCCCGGAAAAAATGCTGTCATTGAGGCTGCTTACAAAAAAATCACGGTTGTCTTGAAACAATACGAAGACGGTATCATAACCGACGGAGAAAGACATTCCAAGATCATTAGCATTTGGACGGAAGTGTCTGATGTGCTTTCTGAAGATCTTTTCAAGCTGATCAGCGAAAACAAACAAGGCGAATTAAACCCGCTTTATTTGATGATGGACTCTGGAGCTAGAGGTAATAAATCACAGTTGAAGCAATTAGGAGCTTTACGTGGATTAATGGCTAAACCTTCGGGTGAGATTTTAGAGTCTCCCATTACGTCTAACTTCCGTGAAGGCTTGAGTGTCTTGGAATACTTTATTTCTTCTCACGGAGCTCGTAAAGGACTTGCCGATACAGCGTTAAAGACAGCGGATTCAGGATATTTAACAAGACGTTTGGTCGATGTCGCTCAAGACGTGATTGTCACCGAATTAGACTGCGAAACCTTGAATGGTATTGAGGTGTCTGCGATTAAACAAGGGCAAGAAGAATTACTTCCCATTAAAGAGCGTATTTTTGGTCGTACGGTATGTGACGATATTTGCCAACCCGGAGACAGCACTAAAATATTAGCAAAAGCAGGCGATACCCTCTCCATTTTTCAAGCTGAGGCGATTGATGATTCTGGGATTGAATCCGTAAAAATCAGATCAGCCACTACTTGCGAGTCCAAGAGAGGTATTTGTTCTAAATGTTATGGCTTGAACTTAGCGAATGGTAAATTAGTTGGTATGGGTGAAGCTGTTGGTATTATAGCCGCTCAGTCAATCGGTGAACCAGGAACACAGTTAACAATGCGTACTTTCCACTTGGGTGGAATCGCTTCTGCCTCTTTAAGTCCTGAACTGATCACAGAGCATGATGGTATTCTGATCTACAAAGATTTGCGCACGGTGCAAGACGATGAAGGTCTTTGGGTTGCCCTCAACAAAAACGGCACCTTACACATCGTCAAAGATGAGGGAAGAAGTGTCGAAGAGTATAAAAAACTTTTATCGACTAAATCTATAGAGCCTTTACAAACCTTTATTGTTGAATTAGGAACTAAAATTTTACTCACAGACGGTGCTAAAGTTCGTTCTATGACAAAAATCGCGGAATGGGAACAACACAATATTCCGATTATCTGCGAAAGACCTGGATATGTAAAATATGAAGACCTTGTTGAAGGTATTTCTACTCACAAAGAAGTGAATAAGCAGACTAACCAGACGGAGTTAACAGTTAAACAGCATAGAGGGGAGTTACATCCTCAGATTGTGATTTATGCTGATTCTTTATACCAAGAATTGATTGGTACTTACGCCATTCCTTCTGGAGCTGTTATTTCTGTACAAGAAGGTCAGAAAGTCTCTGCCGGTATGTTGTTAGCTCGTCTTCCAAGGGGAGCCATCAAAACAAAAGATATTACAGGCGGTCTATCAAGAGTTGTTGAGTTATTAGAAGCTCGTAAACCTAAAGATGCGGCTGAAATCGCTAAGATTGATGGAGTGATTGATTTTAGGGGTGTTCAAAAGAGTAAACGGATTGTTGTTGTTAGAGACGAAGAAACAGGGATGGAAGAAGAACATCTCATTCCTTTGACTAAACACTTAATTGTCCAAAGAGGAGATCATGTTGTTAAAGGTCAGCAGATCACAGACGGATTGGTGATTCCTCACGAGATACTTGATATTTGCGGTGTTAGAGAATTACAGAAATATTTAGTGAATCAGGTGCAAGAAGTTTATCGTCTGCAAGGTGTAGACATTAATGATAAGCACATAGAGATCATCGTTCGGCAAATGCTTAGAAAGGTGAGAGTAACAGATCCTGGTGACACCATTTTCCTTTACGGAGAAGATATAGACAGTAAAGCGTTTTTTGCACAAAATGCAAAGGCTATTCAATCTGGAGAAAGACCGGCTCAAGCGACTCCTGTTCTATTAGGTATCACTAAAGCTTCTTTAGAAACGGATTCTATTATCTCTAGAGCCGCTTTCCAGGAAACGACAAGAGTCTTAACAGATGCATCTACGGAAGGTAAAGCTGATTTCCTACTGGATTTCAAGTCAAACTTGATCATGGGTCATCAAATTCCAGGAGGAACGGGCTTTAAGGAATTTAGCAAGCGCTTGTCAAAATTTATTGACCAAGAAGACTCCAAAGATGATGATTTATTTGACTTCATTCTTTCTAGAGAAGATGTATCTTGATTTCTTGTAAATCATGACATTAAAAAACCCCTATTAGGTGATCCTAATAGGGGTTTTTGCTTTTTTAGAGTTTTGTTTTTTATGCAAGCCTTTCTGCAATCTTTTGCTCTAACTTTAGAGTATCTTTCGTAAAGTTTCGTATACCTTCAGCTAGTTTTTCGGTTGCCATAGGATCTTCTGAAAGAGCCCATCGAAACGATTTTTCGTCAATAGGTTGAGGGTACACAATTTTTTCTAAAGATGAAAGTGGGTGTAATTTGGCCGAGATTGATTCTTCTGACTGACTGAGTTCTTGTAAAAGTTTGGGGGCTATAGTTAATAAATCGCAGCCTGCCAGCTCTAAGATTTCTCCTTTATTTCTGAAGCTTGCTCCCATGACCACTGTTTTATAACCCATTTTTTTATAATAATTATAAATTTCTTTGACGGATTTTACTCCCGGATCTTCATGGGCTTCGTAATCTTTGTTATAGTTTTTTTTGTACCAATCGAGTATCCGCCCTACAAAAGGAGAAATTAAGGTGACTTTGGCTTCTGCGCAAGCAACGGCTTGAGCCATATTAAACAAGAGCGTCATATTACAGTGAATACCTTCTTTTTCAAGGATTTCTGCGGCTTTAATTCCTTCCCATGTTGAGGCTAGTTTAATTAATACTCTATCACGAGAGATTCCCATTGATTCATACAAAGTAATCAGATTACGTGCTTTTAGAAGACTTCCCTCTTTATCGTAGGAGAGTCTGGCATCAACTTCTGTCGATACTCGTCCTGGGACATATTTTAAGATTTCGATACCAAAATTAACAAAAATCTTATCCAAAGCTAGGTTTAATTGTTCTTTTTTTTGAGAAGAATGTTTTTTTGCATAAGCTAAGGCATCATCAACTAGATATTGATAATGGGGCATATCAGCCGCCGCCACAATTAGGGAGGGATTCGTCGTAGCTTCTGTTGGACAGTGTTTTTTTATCTCTTCTATTTCACCGGTATCAGCAACGATAGTTGTAAATTTTTTTAATTGTTCTAATTGATTCATATTAAAATCCCTTTGAGTTAGTGAGCTTTAATCCTCTAGCTTTTATGTTTCTTAGCATGTAAATGTAATTATGCCAATTTTTTTTTCATAAATAAAGGCTAAAGAAAAAAGGGATGAGAAGAAAAGAGATCTGGTTTTCGATTGAAAAAAGCGAGTCACCTTTAAGTGTCTCGTCCCATTTGAGAAGAGCGATCTTTTTTTGACACTAAAACGATAGCCACAACGGTTACAATAGTGGCTAAGCCTGCAAGAATAAGATTGCTTTTATACTGATTTTTAGGTCTATAAAGCGGATCTAGTTTTGCCACTTCTTTTTCCATGTTAATGCGTTCGATATCCTGATCTTGAGATTCAAGAAAGGGAGAAGAATCTTCGTTTCCCGATATGATGGTGTTGTTTTGAAAATTTCCTCCGTAACTTCCATTTGCTCCTGAGCAGAAAAGAAAAGATGTCACAAGACCGTAAATAACAAAATTTTTCATATATAACCCTTTTTATAAAATTGCAGATTATAAATTTTTGAAAAAATTTTGTCTATGACACTTAAAGCTATTTTGGATTATGTATGATTGATCCTCATCAAATGAGAGGATCTCTTTTTATCTCCAATTAAAACATGCTAATCTTGTTCACCGAAAGAGAAAATGAAGAATTTTTACTGAAAAATATGTGATATTTAATGTAGAATGTAGCCCGTTAACAAATAAGTTTTTTTCTTTTAACAGGATGAGTGTAAAGTTATAAGTGCTTTTTGTCTGATTTTGCTGTATCCATTGTTTTACAACCTATAAATGGTTTTAAAACCATAATTTCTGTTATGGAAAATATTAAGACTTGTAAGTCTAAAATAAACTGTAAAAAATAAAATTCGGATCGCAAAAATGAAAGATATAGAAAATGGGGAAAACAAATTAAAAAAAATTTGTGACATTTTAAAAACAGAAACTTTGGAACCAGCTCAAAAACAAGCTAATCAAATCATTTTTGAAGCTAAAGAAAAGGCAGCTCTTATGATTGAAGAAGCTGAAAAAAAAGTTAAACAAATACAATTAGAGCAAGAACAAACAAGCAAGAAAAACCAACTAGCTTTCGAAAATTCCTTGATTCATGCAACTAAACAATGTATTGAATCCATAAAATCGATGATTGAAAAAAAACTTTTTAAATCTCATCTCGATGAAATCCTGTCTCCTTCTCTAACCTCTTCGGACGTTTTAGCTAAACTGATCAACGCCATAGTTGAAGCTGTCCAAAAAGAAGGGGTGCATGCGGATCTGAGTGTTTATGTGCCTTCTGTTGTATCTTCTTCTGAAGTGAATAATCTTTTGCTCGGTCATGTTATCAATGCTCTAAAAGAAAAAAGTGTGCTGCTTAGCTCTTTACATGGAGGGGTGGAGTTGAAAATACACGATCAACATCTCACTTTAGATTTAACAGATCAGTATATCAAAGAAATCATCTCTCAATACATAAGGAAAGATTTCAGAACACTTTTATTTGCTATATAAGATGAACCACTATTTTTTGGTCACCTATTTACCTCATTTAAATACGGCTTGTCCTCTTGAAACATCCTCAAGGGAATTGTTTGAGTTACTTGAAACTAATCTTCCCTTGTCCGATCTTATCAAGATTAGGGATGTTCGTATGCTGATAGATGTTGAAAATATTTATCGATACATAGATGGTCTTCCAATTGATAATAGAGGGTTATTGTCTTCTTTAGCCGCTTTAGAAGAAGCTCTTACTAAGCAGGATTTTTTCCCTGACATGGTTTTTGATTTTCTAAAGAAATATCCTTCTTTCAGTGATAGAAAAGCTCATTTTGAGGAACTGGTTTTTTCAGTTTTAGACATGTTCCTCAATGTTCATAAAGGTGTTTTACGCCGATATTTTCTTTTTAAAAAAGATTTGTATACCCATCTTAAAAAATTGAGGTCTCCTGGTTTTTGGGATAAAATAGAAAAAAACGACTCTCTTTCTGATTTCGAAAGCTCCTTAACAACTCTGATCCAAAAATTGCCAATTAGCCCCAAACAGACAGTGAATCAACTCGTTGAATTGTATTTTGTTGAATATGAGAACTGGTCATCTTCAAAGCATTTTTCTTTCGATTATTTAGTGACTTACGTTTTCAAATTAATGCTATTAGAAGACTATAGCTGTAGGAATGAAAAACAAAAATTAGAGTTAGAAACCATAAGATAATTTAATTAATAGGTAAAAGTAATGGAGCAAAAGCATACTAAAGCTGTAGGTCGAGTTGTCACCGCTTTTGGTAATTTATTACAAGTAGAATTTCAAGGAGAGATCAGACAGGGAGAAGTCGCTTTAGTTTTGGTTGATCATGCTTATTTAAAAGCCGAAGTGATTGAAATTATAGGTCAAAAAGCAAAAATTCAAGTTTTTGAAGACACGAAAGGGGTTAAACTAGGATCTCTTGTAGAATTTTCCGGTCATTTACTAGAAGCAGAATTAGGGCCAGGTCTTTTGACTTCTATTGTTGACGGTCTGCAAAATCCGTTGGAATCTTTGGCTGAAGCCTGTGGTTTGTTTTTGAAAAGAGGCGTTTATGTTCCTCCTATTAATCGCTCTAAACACTGGGATTATGAGCCGACAGCACATGTGGGTGAAGAAATCGAGAGAGGAGATAGTTTAGGATACACTATGGAAGGCTCTTTTAAACATCTGATCATGGTTCCTTTTAACCACTATGGCAAATATAAACTGGTTTGGGTGATTAAACCAGGTTCTTATACAGTGGACACTATTTTAGCTGTTGCTGTGGATGAAAAAGGAGTTGAATATAAATTTAGTATGTTACAAAAGTGGCCGATTAAAACGCCCCTTGCTGTTGGTTTAAGAGTCAAATCTGAAGAGATGATGGATACCGGTCTTAGGACATTGGACACACAGTTTCCTGTGGTTAAGGGAGGATCATTCTGTTCCCCCGGTCCTTTTGGCGCAGGAAAAACAGTTTTGCAACATCATTTATCAAAATACGCTTCTGTCGACGTTGTGGTGATTGCCGCTTGTGGAGAAAGAGCAGGAGAAGTTGTGGAAGTTTTACGCACCTTCCCTCATCTGCTCGATCCGTATCGTTCTGAACCACTCATGAATCGTACTGTGATCATTTGTAACACTTCTTCTATGCCTGTGAGTGCGAGAGAAGCTTCTATTTACATGGGAGCGACGATAGCTGAGTATTACAGACAGATGGGGCTGAATGTGCTTTTATTAGCTGATTCAACATCTCGTTGGGCTCAAGCTTTAAGGGAAATGTCTGGAAGGCTAGAAGAAATTCCAGGAGAAGAGGCTTTTCCTGCTTACCTTGCCTCTAGAATCGCAGCTTTTTATGAAAGAGCTGGTGTTTTACAATTGAAAAATGAGAAAAAGGGTTCTTTAACAATAGGAGGAACAGTCTCACCAGCTGGCGGTAATTTTGAAGAACCTGTCACGCAAGCGACCTTGGCTATTGTAGGCGCTTTCCATGGTTTATCAAGAGCACGCTCTGATGCAAGAAGATATCCAGCTATAGATCCTTTGATCTCTTGGAGTAAATATACAACTGTTGTATCGAATGAAATCAACCAAAAATATAAGTTGTCCCCAAATTTTTGGGAAGCCGGTGTTAAAATGGCTTCTAAATTGACGAGAGAAGGGGATGATATAGCCAAACGAATGGAAGTCGTAGGAGAGGAAGGGATATCTCTTAACGATATGGTCACTTATCTCAAGGCCGAGACATACGATGCAGCTTATTTGCAGCAAAACGCTTTTGATAAGGAAGATGCTTACACAGTGGTTGATAGACAAGTTGAGTTATTTAAGTTGTTTTTATACATATTTCAAAGTGAATATGTTTTTACGGATCATGACGAAGCTCGATCGTTCTTTTTGGGTTTATCAACGCAGATTAAAAATCTTAATTTCACTACTTTTGCTTCAGAAGAATATCAAAATCGGTTGAAAGCTATTTATCAAGAGTTAAAACAGCAAATTAAAGCTTAATTAAGGACAACATATGCGCAAAGTGTACGATAAAATTATTGATATGAGGGGTAATCTCATCACGGTCATGGCGAAAGATGTTATGTTGGGGGAACTGGCTAGAGTATACAAAAAAGATGGCAGATATGTTTTAGCAACTGTTTTACGTATAGAAGGAGAAAAAGTCACTCTACAAGTTTTTGAAAATTCTAGAGGGTTAGCGACAAACGATCGGATCACTTTTTTAAGCAAAGAAATGGATTTAACTTTCGACGTTAACTTGTTGGGGCGTAGGTTAAGTGGTTCAGGTCAAGTTATAGATGGTGGGCCCATGATTGTAGGAGAACACATCTCTATCCACACCCCATCTTTCAATCCAGTTAAGCGTGTGATTCCTCACGAATTGGTTAAAACGAACATACCTATGATTGATGTCTTCAACTGTTTGGTTAAATCACAAAAAATCCCCATTTTTTCTAACGCTGGCGAACCGTATAACCAACTTTTAATGAGGATAGCTAATCAAACAGACGCCGATGTGGTTATTATAGGTGGTATGGGTTTGCGTTTTGATGATTATCAGGCTTTTATTGATAATGCTGAAAATTCGGGCTCTTTAGAAAAAACAGTTATGTTTATCCATAAAGCGACTGATCCGGCTGTTGAATGTTTGATGGTTCCTGATATGTCTTTATCTTGCGCTGAAAAATTCGCTATTCAGGGTAAAAATGTGCTTGTTTTATTGACAGATATGACGGCTTTTGCAGATGCCATGAAAGAGATTATGATCACGATGGATCAAATTCCCTCTAACCGAGGTTATCCGGGTTCTTTGTACTCTGATTTAGCTTATCGTTATGAAAAAGCTGTAGATATTGAAGGGGGGGGGGCGATCACCATCATTTCGGTGACGACTATGCCGGGAGGGGATGTCACACATCCTGTTCCAGATAATACAGGATACATAACAGAAGGTCAGCTTTACCTCAACAATGGTCGTATAGAACCTTTCGGCTCTTTATCCAGGTTAAAACAGCAAGTAATAGGTAAAGTAACAAGAGAAGATCATGGGGACTTAGCTAATACCCAAATTCGTCTTTATGCTGAATCCAAAAAAGCCAAGGAAAGAGAGAGTATGGGCTTTAAATTATCTAAGTGGGACGAGAAACTCATTCGTTATGCTAAATTATTTGAAGCGCGCATGATGAGTTTGGACGTTAATTGTGATTTAGAGTCTGCTTTAGATTTAGGTTGGCAGACTTTGGCTGAATGTTTTAATAAAAATGAGTTGGGATTCAAACAGTATTACATTGATAAATATTGGCCTATTTAAATTAACAGGTTATAGATAAAATGGTAAAATTAACGAAGACGGAATTAAGAGATCAACAAGATAGACTGAACCAACTCAATAAGTATCTTCCTACTTTGCAATTAAAAAAGAGTTTGTTGCTGAGTGAGCTAGAAAGTTTACAGTTAAAACTTGAAGAGTTGTTTGTTAAAATAGAAGAATGTAAGAAGCTTATAGAAAAAGATTCATCTTTTTTTATGCATCCAACTTCCAAAGTGTTGATCAATCGAATTCATGTCAAACAAGTGATAACTGCCAAAGAAAATATTGCTGGTTTGGAATTGCCTGTATTTCAAGAAGTGGTTTTTGCTGAAGATTTTTATTCTTTGATTTTCGCTCCTATTTGGCAGGAATACGTGTTGCAGAAAGTTAAAGAGCTCATTGTTTTTCAGCAACATTTACAAATAGAAGAAGAGAAGAAAAAAAAATTGCAGAAAGAACTGAGAGATGTGTCTATTCGAGTTAATTTATTTGAAAAAATAATGATCCCGCGAGCTGTGGATAATATTAAAAAAATTAAAATTTTTTTGGGTGATCAACAGTTGTCTTCAATCGCTCAGGCCAAGATGTCAAAAAAGAAAATCATAGAAAAGGGTCTTTTATCTCATGATCATTAATGTTAAAAAGTATCTCATTCTTGGATTAGACTCTGATCTAGATTTATTTTTTGAAAAGGCTCAAGAAGAAGCTTTTCTAGAGTTTATTGGACAGCCCAAAAAAAATAGAGAGTCTGTTGAGATGATCTCTTTGATCAAAGCTCTTAAAATCCTGAGGCAACTTAAAATAAGAAATTCTTCCGAACAGAGTGTTTTAGAAAAACCATTAGAAAATCCCGATTCTATTGTTTCCAAATATGAAAAAATAGCTCAGATAAAGATAGAGAGAGCTAAAATCGCATCGGAAATAGATCGATTAAGTCCTTTAGGTGATTTTGAATTTGACGATCTTTCTTTGATAGCTAAAAATTCAAACAAAATATGGCAATTTTTTTACGCTAAATCTGGAAAAATTTCTCTTAAAGAGCTTCCAGATCATATAATATATCTCCGCACTTGTAATGGTTTTGATTATTTTGTTTCTTTATCTCCTGATAGAGTGATTTATTCGGGTTTAATAGAGATCGAAGTGACTCGATCAATAAAAGATTTATACCCCTATTTAGAATCTTTAGATAAACAAATTAGGGATATCGAAGATGATTTAGCGAAGAAAGTGCATCTTATTTCGACCTTCGAAAAATCATTGATGGCTTGCATCAATTTAGATCAGCTAGACAAAGCAAAACAGAGTGTGTCTATCGTTTTAAATGATAACATATTTTCTTCAAAGGTATGGGTGCCTGTCAATAAGGTTCAATCTTTAAAAGATCTTGTGAAGGATTTAGATGTTATTGTTGAAGAATTGCCTGTAGAAAAAGATGAAAAGATCCCTACTTGCCTGGATAATACGAAATTTGCCGCAATAGGGGAGGATCTTGTTAAAATTTATGATATCCCTTCTTCTAACGATAAAGATCCATCTTCTTGGGTTTTTTGGTCTTTTATTCTGTTTTTTTCGATAATCATTTCAGATGCAGGATACGGTCTTATCTATTTATTGACAGCTCTATACCTTAAATATAAGCACCCTAGTTTAGAGGGTTTAAAAAAACGTTTTTTAAGTTTATTGTTTGTTTTATCTTTTGGATGTATAGGCTGGGGGGTATTGGTTTCTGGTTATTTTGGTCTAAGCATTAGCCCTGATTCTGCGCTTGGACATTTATCTTTACTCAAAAAGCTGGCGATTCAAAAAATACAATTTACTTTGCCTTCTATTAGTTTAAAAGAGATCACCCCTTCTTTAATCGATACCTATGCTAAGGATGTTATACTAGAATTTTCCTTAGTGATTGGAATTTTACATACTATCACAGCCCTTTTCAGATATTTTAAGAGAAACTGGGCCAATCTAGGGTGGGTTCTTTTTTTAATAGGGGGGTATTTGTTTTTCCCGATAGCTTTAAAAGCTGTTAGTTTTTTAAATGTTTGGGGTATTGCTTCTCCTTCATGGGCTGAACACATAGGGCTTTACTGTATCTATATAGGTATTGGGTCAGCTTGCTTTTTAGCCGTATGCCAGAGGGGACTCTATGGTTTATTGGAATTGCCAAATGTCATACAGATTTTCTCTAACGTTCTTTCTTATGTTCGTTTATATGCTTTGAGTCTTGCGGGTACGATTATGGCCGAAACATTTAATAATATGGGAAATTATATTGGTCCAATCGCTGGTTTTATTGCAACTATCCTGGGTCATATGATCAATATTCAGCTAGGGGTCATGGGTGGCATTATACATGGCTTACGCCTTAATTTCCTTGAATGGTATCATTATTGTTTTGAGGGGAATGGCAAGTTGTTTGATCCTTTGAAAAAAATAAAATAAATAATTTAAATAAATGAAACAAAAAACAATAAGAAATTTTTTCGCTTTTTTCTCTATTCTTTTAAGCCACTCAGCTCTTCTTGTGCATTTAAAGGCTGATTCACCTCATTTGAGTCCATTAAATGTGAATGCGATATTTCCGTCTCTTTTAGATAAAAACGTTTATCAAGTTTCAGAAGAAAAATCTGAATATAATCGACTGGATTTGAGTGGATTGAATTTTAGATTTGGTGACTTAACATCAATCCCATTAGATAATTTGCAAATATTCGATCTTTCATATACTAATATTTCAGCCAAGCAACTTTATCAATTATTGAAAGCTTTCCCTCGTATTAAGAGTTTAAATCTTTACGAATGTAAAGGCTTAGGAGCGTGCTTTCTTGCTTTAACTCCTAAATGCTTGAATAATTTAGAATATATAAATCTCTCTGGCTGCGATTTTTGGATAATGGAATTTAAAAAATTGTTCAACGCTGCCCCATGTTTAAAACGTCTTGAATTAAAAATGGATTCAAGCTGGGATTCTTTCCTTTTCTTTCTAGCGCCCAACATAATGCCTAATTTGGAGTACATTAGTTTTTCTTTATCTCAGCCTATTGAGTATTACGGTACACTCGACATTTTATTCAAATCGGCTCCTTCTTTGAAAGAGCTTGATCTATTTGGGGTTTCTTGTGCTTCTTTACATATAAACCTAGAAGCTGATTCCTTATCTCATTTAGAAAAAATAAATCTCGGTTTTTGTGATTTGAGCTTAAACAACTTTTTTATTCTAATGAAAGCATCTCCTTACTTAAAAACACTTGATTTAAGTTGTAATAAAGGATTGAATCTTTTCTTTTCTTCTCTTAAGCCTTTAAAATTAAAACGTTTAGAGTCGATCAATCTTTCTTCTTGTTATCTATCCTCTTCAGAGGTCATCTCTTTACTTAAAGCTGCTCCCCATCTTAAAGATCTCGATTTAAGTGAACAGCGTGATTTAGATCTGATATTTCATCCTTTTCAAGAACTTTTTCTTCCTCAATTGGAAAAACTGTCTTTGAATAGTTGCGGTATATCGAAAAGCCTTTTAGCCTCTATTTTTAGAATAGCCCCTAACTTGAAGGAATTGTCTTTAAATGGCTGTCAGGGTTTAAACCAAGTTTTTGATAAATTATTTGTTGGTGGTGTGACAAAACTGGAATCGGTCCACCTCGTGAACTCCGATATAGAATCAATTGGTTTTAATAAATTAATAGACATAGCTCCTCATTTGAAACAAATAGATTTAAATGGTTGTATATACATAAAAGATCTTCTGATCAATGAATCTGTTGTAACAAACTTACAAGAAATTTGGTTAATGGATGCTAATTTGTCTTCTGAAGATATATATAGATTATCTAAAATGTCTCCTCATTTAAAAAATCTATATTTAGGTGATCACGAGGATTTAGATGGGCTGTTTAATGATTTACCTGACAACTCACTCAATCAATTGCAAAAACTGTCTCTTATTTCTTCTAAACTGTCATCCCAAACTTTGAAGCGTTTATCAAAAGTAGCCCCCAATCTTAAAGATCTTGATTTAACCTCTTGCTTAAATATCGAAGCCTGTTTTAATGAAGCCGAAAGTTATTCATTAGATCAATTAGAGGTCCTCCATATTACGAATACTGAGATCGCTATTAAAAAGCCTGTTTTTTTAAAAAAATTCGCCCCCAACCTCAACCACCTTAATTTTAGAAAATTAACAAAAGCGTATCGGGTCTTCGATTTAGTTAAACTAGAAAAAAGTACACAAGATTTATACTTCGTTTGGGGATTATTACATTTGGGTGTAAAATCCTCTGCTTTAAACGATGCTTTATTGAAGAATAAAGGGGCTTTATACAGTTTATTAAATTCAATTAAATATAAGGAGTAAAAAGATGGATTATGCAATGATCGGGCCTGCTCTGGTCCTAGGGTTAGCTTGTATTGGCAGTGCTATAGGTTGTGGTATAGGGGGGATGGCTTGTCACGGTATTATGAGTCGCGTCGAAGATAACCATGGTAAATTTATTGTGATGTCTGCCCTGCCTTCTTCTCAGTCGGTATTTGGATTTGTGTTGATGATCTTCATGAAAGATAAAATTCTAGAGGGGCATTTATCGCAGATGTCGGCTATCGGTATTGGGTTATCCGTTGGATTAGCCCTTCTATTCTCTTCTCTTTATCAAGGCATGTGTGCCGCTTCTGGTATGCAAGCTTCAGCTAAAGAGCCAAGGATTATTGGAAAATGTTTTGTGGCATTGGGTATTATTGAATCTTTTTCTATATTTGCTTTTGTTTTTGCTTTTCTTCTTATGTGATCAGAAAAACACATAAAGGGAAATACTGTTATTTCCCTTTATTTTTTAATTTCAACAAAACACTCTCTATCTTTTCGTTGCAAATTCCATTCAAAGGTGTTAAAAACACCCAACTTAGTAGCAAGACAACCAAAGATAAGCTGCCTATAAATATATCTGAAAACCAATGAGCTCCTGCCATTAGACGAGGAAGAGATAAAAAAATACTGTATAAAATGACATACTTGATTTTGGAGCCTTTTGCACAAAAAGCAAACGATCCACCTAATAAAAATGCTGTAACGGCATGATCTCCTGGAAAACTTCTGATGGCAGAGTCTTTTACTTTCATCCACGTAATAGCTTTTGACAAACGAAAGCTTTCAGGCCACAAGTGAGTAGGACTTGGTTGAGGAATTTTTAAATAAGTTCTAAATAAGAGAGATATCACAAAATAGATGAAGAGTGTACAAAGTAAAACACAGAACAAAAACTGTGCCGTGCTTCGCATTTTTAATTTTTTGGGTGAGTTTTTAATGAGATAGATAAATAAAGTGATAAATACAATATCTTCGACGAAATCAGCCCCTCTATGATTATTTAAAGCCCAGAAGAGTTGCCAAAATTTACTGGACGCTATCCAATTGTTAGTCAAGTGAAAAACGGATTCGTTGATTTGCATCCAAAAGATGCGAGAAACGGGATGAAGAAAGGAAACCAACAAAAGGGCTATAAAAATGTGACAAGTTATTAAACTTTTCCATTTCCATTCTTTGTGTATAGGTCGAGGATATATAGTCATGTTTCTTTATAGGTAAAATGTATAATTTTCTCTATTCTTGATTACAAATCAAGTGTTTTTATTTAAAAAAAGAAACTATTCTTTTTTTTCACAACCTAAATAATGATTCGAAATTTAACCTAAAAAGTTTGAATATACATTAAGTTACACCCCCCAATTGTCAAAAACGATGTAAGATTTTATTTGATATGAGGATGGTATATTTTCTTTTTAAAAACGAATTTTATTTAGCGATATTAAAAACATTATTTTATTTTCTTATAAATATATTTTTTTAAATTTGTTTTTTATTTATTTTGTTTCTATTTATTTAATAAAGAATGTATAATTTTTGTAATTTTTAACTAATTAATCGTATAATGGATTGTCTATGAGCGGAATATCACCAAATCATTCATCTAGTTTTAATAGCACCTTATTAACTGATAACGTATCTTCGATTCCTTTTAAGTATGAAGAGAGCAAAATAAGCCCTACTTGGATCGGTCAAGCTGTTATTTCTCCCGACTGTCTTTCATCTAGCCGTGAGGGAAGTGCTTCTTCTAATACTGTACCTAATTTGGGAGAAAACTTTTTCCAAAACAAGGTGCCTTATGTCATACCTTTGAACAAGAGAGAGAACGAATCTTTGGCTGAAAGAGCATCGAAAATACCTAAGCACGAATCTAGATCAAGTCCTTCAGGTTTGCAACACGGAGCTCTAACGCCAAGTAATGTATCACCTGTTAGGATCCATACAAGTTCTTCTTCAACTTGTATGTCACAAAAAACTGATCAAGAAGATGAAGTTGTTGATCGAACTTTATCTTTTGAAGGAGATGAACATATTTCTTCTAGTTCATCGGAGGCTCCCTTCTCTAGCCTTGAAAGCCCTGTGAAGCAAAACTCGCTAAGTTTTAGCAGTCCATTTTTTTCTCCATCGATCAACAAGTCTTGCTATAAGACCAATTCTGTAGGCAGATTATTGATGAGCCCTCCCCTTAAAATCCAAGCGATATCTAGGTTAGATTTATCTGATGCAGACGATGAAAAAAACTCTTCATCTTCAAAGGATCATTCAGGTTTATTTTCTAAGCTCGACTTGTTACCTGCCCATAATCAAGAAGAAATAAACCAATATAAAAATTGCCGAGTTAAATGTATCAACTTTCACGATCAAGCAGAACGCTTAATGAGGGAAGAGAAGCTTATATTGTTAGGAAGAGGTAACTTTAGTTTAGTTTATCAGATGACCCCAAAAGCTTTAGAAGATGAGTGGATTCAAGAACAAGAGGTTTTAAAGTCGGTAGATGTGAACCGAGTTGTCATTAAAATTCTTCAAAAACAGCATGCTATGTATGCTCTCAATAAATTTAAAACCAGCTTAAAAAGTTTATTGCAACAATACGATCAAATCACCGGTGATTTGGAACATTTTCCGATCGGATGTCTTAAAATCTTGAATAGAGCAACCGTTTTTAATGATGGTTATCTATTGGAAGAAAAAATGGAATCTTTTGAAGATATGTGGGAATTTCTTATTTCTCAAGATTCTTTAAGATTAGAAAAAGAGAATCATCTCCATCTACCTGTCAATGTCTTGAATAAGATGAGGGAAAAGATACCTCATCTGGATTTTCTTTTTGATGGACAAGGAAATAGTTCGGTTCTCATCCAAATTAAGAAGCTTATCGATTATGGTTTTGATAAAGAGGTTTGTTTAGATTTAAGACCTGGAAATTTAGGATTTGTCGATGGGAAACTCGTCCTTTCCGATTTTTTCGAAATGATAGAAAATCTCGATGAGAGTTTAGTTGAATACAGTTCTATGGTATCTAAAGTGCCTTCTTTATTTATTCCCCAAAAATATATTAAAGGTTCAACAAATCTAGCTATTCTTGCTGATCTCTCAAAACATATCGCAGAGAGAAAATCAAGAATTGAAATGGATTCCTAAACGAGTTAAAAGAAAGCGGATGACTAAAAAGGGATGTCTAAAAGCACTTTTCAGAAGAAAAGTAAAAGATGTCCCTTCGATCGCTTTTTTTAAAACAAAAGGATAGTTTTGTAAAGTATCTCGGATCCAATATCGATAAGTCGGGGGCATAAGTTGAGGAAGTTGGTCGGTAGAAAAGAAAGAGGCCTCAATTGTTTCGTCAGTGGTTTGCAACACACCGTCTATGATTTCACATTCAAAGAAATGTGTATAGTGGGTTAGTTTGTTAGTCGGATGATACTCAGCTACTTTTCTTTTAATAGAGACTTTGAACCCGGTTTCTTCTAAGGCTTCTCTAATCGCGCTTTGTTCTGGGGATTCCCCTTTTTCGATGCCTCCTCCCGGAAGAACCCAGACAGGAATATCTCGTCTTTTCGTTAAAAGAACCTCTCCGTTTTTGAAAATAATCACACAAACTGCTTGTTTAATCATGGGCGATAGTGTAAAACAATAGGATATTATGCGCAAAATACTTTATCTGATTGTTTTTTCTTTCTTAGGATGCTCAAGATATGATTTGCATGTAGCTCATGTTAAACTGAGTGAAAAGGATCTTTCAAGCTGGCATGTTTCATCTCCTGATCCTCAGTTATCTAATCCTTCTAAAGGTGAGAGACTTATTATCAAGTGGAAATTACCTGCTCACCTACTGAGAGAAAACCCTCAATTGATTGTAGATATTCTTTATAAGGATTACAAAAAAACAAAATACTCTTTTACAATCGAACAAGCCAAAGGATCTTATGTTTTGGATTTGGTCAATCATGAGTACATCACCCATAAAGGGTTTCTCTCGTATGATATTCGGTTAGCCAATAAAGAAAAGACATACGCCGATTGGACCCATCAGTTATGGGTTGAATTGATCAATATTGAGGAAGATGATCGAAGTCCAGAATGAGCTTTTTTGTTTTATCGAAGCCTAGGCATGGATCTGTGATGGAAAAGCCATAAGCAGGGGAAGTTATGGGCATTATGCCTTCATATAAGTGACTTTCTATCATCGTGCCAATGATATGGTTGTTGTAAGAGGGGAGTTCATTGACAGTTTCTAAAAACACATCTATCTGCTTTTCTGGATCTTTTTGAGAGTTTCCATGAGAACAGTCAACTAATAAGCGGGGAAGGATCCCTTGGCTCTCCATCAATTCAATGCTTTTTTGGATATAGGTGTTTTGATAATTCGGTTGATCTTGAGATCCTCTCAATACAAGGTGTGTATAGGGGTTGCCTTTGGTGTTTTGTTGTACAAGCTTTCCTACCTGATTTTGAGTCAAAAAGGCTTGAGGTTGTTGAGCGGCATAAACGCTATCAATCGCACTTTTAATATTCCCATCTATATTGTTTTTAAAGCCAACAGGTATATCAAGAGATGAAGAAAGCTCTCTATGTATTTGGGAAGAGCTTGTTCTGGCCCCAATAAAGCTCCATGAAATTAAGTCATCAATATAAGGATAAAAAAGAGGATTTACGATTTCACAGGCTAATGGTATGTGCAAACAGACGAGCTTAAGTAAAAGCTTTCTTGTTTCATATAAACCTTTTTGTATATCAGTGGTATTTTCGAGAAAAGGATCGTAAATATACCCTTTCCATCCTGTCTTAGAGCGAGGTTTTTCAAAAAAGGCCCTCATCACGATATACAAAGAACTATTTTTTTGCAGTTCAGCTAACTTTTTTGCGTAATCATAAATCGCTGTTTCATCATAAAGGGAACAGGGACCTACAACAATCACTTTCTGTGAAGAATAGCCATTGGCGATATTTTTTGCTTTTACTTTAAAAGCTTCTATTTCTTTTGCTAATTCCAACGATAAGGGCAAAAGAGACTTGAGTTCATAAGGAGAACAAATAGGATTAGCTGTATACATAAGCGCATTTTGCCTAAAAAGGGAATAATTGCGCAATTAGGAACCTTTACTCTCCTTTCTATAAAAAAGAAAAAGCTTTAGGTTGCTTTAATTACTTAAAGGGATAGCCTTATTGAGATCGGACATCAAAGAAACCATATGAGGATTCCAAATACTAGGAGCGATCACATGATCGATAAAGGACTGCATATCCAATGAGTGGGCGTTCCAGTAGTTGTCATCCATACCTACACTGGTGTGCAATTTAGGGTAATTGGAATTGGAATTTTCAGAAAGAGTAAAGAGTATAACGGCTTTTGAATTGCTTAGTAAGGCGTTCATCGATTGAAGGGCAATAGCATCTGTGGGTAATGTAAAAGGAGTCAGTTTTGTCCAAGTGTATACGCCTTCATTCATTTTACCATCCCATCCTGTCGCTGCGTTGTTGGTATTTACATATCTGTATAAATTTGTCGTAAAAACTTGCCTCGGATTATTGTAATCACTACCTACATTAGGGAACGTGGAAGGATCCAAACTTGTGGGGATGTAGTATTTGTAGTTATCTTTTGTGTATAAAAAGGTAAAGGCCTTTGAATCTGTTAAAGTGGTACTATCGTTGTTGGTATTGACAATAAATGGATACATAAAGTTTTTGCCTATCTGTGCTAGGCTACTAAGTATGGTTCGGGCTTCACTCTCAGGAATACCTCGCTTTTGGGCGTACTGGATGACCATTTGATCAGGAGGAGTTGTGCCAAATAAATCCATTAAAACGAATAAAGCGATCGAGTCATCAAAATAAGTGCTAAAGATATGAGCCACTTTTGTATAGCATCTGATCGCATCCCCGTACCTTGACATGGCTTGAGCTTCATAAAGCTCACTGCAAAAAGTTTTGAGATAAGAACTACTGGAGGTAGCTAATAAAGGGGTGTTCCCTATAGGTGTCACATTAATACTTGATGTCATAAAAACACTCTTTTTATTTTAATCATTAACATTTGAGTATTTTAAATGTAAATAGGTTTATTTCATTAATGACATCAGTTTTTGAGAAATGACAATAAGTTGTTCTTCTGATTCTTTAATAGAATTTTGGGTTTTTGCCACTAAAGCTGGAGGAGCTTTGGTTGAAAAATCTGGATTCGCTAATTGATTACGCCACAAGACTTGTTGCTCAATCAGTTTGTTTCTTTGTTTGGTCAATCTTAATTTTTCTTTTTCTTTCATTTCTTGGGGTAGGGGGATCAAAATCTTAATCTGCTTCGCTATACCTGTGGCGCTTAGAGGCAAGGAAATCTCCTCTGAGGAATAGGTGATCTTATCTATTTTGATGAGGGCTTTAATGAAATCGATGTTTTTTTGGACAAACTCCAATTCTTTTGAAGAAGAGATAAAAATAAGATCATTTGTTGTCTGGGGAGGCAGCTGCATCTCTGCTCTTATATTTCTTATCACATGAGAGAGTTCTTCCATGGCTCTAAAAGCTTCATCAATATCCTCTTCCGGAGATGGAAAAAGATCGGCTTTGGGATAGCTAGATAAAACACAACAAGGGCTAGAAAGGGCTTCTATCGACTCCAAGGTGAGGGGATCAACATAGGTCTTTTCTTTTATGAAGAACTCATAAGATTTTAACAGTGAGAAGATCTCTTCTGTAATAAAAGGGGCAAAAGGATGAAGTAAACGGACAATTGTCGTGAGGATGACCAAAAAGAGTTTTTGCTTGTTTTCTTTAATTTCTTTATTTTGATTATTTTTTGCTAAAAAAGGTTTAGACAGTTCGAGATAATAAGAGCAAAATTCATCCCAGAAAAATCGGTAAATCACTTGAGAGGTTTTATCAAAAGCATAAGCTTCTAAAGAATGGTTGACTTCTTTGATGGTGTCTTTAAGTCTTTTCAAGATCCACTCATCTTCGAGCCTGTAAAGAGAAGGATTGAGACCAGATTTTAATTCTTTTGGTAGATCAGAGATATTTAAAAGAACATAGCGGCTGGCGTTCCATACTTTATTGACAAAGTTTTTTTGCTCCTCGAATCTTCTCATGTCGAGGTCGATCTGCCTCGCATAGGTTGTGGAAGATGAAAGAGTGAGTCTCATAGCGTCTGTGCCATAAAAATCGATGATTTCTAAAGGATCGATCACATTACCTTTAGATTTAGACATTTTTTCCCATTTTGATTGAATATCCACAGGCAACGGATGGCCCATGTCATAATTTTTTCTTTCTTGACCTGTCACATAAATAACCTGTCCGCTTGAATCTGTTCGCCAGTACGATTTACCGTAAACGAGGCCGTGAGTGAAGGTGTGAGCAAAAGGGGGAGAACCTAATACGTAGGTTCCCATCATGATCATGCGAGCCACCCAAAAGAATAAAATATCATGACCTGTGATAAGTGTTGCGTTGGGATAAAAAGTTGATAACTCAGGGGTTTTTTCAGGCCATCCTAAAGTGCTAAAAGGCCACAAAGCGGATGAAAACCATGTATCTAAGACATCTTCTTCTTGTTTCCATTCAGCTGGATTGGCTAAAACTTCAGGGGGTAATCCCTCGTCAATAAAGCAAATGATTTTTTCTGGATTTGATCGATTGTACCATATGGGTAACCTGTGGCCCCACCAAAGCTGCCGAGAAATACACCAGTCTCTTAGGTTATCAATCCAATGGAAATAAGTCTGTTCCCAGTGAGAGGGAATGAGTTTGACTTCTTTATTCTTAACAACATCTTTCAATGTTTGTTTAAAATAAGACATTTTAATGAACCATTGCTTGGATAAATATGGCTCGATAGTCGCTTTAGAACGATAAGATACGCCAACACGGTTTAAATGAGGTATGGCTCCTTCACAGAGATTTTGTTTCTTGAGCTCTTGAACAACGGCGGCTCTTCCTTCTTCCATATTTAATCCAGAGAAAAAAGTTCCTCCCTCTTGGTTGATTTTACCGTCGGGGGTCATCATGTTGATCATAGGTAGATGATGCCGTAAACCAATTTCGTAATCGTTGGGATCGTGTGCTGGGGTGACTTTAACGGCCCCTGTTCCAAATTCAGGATCCACAAAAGAATCACTGATGACAGGGATGACGCGGTTAGTCAGCGGTAAGAGTAGCTTCTTGCCTATTAAATGTTGATAGCGGTTATCTTTGGGAGACACAGCGACAGCTACATCACCGAATAAGGTTTCAGGTCTTGTGGTGGCTACAACTATAAATTGGGATTTGTCTTCTTCTAGTAAATATCTGATTAAATATAAAAAACCTTTTCTCTCTTCGTATTCAACCTCATCATCAGCTAAAGCGGTTTGTGTGTAAGGATCCCAATTAACTAAGTAGTCTCCTCGATAAATCAAACCATCATCAAACATCTTTTTGAATACGGTGGCCACAGCTTTATTTCGTTTTTTATCCATGGAAAAAGCTAAATGAGACCAGTCGCAACCACAACCTAATTTTTTTAATTGGGAAAGAATGTGCTTTTCACTTTCCTCTTTCCAATCCCAAACACGTGATAAAAAATCTTCCCTTGTATATTCAAATCTCCGTTTCCCTTCTTTAGCGATTAGATTTTTTTCAACGACTGTTTGAGTAGCGATCCCTGCATGATCTGTTCCGGGAATCCAGAATGTTTCAAACCCGTTCATTTTTTTCCATCGAACAAGAATATCTTGGAGTGTATTCACAAGAGCGTGACCCATGTGCAAAACCCCTGTCACATTAGGAGGGGGCATGATTAAGCTATAAGGTGTTTTATTGGAAAGGGGATTTGCTTCAAAGCATCTATGTTCGATCCAAAAATCTCGCCATTTTTGTTCAAGATGATGGGCTTCATATGATTTGGGGATCTCTTTTTGATCAGACATTAAAGATTCTTCATTCATTTGTATTTTCTATATTTTATCTTAAACTAAAAATTAATCATATCTACAAGGTTTCTTTTAGACAAGGGCTAATGAAATCAGATTTTTGAGCTTTTAAAACGGGTTAAAAAGATCAGCTGTTTCTTGGTCAGCTAATTTCTCATAATGAATCGCTTTTTCATCATCGTTTAGACAAAAGTGGAACAAAGACAATTGATGAAAAAGAGCTTGCCTTTCCCAAAAAAACAAGTGGTTATCAGTTTCATTGATGTCTATTAGACCTTGTAGCTGATAACTTATAAGGCGATTGATTTTGGGGTTTTCTAGGGAATATAGTTCACACAGATGAGAAAAAGCTCTTTGTTCCCCTTCTTTGTGAGCTAAGAAGCAACCATAAAGATAAAAGAGGGGTGAGTTATCATCTATCCTCTCTTTTGGCTTTTTATTGAAAAAAAGTTCTAATTCTGACCATTTTTTATGTCTGAATAAATCCAAGAGATCCTTTGTGTCCTTAGAGAAAAGTGGTTCTTTATCTTTTAAAGGAGCTTTGAGAGCATAAAGAGCTTTATCTACATGCATTTTTAAAGAGGCGTTTTCTTTCCAAGCGATAGACATTTCCAAAAGAATAGGGATTTTAGCTAAAGAGAAAGCCATTTCAATCTCCAGATATTCCTTAGGTAAAGGTTTTTCATGTTCACCGAATAAAAACAATTTATTTTGATGGTTCTGTATATATTTGAAAATACTCTTTTGAGCAGGCTGTTCAAAAATATCAGGTATCAGCCTCAGGCATATGAGAGCCATCTGATAAAAGCCTTTTCGATCTTCCAAACAGGCTTTGTGTAATCTTAAAATAGCATGTTCCAGCAGATGGGGATACAAAGGATGGTTTGGATATTTTCTGAGAGCTAACTCTATAGATTTGAACTCTTCATCAAAATCCTTTAATTCGTAGTAGGCCATCGACTTGCCAATATACTCTAAAGGCTCGCAAGGGGAGTTGTGAAGGTCATTGAAACCTTGAAGAGCTTGTTGTAAAAGCTCGTGGCGATCAGCGTCCATTCTTTTACTTTGCTCTATTAAAGTTAAGCCCCCTTTAAATATGGCTTCCCAGCCTTCGGCGCGTCCTTTAAAAGATTGTGAAATTTTTTTAAATTCTAACAAAGCTTTAGGGTAATCTTTGTAAGCTAAAAAGCTATTAGGGATCGCTAAACAGCTCACGTTGACATTCTCACTTTTCTCGTAAATCAAAAGAGGGGAGAGAGTGATCAGATTATCTTTTAATATTAAGCCTATTTGGCTACCAAAAACAGGTAAGAGGATAAGATAGGAAAAAATGAGATTTCCATTTAAAAAACATTGTAATTTGTCGTGCTCTTTAATGAAAATGAGCTCATAAGGTTGATTGTAATCTAGATAATGGTCCGGTAACAGGATAACGGGAGCACTATCATGGGATAGAGAGTAACCGGGAGAGTCTTTAACACCTAACCATATCTTATATCCTGTATCTCGTTTGAGACTCTCTTTAAAAGAAGGGGTGTTAATCAGTAAAGCAAATCCTTGACAACCTGGCTTTAAAGTGAATTTTATCAAGATTTTTATATTGGGGGAAAAATGATGTTTGGAAAGCATTAACTCGCCCCAAGAAACGTCTGTATCTGTTTTATGAGTGGCAAGATGTTTCGTTAATAAAATATTTTCTTGAATTTCCCAATCTTCTTTTTTTTCTAAAGTTAAGTTTTCTTTGAAAAGCCATATAGATTCACCTTTTTGGTAATTGATCAGAGCTTCGATCAATTCATTCACGTTCTGAAAGCGATTTTGTGGATTTTTATCGAGGCATTTCGCAGTGATGTAATTCAATTCATTCGGAATCTGACGATAAGGAGACGCTTCTTGAGGATATATAAAATATTCATGCTGGTGGGTTTTCTTAAATGTATCAATAGATTTTCGTTTAAAAGGCAGTTTTAAACTCAATATTTCATAAAAGATGACACCAAGCGCATAAATTTCTGTTAAAACAGAAGATGTTTGATCAAGAATTCTTTCGGGAGCCATGTAAGCGAGAGTGCCCACAACTTTACCTGGTCTTGTTAAATTAAGATCACAAGGTAGATCTTCTTCTTCTATTTCTTTTTCATCGATTAAGCAAGCGAGTCCCCAGTCTAAAATCGTGATTTGGCCGTAATTTCCTATTAAAATGTTTTCTGGCTTGATGTCTCTATGTAAAATGTTTTTTGAATGAGCGTAGGCGATACCTTGGCAAACCGATAAAAAAACTTGCACAAGAAAGGATATAGAAGGGGATTCGTATTGATAAGACTCTAGTCTTTGCTTTTGCCTTTCCTGTCTCAGTATTTGTTTTAATGTACGTCCTTTTATGAAAGGCATTGTGTAGAATATGCGTGTTTCATCCTGGTAAATATCATAAACAGGAGGGATGGTCGGATGGGATAATTTTGCTGTGATAATAGCTTCGGAAAGAAATCGTTTCTTTATGGATAGATGTTTTAACAGTTCTTTTTTTATCACTTTTAAGGCGACATTTCTTTGACATTTTTCGTCTTGAGCCAAATAGACAATCCCCATTCCTCCTTCGGCTATTTTCTTGATGATTTTATAAGAATTCACGGTTGATCTTTTATTTAGAATTATTTTATAGATTTAACTATTTACAGATATCTGTGCAATCATATTTTTAATGATTACACATCCATACATATATAGAAGAAGATCTTTAGTATTAAATCCGCTGTGAATTCATACAGACGTAAGAGAAAAGTCATCTACGGGTTCAAAATGATCTAAGGATAAATGTTGAAGGTTTTTTCCTCTTAATTGAATTAGATTGGGAAAGAGATGGTTAAGTTTATCCATATTTAAGCCATTCACTAAGCTATTTGAAATGATCAATGTTGATAGTTTTTGAAAAGAGGGGGCTTTTTTACTAATAGGGAAGAAGATGATTCTTTTTGAATCCGTTAGATGAAGTTCTTTCAAAGCGGGACAAGATGATAATAAAGCGGCTATATCAATAGGTAAGCCGGTTTTTGTCAAATATAGTTGTTCTAATGAGGGGAATTTCTCTGTCGATCTCATTTCACCTTTTATCTTATAGCAGTTATTGATTTCTAAGCTTTTCAAGTGGGGTAATTTTTTTAGATTTTCAAAAGTGTTATTTTGACCTAGGCCAGGCATATTGATTAAAGTGAGATGTTCTAATGTAGAAGAGCTTTCGCTTGTCAAGGATAAGGATCCATTTAGATGAGGTAAATCTTTAAGATAAAGGCTTTTTAATAAAGGGGCGTGTTCTAATAAATCATCTATATTTTCATTAAAACTTAAGCAATTATTTATTTCTAAAGAATCTAAAATAGGAAATTGAGATTTAGAAAATAAAAACTTTTCAACTATGTGGCAATTAACAATTTTAAGATTCTTGATGAGTCTGTAAGGCCTTTCAGAGGAAAAACTATAGACGTCTAAGATGTTTAGAAGATCTTTTTCATCGATCCTCAGATCTTCTAAGATCAGAGAATGTAAGGAATGGGTGTTATCAGACTGATTTAAAATAGAGGGGATCTGATCAAGCTCTTTATTGATTTTTTTAGAAGATATAATCAGAGTCTGTAAATTAGGATGTTGTCTTAGAAAATTCTGGAAATCAAGAGTTTTTAAAATCAAATAGTTATCTACCTCAATAGCCAAAGAGAGAAGAGAAGATTTTTCTCTGAAAATATCATTCCCCATGAAAAAAATGATATCTGAAGCAGAAATATGTAAATTTCCCATGATCTGGTATTGGATCTTACTCGCATCTGTTGCCTGAGATTCATTTAGATTTTCAAAAGAAGAAGAAGAGGGATGAAGGCTTTCTTCTTGCTCAGAAATCCCTCTTTTTTGTGATTGGACATGGTTCTTGTTTAAGATATCTAATGGGTGATTGGTGTCCGAAGACATTAAAGGTGTCTTTTCAATATCTTTTTGGATTTTTAGATAAAGAGATAAGTTCTTCTCATGAAGATGTTTTAACAAGTTTTTTTGATGACGAAGCATTGAGATCTCTTTTTTATCTCTAGGAGATAAATGAGATTGTTCATGCAAGATCTTTTGATTTATTTTATCTAAAGTCAGCAGAACTTTTTCACTGATGGTTAGCTGTTCCTTGCCATTTTCTTGAGTGACTCTTATGGATTTTTCTAAATTTTTTAAAGTTTTATGCGTGTCTGATGCTAGATTAGCTTGCTCGCTATGCTTATAAGTGAGTTCACAAACTTTTTGTATTTGCTCCACCATCTTAATCGTTGCTTTTACGGTTTTTATACTTCCAGCTAAGTTCTCTTGGAAAATTGTCATAGAGAGATGATGAGAAGCTTCTTTGTGTATCAATTCTAACGGTTCTAAACAAGAGGTTTTTAGGAGGTTCTTTTCTGCGTAAATCCAATCTTTTATGCGATCTATTTCTTTTGTTTCCATGAAGTTTTTCTGAGATTGGTCACCGAAAATTTGTAATCTCACTTCTAAAATAGGTGCTACACGTTTTTTCCATTCTAGGCAAAAATCTTGGATGGACGCAATATGCGTTTCAAATGTTTTTGTAAAAACAATCTCTATGTTTTTTAGCCTTTTAGGCTTATGGAATAGATGCAAACTTTCTTTAAAAGAGGTGGTCTGATTCAGCTGTTGCGCCTTTAAAACATTTTTAGATGATTTGGAAGGGGGGGAGTAAAGAGAAAAAGATTTAACGGCAATCGCGTTAACAGCGGAGCGGATATTTTCGATGGTGTTCGTCAAATTGGAGGAAAGCTGGTTTAAATGCTGTTTTTCTGCTGAAAGAGGATGAGTTATAATAATATTATTTGAATGTAATGTCATGTAAAAAAAAGTTTAAAATAAAAAGCATTTTATTTTATTTGAGAATAAAAACAATCTTTATTCCGCTTTCAAAAAATAAGTTGTCAAAAAAATCTGATTAGCATAATCAGATAAAAAAAGATTGAGGGACGGGATTGATCATGAAAAAAAATGTTGCGAAGCTATTATTTGGATTAAGTTTATTAAGCGTCTTTGGTTGTAAAAAAGAAGAGCCTTTACGTTCAGAAGATTCGACAAATATCACTTACTACGAAGTCGTGGCCCAAACGATTCCTGTAGATTTTCAGTTTGTGGGTGTGACTCAAAGCTCTCATTTGGTTGATATCACTCCTCGGGTTGAAGGTTATTTAGAAAAAATTGCTTATAAAGAAGGTCAGATTGTTAGGAAAGGGGATTTGTTATTTCAGCTTGATAAAAGTCAATATGAAGTCTCTTTAAAAGAAGCGGAAGCTAATTTAAAAAGAGAAGAAGCTTCATTTTTTTCTACAAAACAGACTGTTGATCGTTACCAACCTCTTTATGAACAAAAAGCAGCGAGTAAAAAGGATTTAGATGATGCAACAGGGATGATGAAACAAGCTGAAGCTAATGTCCAATCGGCTTTAGCAAAAAGAAAAAAAGCGGAATTGAATTTAAGTTATACATCTATTCTATCTCCCATATCTGGATTAACAACGAATTCTAGCTATAGAGAGGGGGCTTTGATAACACCAGGCCAAAAAACGATCATGACCAGTGTGGCTGTTGTGGATCCTATGTGGGTTAACTTGAGTGTTTCAGATGCTTATTTTTTAAACGCCGCTAAAGATATCCAAGAAGGAAGACTTATAGTTCCGAAAAATTATAACTTTGATGTCAAAATAAGATTAGCCGATGGGACTTTATTTCCAGGTCAAGGAAAAGTCGATTTTATCTCTCCTCTATTAGATCCCGATACAGGCAGTTTAAGCGCTAGAGTCATTTTACCTAATCCTGATTATCAATTAAAACCAGGTCAGTTTGTGAGAGCAACAGCTTCCGGTGCTTTACGCCCTAATGCCATGATCATTCCTCAAAAAAGTGTGCAACAAGGATCTCATGGATTGTATGTCTTTGTCATCAACAATCAGAACAGAGCAGAATTACGTCATGTGGAAATGGGAGACTGGTACAAAGAATTTTGGATAGTTAACAAAGGTTTAAAAGTAGGAGACAGAGTGGTTGTTGATGGTATCAATAAAATTAAAAACAACTCTTTGGTCAACCCAAGTGCTCAAGCTCGTAAATAATATATAATCAATCGGTGTTTATGATCGCTAAATTTTTTATTCAACGCCCTATACTGTCGTTTGTCATATCTTTAGTCATAACAGCCATGGGGGCTATTGGCTTAAAGTCTTTACCAATTGAGCAGTATCCTCAAATGACCCCCCCTATGATTTCTGTGGCTACTACTTACGCAGGAGCTAGTGCAGAAACTTTAGCCACGACAGTGGCCGCTCCTTTGGAACAAGCCATCAATGGTGTAGAAAACATGATCTATATGTTTTCGCAAAGTACAACCCCTGGCAATCTTAAATTAAGTGTTTATTTTGATATTGGGACTGATCCAAATAAAGCCCTAACTAATGTTCAGAATAGGATTAATTTAGCTCTCTCAAAATTGCCTATAGAAGTTCAGCAAAAAGGGGTTCTTGTAGATAAAGAGTTTCCTTCTGTTTTGCTTTTCATTTCAATAGAAGGGGAAGAAGGTGTTTATGATGACGTTTATCTGAATAACTACGCGAATATACAAGTGGCTAACAATTTGCAACGCATTAAAGGGGTTAGCTCTGCTGTTGTTTTAAATGCTCAGGATTACTCGATGCGTATATGGTTGAGGCCCGATTTGTTGTCTCAATCTCATCTAACCACAAGCGATGTTGTCAATGCCGTAAAAGCTCAGAACGCTTCTTATCCGATTGGACAAATAGGACAAGAACCTAATAAAAATTTTGTGGATTTGACTCTTCCCATTTCTTCAAAAGGTCGTTTAAAAACTGTTGAAGATTTTGAACAAATAGTCATCCGTTCAAAGCCTGACGGCAGTCACGTGCTATTGAAAGATGTGGCGAATGTTGAATTGGGTTCTGGATCTTATGATATCATAGGTAAACTCAATAAAAGAACGGGAGCTTATATTGCTATTAAGCAAGTTCCCGGTAGTAACGCCTTGGAAGTTGCGGACAGTGTCAAGGAGAGCATGAAAGAAATCGCTTCATTTTTCCCTCCATCGATCAGCTACAAAATCCCTTATGACACCACAGATTTTATTAAAATTTCTATTAAAGAAGTGCAAAAAACGCTGATTGAAGCGGCTATCTTAGTGGCTTTGGTCATTCTTTTGTTCCTTCATAATATGAGAGCAACCTTGGTTCCTGTTATCGCTATGATTGTTTCTATATTAGGTACTTTCATAGGAATGAAATGGCTAGGTTTTAGTGTAAACACATTGTCTTTATTTGGCATGGTTCTATCTATAGGAATTGTTGTGGATGATGCGATCGTTGTCGTTGAAAATGTCGAACGAAATATGACCGAATTTAAATTGTCTGTTAAAGAAGCGGCTTTAAAGACCATGAAAGAGGTGTCCGGACCTGTGATCGCTATTGTCTTTGTTTTATGTTCCGTTTTTATTCCTATTGCTTTTATAGGAGGTATACCGGGTCATTTCTACAAACAATTCGCTGTGACGATTTCTATATCAGTTTTGATATCTGGTTTTGTCGCTTTGACTCTTAGCCCTGTTTTATGTATTTACCTATTTAAACATCAGAACAAAATTTCTTCTTTTTCTACCAAGTTCAATCATTTTTTCGATAGGATAACTAAGCTTTACATCAGAAGCGTACACTTTGTTTTGGTTAATCGAAAAAAAACTTATGCTTTGTTTTTTCTCATTTTAATCAGTATCGGTTTCATCGGGCGTTTAGTCCCTACCGGTTTTGTTCCCAAAGAAGATCAAGGAATGCTCTTAATGTCGGTCGATTTACCTGATGGGGCTAGTTTGGCTCGAGTAGAAGAAGTGAATAGCAAGGTGGTGGATATTGTCCAAAAGAATCCAGCTGTTGAAGCTGTTTTGTCTTTTTCTGGTTACAGTTTGATTGAAGGAGTCAAAAGAACTTCTAAAGGGACTATTTATGTGGCTCTTAAAGATTGGAAGGAAAGAAAAGATAAAAAATTATCGGCTAGTGAAGTGATCTCTGATTTGAGTGCTGAGCTTTCTCATTTGACAGAAGCCAACATTCTTGTTTTTGCGCCTCCTGATATTCCAGGTATTGATGTGGTGGGAGGTTTTAGTTTTTGGCTGATCGATAACACAGATACGCCCATGGAGACATTAGAGAGTATCACTCAAAAAATCATAGAAAAAGCCTCAAAACATCCAGAATACAAATCTTTTATCGCCCCTATAAAATCGGATTGTTTACAGCTTTATCTTGACTTAGACATCAACAAAATTCTCGCTTATAAAGTGAGAGTTGAAGACGTATACAACACCTTACAGGCTCTTTTAGGTTCTGTCTTTGTGAATTTTTTCAATAAATACGGCAAAACCTTCCAAGTGGTGGCGCAAGCAGATCCTTTATATAGAGAAAAAATTCAGGACATTGGAGAGGTATACGTCCGCTCATCTGATCAAAAGATGATCCCTTTAAAATCTTTGGTTCAAACAAAATTTGATAAGGGTTCAACTTTGGTGAGCCGTTTCAATGGATCTCCTGCCTCAATGATCTCTATTATACCAGGTCAAGGGGATTTGAACCGTATGATGAGCTTGATGGAAGAGATTGCGAAAGAAGAACTATTGCCAGGTATGAGTTATTCATGGGGAGGTCTTGCTTATCAGCAAAAAAAGACGGGGGGGATGTCTTTGGGGGCCCTTTTAGGAGGTTTTGTCCTCATGTTTTTAGTTTTGGCCTCTTTGTATGAAAGATGGGGTCTACCTCTTTCTGTTATCATGAGTTTGCCATTCGCTATTTTTGGTGCTTTAGTTTCTATTTACGTGGCTGGTTTAAAAAATGACATTTATTTTCAGATAGGCTTGATCACCTTATTAGGGCTGTCAGCTAAAAATGCGATTTTAATTGTTGAATTCGCCAAAGAAAAAGTGGAAGAAGGAATGGGACTTTTAGAAGCCACCCTAGAAGCTTGTCGCCTAAGATTTAGAGCCATTTTGATGACTTCTTTAACCTTTATTTTTGGGGTTCTTCCTTTAGTGATCAGCCAAGGAGCTGGAGCCGCTAGCCGTCATTCTGTCGGTAGCGGCGTAGCAGGAGGTATGTTGATCACGACCTTATTATCCCTTTTCTTTGTTCCTTTATTCTACATGAGTTTAGAAGAAAGATACCAAAAAAAGAATAAACAGCCTCAAAAGGAGGAGACAAATGCGTAAAAAATGGATCACTTGTTTATCTGGTCTTCTTCTTGTTTCTTGTCACCAAAAAGAAGACAATCAAAAATCTCAGATGATCATCCCAAGAGAGTGGAGATTCGTAGAGAATACAGATGACTACAGCGTGAATAAAAACTGGTGGAAAAGTCTTGATGACCCTGTTTTGGTTTCTCTTATAGATGAGGCGATTGAAAACAATAGAGATGTCTTGATGGCCACTTCTCGCATTTTACAATTCCAAGAACAACACGCTCAAGTAAAAGCGCAATATTGGCCTTCTTTGAATTTGCAAACCAGCTACGATCACCTGGGACTATCAAAAAGCGTCGATTACCAGCCTGTTTCTCCTAAAATTAATCGCAAACAAGATTTATATAATCTTTTACTGAATTTTTCTTACGAAATCGATTTTTGGGGTAGAATCAGAAAATCTTCAGAAGCGGCCCTTTATGAATATTTGAGTAAAGTCGAAGCGAGAAGATATCTTTTAGTGTCTTTGGTGTCTCAATTAACAACTTCTTATGTTCAACTAAAACAGTATGATAATCAGAGAACGGTCGCTGCTTTAACGCAGCAATCTAGAGAAGGGTCTTTGAAAATAGCTTTAACCCGCTATAAAAGTGGATTGGTTTCTCTCATGGAAGTCAAACAGGCTGAAGCGGAATTAAAAGTAGCTTCCCAGCAATTACACATTTACGAGAAATTGGTGTCCTTACAAGAAAATTTAATCAATTTGCTTATGGGTCGTTCTTCTGAAAAAATAGAAAGAGGTCCTCTTTTACTTAAAAATTTGGCACTTCCTTCCATACCAGCGGGGCTTCCTTCCGATCTTTTAAAAAATAGACCCGATATCCGAGAAGCTGAACAGCTTCTACAAAGTGCTCAAGCGCGTATAGGGGTGGCAAGGGCTGTCTTTTTTCCTAGAATTTCCTTAACAGGTATCCATGGTCAAAGGTCAACAGATTTGTCTGATTTACTAAAAAATCCCGCTAACACCTTTGATTATGCCATTCAAGGTGTTTTATCTTTATTTCAAGGAGGGGCTTTAAACGCTCAGCTTAGACAAGCCCAGCATAAAGCCAAAGAAGCTTTATTTTTCTATGAGCAGAAGGTTCTAACAGCTTTTAAAGAAGTCGAAGACGCTCTCGTTTCCCACGATAAAGCTAAAAAGATTTTAGAAATACGTCAGCAGCAAGTGACGGATTTACAAGATTATGTTAACTTAGCTAATTTGCGCTATGCGAACGGCCAGAATGATTATTTAACGGTTTTGGATTCACAAAAGTCTTTATTTAATGCTCAATTAGAAAAAGCTCAAAGTGAAGCTGACGTCTATAATACCTTGATCGCTGTCTACAAAGCCCTAGGACAAGGATGGGACTCTGAAATGGGGTGTTCGTCATAAACTTAGGATTAATCTTTCTTCTTATTACTATAAATTGAGCTGACCTGGTATAAAAGAAAGAAAAATATAGAAAAGGTAAATGGTTTATGAAGGCTGTTGTTTTAACAGGAGACAGACCCACCGGTAAGTTGCATTTAGGTCACTACGCCGGTTCTCTATTGAAGCGTTTAGAGCTACAAGATTCTCATCAGCAGTTTGTGATGATTGCCGATGTTCAGGCTCTAACAGATAATTATGACAACCCTACAAAAGTGAGAGATAATATATGGGAAGTGGCCCTCGATTACCTCGCCATTGGTCTTGACCCTTCAAAAACAACCATTTTTTTACAGTCTTATATCTCTGAACTGGCGGAGCTGACCCAGTTTTATTTGAATTTAGTCACTTGGAATCGTTTGAAGCATAACCCGACGGTCAAACAAGAAATCGTGCAGAAAGGATTTGGTGAGAGTATTCCTGCTGGTTTTATGGTTTACCCCGTTAGTCAAGCAGCTGATATCACAGCTTTTAAGGCCTCTTTGGTTCCGGTGGGTGAAGATCAAATCCCCATGATTGAACAGACAAATGAAATTGTCAGATCTTTTAATCGTCTTTACCATACTAATGTATTGAAGGAAGCTAAACCTGTGTTATCTCAAGTCGCTCGTTTACCAGGTATAGACGGAAAAGCTAAGATGAGTAAATCCTTGAATAATGGCATTTATTTATCTGATACAAGTGATGTAGTGGCTAAAAAAATTAAAGGGATGTACACAGATCCAAACCATTTACGTGTAGAAGATCCAGGCCAAGTAGAAGGTAATCCTGTTTTTGCTTACTTAGACGCTTTTGATTCTGATAAAACTCTTTTGGCAGAAATGAAAGCCCACTATCAAAGGGGGGGGCTTGGGGATTCGGTGGTCAAAAAACGATTGCTTGATACGATACAATCTTTTTTAGAACCTATCAGAATTAAAAGAGAGCAATTATCCCAAGATAGGGCTTATGTCAGAGATGTTTTGAAACAAGGAACAGAAAAAGCTAGAGAAGTGGCTTCTCAAAC
>JBMLRQ010000021.1:126054-134800 GCA_049240945.1 Rhabdochlamydiaceae bacterium
ATATTTTAAATCTTTATGAATATCAGTCTTGCGAGCCTTCTTCTTCTTGCTATTTTATTTTCTATATCGATCTGCCTGCTGATTTGCTCACTGTTAAGGAAGAAAAGCTTTTCAAAGCGGCGTTCAATATATTTAAAGATTATATCAGTTTTTCTAACACTTTATCTTTGAGTAAGGAAATAAAGTCGGAGAGATTTATCTTAAACTTTTTGGTTTCCAAACAACAAGATGTTTACAAAGGGCAGATTTTTAGAAATAAAGATAGAGTCTATATTTTAATGGTTTCTAATTTTAAAGGAACGAAAGAGTCTCAAGCGTTTTTCGATTCTCTCTCTATGTTTTAATAAATTTTTAAGATAATATAATTCGAAAAAAATAAGAGTACAAAATGAGTTTTATCATTAACCGCAAATTCTTAGAAGAGAATCAATTCTCTTTAGATCACGTAGCTCCTGTGGTTTGCTACAATAAATATTATTCAAAGCTGAAAGATAATTTAAGCTATCCCTTACTAATAGCCATTATTCTAAGCGCTCCTTCGGCTTCTCGACTAAATCCTTACTTTTCTAGAGTGACTTCCATTAAATGGATCGATATTAAAAGCTTTTTGTCCAATCCTCATTTGTATTTAGATGTTATTTTGCATTTGCGCTCTATTTTGGTTCATAAGCTTGTGTGCGAAACGGCTCTTTTCATCCCCTGCCAATCACTTAGTTGGCTTTTAGGCAAAAAAAAATCTGAATTGGCTCCCCTTGAAAAACATCAAAAAGAACCTTTTTCTGTGACTTTAAGTGGATGGTTAAGTCTTTTGTGTTTAATAGGAGCTTTGAACTATAAGATGGGGAACTATAAGGTTCCACTTCCTTTAAATAGAGAAACTCTTTTTTCCCATCTATCTTTGAATAAAACGATGATAATCACTCAGGTTGCCCTATTTTTGTTACAAAAAAAACAGTGGGATCCTTTGTATTTGATGCGATCAGGAAAAGACATAATAGGCTCTATGTTAGCAAAAAAATGGGATGTGGCTCTTGTTAAAGCTTCTTCTTGGAACTATTCACTTTTAGCTAAATGGATCATCAATCGCTATCATCCACAAATCAATACCTCACCGAATAAATTAGATGTTATGAAAATCATGATGATGGAGAGAAAGAGTCTTTCAACAGCAGCTGTTGATAAGATCATCTTATCTAAACAAGAAACATATGACATATCTGCTTGGTTTGTTAAAATAGGTTTTTTTGATGGCTTAAAATTAGCGATTGATAGACAAATTGTTCATTTAGATAGGCGACTTTGGCATTTTCTAAAAGATCAAAACAAACTTGATTGGGCTGTTTCTTTATTGGATTCTAAAAGAACTATAGATCCTCTTTTAGATGAAGCCATAAAAGAAAAGGATCAGGAGCTCTTCAATTTTTTAGTGACACAAGAAAAGATCGTCCCTTTTTCTTTAGAAAATAAAAACAGTCTCTCACTAAAGCTTATACAAACTAACAAGAAAGAGCTTTTATTCTTCTCTTTAGAAAAAGGTGTTTTCAACATCACTTTACCTTTAATACAGCATTTGGCTGAAAATAACAAATCCAGATGGTTAAAAGAGCTAATGAAAGACCAATCTCAATTGAAGGGATATTTCCTGGAATCTATAAAAGAAAAAGATCTAATCGCTTGCAAAGCTCTTTTAGAAATCGGAGCCGATCCTAATCAAAAAAATTTGATGCAAGAGCCTATTTTGTTTGATTTAATCGAATCAAACGATCCACAAGATCAAGAGTTGTGCTGGTTGATATTGCGAAACGCAAGATGTGACGTGAACACTAAAGATACTGATGGTAATACCTTGCTCATGATGGCTGTTTATCATAATAAGAAAGATATCGTGCAAATGCTTTTAACAAAACCAAAGATCGATGTAAATGCTCAGAATGACGAAAAAGTCACAGCTCTTATGTTAGCCGTTGAAGAAGACGCCTTTGAGATATCTCGGCAACTATTAAAGCACAAAAATATTGATGTCAATTTAAAAAACAGTGACGGGAAATCAGCTTTTCTGATAGCTCATGAAAACGATTCAACAGGTTGTGTTTTAGCTATTTTGGATTCTCAGAAGTTGAATTCTGAGGCCAGAGAATCAATCGTCTTGGATGAAGTGGCCATGACTGGATCTACGCTAGCCATTAAACTTTGGTTGGAGGAAGATGAGTTGGAGGAAGATGAACTCGAGCCTTAAAAGCTGATTTTTTTATTCTATAAAAAATAAATGAGAAAAGCCATAATCTGCTTTTCGTTCATAAAAAGGTATTAACATGGCCAAGCTTTATTTTCGTTACGGAACAGTTGGTAGTGCTAAAACATTAAATCTTCTTGCTGTGGCTCATAATTATCGACAACAGGGAAAACAAGTTTTGTTGATGAAGCCCGCTCTAGATAATAGATTTGGTACAGGTTGCATTAAATCGCGAGCTGGGCTTGAGTTGCCAGCGGACTTATTGATCACAGCTGAAACAGATCTGCTTAGTGAAGATTATGATGAAATCAGCTGTTTACTTGTCGATGAAGCGCAATTTTTGAGTAAAAAAATTATCAATGAATTGAGGGAGATCTCTTTTCTGAGGAATATCCCTGTGATTTGCTATGGTTTACGTACAGACTTTAGGTCTTGCTTATTTGAAGGGTCTTTGAGATTGATGGAGATCGCTGATTCTATCGAGGAGGTCAAAGCTACCTGTTATTTTTGTAATAAAAAGTCTACTATGAATTTGAAACATGTCAATGGAATCGCCACTTTAGAAGGACCTGTTGTGAATTTAGGAGCGGAAGAACAATATCTTCCAGCTTGCTACCATTGCTATGTGACACAGATTTCAGAAGGTCAAATTCTATCTTCTAAGATGTTTTGACGATATCTTTTCATCAGATCAATCATAAAGGCGATATTATGTAGAGAAGCTAAGCTCATGGCTGTCATCTCTTTTGCTTTGAAAAGGTGATGAAGATAACTTTTAGAGTAATGTTGGCATGTTTGACAAACACAACCTACTTCTAATCCAGAAAAATCTTCTTTGTAGATCGCTTTTGTGACATTCAGCGGACCTTTTTTTGTGAATATAATGCCGTGTCTTGCGGCCCTTGTGGGGTAAGAACTATCGAAGGTATCAATACCTAAAGGGATTGACAATTGAATGGACTCTAAGTCACCAATACCCAACAGATGGTTAGGTGATTCGTAGGGAAGATGATCCATAGTAAAGGTGAGCATATCGATCATTTCTTTTTTGTTTTTTCCTAGGCTACCCCCGATAGCGAATCCATCGAAAGGAAGACTTGAAAGTGTATCGATACTTAATTTTCTTAAAGAACAGTTGATCCCCCCGTGGATCACAGCATACATTGCCTGTTGAGCAGGGTTCTCTAAGTGTTTTAAAAGAGATCGTTTTTCCCATCTGTGGGTCCTATCCAAGGAGCTTAGCAAATCTTTTTCTTGAATGTGATAGGGGGGAAGCTCATCGAGAGGAATGATGATATCAGCGCCAAGATCTTTCTGAGCTTGTACAGAGCTCTCTGGAGTGAGTAAAATTTTATTGCCATCTCTATAGGATCGAAAAAGAACGCCTTCTTCATTGATTTTAAGCACACCACCTTCTGCTTTTTTACATCCTTTGCTTTTAAGTTCACTCGCGACGGAGCCGTAAGCTAAACTAAAAACTTGAAACCCTCCCGAATCAGTGATTAAGGGTCCTTTTCTATTTATAAATTTGTGTAACCCTCCAGCTTTTTTCACGATCTCTGGACCTGGTTGCAAAAGCATATGGTAAGTATTACAAAACATGAGTTGAAGCTCTAATTGATTGACGGATTGATTATCAAGAGCTTTTAGGGTTCCGTTTGTGCCGACGGCGACAAAATTTGGTGTATCGATGAGACCGTGAGGTGTGTGAATCCTCCCGATTCTAGCTTTAGATTTTTTAGATTGATGAATGATTTCAAATCGAAAATGAGGATTAGTTCTTGTCATGTTGTCGGATAATTTTTTTAGTAAAAATGGTCAAAGGTATCATACATAGAATCACAAATACTTTGATACAAAAGCTTAGAACTATAACATCTTTTACTGAAGCCACGTACCCGTAAAGTCCTAAAAAAGTAAACAATAGGGTGTCGATCAATTGGGAGATGATGAGGGAAGCTGCGCTTCTTAAAAAAAAGGGAAGAGAAAATGACTGTAAAAGAGAAAAAATGAAAATGTCTATTCTTTGGACGATCAAAAAAGTGATAATAGAAGCGATTGTTAATCGAAAAGAAGGTTTTAAAATGGTTTCAAAAGCCAACTGAGTATGATCCGCTGGACTAGGGACATAGTTCAAATGAATAATCGACATACAAGTGAAAAAAACCATACAGAAAAAGCAGGTTTTAGTCGCTTTTTTAGCCTCTTTCTTGTCAAAGAATTCCTGTAAAAAATTAACTCCCAACATGCTCCCTATGATGAAGACATCCCCACAGGTGACTTGATAGCTTAACATGTTCATTTGTTTGACAACGAAGAGGTTAGCCATAACAGCTTGCAAAGATACCCAGGCGACTAAAGTGGATTTACCTAAACGAAGAGCTCCCCAGCCAGACAAAACAACCAAGAGAACATGACAAAAAAAGATTAAAATATTCATAAAAATCTATAAATTTAAAAATTTTAATCGGGTAAACTTTTTTTATCACCTAAAAATATTTTTTAATTGATTTAAAGATTAATTTTGTCAAAATATTTTTTATTTTTTAGATGGAGAAATCATGAGCTCTTTCATTACTTCTTTTGTATCCAAGATAGCATCTCCTTTTACGTCAGATGTTGCTGAAGAATCTTCTCGTATTGAGATGTCTACAGAGAATCGCCGGTTGATCACTCCTTTGGATGATGATGAAAAAAAAGTTAGAGTTCATAGTCGATCCACTGTTTTGTTTTTGAAAATGTTGGATCTTTTAACAGCTCCCAAAAAGATATTGGGTCTCCCTTCCTTTAGTTCTAAATGGCTTGTTGTCATACGCAGTGAGAATGATAATTACTATGTGAATAGAGAAAGCCTTAAAAAGTGGAAAGATCGTGCATTTGAAGGAGGGAAACATCGTTCGTTTGATGAAGTCGCTCTGGCTAGAATCTCAACTGAGATTCAGGAGATTGAAGAGAGGATAAGAATAAAAGTTGAAAATTTAAATGGTATAGGCCTTTCTGATGATTTGAAAACAAGAATCTGGCTAGAAAATTGTATCGATGCTTTAGAAAAGATCAAAGAAGAAGTCAAGCTGGTTGAACCGGATACATTAGAGCCGGGAGGAAAAGAGGGCGTTGTAGAGAGAAATAAAGAAAAGAGTGGATTAGCCCCTTCTTTAGGAAGTTTTTACTCGTTTCATCATGAGTTGATCACCTATTCTTTAGATTGTGCTTTACAAAGATGGTTAAATGATATGTCAGAAGAAGAGCGATATGAGACGTTAAAGCTTCCAAAAAATGAGCTATTTGAACGATTTCATCAAATAAATGGGAAAGAACAGAATTATTTTTTCTCTCAGATGGAAGATCAAATGAGCCTTTTTCATGGTTTTTTTTCTCGTCTTAAGCCAAAAAAGGATCTCATTATCAGCATCGATTGGATGTTACAAGTTTTTAAGGCAAAATCGAAGGACTTATATGAAATTTACGAAGCTCGAAAAGAAGTCAAACGTAAAGAAAATCTTAAAAAGCAGCTTTTTGGTATTCCGTTGGATGAGGATGAAACAGTTGTCAGTCCTCCCTTAAGGCTAGATAAACAAAAAGCGAAGACAAGAGAACAGGCCTCCACTTCCTCTTCTTCTATCGATAAAAGCCGTCCATTTCTTGATGAAGTCACCCTGGCTAGACTCTCAGCTGAAATCGCAGAGATAGAAGATAATATAAGAATAAAAGTTAAAAATTTAGATGATGTCGCTCTTGCTGATGATTTAGAAACAGGAATCTGGATAGAACATTGTATTGAGAATCTAGAAGACATCAAAGACAAAATCAAGGATATTGCCCCTGATAAATTAGAGCCAGTAGCAAACGAGGAGGCTTTAAAGAGAAATGTAGAGCATAGTAAATTGGCCATTCCTTTGAAAAATTTTTATATCCTTTATGAGGAGTTGATCAACTATTCTTTAAAAAGGTGGTTGGAAGGTCTGTCTAAAGAAGAACGAGACGAAGCTTCAAAACTTTCAGAAGAGCCGTTGTTTCAGCGATTTCATCAAACAAACGGAAAAGGGGAGAAGTATTTTTTCTATAAGCTGGAACATCAAATGGCCCTGTTTCATGATTTTTTTTCTCTTGCTAAAAACAAGGGCGATATAATCATGAGCATTGACCGGATGGTCATGGTGCTCAAGAAAAAATCTGAGGATTTAGAGGACGTTTGTGAAGCTCGAGAAGAGATCAAACGTAAAGAAAATCTTAAAAATCAGCTTTGTGTTTTTCCGTCAGATGAGGATAAAAAGATTGTCAGTTCTGATCTGACATTAAATGACAAAAAGGAAGAGGAAAGAGAGGCTTCTTCTCGTTCCTCTCTTTTGACTCCTACTTCCTCTTCATCTATCGAAAAAAGTCATCCATTAGCTTGAAACTAATCGATAGTGATCATTCTAGTTACATGGCAAAGTTTCTTATTCACAGGTTGCTTGAGATGATCGACTAAAGAGATCGAAATTTTATGATCCCCTTTGGGCAATCCGTATATATAATATGGAGTGTATTGAGAAAGCCATCTTTCATGTTGATCATCGATTTTCAAATGAATCTTGTATCCATCTTCCGATAGAACCACGTTCGAAATCAGAAAATCTAACAGAATAGGAGCTCCCACTTTAAATCGACCTGTAGGTTCATTATAAGTGAGATAAGGGTCATTCAAGCTGATATTGACTTTGTTTGACTTATCTTTGTAATAAAAAATACTCGAATTAAAAGCTTCCTTGTTTTTTAAGCTTTCTCCAAAAGAACAGACAGCGTACGCTCTTATCAAGTGAGCTCCTTCTGAAAGTGGGGAGGATATGTTTTTCTCTAACTGGTCATCACGATTATCTTCTATATCTCTTAAAGCTGTCACTAAAGAAGATCTGCCTAATTCAAAGAAAGGTTCATTATCGATAGAGACTCTGATCATTTGCCCTTCTTCATGATTGAGAATTTCTTTTTTTCTATCGATATCCGTAGGTATACCTAAAGAAAAATTGCGACTTCTCACTTGCACATTTAGGGATTCGTCATGTTTAACAGCCTCTTCTTGAGGAAAAACGATTCTGACTTCTGCTCTTTCCAATTGGTCAGAAGAAGTAACGGGAACGACCTGTAAAGGTTTTGTTTCAACTACAGCTGCATCAGAAGCTTGACTATAGCTAAAAGGAGCCAAAGCTATCAAAGAACAAATATAAAAAATCTTCATAAGACCTCCAATTATCCTCTGTTTAATATGTAGATCTTTTATTTGTCTATATTTTTTAGGATTTTCGATGAGTATTTATCGATAGATGATGACAGGAAACCTGTTTCAATAAATGGGGGGATGAAATAAAGACTTGACCTTCAGATGAGTCAATTTCTTTTTCAAATAACTCGATCTTATAGGGGTCTAGATGAGCTCCAAAATCATCGATGCTAAACAAAGGAGGAGCTGAAACAAGTTCAGAAAGACGCTTTTTTTCCGCTAATCGTAAAGCAGCTATGGCTGATCTTTTTTGTCCTTCGCTTGCATAAATTTTTGCTTCTCTTTCGTCAGTCAGGATGAGGAAATCGTCTTTGTGAATACCAGAAGATGTGAGACCTTGGTGAATTTCTTTTGTTCTGTGATCGGCGTATTGCTTTTTGATTGCTTCAGGAGAGGTTTCTTTCAAAGAAGGCAAGTATTGGAGTTGAAGACTCAAAGAATGATTGGATAATTTTTTGATCGCCTGCTCTATTAAAGGGGAAAGCTTATTGATCGCTTCATTTCTTTTATCGGTGATATAAGAAGCGGTTTCAGCCATTATTTGCTCCCAAGCTGTTATAGAGTTTATTTGTTGTATTTTTAATAAGTGATTCCTTTGCTTCAGAGCTTTAAAAAAACGGATAAGGGAATAGACATATTGTGGATCGAACTGGGCGATGTGCATATCAAGAAACTTTCTTCTTAAAGTAGGTCCTCCCATAATCAGACTGGCATCTTGGGGAGTATAAAGAACCGTTGGTAAAAGACCTAATAAAGGAGAAAAATGAGAATAAGTTTGGTTGTCGTGAGTGAGTTTCTTTGTTTTTTTATCAAAATACAAAGAAAGAGCTTGCTCATGAGCGTCTTTATAAAAGACAGCTTCCAAATAAAAAAAATTGGTTTCGCAACGTATCAAATCAGCTAAGTGGGAGGATCGAAATGATCGCCCTGTACTCACTAAGTAAATAGCTTCTAGTAAATTAGTTTTTCCTATGCCATTAGATCCGCAGATAAGGTTGACTTTCTTATCAAAACAAAAAGAGGCTTCTTCGAAATTACGAAAATTGCGAAGATATAGCCTATTTAAATGCATTTTTAACCATCTAATCGCATAGGCATGATAATAAATAAAGATTGGGAACTGTCTTTAATCAATCCAGGATTATAGGGATCTGTTAAACCAAAAAAGAATGATTCATCCTTGATGTGCTTCAAAATATCTAAGAAATTTTGAGGGTTGAAAGAGATCTCGAATTTATCTCCAGAGTAATCAG
>JBMLRQ010000021.1:134900-138581 GCA_049240945.1 Rhabdochlamydiaceae bacterium
ATCTAAAATTTTCACTAACTCATCAACAGTCTTCAAGGGGATAATTGAGGTCAAGTGCTCTTGCGAAGGATGTTCGATGAAAGAGGTTATTTTGGCGAGTCTTTTGCCGTTGGCACCCATTGTGATCATTTGATGATTATGGTAACTGAGGAGCAATCCTGTAAAAACTTGTCTACTTTCATCTCTTGCAACGCAAAAAGAAGCTCTTGTTAGCATCTCTTTAAGAATGTTTGGCTTAAGTTTAATTTTTGTTGAAGAAGAGATTTCAGGAAACAAAGGGAATTCACTTTTATTAAGCCCTTGGATTTTAAAATCTGATGAACCAGCTTTGATCCTGGCGATTTCATTAGACAACGAAGAAATTTCTATGCGTGCAGCGGTTAACTCTCTCGTTAATTGGAAAAATTTTCTAGCCGGTAAGGTGATAGACCCTTCTTGAAACTGCTCAACATCGATGGAAGCTTGAATGCTAATGATCAGATCGGTGGCTGTAACAGTTAATTTTCCTTCTTTTACTTCCATTAAAATATTGGACAATATAGGTAGGGATGGATGGGAGGGAACAACGCTTTGAATTTTTCCTATTAGGGAAACTAAATCTAATCGAGCTATAGCAAACTGCATACGACCTACTTTTAGTAAAAAATGAAAAAAATATCCTAAATGATAAATAGAGATTAGTCAATAAGAGATTCACGTTTTTAAACAACGATCAATCGTTCTTTTTTGCTCTTTTTCTTTAATTGACTGTCTCTTGTCGAAAAGCTTTTTACCTTTTGCCACTCCGATCTTTAGCTTTACTAATCCTTTAGAAAGGTAAAGAGAGAGAGGAACAAGTGTTAAGCCTTTTTCTTGCGTCACTTTCCTTAACTTAAGTAGTTCTCTTTTGTGTAAAAGTAATTTTCTTTCTCTTTTTTCTTCATGATTAAAGATATTTCCGAATTTATAAGGAGAGATAGACGCATTTTTTAAAAAAGCTTCTTGCTGAGCGTTAATTGTCACATAGGCTTCTTGAATATGAGCAGATTGGGCTCTTAAGGATTTTATTTCAGTTCCCAATAGAATGATACCAGCTTCAAAAGTTTCCAATATTTCGTAGTCGTGAAAAGCTTTTCGGTTAGTGGCCAAATCACCTTGTTTTTTATCCATATTTAGCCTCCAAAATAGGTTTTGCCTAAAGATGTTAACCTCAAATAATTTTTTTCATCAAAATAGCCTATTTCTATCCAGCCGAATTTGACTAACCAATGCATGAAAATCTTTTTAAGTGATGAGATCTCTTCTTCTTTGTAGGAAGGTATTTTATATCGCCACCCTTTCCCTGTTTTTTGTAACATGAGACAGGGATCTTCGTCAAAAGATATAGTTGAAGCTCTTACAAAATCATCAAATAACACCCAGTCTTGTTTAACAAGTAAATGTAAGCTTTTTTCAACGTCTTTGGCGACTTTTTCGCTATAGAGGCTTTCGTGTATATGGGAAATAAAAAAAGGCTTGTAAAAGCAATACTTATACAAGTAAATGTTTTTGGACTCCGTAGTTGATAAAAGCCATTCTTTTCCTGAGGGTGTTAGTTGTAATCGTTCTTCTTTGATCAAGATCAGGTTTAAAGATAAGGCGATTGCGGTCATTTGAGAAAACTTTTCGTTGAGCGAATCATTCATCACTTTTTTTAAAGGGAGTTCTAACTCTTTGTTAGCGAATGATGGTTTGTGGTTATCAATTTCTATCATCAAATGACTCATCGAATTCACGAAAATAATATTTTGATCCACAGTTGTTTTAATGGCAAATTCGTGGGGAATGGAAGTTAAACAAGAAGCTCGTTTGAAAGATAAATACTCTTTCCATTCTTTATAAGGAGTGATAAATCCTTGCCAGCCGTCGTTTGCTTTTTTATATTTGAGAGAAGCAATAAAATTGAACTCTAATAAAAGCACAAACTTCATTAAGTCATTTTCATTGAATTTATATTCACAAGCTAAATTGTCTAGACTTATCTCAAAAAAATCTGATTGGAAGAGTTTTTCGGCTGTCTCAACAAGTTGAGGGTGATGAATTTTTAATTCGGCTAAAAAACGGAAAAAGGATTGAGGGGTGAGCAAATATTTTTCGATCAAAGATTCAAAGATGTTATTAGCGTATCGAGAAATGGAGTACCAAAGAGGTAACACATGAATGGGAACTTGCTTAAGATTTTTTTGTAGAGTGTTAAAATCTGGTTCGTAGTCATCTTCGTATTTTTCTAGTTGCCATTCAAAAGATTTTCTCATTTCTTTGTCTATGCTAACTGTATCTCCGTTTATCTTTAGAAGACCTATAGATTGAAATTTATTAAGAATGGTAAGCAAGGTATCAATTTTCGTATCTGTTTGGTTAGCTATTTTTTGGAGGGAAGCGCTCACCGAACTATAGATGAGATGTTCAAGTATTTCAGTTTCTTTATGAGAAAGCTTTTTTATACAAAGGGCATGGTTGATATCTTTCTGATAATCGTAATGCTCCAAACAAACGTGATTTTTTTTTGATGAGTAGGATTCCACAATACAACTTTAATCAGCTAAAATCTCATCTTATCATATATTTATTAATATATTCAATTATCTCTCTTCAAGCAGGCAAGGGCTATAGACGAAAATTCTCTATCAAGATTTAATGGCCGTTTAGTTAACTTAATTTATTTGTGAGAACCTGCAAAACTTGATAAAGATTTTTTTGAGCTAAAAAACTGATATCAATCGGGAGCATCATACTTTTGATCGACTTCTTTGTTTTCTTCAGAATCAGTCGAAATATTATTATTAGATAGAAAAAAAGAGGCTAACTTCTTTCCTTCTTCTGTTCTAATAAGAACCAAGAACGTATTACTATTCACGTTTTCACCTTTATTCGATAGTATGTTATATGAAGTCTGATTTTTCTTAATTAACCTACGAAAAAAATGTTTATGCTCACTAAGTAGTTTTAATCCTATGCTATCTTTACAGATATACCAAAAAGGGGTCCTCTTAAATTCTTGGTCTAACTGAGATGGTCGAGACAAGATATGGGGTATATTTTCAATAATAGTTTCAAAAAACTCCCAATTTTCCCTCATGAGCTCTATCCCATTACTTCTAAGACACAGAAACTCAAAGGAATTGGTAGTGCAAAGGCGCGGAAAATCAGAAGGCCCAACGGGTTGACCGGACACTGTTGTAGAAATGGAGGCCTGAGAGGATACTTCTAGGGTGAGGTCAGCTAGAGAGATCATCGGCTCAAAAAATTTCCATTTAGCTCTAAGTAGATCTATTCCTTCTTTTATATAGGTAAGCTTGAAAAAAGACGTTATATTTTTATTTCGTCCTTCCAGATTATGATTCAATGGCTTAAATAACATTTTTTGATATTTTTCTATCAGCGGTTCGAAAAAAGTCCAATGTTCAGTTATGATGTTGATACCGATTGCTGATCCGCAAAGCCAGAAAAAAGGAAAAGAACCTTTTGAACTGCTTTCACCTGTGCATTCTTGAAATAGAGCTTTCGGTAGTAAGTCTGGATGTTGATTCATGATATCTTGAAAAAACGGCCAATGCTCTTTAAGCAATTCTTGTCCTTTTAATAAATTACAAAGCCAAAAAAGAGGGGTGGTGTTTGCATCTCCACCTGTTCCTGTAAATGTTTGACACAGAATCATCGGAT
>JBMLRQ010000022.1:0-9765 GCA_049240945.1 Rhabdochlamydiaceae bacterium
CATTCCTGAAGGCAAAAGGGTCTCGGGAATCGGGCATTATAGGAGAATCTAGATTAGGCAATGTTATTTTTTGATAACAGCAAAAAGAAGAGAGGCGGTAATCCTTATAATTGTTCTTATAATACTTTTCAAAAATGCGTTTTTGTATGGTTGTATATCTCTTTTTTTCATTTTTCTCGATCACGACAAATACACGGCTACAAACGCAACAACTACAACACCAGCTGCAACAAACCCAAATGATCGCTTGATAAAAACAACAACAAACTTTGTTTTGGCATTTTCGATTTTCTCTTTCTTGAAAAAGCTGCTGAGGGGTTAAAATATTAGGGATAGAGTGATATTCAATCGTCGTCGACATAAAAACCTTGAGAAAATTAAAAGATTAAAGAAAAAGCAAGTAAACAAGTTTGACACATTTACTCTGTATAGATAAAGTTATACACAAACATCTTGTAAATGGGAAATGGTTTTCATGAATCACACCTTAAATAAAGAAGAATTTAAAAATTTAGTTAAATTATCTAGGATTCAAATAACGGCTGAAGAAGAAGATAAACTCTTCAGAGATATTGAAAAAGTTCTACTCTACGCGTCCCAATTAAAAGAAGTTAATACAGAAGGTATTTCACCTTGCTACCAAGTGCAGTCCTACGAAGAAAATGTTTGGAGAGAAGATGAAGTCTCCAAAACTTTAGAAAGGGAGGATTTTCTAAATAACTCTCCTTCTCATATCGGTGGCATGATTAAGGTCCCCCCTATTATCAACTTTTAAATAGTTAACGAGCGTTAAGCATGCAAAATTTATTAGCTTATCAAACCATTCAAGCTTTTAAGAATAAAGAACTTTCTTGTTCTCAAATTCTGAATTTTTATTTTCATAGGATAGAAACTTTCGACCATGAAATCCAGGCTTTTTTATCTTTAGATAAAGAGGGTGCTTTAGAACAAGCCGAGGCTTTAGATAAAAAAAGATCAAAAGGTCTACCTCTTGGAAAACTGGCAGGGATTCCTGTAGCTATCAAAGACAATATACATGTTAAAGGAATGTTGACAACATGTGCTTCTAAATTTTTGCAAAACTACAAAGCTCCTTTTAGTGCAACTGTAGTGAAACTCATACAAGAACAAGACGGTATTGTCATAGGAAAAACCAACCTAGATGAATTTGCCATGGGATCAACAACCGAAAATTCAGCCCTCAAAACAACCAAAAACCCCTGGTCTGTTGATTGCAATCCTGGAGGATCTTCTGGAGGATCTGCCGCAGCTGTATCCGCTAATTTAGTTCCTTTGGCTTTGGGATCCGATACGGGAGGGTCTATCAGACAACCGGCTGCTTTTACAGGAACCGTTGGCTTCAAACCTACATATGGAAGAGTATCTAGATATGGGCTTGTGGCTTTTGCGTCTTCTTTGGACCAAATAGGGCCTATGACAAGAAGTGTGGCCGATGCAGCTTTACTGATGGAAGTGATTGGTCAGCATTGTCAACAGGACTCAACTAGTTTAAGGACAACAGCTCCCCTTTATTTTCAAAAATTACAAAAAGATCTTAAAGGTAAAAAGATAGGAGTACCTTTTAGTTTTTTAAAGGACTTACGTGCTGATACAAAAGAAAATTTTTATCAGTCTTTAGAACAACTCAAACTTTGCGGAGCTGAAGTGATCGATGTTGATCTTGATATTCTAGAAAATTCAATTGCGGTTTATTACATATTAGCGACAGCAGAAGCCTCGACCAATCTAGCACGCTTTGACGGCGTCAGATACGGCTTAAGATCATCGAAAGCTAAAGATTTAGAAGAGCTTTACGATTTATCTAAAGAAGAGGGGTTTGGACAAGAAGTCAAGAAACGTATCCTTTTAGGCACTTACGTTCTTTCTTCAGGCTATCAGGAAGATTTTTATAAAAAAGCTCAAAAAGTTCGCTCTCTTATTATAAATCAATTTGATAAAGTTTTTGCAAAATGCGATTTAATTGCCATGCCAACCTCTCCTGTGACCTCATTTCCTTTAAACTCTATTCAGGATCCTTTGGAAATGTACTTACAAGACATTTATACAATCGCTGCTAACCTAGCCGGATTACCGGCTATCAGCCTTCCTTCTGGTTTTAATGCGTGTGGTCTTCCTTTTGGTCTTCAGTTTCTTGGAAGATTTGAAGCTGATCAGTCTGTTTTGAATGCAGCTTATCATTTCGAAAGCACTCAAAAATACATTAATCAAATACCTTCTAGATTTAACCAAGAGATAAGACAATGACTCAACCTTTACTCACTGAATGGCAACCAGTTATTGGTTTAGAGATCCATGTGCAGCTCAATACAAAAAGCAAACTATTTAGCTCCTCAGCTAACCGCTTTGGTGACGAGCCTAACACTAATATCGGTATTGTATGCACAGGCCAACCAGGAGCCCTTCCTGTCTTGAATAAAGAAGCTGTACAGAAAGCTGTTAGTTTCGGATGTGCCGTGCAAGCTCATATAGCTCCTGTTAGTCGTTTTGATCGAAAATCTTATTTTTACCCAGACAGTCCAAGAAATTTTCAAATCACTCAGTTTGAACACCCCATCATTATAGGTGGCAGGGTTTATTGCGAAGTGAATGGGCAAGAAAGAATATTCTATATCAATAGAGCTCATCTGGAAGATGATGCTGGTATGCTTAAACATTTTACCAACTTTGCTGGCGTTGATTACAATAGAGCCGGGGTTCCTCTCTTAGAAATTGTCTCAGAACCTTGTTTTCATTCTCCGGAAGAGGCTGTCGCTTATGCTCAACAGATTAAATCGATCATGGAATTCATAGATGCCTCTGATTGCAACATGGAAGAAGGATCTTTACGTATTGATGCCAATATTTCTGTAAGACCCAAAGGGGATTTAAAGTTAAGAAAGAAAGTAGAAATAAAAAACATGAACTCTTTCTATAACATGTCATTAGCTTTACAAGCAGAAATTGAAAGGCAAATCAAAGCTTACAACGCTCATCCAAGTGAAGATCCAGAAAAAGTGATTTTAGGTGGAACGTATCGTTTTGATTTAGAAAAAAAACAAACCGTTCTCATGAGAACTAAGGAAAATGCCGCTGACTACCGCTATTTTCCAGAGCCTGATCTCCCTCCCATCGTGCTCACACCGACCTACATAAAGGCCATCCAAGAGACCCTACCAGAACTTCCTTACGAACGGTTAAAAAGATATCGCGATATCTTAGGATTTTCGCATGAAACGGCCTCTTTTTTGATTTCCGATAAAAAACTATCTGATTATTTTCAAACAGGCCTCCAAGAAACGTCTAATGCCAAATCATTATGTAATTGGATTATTGTAGAATTCTTAGGACGACTCAAAGATAGCGGTCAAAGTGTTTATGAATCGGGTGTCTCAGCCCAACATATCGGTCAATTGGTTCAAATGATCGATGAAGGCACTATAACCGGTAAAATAGCCAAGCTCGTTGCCGACGAAATGTTAAAACATCCTGGCCTCTCTCCGGAAAATATTGTTAAAAGCAATCCAGACTATCAGCCTATTCATGATTTATCGTTTCTAGAACCCATTATTGAAAAAATTGTGCAAGAAAATCCCGAATCGGTCAAAGATTATCTAAGTGGTCGAACAAAAGCTTTGGCTTATTTGGTGGGGCAGGTGATGAAAGCCTCCCAAGGCAAGGCCTCCCCTTCTCTAGTTAATCATCTGATAATCAAAGCGATAGAAATTCGCGCGAATTAGGGTCTAGGATGAAACTGTGAAAAAGCATCGATCAGATGTTTTGCGCTGATTTGCGTGTATCTGTCTGTTGTGGAGATATGCGCATGCCCTAAAAGTTCTTGAATGATACGCAAATCGGCTCCATTTTCCAATAGATGCGTTGCAAAGCTATGCCTAAGAGTGTGGGGAGAGATGTTTTTTTTGATTTTTCCTTCTTTGGCGTATTTTTTTACTTGAGTCCAAACAAAAATCCGATTAACTCTTTTTCCTTTAGGCGTTAAAAATAAAGCTTCTTCTTTATCTGATCTTGTCAATAAATAACGGTTGATAGCTTCTGAAGCCTTTATTCCAAAAGGAACAATCCTTTCCTTGCTCCCTTTTCCTTTCACCTTTAAAAAATCTTCTTCGAGATCTTTGATATTTAAAACACAAATCTCCGATACCCTCAACCCCGAAGCGTACATCAGCTCCAAGATAGCGCGGTCCCTTAAACCTTCTGCTGAATGAGTTGATGGCATGTTCAATAGAATTTCAACTTCCTGGTAAGCTAGCACTTCAGGGATTAACTGCCAGATTTTGGGTTTATTCAAAAATAAACTTAAGTCTTCTTGTATTTTATTTTCTTGAATTAGAAAACGAAAAAATATTTTTAAAGTGGTCATAACTCGAGATATCGTGGAAGAACTGTAACCTTTTTGTTTTAAGAATTCAAAAAAAGAAAACAAATCTTTTTCGAAAAAAAGATAAAAGTGACCATTAAAGGAAAAAGGAACTTTCTCATTAAAAAGAGTCAAATCAGCTTTATAAGCCTGTATTGTATTAAAAGCTAAACCTTTTTCCGCCATCAAGTAGTTGAGAAATTGTTTGATTTCTTCTTGCATCTAGGATCTCTATTTTGTTTACTTTTTATCTTATTTTGATAAAATGTCTTTTTAAGTTATAGAAATTTAAGAAAATTATGCAAGATGTTAATTCTTTAATTCCCTCATATGACTCTCATTATAAAGCTATTCTCCTTTTTGGTCCTCCGGGATCAGGAAAAGGAACTCAAGGTCACATGCTGTCTCAAATTGGAAACCATTATCATCTATCTTCTGGAGATGTATTCCGAAGCTTAGACCCAGGTTCGCCAGCTGGAAAGTTGTTTCACCATTATTCTCAGCAAGGAAATCTGTTGCCCGATGAAATCACATTAGCCATTTGCAAAAATTATATACAAGGTTTGATCGCTACTAATCGTTTCCATCCTGAAAAACAATCTTTATTATTAGATGGTATACCACGAACTTTGAATCAAGCTAAAATATTAGCTAACTACGTTACAGTGACCAACATAATAGTTTTAGAAGTGAAAAATTTGGATAACCTGATCCAAAGATTGAAAAAACGAGCTATCATCCAAAATAGAGCTGACGATATCGATGAGCAGGTTTTAAGAAATAGAATGGAGGTTTATATGAAAGAAACCGCCAATCTCCTCAGTTTTTATCCTAAAGAGATCGTTTCTTACTTCAATGCTGAACAGTCTCCTCTTTGTGTATTAAAAGATATATTAACAGAGTTAGCCGATATCTTGTAAAATAATGGGAAGCTCTATCATAATTAATGATTTAACATAGGTTTTTTTATGGGAAAATTGATTTTTAATCATAGCGGAGAAGAGGTATTTGTGGAAGATGGTTCTTCTTTGCAAGAAGCCTGCGAAGACGCGGGAGTTCCTTTTGCTTGCACGGAAGGTGTCTGCGGTACTTGTGTCATAGAAGTGACCGATGGGATGGAAAACCTTTCAAGTATGACTCAAGAGGAACAAGATTTTTTGGGTGATTCAGAAAAAGAAAGATTAGCTTGTCAGTGCCGCCTAAAAGGTGGTTGTGTAAAAATAACATTCTAAAGGAGAAAAGATGAGTAGCTCAAAAAAAACCTTAGCACAAGAAATCCATAGAGAAATGACTATAGAGTCTATCCTAAGTAACTTCCCTCACAAAAGTCAAAAGCTGGCGCAAGAAATCACTAATACTGGTCTTCATTGCGTGGGTTGTGGTGCCGCTACTTGGGAAACTTTAGAAGCAGGCATGTTAAGTCATGGATTTAGCGAAGAAGAAGTTGACCAATTAGTTTTTAGATTAAATGATATCCTCTCTCAAGAAATGGACTTATCAACAATCAGTATGACAAAAAAAGCCGTAGAAAAATATAAAGCTATATTAAATGATGAAGGTAAAGAAAACTGGTCTTTAAGATTCGGCGATAAAGCCGGAGGATGTAGCGGCTTCGAATATTTCTTAGACTATTCGGAAAAAGCTAAGGAAGATGATGAAGTTTTTCATTCTCATGGCTTAGAAATACACGTTAATAAACACATGGTGTCTAGACTTCTAGGATCAGAAATCGATTATGTCGATGGGTTGAATGGATCTGGATTTAAAATCTCGAATCCAAACGCTAAGGGCTCTTGCGGCTGCGGCAAATCTCAAAGCTACTAAAAAGTCATCAAAAAGAGGGGTTTCTTCCCCTCTTAAGTCCTTAAAAAGGGGTGAAAGGCAGCTGCAATCCTATACAAAAACCAAAACTTCTTTTCATGACAGAATATTCGTAAATGGGCCTTTGAAGGCTTATGAACAAACCTTGAGAGAATGTATTTAAATAAGTAAATGTCCAGTTTAAGTTTAAAGAGCGATGCTTCAGTTTAGCATATCCTTTAAAAATTTCTCCCTCTTTCCAAGAATTCTTTCCGAACCCGATATAAGAATCGATCTCACAATCAAAAAAACAACGAGAATCAAAGCCATAGGCCACAGATAATTTTGTCCTATTCCAAGAGCTGCTAAGAGGACTTATCCCTAAGCCTGAATATAGATTTATCGCTATTGTTTCTTTTTGTCTCATAGGAGTTTCTTTTCGAAAGCAACAACCAACCTCACCATTTATTTTATGATGATAGGGATAAACAGGCCTTTTTAACCACTTAGAAGGAACGAAACAAGCCGAACAACTTAACCATGAAGAATGAAAATCTCCTCTAGCTTGACTAAAAAAGGATTTCTTTAAAGTCGATGAAAAAGCGGAATAATCATAAGGCTTTCGATCTTCTTTTGTGAACCGAGAAGTAAGATTAACTGAATGGTCTAATCCCAGCATGATATCATAACTAAATTGCATTTCTTGATAAGAAGCGTTGTGACTATTTTGAACAAAATTTTTCTTTTTTTTTACGTAGTTATACTGGGATCTGAAAGCACCTTCAAAAGGCTCTAATTCCATTCCGCTAACCATCACAACAGGTAAAAGAAACAAAGTGATTTTAAGCATGAAGACCACAAGAAGATAGCCATCTTTCAGCGTCTAAAGCTGCCATGCATCCAGAGCCAGCGGCAGTGATCGCTTGCCTGTAAGTATGATCTTGGACATCTCCTGCAGCAAATACCCCTTCAACACTCGTAAGACTAGATCCGGGTTCCACTTTTATGTAACCATTAGGATGAGTGTCAACTTGACCCTTTAAAAAAGATGTATTAGGGGTATGACCTATCGCAAAAAAGACACCGGCTGCTTCGTGAGTGGTTATTTCTTTTGTGAGAACGTTTTGCAAAAGAACTTTTTTAACAACAAGATCCCCTTCTACCTTGACTAATTCTTGATTCCATAAAATAGTGACACATGGGTGGCTTTTGAGTCTCTCTGTCATGATTTTAGAAGCTCTTAATTGATCTCTTCTATGTACCAGATAAACACGATTGGCATATTTGGTTAAAAATAAAGCTTCCTCTACAGCTGTATCTCCTCCCCCAATAACAAATAAATCTTTTTTTCTAAACAAGGGCGCTGCCCCATCACAAACAGCACAAGCCGTCACTCCTTTTTGCCAAAACTCCCCTTCCCTGGTTCCTGGTACATCTAATCTTTTAGCTGTCGCTCCCGTAGCGATGATTAAGCTGTCGGTTTCTAAAGACCTGTGTTTACTTTTGACTAGAAAAGGACGTTGAGACAACTCCACTTCCATGACATCCTCTGCTAGAATTTCAGTACCGAATTTTAAAGACTGCTCTTTTAATTTTTGCATCAATTCAGGACCTGTGATCCCTTCAGGAAATCCTGGAAAATTCTCCACTTCTGTAGTGGTCATCAACTGTCCTCCTGCTAATCCGGAGAAAAACCCTTCAAATATAACAGGAGCTAGGTTAGCTCGAGCCGCGTAAATAGCTGCTGTGTGTGCTGCAGGACCAGATCCAATAATCACTATTTTTTTTCTATCCACAGGTTATCCTTGGTTTTTTTTTCATCTTTATAAGGAAAAGATAAAAGTATTACCATATATTATACAACAAAGCATTTTTTAATGCCCAAATCAAGCAGCTTGTATGCAAAAAAATGTCTTTAAGGAAACGCTTTTTTGTATCTTTTTTCCATCAATTTTATAAAAATTTGAGCTGTTTAAAATAAATCCTTTTTATGCTCATTATCAATCATATAAATTCTCAAACTTTTAAGCTTGTAGACTCTCCTAGATATCCCACCATTAAGATGGCCTTAGGAACTATTGCTAGCTTAGGAATTATTTACCTTTGCAAAAAAGATGCCTCTTTTTTATCTGCAAAAAAAATATTTGTTGGTTATACCGTTTTGTCTTCTTTGGTCTTTATGACTGTCTGTTCTCGCTTGAGGTTTGTTATCGAGTCTTTGAAAAATGAAGGAACTAACTCACATTATCAAATCGCTCAAATCGCTTTAAATTATCAAAATAAAGAAGCCTATCACCACTACATCAATCTTGCGATGAATGAGTGTCAAGGAGATACAAAAGCTGAAAAGGCTTACCAGCTAGCTCAAATAGCTTTAAAGTATCAAAATGAAGAAGCCTATCGCCGCTGCATCAATCTTGCGATGAATGAGTGCCAAGGAGATACAAAAGCTGAAAAGGCTTACCAGCTAGCTCAAATAGCTTTAAAACATGAAAAAGCTAACGAATGGATTCAATACCTCAAATTGGCCGCTGATCAAGGAAACCTAGAAGCTTGTCAAAAATTAAGCCAATATTACTACGATACAGGCTTTCTTCTTCTGTCTAAAAAATATTTATCAGACAAAGTGAATCCTTTTTTGATTCAACCTATCGAGAAAGAGTTAAAAAAAATAAACAGCTGGAACCAGATGCCCCTTGAAACATTTATCTACACAGATACCTACCAACCTTCACATCAATTATTCTGTGAACCACAAATTGTTTTAAATATCATTTTTGTTAACGTAATCCAAGATGAAGTTTTTTTTGTTTTTAATAATGTAGAACAAATCGTTTACCGCTTTTATGGCGATCAACCATTGAGTGTTTTAATAGATAAATTACCTGCTTTAGAACGCTTAAAAACTATAGAAGTCGATAATACAAGAGTTTTCTCCGTTCCCTTTTCAAACGGCTTCCTTAAAAGTTTAAAAAAATGTCCTTACATAGAATCTTTGAAATTAAATCACGCCACCAGTACGTTTAAAAGAGATATCGATGCGAGCTTTTTTCCTCGTGTTAAAACCCTTGAATTCAATCAACCTTTCAATATAATCAACTTGGATGATAGTTCGATAGAAAATTTGCATATCGTTGTTAGTAAGGATTATTCCGTAACAGCCGCCGAATTAAATAAGTTAAAAAACCTCAAATCTCTTTCTTTAAAAATATTAGAATCTTCAAAGTTCTGTCATCTGAATCTTTCCTATTTCAAAAAAATTGAGAGATTAAACCTTAAAGGAAGCTCTGAAAACTGGCTCCAAATACAAAACTTAGATGACTGTCCCTACTTAAACACTCTCGAATTGGAAAACTGTCAATTGATAGATAGGGCGGGATCTGCTGTTTTGGATCTTTCTTATTTAAGAAACCTTAAAAAGTTGATTGTCAAAGGAATGCCAAATAAAGCTTATCAAGTAAAAAATTGGGCGGATTGCGTTGATTTAAATATTTTAGAATTAGACTTCTTTCGAAATTCATTACGGCAACTCTAAATTAGACTTCTTTCGAAATTCATTACGGCAACTCTAAATTATGTATCCCCGCAAT